>CAZKPN010000083.1:0-18247 GCA_964554655.1 uncultured Aquabacterium sp. | reverse complement strand
GCCACCCATTGCTAACCAGTTGAATTTGTTCAACTTTTAACCGGACACTACTGATCGCAATTCATGATTGATATAGTGAATCGGCCATGGGTGAACCATGGCGATCCCTGTTTTCTTGGGGCAACTACATGCAACGCTCTCCGCCAGCTGAGGAACTGGGGAGATGGGCTCGCTGTTCATCGCCAGACCGAGAAGTCGAACAGGTCCGTTGCATCCAGCATTTGCGCACCCAAGAAAAATCGCCATGACCCAGCATTCCTCCAAGCACCTGGCCCTGGCCTCACTGCTCGTCCTGTTTCTGGTGCATCCCACCGCACCACTTTGGGCCCAGGATGCGGACTATTTCAAAGAGATGCCTTCGGCCCAGCAAGTGGCCGAAGATTTCAAAGGTCGGTCCAGCCGTGAATCAACCGCGCGGGCCTATGTGGCCCTCGGGCAGCTCAGCGGCATCATCCGCAGCCTGTCCGCCGCGCGAGGTCCGGGCCAGCCGCTGCTGCCCGCGGAAGCCGAGCGGTTGAGCGAGTACCACCAGCTCGCAGAGGAGTTGATCCGCCGGGAGAATGCCAAGGTTGATCTCAGCTGCAATGGCGACCACTGCGACAAGTACATGCTGTCCCGCTGTTCGTCGGCCTACAGCTATTCACCAGCGTCTGCCCGCGAAATCCTCGACCGCTATTTCTCACCCCAGTGGCAGGCCCGCCATGCCACGCGGGTCAAGTTGGGCACGGTGTGGCAAAGAGGGCTCAAGCTGCCGGCTGGCGCCAAGGCGCTGGACACACTCTCTCCGATGGACAGCACCACCTGCGCGGGCGAGAGCGCTGGCGTGCCCCTGTCCAGCCGCGTGACGCAAACGGTCATCCCGTATCTTAAAAACCTTTGGCCCGTGCTGGCGGGCTTGGCGTTCGTGGTGTGGCTGTTGCGCAAGATCCCAAGGATGCGCTACTTCACCCTGCGCAAGTCCAACCGCGCCGCGCTTGAGGCCTTTGGGGCGGACAAGGCCACACGCGAGCACGCCATCCTCGACGCCTTTGATTCGCTGGACCACACCTTTGGGTACAGCGGGCTCAACCGCAACGGCGGCCACAAGATGAGCTTCACGCTGCTGCGCAGCATCAAGTCCTTCCGCCGAGGTGACCTGGAAGCCCTGCGCTTCGCCTACCTGGCCTTCAACCGGGGTTTGATCGACAACGAGAAATTCCACTGGTTCCGCTTCAGCGCCATCTACGCCGGTGGCACCACCGACCCGTCGGACTGGAAGTTCAAAGGCCTGTTCAGTTGGCTCCGAAGCTCAAAGAACTCCATTGACCAGGCCCGGGCCAGTGTCGCCAACTTCGCCCAAGGCAACGCGGGCGCCGACATCGAGTCTCAAGCCCTGGCCGCCATTCAGAAGCTGGTCATCGATCACCCCTCCGACAGCCTGTACCGCGACATGCAACGGCGCTTTGTGGATGGCATCTACTGGCTGACCCAAGGCGAGGTCAAGCGCTCGGCATTCGCCCCGTCGGACAGCCCCTACAACCTGAGCTTCGGCCTGCTGGACGGCACGGACACCGAGCTGATCTTTGCCGGTGATGGCTCGGTCATGACGGTCGCGCCGCCCGGTTCGGGCAAGACCCAGTGCAACGTCTTCCCGAACATGCTGCGCTGGCCGGGCCCCGCCCTGGTGCTGGACGTGAAGGGGGAAATCTACGACCACACCGCCAGCTGGCGCGCCGCCAATGTGGGGCCGGTCATCAAGTTCAGCCCGCTGGACCCGGCCAACAGCGCCTGCTTCAACCCGCTCACCTTCATCCGCAACGAAGCGCTGTACATCTGGGAAGACGCGCGCTTTCTGGCCAGCATGATGATCGTGCCCGCCGCCAAAGAGCCCTTCTGGGAGGACAAGGCCCGCGACATCCTGACGGCCATCATCGCCGACGTGGCGTTCTGGAATCCGCCCGAAGACCGGGCCATGTCCAAGGTGCTGAGCCTGGTCAACCGCAATGGCTGGAGCGAGTTCGTCGAGCGTTTGCGCAAGAACCCCGAGAGCGCCACCATGCGCGACGAAGGCAGCAACTTCGCGCACATGGAGGCCAAGACGCTGGACGGCGCCCTGCAAACGGCCAAGGCCAGCCTCAGCGCCTGGGTGGGCGACCGCATCGGGCACATCACGGGCAAGTCCGACTGGAACCCGCTGGACCTGCGCGACGGCAAGAACCTCACCATCTACGTGTGCGTCAAGCCCAACGAGATTGATGCCTACCTGTCTCTGTTGCGCGTGGTGATCGCCCAGCACATCCGCGCCCTCACGTCCACCAAGATCCCGCCGCGCGGCACCGCGCCCATCCTCTTCGTGCTGGACGAATTGCCACGCCTCAAGCACATGCCCCCGGTTGAAGAAGCCCTGGAAGTGGGGCGCGGCTACGGCATCAAGCTGTGGATGTTCACGCAGAGCATTGGCCAGATGCGAAGCGCCTACCCGAACGCCGACGGCATGATGGGCAGTTGCGCGGTGCGCACCTTCATGAACCCCAGCCTGCAGGATGGCACCGCCAAGATGCTGGCCGAGCAGATCGGCCACAAGAAGGGCGAAGAGCACGGCGGCAAGGACAAGGTCGCCTCCACGCACCAGGAGTTGGTGGTCGACCCAAGCCAACTGGCGGGCGCCGACTTCAAGGATCTGCAAATCGTGATGGGCGTGGGCAGCAAGCCTGCCAAGGTGCGCAAGCAGTTCGCCTACGCCAACCCCGCCTTGGTGGAGAAGATGAATCATGGCCAATCCCTTTGACGAACTGGTGCAAAAGTACCGTGGCGAGCGCGACCAGGCGCAGCAACGCTTGGACGAGCTCAAGCTGGAAAGGGGCGTGCTGGACGACGTGCTGGAGGATCCCCAAAAGTGGGATCACCACCCCGCCGCCATGGACCGCCAGGACCAGCTGGTGGGGCAGCTGACCGAAGCGCAAGCCCTGCTGGCCAAGAGCGAGAACGACCTGGTCATCTCGCAAAACGCCCGGGCCATGTTCCCAGGGCCGCAGGACGGTGTGGCTGGCCGGGGCGCCCAGGCCGACATGCGCGAAGAAGCGATGAAGGATGAGGTGGTCAGGGATGAAGAAGACAAGGCTCGGTTTTCACAGGGCATCGATGTTCTGACCATCAAAGAGGCCCCGGCCGCCGATGTCATCCAGGTCGCGATGGGCCACACGCAACACGAAACCGGCACCCTGGTGCCGCCGCCCGACCAGGCCCGGCCGCCCCCGGTTGATGAGTTCAACCTGCCGGTGGCGGTGGCCCTGGTCGCTGCGGTCGCTCACAAAAAGTTCATCCAGGAACCCCGCGAGGCCAAGGCTCAAGCGGATGAGGGCCGTGCCAAAGAATGCCAAGCTGGGCAGCTTGGCGAGATCAGCAGCTTCCAGAAGAACGTGGTCCCGCAACACGAGGCCCTCACCAAGGAAGCCGCGATGCTGGGCCTGGACGATGCGGCCCGCGATCAACTTTGGAAAACCGAGTTGGATTCGCAATCGAACAAGGCCAAGGACATGTTTGCGCAGCACAAAGCCCAAATGGAGGAGCTGGGCGGTCACCGTTCTGCCGAAGCCGTTCTAAAGATGGAACAGGCCCAGGACGGGTTGAAAACCGAAATCTGCGGGGTCGAAGCAACCCGGCAGATCACGACCGCCAATGAGGCCTTGGTGCAGCAGTACGCCGACAAGCGCTCTCCCAGCCCGGAGCAATTGAGCAACTACGATCAACAGCTTACAAGCAGCGCCCCGGCAGAAATCAGCGTTCGCACGGAAGAATTGAAAGCGCAGCAGTTCCCGCCGCTGGAGCGTGAGGGCCCCGACCTGGGCAGCGGCCCGCAACTGGACGACCGCTGACCCACCCCGCTCAATAGGTCTTGTACGACAGGAACTTGCCCGACATCACGATGTTGACGCGGTCACCAGCCGGGTTGGCTTCACGCTGCAGGTCCATCTTGAAATCGATGGCGCTCATGATGCCGTCACCGAATTCTTCGTGGATCAAGGCCTTGAAGGTGGTGCCATACACGCTGATGAGTTCGTAGAAGCGGTAGATCAGCGGATCGGTGGGCACCGAGGTCGGCAGTGAGCCTTTGTAGGGCACTTCTTGCAGCCACAGCTTGGCCTCGTCGGGCAGGCCGAAGACCTCGGCCACGGTGGCGGCCTGCTCGGCGGTGAAGGTCATCTGGCCCAGGCAGCCAGCGGTCACCCACTCCTTGCTCAGGCCCACCTTGGTGGCCACGTCGGCCCACTTCAGGCCTTGGCGCACTTTGGCTTCGATGATGAGGTCGGTGACGTCTTCGCGGTTCATGGTGCGGCTTCCTTATGGCGATGGTTCAGAGTTGGCGTTCGGATTCGAGGATGGCGACGTCGTTGATGCTGGCTTCGCGCCGGGCCATCAGGCCACCTTCGTCGAAGGTCCAGTTCTCATTGCCGTAGGCGCGCCACCATTGGCCGGCATCATCGTGGTACTCGTACTCGAAGCACACGGCGATGCGGTTGGCGGTGAAGGCAAACAGGCGCTTCTTGAGCTTGTACTGGTGTTCCTTGGCCCACTTGCGGGTCAGGAAGGTGACGATGGCCTCGCGCCCCTGCAGGAACTCGCTGCGGTTGCGCCACCATGAATCTTCGGTGTAGGCCTTGGCGCAGCGCTCGGGGTCTTGGCTGTTCCAGGCGTCTTCGGCCATCTGGACTTTGAGGCGCGCGGTCTCTTCGGTGAAGGGCGGCAGGGGTGGGCGGGTGATCGTGGTCATGGCCTCACTGTAGGCAGCCTGGGCGGATCACGCCATCACGGGAATCGTGATTCGCTTGTAGGGCTGGCCCTACACCGCGCTAAACAATGCTCACCAGCTGCTGGCGCACCGCGTACAGCGCCAGCTCGACATCGTTGCGCGTGCCGGTCTTGTCCAGGATGCGGGCGCGGTAGGTGGAAACGGTGTTGGGCGACAGGCTCAACAGCTCGGCAATCTGGCCCACGCTGCGGCCTTCGGCCAGCAGCAGGAACACCTGGTGTTCACGCCGCGACAAGGTCTCGTGCGCGGGCTGGTCGCGCACTTCGCTGAGGGAAGTGGCCAGCGCCTCCGCCACGCTGGCGGTCAGGTAGACGCCACCGGCAGCGGCCTTTCGCAGGGCCATCACCATCTCGTCGGGATCAGCGCTTTTGTTGAGGTAGCCCGAGGCGCCCGCGCGCAGGCAGCGCACGGCAAATTGCTTGTCGGGGTAGGTGCTGAGCATGAGCACCGCCAGCCGGGGGTACTCGGCCTTGAGTTGCTTGAGCACCTCCAGGCCATCGCGCCCGGGCATGGCGATGTCCAGCATCACCACGTCCAGGCCGGGGCCGCTTGCCGCGCCCATCAACTGGCGCACCAGCTGCATCGCCTGCACGCCATCGGCCGCATCCGCCACCACGGCCAGGTCGTCCACATCGCCCAGCACCTGGCGCAAGCCTTGGCGCACGATCAGGTGGTCGTCCACCAGCATGACTTTGATCACCGTCATGCGGCGCGCTCCTGGGGTTGCCGCGCCTGAACCTGTGCTGCAACCTGGTACAGGGGCATGCTCAGGATGAGTTGCGTGCCTTTGTCCAACTGGCTGTCGATGTGCAACCAGCCACCGAAGTGGCCGGCCCGCTCGCGCATGCCCATCACGCCATACGCGTGGGGGCTGTTGAACACGCTGGGTGGCGCGCCCCGGCCGTTGTCCTTGACGCGCACGGTCAGGTCACTGGGCATGGCGCAGATGCGAATGTCCACCTCGGTGGCCTGCGCGTGGCGCGCCACGTTGCTGAGCATTTCCTGGAAGATGCGGAACACGGCGGTGGCCAGGGGGCCTTCGGGGGCGTTCACCCCGGGCGCGATCTCCAGGCTCCAGCGGCAGCGCAACTCGCTGCTGCCCATGAAGTCCTGCGCCTGCCATTCCAGCGTGGGCCACAGGCCCTGGTGGTCGAGGATGGAGGGGCGCAGGTCGGTGATGATGCGGCCCACGTTGTCCACGGCGCCATCGATCAGGCCGCGCATGTCCTGGCATTTGCAGTGCAGCGCGGGCTGGTCGGCCACGCGCTTTTCCAGCCAGCTCACGTCCATCTTCAGGCCCACCAACAGGCTGCCCAGCTCGTCATGGATCTCGCGGGCGATGCGCTGGCGCTCAGTCTCGCGCACCCCGTCGATGTGGGCTTGCAGTTCGCGCAACTGGCTCAAGGCCTGGCTGAGGGCCTGGGTGCGCTCGGCCACGCGGTGTTCCAGCTCGTCGTGCGCTTGTTGAAGCCGCGTTTCCTGCTCGCGGCGGTCGCTGATGTCGACGAAGGTGACCACGGCGCCCAGCACCTGTCCCCCATCCAGGATGGGGTAAGAGGAGTACTCGGACGCGAAGGAGCTGCCGTCGGCCCGCCACAGCACTTCACTGTCGATGCGGCAGGGCACCCCGGCCCGGAAGGCGTTGTAGATGGGACAGCACTCGACCGGATAGTGCCCACCCTCGGCATCGGTGTGGTGCATCAGCTCGTGCATGTTGCGGCCCAGCACCTGTTCGGGCTCGTGGCCCAGCATGTGCGCCCCCGCCCGGTTGATGAAGGTGCACAGGCCATCCATGTCGATGCCATAGACGCCTTCGCCGGTGGACTCCAGCAAGAGGCTCAGGCGGTCGCGCCAGACGGCCGCCGCTCGGGAGGCCTGGACGCCGCTGGGAACATGGGATGAGGTGGACATGGACTCAGCGCGTGCAAGGCCCATGCCACCTGATGTCACAGACCGAAAGCGGTCTTCAGGGCCAGGGCCACCGCCCCGTGCGCCTGGTAGGCCTCGGGGATGAAGCGCCCCATGTTGATGAAGTCATGGATCACGCCGGGCCACACCGTCAGCTGCACGGGCACGCCGGCTTCCTGCAAGACTTTGGCGTACTTTCGGCCTTCGTCGGCCAGCGGGTCGCATTCGGCCAGGCCGATCCAGGCGGGGGCCACGCCCTGGTGGCTGGCGGCCAGCATGGGTTCGCGCCGCCAGTCGGATTTGAAGCCCGGGCCACGGGCCTGCGTCTCGAACCAGCGCATCAAGGGCTCGTCCAGCATCAGGCTCTGCGAAGAAAAGACCTTGTAGGACTCGGTCACGGCCGAGGGTTCGACCGAGGGGTAGAACAGCACTTGCAGCGCCAAAGGCACGCCGGCATCGCGGGCCATGAGGGCCACGGCGGCGCTCAGTGTGCCGCCCGCGCTGTCGCCGCCCACTGCGATGCGGCGAGGGTCCAGGCCCAGGGAGACGCCTTCGGCCGCCAGCCATTGCAGGGCCGCGAACGAATCGTCCAGGCCGGCGGGGAAGGGGTGTTCGGGCGCCAGGCGGTAGTCGATGGCGACCACGGCCGCGCCGCTTTGCTGGGCAATGCGGCGGCACATGGCTTCGCAGGTGTCGATGCCGCCCACCACGAAGCCGCCGCCGTGCAGGTACAGCAGCACCGGCAGGCAGGCGTCATGGCTGGGGGCCCACAGGCGCGCGGGGATGGCGCCCGCCGGGCCGGGGATGCTGAAGTTGTCCACCCGGGCGACCTCGACCCGCTCGCCCTCCATGGCGCCCACGCCCATGCGGTAGGACAGGCGCGCTTGCGCCACGGGTTGCTGGTGCAGAGGGGGCAGGCCCGCGCGCGCGACCTTGTCGAGCATCTTGCGGGTCATCTCGGTCAGAAAACTGGCGGCGTTGGCCATGGGGTGTCTTTCGTGTTCGGCGTGTCAGGCCAGCGTGGCCTGGCCGCCATTGTCATGGAGAAGCCAAGACCCCGTCAGGGCGCGGAGACCCGCATTTCGAGCACTTCCTGGTCGTCCCGGCTGGTGTCTTCGGTGGACAGCATGCCGCGCCGGCTTTGTTGCACCTGGCCACCGCGCTGGGCCACCGTCGTCCAGGCCCCCAGGGGCAACTGCACCGTGGTCATGACTTCGGTCGATTCGGTCTGGCCGTCGGGGCCGTAGGCGGCCTGCTGGGCCACGCGGGCTTCCAGCTCCACGGTGACCAGCTGGCCGCCCGCCCAGCGGGGCCGCACGGTGATGCCGCGGCCCGTGTCCACCAAGGTGGTGGACGACCAGGCCTGCCAGCCAGCGCCACCGCTGTTGCGCGCTTCCGGATTGACCAGGTGGGTGCCACCCGGGCCGCCCACACCAAATTGCCATTGCGTCACCGGACGGCTGCTGCCCAGGTAGATCCGTGCCTTGCCGCCGTTGAGCACCTGCAGCTGCTGCAGGCCGGCTTGGCTGCTGGACCGCGTCGTCGACGTGATCACGGCACCGGCCCGGCCCTGCACGCCGCCTCGGCTGTCCACGATGATTTCGCCGGTGCGCAGCCCCGCACCCTGGCGCTGCTGCTCGGTGGAGGAACTCATGCGCCACTCCACCAACAGGTTGCGCTGGGGCAGGGAAGGCTGCGCCTGGGCGCTGAAGGCGGCCCAGGCCACCATGGCCACCACCGCCGCGCTTGTTCTGGTCTTGCACACCATGGTCATCCGTCTCCTGAAATGAATGCTCTTGTCCATCATCGCCTTGGCCACCAATGCCGGCAAGTGCGGGGTTGCACCCACGCTTTTCCATGGCTTGAAAAGTGCGCCTTGCCCGATGCTCAAGTCTTGACCCCAAAGGTCGATAAGCAGACTGAGCTGTCTTCCGCTTCTGGGGGCAGTGTCCACATGGTTTCAATCGAGATGGAGGCTGGCGATGCAGCTCGAAGCACTTTTCAAACAACCCCAGGCCCTGCCGGCCGTGCCCAAGATCGTTCACGAACTGATCGACAGTTTCAACAACGATGACATTTCCATTGATGTCATCGTGCGCAAGATCGCCGCCGACCCCGTGTTGTCGGCCCGCTTGCTGCGTTTGGGCAACTCGGCTTACTACCATGTGTCGCGCAGCATTGGCACCGTCAATGACGCCGTGGCCATGCTGGGCTTCGTCACCGTGCGCACCCTGGTGATCAGCTCCGGCCTGACCGGTGGCTACAAATCCATGCCCGGCATGGACTTGAACAAGTTCTGGCGCTACAGCATGCACACCGCCGCCGTGGCGCGCTGGGTGGCCAAAGCCGCCCATCAAAACGTGGACCTGGCCTTCACCGTGGGCCTGATGCACGGCATCGGTCAACTGGTGATGCACGCCGGCATGCCCGAGCAAATGCTGCATCTGGACAAGCTGGCCACGCCGCTGGACCCGCGCCGCATTGACATGGAACGCACCTCGTTTGGCTACAGCTTTGCCAACGTCGGTGCCGAGCTGGCCCGCCAGTGGAAGTTCCCGCCCGCCTTCAGCGAAGCCATCGCCAACTTCCCCGATCCCTTGAGCCACGCCCCCTTTGATGCTGTTGCGGGGGTGTTGCACCTGGCCTCCTGGCGCGCCCGTGCCGAGCACAATGGTTTGGATGGCGAGGAACTGGCTGCCACCATCCCCACCGAGGTCTGCATCAAGCTGGGCCTCAAGCCTGAGAACCTGCTGATCGACATGCCGCCCCTGGCCGAGCTGTGCGAAGGCATGGAAGCCTTGCTGGGCTGATGCTTTCCTCTTAGATCGACAGCGGGTCGACATCAACCGCCCAACGGACCAGTCCGTTGCGGCGGTTTTTTTGCGCCGTGTCCAGCCACAGCGGCTGGCTGTCGGTCAGAAAGCGCTGCAAGGCGGCTCGGTTGGGCGACTCGATCATCATCTGCGCGCGTTCGATGTTGGCCACGCGCTGCACGGGCGTGGGCACGGCCGGGTACAGGGTGATGCACGCCAAAGCATCGGCCAAGGGCTTGGCCGCTTCGGCGGCGTCCTTCAGGAAGGCTTGTGCCGCCTCTTGCGTCTTGCCCTCGGCACGCAGCATGGCCAGGCTGGCATAGGGCGGCAGGCCCGCCATCTGGCGCTCTTCCAGTTGCCTGGCCGCGAAGGTGGGGTAGTCGTAGGCCCGCAGTGACTGGTACAGCGGGTGCGTGGGGTGCCAAGTCTGCACCCACATCTCGCTGCGGCCCGCCACCTCGGCATCGCGCCCGGCGCGTCCTGCGGCTTGCAGCAGCAAGGAGAACTGGCGCTCGGCCGCGCGGAAGTCGCTGGCGAACAGGGCCGCGTCCGGGTTCACGGCCGCGACCAGGGTGATGCGGCGAAAGTCGTGGCCCTTGGCCACCATCTGCGTGCCCACCAGCACGTCGATCTCGCCAGCATGCACGCTGGCCAGTTGTTCTTCCAGCGCGCCTTTCAGGCGGGTCACGTCGGCATCGATGCGGCCGATGCGCGCGGCGGGCATGGCGGCGGCCAGTTGCTCTTCCAGGCGCTCGGTGCCCCGGCCCACGGGCTGGATGTCGGTGTTGCCGCAATCGGGGCAGGCGCGCGGCACACGTTCGGTGAAGCCGCAGTGGTGGCAGCGCAGGGTGCGGTCCTGCTTGTGGAAGACGCGCCAGGCGCTGCAGTGCGGGCAGCCGCTCTTCCAGCCGCAGTCGCTGCAGTGCAGCACGGGTGCGTAGCCTCGGCGATTGAGCAGCACCAGGCTTTGCTCGCCGCGCGCGGTGCGCTCCTCAATCGCGTGGAGCAGCTCCAGCGCCACGGGCGGGGGCTCCTGGCCCATGGTGGGCTTGAGCACCTTGGAGAGATCAAGCACGCGCACGCGGGGCATCACGCCATCGCCCACGCGGGCGGGCATGGCCAAACGTTGATAGCGGCCAGCACCACCCTCGCTGGCGGGCAGGGCATTGAACCAGCTCTCCAGGCTGGGCGTGGCCGAGCCCAGGATCACGGGCACTTTTTCAAGCCGGGCACGGTACACGGCCAGATCGCGCGCGGAGTAGCGGGCGCCATCTTGCTGCTTGTAGCTGGGGTCGTGTTCTTCATCGACCACGATCAGGCCCAGGCGCGGCAGCGGAGTGAACACCGACAGGCGCGTGCCCAGGATCACATCGGCCTGGCCCAGGTGGGCCATCAGCCAGTTGCGCAGGCGCTGGGCGGGCGTCAGGGCGCTGTGCAGGGAGACGATGCGCCGCCCGGTGAAGCGCTCGGCCACGCGGGCTTCCAGCTGCGGTGTCAGGTTGATCTCGGGGACCATGATCAGCACCTGCTGGCCCTTGTCCAGCGCGCGTTGAGTCTGGCGCAGGTAGACCTCGGTCTTGCCACTGCCGGTGCTGCCCCACAGCAGGTAAGGTTGATCCCCGGGTTGCGCCAACGCGTCCAGGGCCTGGGCTTGCTGCTCGGTCAGCTCCGGCAGGGGTGGTGATGTCGCCGGTGGCAGGGGCTCCAGCAAGGCCTTGTCCAGACGCTTGCGGCGCCGCTGCCACTGCAGCGCGTCGAGTTGACGCAGCTCGGGCGGCAGCACCATCAGGGCCATTTCGCCCAGGCTGCGCTGGTAATACGCTGCGGCAAAGGCCACCAACTGGCGCCAGGCCTTCGGCAAGGGGGGCAGGCCTGACAGCACCTCGGCCACTTCTTTCAGGTCGGCATCGGCATAGGGTGAAACCTCGCCCTCGGGCGCCTCGTCCCACACCACGCCGGTCACCACCCGGCGGCCCAACGGCACGCGCACCAGTTCACCCGGCAGCAGGGCCACCTCGCTGAGGTAGTCCAGCGCGCCCCACAGCCCGCTGTGTTGAGGCGCCTCCACCACCACGCGCACCCGCTGGCGCACCACGTCGGTGGTCAAAGCAGGCTCCAAAGTGGGTGGTGAGGGGCAAGGGGCCAAGGCAATCGTGTCTCCGAACTTCTGACAAGGTGTGAAAGGATGCACGCAAGTGCTTGATTTCAGGGGCTCCAACCCTTATCCACGGGGTCTGTGGATAACTTTGTGGGAAACCCACGCAGATGTGCGCTAAATGCTTGTCACACGGTCGTTTGGCTTAAATTGCCACAAGATGAGGCACGCAGGGTCTTTCTATATGAATCAAGCACTTAGCGACTTGGCACCGACAGGGTTCACGGGGAGACTCCATGCCCCATGCTTGTGCATCGGGGTTGGCGAAAATGGGGATAACTGATTTGCCCATCGGCCCAACCAAGGGTTTAGCCTAGTTGCTCAAAATCCTACAAACGTTGTCATCCTCCCGAAATCTGCAGGGCGGCGCTGGGCGCATTGTTCCATGACCCCAGGCCCTCCAAAGTGGCGGCTGGGTCGAAGCCGATGCCAGATTCCTGGCCCTTGCTGCCATCTCTCAAAGTTGATCGGCAACAGGCGTCGCTAAGTCCTTGATTCACATGGGTCCGTTCTTATCCACCAAAGCTGTGGATAACTTTGTGGGAAACCTCTGCACACCCGCGCTAACTCTTTGTCAGCAGAGGGTTTCCCCGGTTCTGCCCAAACTTGAGGCATGGCCAAAGAATTCAATAAAATCAATGACTTAGCACATGTACGCGGCGTATGCGGGGCGCTGATTACAAAATGCAACAGGCCCTTTGACGGTGCATTCATTTTGGGGATAAGTGGGCCCCGCTTATCACAAAACCTTCCGAGAACCAGCACTGGCAGGCCCCGGTTTTTGTGCTATGCAGCACCGCTCAAGGAAAACCCGCCTTGATGGTAAACAAGCGTTTGAAGCAGGTATGCTTACGCCTTCACCTTCCCACTTTCTTCCATCTTTGTTGAGAGACATTGCAATGAGCTTCTCGATCGAATCCAAACTCGGCGATCTGCTGGACAACGAAACCACCAAGGCCATCCTGGAAAAGCACCTGCCCGGCATTTCCACCCACCCGCAAATCGCGATGGGCAAGGGCTTTGCGCTGTCCATGGTCGCCAAGTTCTCCGGTGGCCTGATCACCGAAGACCTGCTGGCCAAGGTCAACACCGAGCTGCAAGCTCTGGGCTGATCCACGGATCACTCGCTGGCCTTGCGGCCAACAAAAAGCCCGCGAACTTCGCGGGCTTTTTTCATTCATGGCCGCCATCAGGCCACTGAGCGGCGGTCACCAGTTTTCGCTGGCCTCGGAGCAATCGGGCGCCGAGGGATTCACGTCACAGCGGATGCGCTTGATGATCTTCAGGCCCTTCTTGTCGTAGAAGCCTTTCTCGGCCATGTCGATGCGGCCATCGCGCATCAGCACGGTGTAGCGGTCGGTGTCGGCGGGGGTGGGGTCCATCCACAGCTTGGCGGGGATCGACGCGTCGGAGCGCTTGACGATCTCCAGTGCGTAGTCGAAACGGCTCAGCCACACTTCGCGCGACTTCTGGCCAAAGCCTTCGGGGAAGCGGTCGCGCTTGATGATCATCTGGTAGGTCAGGATGGTCATGGGGTAGCGCGACACGGCGCCCTTGGTGCCCACGCCTTTGGCCAGCTCCAGGGGCTTGAAGGCGATGGATGGCGCGATGAGCACGTCCACGCTGCCGTTGTTGAACATGGCGCCAAAGTTGGTCACGTCAGCCGCCACAGGGCGGGCGCCCACGCGCTGGATCAACTGGGCCTGGGCCTTGTCATGGTCGAAGGCGGCGATGCGTTTGCCGGAGGCGGCTTCCAGCGTGCTGATCTGGCGGTCGTTCACGAAAGCGTAGGCAGCGCCCAGGGGGATGATGCCGCCCACTTCGAACTGGCCGTTCACCATCAACGCGGCGGCCTTGGGTGAGGCGAAAGTCTGGATGGTCTTGTGGACCACTTCGTAGCTGGCGGCCATGTCGACCTTGCCGTTGCGCACGATGGTGGACACACCGGCCGAGTCAATGGCGGCCGACAGGGCGTTGAAGCTGCGCGTGCGCAGGGCGGTGGCCATCACGGCGTCGCACTGACCGGTGCGAAAATCCTCCACGGCCACGCGCTCATCGACGTAGGCCTTGAGCTCCAGGTCTACCCCGGTTTTCTGCATCTCGACGGCGTAGTCCTTGGCGGCGTTGAAGCCGTCGCCACTGGTGCCCAGGATGTCAAAGATGCAAACCTTTTGCTTGGCGGCCAGGGCGGGTGGGGCCAAGACAGCACCGACCAAGGCCAGGGCGAAGAGAGATTTTTTCATGAATGCGTTGGGCCGACAGGTGGCCCCTTTGATGGGATCGGCGGCGATCATGCCATGGGCTGCAGGGTGGTTCGCCCGTCCGTAACCATTGCTGACAACCGATTCCCGCAGGGCAGGTGTTGGGTCAGCAAATGGTCCAGGTCGTTGCGGTGAAAAGGCTTGGGCAGGTGGTCGTCCATGCCGGCATCGAGGCAGCGTTGGCGCTCTTCGGGCAGCACATTGGCCGTCAGGGCCACGATGGGCACGCGCGCACGCGCCTGCTGGCGCTCCAGGGCGCGGATCTGCTGCGTGGTTTCATAGCCATCCATGTCGGGCATCTGGCAGTCCATCAGCACCAGGTCGGGCTGGTGGTCCTGCAGCCAGCGCAGGGCCTTGTGCCCGTCTTCGGCCAACACCACCGACAGGCCAAACTGCTTGAGCGCGGCGTCGGCCACCAGGGCGTTGATGGGGTTGTCCTCCACCAACAGCACCAGGCCACGGCGGCCATCGGCGTGGAGCATGGCCGCCGTGGCCTCGCCAGTCTCGCCACGGGACCGGGGGGCGACCTGGTGGGCGCGCGCCACCACCGGCAAGCCAAAGCTGGCCACAAAGACCGAGCCCCGCCCGGGGGCACTGGTGCAGCGCAGGTCGCCGCCCATGGCGCGGCACAGCTTTTGCGAAATGGTCAGGCCCAGGCCGGCGCCACCATGGCGGCGCTCCATCGAGCTTTCAACCTGGTGGAAGGCCTCGAAGATGAAGGGCAGCTCGTCGCTGGGAATGCCAATGCCCGAGTCCTCGACCGCCAGGGTCACGGTGTCATGCCCCACCACGCGCGATACCCGCACGGTGATGCGCCCCTGGTCGGTGAACTTGACGGCGTTGCCCAGCAGGTTGTGCAGCACCTGGCGCACGCGGGCTGCATCGCCCGTCACGTCATGGAGGGCCGGCAGGGTGGACTCCAGCAGCAGTTGCAGGCCCTTGGCCTGTGCGTTGACCGTGGAGATGGCCACCACGTCGTGGATGACCGCGCTCAGGTCGAAAGGGCGCCTTTCGACATGCACATGGCCTGCTTCGATCTTGGAGGTGTCCAGCACATCGTTGATGACCGACAGCAGGTGCTCGCCAGAGCGCTCCACCAGCTCCAGGCGCTGCTGGGCTTGCGGGCGCAACTCCTCGTCGCGCAGCATGCGGGTCAGGCCCAACATGCCGTGCAGGGGCGTGCGCATTTCGTGGCTCATGGTGGCCAGGAAGCGGCTCTTGGCTTCGCTGTGATGGTGCGCCAAGGCCAGGGCCTTGGCGCGCTCTTGCGCCACTTCCTCGGTGGTGTAGCGCAGGAAGAGCAACTCCTCGATGCGGTTCTGCCCCCAGCGGGTCTCCAGGAACAGCAGGCCCACGAAGGCCAGCACCGAGGCCCCGCCAAACACGCCAAACGAATCCTGCCGGGCCAGGTAGAAGATGGCATTGGGCACCAGCATCGGGATGATGAGGGCGCGCGCCGAACCCGCATCGGGGTTGAGCATGAAGGTGCCCATGGAGGCCACGCCCAGCAAGCATGCCAGGGTCACGGCCATCAGGTCCAGGCGCGCCAGCGGGGTCATCCACCAGCCCACCGAGCCCCACACCAGGCCATCGATCACCAGCAGGATCAGGAAGCCCCGGTACCACTTGGGGTGCACCGGGTCGGCGCTGTGGCTGAACAGGCGCGCCTGGCCAAACAGCAGGATGGCGATCAGGCCTTTCAAGGCCAACCAGGCCCACACGCGCTGGCCACCCATGGTGGGCAAGAGCAACCAGGCCAGCAAGCAGGAGAAGCTGGTGGCGACCAGGCAGGCCGCAGGCATGTGCGCAAACAGCATGCGGATGCGTGCTTGGAGCACTTTGAACTGCACATCGCCCAAGGGGACCGGTTTGCCGGCCCGCCAAAAGCGGCCATTCACTGAGGCATTCATGGGGGAGGACTCCTGACGAATACAGTATTCGTGAAGTCACTGGTGCGCGGGGTGCGTTGTGGACCGATCAAGGGCCGACAAGGCGCCGTTGTGCCATGAAGGCCCCCTCGCTTCAGGGGGAGCCCAGGGTTGGCGTATCAGGGTTTTCTACAGACTGCCGGCGCAGCCGGGTGCGCCGCAGCGGCAGGCCAGGCGCCCGGCATGGTGGGTGGGGCCGTAGGCCACGGTGAGTTCTTCGCCAGCGGCGATGTCATGCAAGGCGTAGAAGGCCACGCGGCCTTGCTGCACCTTGAGCACCATGTTGGGCGCACAAGAGTGGTTGGCAAAGCGCAGCGGGTCGGTCGACTGGGTGGCGTCCACTGAGCGCGCATTCGTCACCGCGATCATGAAGACACGGCCGGTGCTTTTGTCGGCGGCCTTGGCCCGCTTGAAGGCTTCGGCCGTGCTGACGGATTCACCCCGGATCTCGCCGATCTTGCGCCGAGCGAGCACCGCCTGCAGGGCAAAAACCCCCTGGCCGTCGATGGGGCTGGGTTTGACCTCGACCGCGAACTTCTGGGGATCGGCGACCTGGCCTTGGGCAGGGGATGGGGCCTTGTCCCGTTGGGGATCGGGCGAGGCAGGCAAAGGTCGAAGCGTGGGCATGGTCAGGATTCTGGCACCGACTCCCTGGCCACGATCTTGGCGTACAGGCTTTGCTTGGGCACGGCCAGCACGCGGCGCAGCATCGGCTCGAAAAATGCCAGCGGCAGGGTCTCACGCTGGGGGTCGAAGGCGGCCGCGTCGTAGCGCTCGCAAAACTCGGCGGTGTACCGGTACAGCTCCGCCTGATGCTGGAATTGGTCGCGCAGGTCGCGGTCCATGCCCAAGTGGTGGAAGAAGTAGTAGCCCTGGAAGATGCCGTGGTGGGCCACCATCCAATTGTTCTCTTCGCTCACGAAGGGCTTGAGGATGGCCGCCGCGATGTCGGCGTGGTTGTAGCTGCCCAAGGTGTCGCCGATGTCGTGCAGCAGGGCGCAGACCACGTATTCCTCGTCGCGGCCATCCTGGTGGGCCAGGGTGGCGGTCTGCAGGCAATGGCTCAGGCGATCGATGGGGAAGCCGCCGCAATCGCCTTTCAGCAGGTTCAAGTGGTCCAGCACCCGGTCGGGCAACTGGCGGGCATAGGGCGCGAACTCGCGGGCGATGGCGGCCCAGTCTTCGGGGGTGCCATCGCGCATGTGGCTGAAGGTGGCGTGGTTCTGCGGCGGGTGATGACTGCTCATGAGCATCAGTTTGGGCGGCTTGGGCCATGAAAGCAAATAACCACGATGGCCTTTGTCCATTACCATTGGTTATGGCCACCCTGGACCCGGACATTCTCTATTTCATCGCTGCGGCCACCGAGGGCAGCCTGGTGCGGGCCGCGCAAAGCCTGGGCCTGACCCAACCGGCGCTGAGCAAATCCATCAAGCGCCTGGAAAAGCACCTGGGCGTGGTGCTGTTCAACCGCACCCCGCGTGGCTCCGAGCTGACCGAGGCGGGCCGCGCCTTTTATGGCCGGGTGCGCACCCTGTCCAACGCCATGGACGACGCGGTGATGGAGGCGCGCGACTTGGGCGGTGGCCACGCCGGCCTGCTGCGCCTGGGCATCACCCCGGCGGTGTCGCACTTTGTGCTGAGCGCGTTGTTCCCCACGCTGACCACCGAGCGGCCCGCCGCCCACGTCAAGGTGACGACCGCCTTCAACCACGTGCTGCTGGGCGCCATCGACCGCAAAGAGCTGGGCCTGGCGGTGTGCCCCTTGCCAGACGACCTGCCAGCGGGCGTGGAGGTGGACGAGCTGTACGACGACCCCTTCAGCGCGATCATGAACGACCGCCACCCGCTGGCCCAACGCGAGCGCCTGCGCATGGGCGACCTGATCGGCTGCCAATGGGTGGGCTCGGGCAAGCAGGAGGTGGCGCGGCGCAGCCTGGAGCAGGCGGCGGCCCGCCATGGCCTGCCGCGCCTGAGCGTGCCGGTGGAGGTGAATTCGCTGGAGTCGCTGTACACCGTGGTCTCGCGCACGCAGATGGTCAGCCTGTTCAACGCCCGCTTTGGCTCGCCGTCGGCCCTGCCCGACAACGTGGTGGTGGTGCCGCTTGATTTGCCCGGAGTGCACCGGCGCATCGGCATCCTGCGGCGGCGCGGCTACCTGTCACCGATCGCGCAGCGCGCTCGGGAGATCCTGCTGGATGCCAGTGCGGTGATTGGCGCTTGATGTTGCGGGCTGCTGAGTGCGGGTGCGATGCCTGGGTGGTTTGCTTTGTCTTGGCAGCGCGGGGCGCGGGCTGGGCGGGCATCCGGCGGGGCTTCATGTTGGTGGTCCCGCTGAAAGCGGGACGGCCTTGCGATGCTCATGCCGAGGTGGGGCCGTGGAACTCACTGCG
>CAZKPN010000082.1:0-18467 GCA_964554655.1 uncultured Aquabacterium sp. | reverse complement strand
CTGCGGCCTATGGTCACTTCGGCCGCGAAGAGCCTGAGTTCACCTGGGAACGCACTGACAAGGCGGCTTTGCTTCGCGCAGCAGCTGGTCTGTAACGCTGAGGCGCGACTCAGTCGACAGATGGCGTGAACGAGTCTGCGGCCGGCCGCGCGGGTGCCTTGTCGGCCTCGCGTGGCCGGTTCATGGGGACGAGCTGCTGCACCAGGCGGTGAATCAACTCGTCCACCCCCGCTCCTAGGGCGTCAAGGTGGCCATCCAGCGCCATGTGAGCGATGCCATGAGCGATGCTCCATGTCTTCATGGCATCGCTCGGCCCACCGCTGCGGCCGGGTGCGTCGCATTCCCCGAAGAAATTCAGGTTCGAGGGTATGTCCCCCAGGCTCTTGCGCATCCTCACACCGATGCGCCCGGTGAACATCAATCGGAACAGGGCGGGATTCTCGCGGGCAAACTGGATATAGAGCAGACAGCGACGCCGGTCCCTCCGGTCGGGTTCCGCCAGCTCCTCCAATGCGGCCGACGATGCGAGTTTCTCCATGGCCTGATGGCCGGCCTGCGCGATCGCGCCCATCATGGCATCCTTGGTTGGAAAGTGCCGGTAGACTGCGGCGGGAGACACGCCCACATCCCCGGCCAGGCCTCGCAGGCTGATCTTGCCGGGGTCGGCGTCGTCCTGCAGCGCGGCGATGCCGGCCTCGATTAGCGCCTGGTGGAGGTTGCCATGGTGATAGGACCCGCCAGGGGTTCCCGCACTCACGACATCCTCCGCCTGATGGTGGTGTTCACCACGGCGTATAGCTGAGCCATCGTAAACTGTCCGAAACGCTGGTGGAGCCGGTGGAATCGGTCTCGCTGGAACGTGACCTCCTGGGAGATGATTCGCCAGGCTTCGAGAATACACAGGCAGGTGTCCTCGTCCGGCGCGCACTTGCGGCCGACCCGGGTCTTGATGCCGCTTTGCATCTGCGCCTTTCGGACCGCAGTGCCGCTGGCCTTGAACAGTTCGGCCATCATCGACAGCGAAGCCTCAGCCTTGATGAAGTAATTGAATTGCGCCTCGTCGATGGACAGGTGCTGGTAGCGGTTCACATCGCAGTTCAACCGCGCCAGATCGATCCGGATCTCGATCGGTGTCGGCGGTCGCCGTGCTTGGGTGGCAGGCGTGTCGTGCGCCGTGACCGGCAGGATCCCCATCAGCGCATTGAGCGACGTGTCTTCGTCGATGCCAGCGCGGTGCTGGATGCCATGTTCGAACGATTGCCCGACGAGGTGGGACAGCAGCATCACCCGCAGCACGGGGTCATCCGCCCGGATTCGTTCGATTTCGCCGTGCGTGGTGGCATCGTCACAGATCACGTAGGTCAGGGAGTTCCGTGCCGGGCTCACCGGCGGCTGAGGCGATTCCTTGCCCGCGTTGCGCATGCTGATGGCAATGGTTGGCGCATGCATGGTGTTCACCAGCCGCGTCAGTTGCGACACCGATAATTCGCGGATCCGCGCGATGGGGCCGGACGTCGCACTGGCCGAGACCCGCTGCCCGCGGTCGTCACGGAGGCCGCTGAGATGCGAAAAAACCATCAGACGCAGGGCAGGATCCGTCACCGGGATGGCCTCGAAGCGACTCCCCACGACGGTGTGACTCACCGAGTTCATCATGTTCATTTCAATGCTCCCTCATTAATGTTTAATGATCAGAAGAAAAAACAAAAAAGTTTCTTTTCCGATCTTTTCTTGAGGTATAGATTCACATATGTTCTTGATTGAGTCAACAAATTTGACAAATAGGAACATATTTGTATCGCATGTCGTGGTGCGACAGCCTCAGGGTTGACGAGTTGCGCCTTGCTAAGATGCGTCATGCAAAAAGATGCGGCTCATACCATGAAAGAGGGTTCGGACGGGTCCACCCAGGAAGAGGTCTCGCGCCGTGTCGTCGGTTACCTCAGCGGCAAGGGCATCGCGGAGCGAAAGCACGCGGCCCTGGTCGCGGAGATCACGGGCCTGTCCGTCATCCATGCACGACGCAAGCTCAGCGGGACGCATTCCTGGGCGATGGATGAAGGCATGGCCATTGCCGCGCATTTCGGGGAGTCGCTCGAAGCCATCGTGGGCCACGTGTCCAAGCCCGCCAAGCCGAGCGGCACCCACGAGGCCTGCGAGGTCCAGATCGGATCGATCTGGTATGCCGGCTCAGTGTGCGTCGATGCAGGGATGGACCAAGCCCGCCCCAGCGATCTGGTCGCTTTGCGGGTCGGACAACGCTGGCGCGTCGCGCCATGGCGGCAACTGGAAACCCTGTTTCCGGGCCATTCGGCCCACGGCATCACCTCCTTGAATATCTTCTCTGCGGCACGCACGAATGTTCGCGTGGCCATCCTCGACGACGATGTGGTGGTCGCGTCGTCGGTGCGAGACGCGCTGGCGGCCGAAGGGTTCTCGGCGCAAGCCTTCTTCGAAAGCGAGCAGGTTCAGTCGGCGATCGATGCCTTCGACGTCTTCATCGTCGATTTCTTCCTGACCGGCCAGCAGACCGCCACCGGCCTGATACGGGCCATCCGCGCGGCCAAGCCAGACACCCTGATCCTTGTGCTCACCGGCCGGGCCCGTGAAGGCTTTGATGACGAAATCGCGCAGCAGATTCGTCTGTACAACGTGCAGGTCCATGAAAAACCGGCGCAGATGCGGTATCTGATCTCGGCAATCGAGGGCTGGCTGGATCGGCGGTGGTAGCACCTGCTCGGTCAGCGCCGGGCGGGGCGCTCAGCATCAGGCTGATGGGCGGCCTGCACCTGGCCGGATCGCTGGGGGTGCTGAGCATGTGGATCCTGGGACACCGCTGGCAGTCCCTGTCCGCCTTCGACAGCATCGGCCTGGCGGTTTTGGGTGGGGCGCTGGCGCTGACCGGCACGGCCATCCTGGCTGCCGGCCGCCTGCTGAGGCTCGCCAGGGTCTGTACGCTGGTGCTTCTGTTCACCTACTGTCAGCTGTCGCTCCTGTTCGCCCTGCATGGTCACCAGGGTGCCGTCGATGGCGCGGCGCTTGCGCGTCTGAGCCATGTGCTCGCATTGGTGCACCTGGTTTCCTTGACCCTGTTCGTGCGCCGCGCTCTGCTGGTGCCGTGCCTTCATGCCGTCGCAACCGCTGTACAGGGGATCGCGGGCTGGCTGCTGCTGCCCCGCCTGAGCGGCGAGGTGGGATCCTCGCTCGCGAGCATGGTGCTGGCCCAGCCCGTCTATCTCGGGGCACTCGCCTGGATCCACATCCAGCGGCAACACGCGATGGCCGCGCAGCAGTCCGCTGCGGACGAGAAACTGACCTTCGTGGGCATGATCTCGCACGAACTTCGCTCGCCGCTGCAGACCATCGTGTCTTCCATCGAAGCGCTGGAACGCCGGTTTGGCCTGCTGAAACTGCCGAAGCCCGACTATAAGAATCTCGCCCGGATACGCTTCTCAGCCGTTCAGTTGGAGTCCTACCTCAAGGACTTGATTGTCGTCATCAAACTGGAAACCGGTCTGGCCGAGCCCAGGAGCGAACCCGTCAACCTGCAGGACCTCGTTCAGGACATGGTTGTCAGCTATGAAGCGGCCGCAGCGGATGCCGGCAATTCACTGGCATTCCACGTGGAGCCTTCCTGCGAAACGATCAGGGGAGACCGGGTTCGCATTCACCAGATCCTCAACAATCTGCTGAGCAATGCCGTCAAGTACACGCGCAACGGCGACGTGCAGGTGGTGGTGGATCAGCCCGCGTCGGATGCCTCGCGCGTGCGGCTGCGGGTGATCGACAGCGGCGTGGGCATCAGCCCGCAGCACATGTCGCAGATCTGGATGCCATTTGTCAGGCTCACGGGGCGAGCCCAGCGTCAGCGACCCGTCAAGGGGGATGGTCTGGGTCTTGCCGTGGTGCAGCTGCTGGTGCAGAGGCTGGGGGGCAGCGTCGATGTCAGCAGTTCCGAGGGCGAAGGCACGACGGTCACGGTCTATGTGCCGTCAGCGTCCGACGGTGGCGCTGACGGCATCAGTTCGTAGATTGCCCGTGCTAGCTGATGCGTGCTGAAGGGTTTGACTAGGTGGGCGTTCATCCCCATGGCCAGGCAGTGCTTGCGCTCGGTGTCCATGGCCAGCGCCGTCAGCGCGATGATCGGAATGGCCGGCCAGCCCTGTCTGGCCTCTTCAGCCCGGATACTCCTGGTGGCCTCGAAACCGTCGAGTTGCGGCATCTGGCAGTCCATCAGGACGATGTCCGGCCGCGGCTCGGTCAGGACGGCAGCGCAGGCCTGGACACCATCCACCGCATGGATGGCGCTGGCGCCCAAGGCTTCGAGTTGCTCGACCAACAACTCGGCATTGACCTGATGGTCCTCGGCCAAGACGATCCGCAAGCCTCGAAGGCTGGCCTCGTACGCAGCTTGGCTCACCGGTGCGGGCTCGCGCCAATGTGCCGCTGCGGCACGTGGCAATTCGACGATAAGTCGGCAGTGCATGTCGCCATCACGGCCCTTGGCCCAGGCCAGTGAGCCGCCCATGACCAGGGCCTCACTCCCCGACCCAGGGCCCGGACGGGCTGCCTGGAACGCCAGCGCGGCGAGCTCGGCCATCCGGCCCGGCCGCAAGAGGCCGAGGTCGAAGCGCACCCGGTCGTGATCGGGTGCCGGATAGCGTGCGACGCTCAGGAACAGACCGAGTTCATCGCCACGGCCGCCCTCGACCAGCTGGGCCAGCAGCCTCGTGATCACGTTGCGCAACCGGTCGGCGTCGCCCCATACCTGCGCGCCAGCGCCCAGGCCGTTGCTCGCGGACAAGGTCAGCCCGCGGGGCAAGGCGACCGCCACGGCCTCGAGCAGGCCGTCCAGGTCGAAATCCAGCGGCTTCAGCGGGGGGGCGCCGGAGCCGATCGGCGAGGCATCGTGCAGCTCCTCGTCGGGCGTGACGGGCGGGGCGCGGTGCTGCGGGCCGCGAATCCTCGGTGCTACCCAGCGGGTCAGCGCGCACCATCGGTGGCGCACGGCTGCAGCGGTGGCCTTGACGCGATATGACTGCACCAGCGTTCCTGATCGCCAGGCCCTAGGCCACCGATGTTGGTTGGCCGCTCGACCTGATCCCGGCCAGCTCTGGCCAGGCGTCCACCAGACCCAGCAGATGCACCGCTCCGTAGCCCATGCAGATGATGGAGCTCCCTATCACGAAGGGCGTGATCATGTGCCTAGCCAAAAGGAGCGCAGGGAAAAGTGCCAGGCCACGGATCGCGTAAATGGCGGTGATCGCAATCAGCACTTCCTTGCGCCAGGGCAGGGCCGGCAAGATCCCGGCGCCGGACAAGGCATAGACGGCCCAGAGCGCCAGCACGGCCGCAATGCCCAGCGTGATGGCATGCGGCCACCATTTACCCGATTCCGCCGCGCGGGTGAAACGTTCGCCGGCCCCGAAGAATCGATACCAGGGTGCGCCGCCGACAATGATGACCACATGAAGCAATGATGCCACTGCATTCAGGCCTGCAGCGACGATAAGCAAGACATGAGTGCTTTCCGGCATGCGGCCGCCCTTTTTTATGTTTGTATCCAACCATAACATGCAATGGTCGAAGATGGCGGCGTCATACTGTTGGTAACCCCTTCTTGCGGGCCTGCGGAAAGCTCCCGCATCACGATCAATTAATGTAACTGGAGGAATCATGCGCGGACGCATTCGACGGGCGATCTGGCAGTTGCAAGGCCGTCCCTTCCGGAACGCACGGTATGAATCGCAATACCGGGCGGCCTACAAATGGGCGGGGGTGAGGACCGGGTATTTGTTCGCCTGGCTGGGGGCCATGTCGCTCGGGCTATTTTCCATGGTGGAGATTTTGGTTCACGACGGACCGGCCGATGACGTCGTGCCGATTATGCGCGGCGGTCTTGGCATCATTTTTGTCGGCATTGGCTGGCACGCCAAGGTAAAAACGCATCTGTACAGAAGGTATTTTGAATATATCGTCTTTGCATTGCTGGCTATCTATGCGTCGTCAATATTGTTCGTCGAATACCGGGCGCAACTCATCGGGCACTCGGAGTTCTTTTACCTGTCCGTCACCTCAATGTGCATCCTGCTGACCATCGCCAGCTACTGCTTCATGAGGTTGTCATTTCCGTTCGCCATTGCATCGGCCGCTTTCATCGGGCTGGCCACTTTTGCCACGGTGTACCTCTCGAAGGTCTACGAGGTGCTGGTGGCCGGCAGGATGCTGACCTACATCGGCTTGTCGCATGTCGTCGGACTCACGATCAGGCAGCTTTTCGACATGAGGGAGCGGCGCATCTTCCTGCAGACCAAACGCCTGAAGAATGTGGCGGCGCTCAGGCAGCGTCTGATCGAGGCGCAAGCCGAGGCCAGCCATGCTAAAACCAAGTTCCTGGCGGTGCTCAGCCATGAAATTAGAACCCCGATGAACACAATCGTGCGGATGATGGACGTGATACAGGCCGACATCAAGGATCACCTGACCGACAAGCGGGTAGCAACTTTCAAGCTGGTGGCGCAATCTTGTGACCGCCTGTTGTCCACCTTCGACGAAATGCTTGAGTTTGCCCAACTGGGCAGCGGTAGATCCTCGGGGCCTTCGGCCAAAGTACCGTTCAGGCTGGGCGATGTTCTCCATGAGTGCGGCCACATGGTCCAGCATCAGGCCCTCGAGAAAGGTATCGCGCTGACAGTCCATGCCAACGGTCTGCCGGACATCATGCTGCTGGGCGACCCGCAGAAACTGGCCCGCGTGGTGCTCAACCTCAGTGCCAACGCCATCAAATTCACGCGCCACGGCCGGGTCGATATCCACGCTGCCATCGTGGCAGAGCGCTTGGCCGACGTCGATGTGGAGATCGTGGTGTCTGATTCAGGCATCGGTATTCCGCCGTCGCAACTCGACAAGATCTTCGAGCCTTTCTACCAGGTCGATTCTGCTTATGCCAGGCAATATGAAGGCAGCGGCCTGGGCCTGGCCATTTGCCGGCAGATCATGACGAGCCTGTCAGGTCAGGTCGAGGCCGCCAGCGAGGTGGGTGTCGGCTCTCGGTTCACGGTCCGGCTGCCGCTTCGGCAGGCCGGCGCCTGACGGATCGAGCGATGAACCGGTTCGTTGGCCTCAAGCCACCATGAATGCGGCCACGAAACACCCCAAGGCGAGGCAGAATCCGATGAGGGGCACGATGAACCAGTAGGCCTTGGCCAGAACCGCATACAGGAGCAAGGCCCCGATACCGAGTCCCGCCAGAAAACGCGATTCGAACAGCAACGTCGGCGCCTTGAGCGCCAGGTAGCCGTAGACGAGGCCCAGGCAGATGGGCCCCATGCTGTGACTCACATGGAAGCCGGTCATTCCTCGCCACAAGGTGGTCTGCGTGGTGATGACCGGATGGTCTGTCGTCAGCGCCTCCATCAGCTCGGCCCGACGCGGACGAAAGGCCGATGAGAAATAGGTCAGCAGCACATGACCCAGCCCCAGCAGAATCAGGAGCCCGGCGCCCATGAAGACAAGGGCCGTGGCTTGCGCGTGGCTTCCTATCGGGCTCAAAACTGGTAGTTCCGATTGGCGGGGTCGAAATCGGCACCGGTCAACGGGGTGGCTTTCACCTTGTCCAGGTAAATGCGTTCAAACAGTTCCCCGTCTGCACCCCAGGCCTCGAATTGCCGCACCAGGGGTTGGGCGACGTCCAGCGCCACCCGCAGACGTCCGCTGTAAAGGCCCTGTTTGGCCGAAGTGGCGGCCAGCGTGATTGCCACGCAGCGCTGCCCGCCCGGCGACATAACCTCGACTTTCTCGATCGGTCTGGTCCCTGCGCTCTGCAGTGCCTTCAGTCGCTGGTCCAGGGACTGAACGAAGAACTGGTAGCTGAGCTGATCGCGGACATTGTGGTTGGTATTGGCCTTGACCAGCAGACCGTCCAGCCCCATCCACAGCGAGGTCACATTCAGGAAGCCGCCCAGATGCCCGTAGACCTCTTCCCGGCGACGGGTTTCGTCATAAATCATCTCCTGCCCTGCATTGGGTCCGCCTTTCAACCAGTTCACGTACACCCTGCGAGGCTCGTGGGTGTACTTCAGGTGATTGATGAACGGGCGCTCATTGAGGTCGCCCGAGAGGCGTTCCTGCCGCTTGAGCCAGAGTTCGTAACTGGAGAGAGGGCCCTGGGAAGTATTCCAGTACTTCGACAGGACCGCAGGGGATAGCTGCGAAAACAAGGCGACCAGCGCGTCGTCGTTCAGGGCGGCCAGCGAGCCCGAGTTGACGCGCTGCACGAGCGCTGCGGATTCCTGTTCGACATTGCCTTCCGGTGCCGGAACGGCTTCAGCCGCCGTCACGGCCGATTGCGCCAGCCAGCTTACGGATAACAGTAGCAATAGTCGCCGCAGGCGAAAAGAATTAGTGGACATGGTGGCTCCTGATATTTATAGAAGCAGTTTACTGCAGCCCGCTCCAAGGCTTTCATGGAAACCCCCAATTGTTAGTTTGCCAACCGGTCGATTCCCCACCGATTTGCCCGCGAAAATGTGCCCATGTCATTGAATCGAATGCCCATTTCCCTCATCACGGCGTGAGCTTGGGGCGCCGTTAATTGGCGTATATAAAAAGTTTCTCGGACCACAAAATGATGAATCGCATGGGTGCTGCCGAAATTGAAGCAGAAAAATTGGAAAGGAAACAACCACCATTTGTTGAGCACTTGGCACTGTTGCATGACATTGCCGGGTTCGATGTCTCCGAAATAGTGCATGTTGCTGGTGATGAAATTGAGGCAGAACATGCGCAGAGTATTGGGCAGCAGCCAGGTGATCATGAGCAAATCCACCACTTCAATGCCCTGCAGAACCCAGTCGTCCCACATGGGGGTACCGCCGCGCAAACCTGTCATCCAGTTTGCCAGATGATAGAAAGCCCAGGCCGACAGCAGCAAATGGTAGAGGTTGGTCAGCGGAAAGAAGCTCGAAAGGTGCTGCCTGGTCAATGCGCGGTGGCCGGCCTCGCCATGTGTGGCTTGCGATTTGAGGAAATCGAGCGTCAGGCGGAACATGTAAATTGGGCGAAGCATCATGGACAGCAGCAGGTCGGCCGTGACGACGAGGCGCCTCACGCCCCAGGGCATCCCGTTCGTCAATACCTGCTCCTCGAAATCGGTGGCCAGGCCCGAATGCCGATGGTGGTGCATGTGCAGGCGGCGCCGGTACCACGGACTGACCGTATTCGGCCGACACAGCCATGCGCCGGCCAGCATCAGGTGATAGGGCACTTTTTGATGCCGGAAATACAGAAGGTGGATCAGATCGTGTTCGATCTCCTGGGTCAACCCCGCGAAGAAAGCGGACAGGGGAATGCACACATACCAGGGGATGATGTGCTGGTAATACAGCCATCCCGACAGGATCATGCCGGCCATGCAGGCGATCAGAATGCTGGCGCCGATGGCGTCCTGATGGCGGAGAACGGGATGGCGTTCACGCAATCGCGTGGCGGCAGTCGTCACCACTTGCCGGATGTGGCGGGTCTTGTCTGCGTGGGTTCGGTGATCGGCGGCGGAAATGGTCATGACAGCAGTCCTTCCATGGGTGGGGTTGAACGGGTGGGTGGGGTCATCAGAAGTACCTGTCCACCAGGAATCTGGCCGACATGAGGGCGCCGATGTAGCCCGCCCCGGGAAAGGTCCAGGCGCCCACCTGATACAGGCCCTTGATCGGATAGCGCTGGTCGAACCT
Source organism: uncultured Aquabacterium sp. (assembly GCA_964554655.1). Lineage (GTDB taxonomy): Bacteria > Pseudomonadota > Gammaproteobacteria > Burkholderiales > Burkholderiaceae_C > Aquabacterium. Next base: position 8,739 of record CAZKPN010000082.1, on the reverse strand, counting down.
GTTCCAGAAACCGGCCTGATCGAGCGATTGTTCGAAGCCGTAGAAGCATCCGGCGGGGTTGGAGGTGAATCGCGTCATGGTCCGGGGGGTGCCTGTCTCGCAGACCTCGATCCGACCTTTCAGGCCGGGGATCACCTGTTCGGCCCGCTGGATCATCGATTCGGTCACTTCCTGCTTGCGATGCTCGTATTCCTCCCGTGACAGATCGCACCAGTACTTGCCGCCGCACAGGGACGACAGCCCCAGGGTTGCCTTGCCAGCGGGGGCAAGCGTCGGGTCGATGTTGGAGTAGAAGTTGATGGAAAAGGCGGTGCGCCCGCTCTCCAGATCGTTGTCCTTCATCGATTCATACTGGGCTCTCAGAGGCTGTTCGTTGCCCACGAATATCACGGACTCCTCTTTGCCGATGCCCAGCTGCTGCACGGTGCAGTCCAGGCCGAGGTAGACCTGGAAACCGGAAATCGACATGGTCTGCTTGTTCAGTGCGGCCATGAACTTGGGCTTGAAGTGCTGCTCTCCGGCCATCTGCGTGACCAGGTAGGGGTTCACATTGGAAATGACGCGATCAGCAAAGACCTCTCCGATTTTTTTCCCCTCGACACCGACCACCCTGCCGCGCTCCACCAGCAGCTTCCTCACCTGTGTGCCCAATCTGACCTCCCCGCCATGGGCCCGGATCACATCGACCAGACTGTCCGACAAGGCCTGCGAACCCCCTTCAATTGCATAACCACCGTGTTGCAGGTAGTCGAACATGGGATAGCCCGAATAGAGGAACGACAGCTTGTCAGGAGGGACGCCATAGTAGGTCCATTGAACACACAGCAGGTCCTTCAATCCTTGGTCGGTCACGAAGCGAGAAAGGAACTGGTCCAGCGTGTCGTGCTCGTACTTGAAGATCTTCCGGTAGACGAGCGGCAGCCCCATAATGCGCAGGACCACCGGCACCGAGGTCGTGAACAACTTGCCGATCTGGTCGTAGGTGTGGCCGAGCTCGGCAAACAGCCGCCTCAGGTTTTCCTTCTCGTGCGGATACAGCTGGCCCAGCATGTCGATGTACTTGTCGACATCGCGCTCCTCCACCGCGATGTCCACGCCCGGCTTGACGAAGCGGTAGACGCGCGGGTGGGCGATGAAGCGCACTTTGTCGGCCACGCCGCATGATTTCAGAACTTCATAGCTGTAACTGCCTTCCCTCATGCCGTTGAAGGAGTGCAGTGATGCGTCGAAGGTGAATCCCTTGCGTTCGAAGTTGGTGGCGTAGCCGCCCGCCAGCACATGGCGCTCCAGCACCAGGACGCGCTTGCCCTTGAGCGCCAGCAGGCTGGCCGTGGCCAGGCCGCCCAAACCCGAACCCACCACGATGACGTCGTAGGCGCTCTTTGTTCTGTGTCGGGTCATGCCTTGAACTCCAGTCCGGCGCGGTTTTGTTGCGGACCGGTCGATCGCAACTGGAGATGGACACGCTTGCCACGCATGTCTTCCCAGGTCTTGGCATCGGCGCCGGCTTGCTTCTTCTCGAAGATGACGGGCCACAGGGCAGACATCGCCGCGTTGATTTTTACGAACTCGCCGAACTCGGATGGCAGGTTCTCGGGGGCGTAGATCGCCCCGATGGGGCAAGCGGGTCGGCACAGGTCGCAGTCGATGCATTGATCCGGGTTGATGACCACGAAATTGGGCCCCTCGTGGAAAGCTTCCACGGGGCACACCTCGACGCAGTCGGTGTACTTGCAGTTGATGCACTGCTCGGTGACGATGTAGCTCATGTGGTCCTCCTGAAACTCATTGGCATCACATCGACAGGCCGCCGTCGATGACGAAGGTCTGGCCGGTGATGTAGGCGGCGTCGGGCGACAGGAGGAATCCAACCATGGCTGCGATTTCCTCGACCCGGCCCCATCGGCCGAGCGGAATGAGCTTGCGGATGATGTCGCGCTTCATGGCGGGCATAGCCTGCACCATCTCGGTGTCGATCAGCCCGGGTGCGATGGCATTGACCCGAACGTTGAAGCGGCCTACCTCGGAGGCGAGTGCGCGCGTCAGGCCGATCAATGCGGCTTTGGTGGCCGCATAGTTGGTCTGCCCCCGGTTGCCTTTCAGCGCCGAGACCGAGGACATCTGAAGGATGCAGCCCCCGCTCTGCGCGACCATGTCGGCGAGCAACGCCCTCGTCAGGTAGAAAGCCGAGTTCATGTTGGCGTTGACCACCTCGTGCCATTGGTCCAGCGTCATGTGCATCATCAGCGCATCGCGGGTGACCCCGGCGTTGTTGACCAGCGCGTAGGGGGCACCGTGCCGCTCGCGCAGCAGCTCAGCGAACGCCGTCACGTCTTGCGGCGAGGCGGCGTTGCACCGATAACCGGTGGCGAGGCAGCCTTGGCGCTCGGCCCATTGCACGAGATCGGCGGCTGCGGCCTCCGATTTCTCGTAGGTGAATACCACCTCGTAGCCGGCGCTCGCGAGGCATTTGACGATGCCAAGGCCAATGCCCCGGGTGCCGCCTGTCACGACGACGAGCTGACGTTTTTTGCTGGTCATAGGGTCTCCTCCTGGTTCATGCATGTGGCTTGCGCACGGACGGCCTGCGGGGCCGGCTTGACAGCGGGCTCGCGCTTCCATCCGCGGGCCTTGTGCTCGGCGAATCCGAACGCTGCTTCGTAGCTCGGCCCCGCCAGCCATGTGCTCATGAAGTGCACGCCCGCGATGGGAAAGTTGTAGTGGAAGAGATGGGGGCTGAGCGTGGTGCTCACCAGTGCGCCGAAGCCCGCGCCACCCGTGTTATTTGTGTAACGGAGATAGGTGCGCGGGCTGGAGACCTCGGTGTACTTGATGCGCCCCTCGAACGCGGGAAAGCGCTTGAGGAAACGCCCCAGCACGGTCGCGACAAAACGCTCCTTCTTGCGGCGGTAAGCCGGGGTGCGCCGCTCCGGCCAGTGGTCGATCGAGTCGAACAGGTTGAAGATCAACACCGTGCCACCTGAAGGATCGAGGGCGTGGTAGTTGGTGATCTCCATTGGCGGCGTGCTCCAGAAGGCCTTTTCGTGCAGGGCTTCGTCGTGGCTGAGTCGGGCCTCAGACCGCAACTGCTCGGCCTCGTCATTCAGGGCGTCGATGAGAAAGGTTTCGGTGCAGTCCAGGCCGTAGGAGGCCGGATCGCCATCGATGACCGCGTAGAGGGTCACGGTGGAATACGAAGGTTTGAGGTCGGCGAGCTTGCGCCGGACGCCGTCCAGCGGCAGGCCCGGGTCGAACAGCTGGTCCAGTGCGTAGTGGGGCGCTGCGTTGATGTAGAGCTGGCTGCCATGGAAGGTGCCGCGGTTGGTGGCTACGCTCTGGAAGCGCTGCAGCTCGTCGACCTCCACGCGGGTGGCCCGGGTGCGCAGCATGACGCGACCGCCTCCGGCTTCGATCTTCTGGACCAGTGCATCCGACAGCGCTTGCGACGAGCCGCGAACATAGGCATTGCCGCAATACAGCGTGGCATAGACGATGTGGAGGAAATAAAGGTAGGACAGGTCTTCGGGATAGCCCCCGACGTAACCGACGGGCAGGGCCAGCAACTCGCGCAGTTGGGCCGACGAGAACATGTCCTGGAAGGCGCCACGCACCGTGATGCCGCGCAGGTGCTTGAGCGCATACCTCAGATTGGCGATCAGTTCGGGAATGGCCACCTCATAGGAGCCCGCCATCATCTGGAACTGGAAGTAGGCGTTCTTGCCGTGGAGCTCCACGTCCGAGAAGAATCGGTCTATGCCGGCGTGGTCTTCGGGATAGCGCGACTTCAGCAGCGCCACGACGGCCGCCGGGTCGTTTGGCAGCACGATGGACCGTTCGCTGAAGTTCGCCTGCAGGTAATGGGGCGGATACACGAATTCGAGTTGCGCCGACAGGCCCATGTCGTCGAGGATGCGCTTGAGGTTGCCTTCACCGGTCATGCCGCTGAGCTTGTGGAGACTGCAGTCGAACAGGGCGTCTTCGCGGGGGCGGCGAAACATGCTCGCATAGCCTCCCGCCACGAGATGCTTCTCCAGGACGAGGATGCGCACGCCCGGATGCCGCTGGGTGAGTTGCGCGGCGAAGGCCAGGCTGGTCACACCGGCCCCGAGGCAGATCACGTCCCAGTGCGATGGGTCGCTCATAACAGTTCCATCTTGGTGAACCAGGCCTTGATCTCGCGAAAACGCGCGCTGTCTAGCTGCTCGTTGTAGGCGGAGGTCTGGACCTCGTCGATGGCGCGCTGATCACCCGCCTGGATCGGGAAGTGGAATGAGGTGTGCCTGGCGATCTCTGGGTTGTAGCGGTATGCCAGGACCACCCGGGGGATGATCTGGCGGAACATTCTGCGGACGTTGCGGAGCTCGCGCTTGGGGGCCGATTCGAAATAGTCCTCGATCACCCGGCACGCGAAGGCGATGTGCCGGACTTCGTCGAAATGATGTTGCTTGAACAGGTCGCGCGTCAGAGGATCGACCTCTTCGCTCTGTGTGGCGTGCATGGCACCGCATTCGGCCATCCATTCGATGACCAGGGTCGCAAGCACTCCCACGCACGGGTGCAGCCCGGGCAGCAGTTCACCCAGTTTGGCGAAGGGAACCGATGGTGCGAAATAGGGCAGCCCCGCCATGGCCATGTAGCGCCGGAACATCTGGGTGTGCACGATCTCTTCCTTGGAAAAGACCATCAGGTACTCCCTGATCAGCGGGGGCAGATTGTTGCCGTATCGGTTGACGTAGCCGATGTACAGGGGCGGCAGCATCTCCTCCAGGTAGATGAACATGGAGATGTCGCGGGCGACCTCGAGCCACGCCGCCTCCAGCCGTTGCGCTTCCGTCAGTTGATCGTGGTAGGGCGTTCCGCAGATCCACAGCTGATCGAGCCGTTTGGGGCAACGGCTGCGATCGACGCCAATGGCCCAGGGAATGACGGTCTCGAGATCCATGGGCTGCTGATGCGATTTCGAGATGAGCTGGGCGATCGTCCTGGCGGACTTCTCTCCCAGCGGCACATCGACCTGGCCGTTGCCGAAGCTCGGCGCCGTGTTCAGGAGCCGTTTCAGGCGCTGGTGAACCAGGGGAATGTCCATGAACAGGAAAAGCCGAAGCTTTTGCCGGGTGGCGTGGTCCACGAAGGGCATGGTGATTTCCCGCTTCAGTTCGGCGCGCAGTCGGCCACGAGGACTTGATCCTCGACCTGACTCGCGTTGGCGATGTGGGCGCACAGCTGGCCCACGGTGGTGATTTGGCCGGAGATGAACAGCTCGGCGTTGAGATCGACGCCATAGCGCTTCTTAGCCTCGATCTGCGTCTGGACATAATCAAGGCTGTCGAGCGCGAGTGCCTCGAGGGTGGTGTCGAAGTCGATGACTCCTTCGAAGTCCTTGACCTCTTCGATGATGTCTTGCACAAACACGAGTACGTCTTCCTGGGTGGCCATGGTGTGTCCTATCAGTTGGTGAACAGGGATTTCTGATTGCTCGGCAAGGTCTTGCCGATGAGTCCGATTTCTATTTCCATTAGAGGCCGGTCGGCCACCTGGACGGCTACGATCGCTACTCCTGATTGCTCGGCCGCGCCTTCGGCGGCGCCGATGCGCTCCACGCTATAGCTCAACGCTGGGCAATCGGCGCGTTCGTTGTCGAACGACTGTTGCAGCAAGGCCGAATCGAACCGGACGCGGTGGCTCATCTGAAACGGCACGACGTTCGATGAGAACGCCGCCAAGTGGTCGAAGTGCTCCTTGAGGAAGTCCGAGAAGATGAGCGCATCCAGGAAGATCCAGGGGTGGCTGACGAAGGGGAATAGATTGTTGAACTGCCGTCGCCTGTGCCGCACGTCCTCCTGTTTGATCCAGCGCCGCTTGCTCGGGGAGCGCTTGTGTAGCAGTCCGCCCTTGGGGTCGGCACACGCGTTGCCCTTGATGCAGCTATAGTCCTCCGCCTTGAAGTCGAAGGTCATCGCGGTTCCCTTGGGCTTGAAGGTCAGTTCGGTCCGCGATCCTTGCAGTGCTGGCAGGCGGAAGAAAGCATTGAACTCGGCCAACGAAGGCCGGCCGTCCGAGCCAGCCAGGCGCTGCGCCATCTCCTGCTTCACATGCAGCAGGGCCAGCATGCCGTGCACCACCAGTCGGCTGGCGCCCACCCGCTGCGCCACGGCCAGGTCGAAGTGGATGGGGTTGCGGTCGCCCGAGAAGCTGGCCCACTTCTCGGCCATCTCGGCGCTGGTCAGCCTGTCCATCACCGAACCTGCCGGTAGATGACGGCACAGTTGGCGCCGCCGAAGCCGAAGCTCAGGTTTAGGGCCGATGGCACGGGGGTGCGCCGATGCTGGTTGGGCACGTAGTCGAGGTCGCAGGCGGGATCCGGCTCGTCCAGGTGGTTGGTTGCCGGCACGATACCGTGCTCCATTGCCTTGAGGCAGAAGATCGATTCGATGGCGCCTGCCGCACCGATCAGGTGTCCGGTGTAGGACTTGGTGCTGCTGATGGGGGTGCCATAGGCCTGCCGTCCCAGGGCCAGCTTGATCGATTCGGACTCGTTGACGTCGTTCATGGGTGTGGAGGTGCCATGGGCGTTGACATACCCGATGTCGCTCGGAGTCATGCCGGCGCTGTTCATGGCCGTCTGGATGGCGGCGACGCGTGCCAGCATGTCGTCTGCCGGTGCCGTGATGTCCTGAGCGTCCGTGTAATTACCGTAACCCACGATCTCGCCCAGGATCTTTGCACCGCGCTTGACCGCGCGTTCGTAATCTTCGAGGCACAGGATCGCAGCGCCTTCTGAGAGGATGAAGCCACTGCGGGACTGGCTGAAGGGGCAGCAAGCTCGGCGGGCGTGTTCCTGCTCTTTGGAGAGCGCCTGGATCACATCGATGGCCCACACGGCGCTGTCGAGCTTGAGCGCCTCACTGCCGCCAGCAAGCATCATCTGCGCCCTCCCTGAGCGGATCACCTCGTAGGCGTCCCCGATAGCCATGGTGCCGGCGGCGCAGGCGGCCACTGCTGTGTTCTGGTAGCCCCGTGCGCGCCAGTGCATCGAGATGGCGGCCGTCGCGATACTGCTCATGGACATGACCGTGGAGAACGAGCTGGACACCCCAATGGCGCGGTAGTCGTCGTGGTTCATGAGCCCGTCGTCCAACCCCCCCCAGCCGGTGCCGATGATCACACCGCGCTCGAACGGACCGTAAAACTCTTCCATCGTCGCTTCGTGCCCGAAGGCCATGTCGATGGCCTCCCGGGTGGCCACCATCGCGTTCTTGGCGAAGCGCGGCAGCATCTTGAGTATGGTTTTGGGGAAACCTTTGTAGCGGGTCTTGTCGTCGCTCATGAAACCAAAGAACTTGGCCTTGACGGTTTTGTCCGCCAGTTCATGCACGCGGTATCCCACCTGATAATTCATGATGGCATCCCAGATATCTGCGCTGTTTTCTCCCAGAGAACACAAGGCGCCATATCCGGTGACAACCACCCGGCGGCTTTTTGAGGCATTGGTCATAAATATTCCCTGTTTTGGATTGACATCGTGTTCATGTTGGTATCACCAGTCCGGACACGCTGCTGAACCCGCCGTCCACAAAAACAACCTGTCCTGTGATGCCTCCGGCCAGGTCGGACAGCAGGAATGCGGCGACGTTTCCCACGTCCTGGACGGTGATCTCTTTTGACAGAGGGGCTGTCTGTTCCTGATGCGCGAGCATTTGCTCGAAGGCTTCTACGCCAGTGGCCGCCACGGTGCGGAGGGGGCAAGCGGAGATGGCATTGGCGCGAATTCCCTGTTTCCCCAGGGAATGGGCCAAGTAGAGTACGGAAGCTTCCAGGCTTGCCTTGGCCAGGCCCATGACGTTGTAAGTTGGTGCACACCTACTGGCGCCGATGTAGCTCAGGGTCAGCAGGGCGCCCTTGCAGCCGTCCATCAACGGTTTGGCTGCTTTGGCCAGCGCAGCGAAACTGTAGCTGCTGATGTCGTGGGCGGTTCTAAATGCCTCGCGCGAGAGGCTCTCCAGAAAATCCCCTTCCAGGGATGCCGGGGGGGCGTAACCGATGGAATGTACAAGCCCATCCAGTTGCGGCCAGTGTTCGCCCAGATCGATGAAAAGATGCTCGATCTGACGGTCGTCTGCCACGTCGCAGCGGAAACACAGATTCGTGCCGAATTGCGCCGCGAGCTTCCGGATGCGGGGCGCGATCCGGTCATCCTGATATGTGAAGGCAAGCTCGGCACCTTCACGCGCGCAGGCCTGCGCAATTCCGTAAGCAATGGAGTTGCTGGTCAGTGCCCCGGTGATCAGGATTCGTTTGCCTTGGAGGAAACCCATCTTCGCCTGCTTTCAATCATCCCGTGAATTGATAGCAAGTCTAGAAAGAGGCACTCAGGTGGTCCATCAACAATCCTCTGCATATTCAAAGGATTGTTGATTGACAAAAATACGGGGTGCGGCTAAGACAATGCTGAACAAGTCATCGCACTCAGCATTTGCGGCGCTACAGACGCATGGCTCCGTCGGGAACAGGAAATGAAGCCCCACAGCATCGACACCGTGGTGCTGTCCACCCAGCACGACCCGGATCAATCCGAGACCGAACACAAGATGAAGGCCTCGTTTAATGAAGCCATCATCGAAGAGTTGATCAAGCCCGTGTTGCCCAAGGAATGGTTGAAAGACACCAAGTTCCTGATCAACCCCACCGGCCGCAAGATCATCGTTGACACCTACGGCGGCGCCTGCCCCCACGGTGGTG
>CAZKPN010000081.1:0-18773 GCA_964554655.1 uncultured Aquabacterium sp. | reverse complement strand
CCATGGAAGAAGGTCTGCGTTTCGCCATCCGTGAAGGTGGCCGCACCGTCGGCGCTGGCGTGGTTGCCAAGATCCTCGCCTGAATGAAGTAAACTGTTTGGCTAGTTTGTAGGGGCATAGCTCAATTGGCAGAGCGTCGGTCTCCAAAACCGAAGGTTGTAGGTTCGATTCCTACTGCCCCTGCCACCTACTGAACAAGCCGAAAAACGCATTTCCCAGCAGCCCGCAGGCGAAGGTCATGAAGACCTGGAAGCCCGCGGGCTTTGCCGCCTCAAACATCACCGCAAATGGCCACCTCACAAATCGAAACCGTCAACACCAATGCCGACAAGGCCAAGCTGGCCGCCGCCGGCCTGCTGGTCGTGGGCGGCGTGGCTGCGTTTTACCTGTTGGGCAAGCAAGACCTCTGGTTGCGCGTGATCGTTTTGCTGGTGTTGCTGGCTGCGGCCGTGGGGGCATTTTTCACCTCCGCCCAAGGTCGCGAACTGACTGCTTTCGGTCAAGACGCCATCAAGGAAATGCGCAAGGTGGTCTGGCCGACGCGGCCGGAAGCCACGCAGATGACCATGTACGTCTTCGCCTTCGTGGTGGTCATGGCTTTGTTCCTGTGGCTGACCGACAAGGCGTTGGAATGGGTGATCTTCAGTCTGATCCTGGGCTGGCGCTGAACCCAGCACGGCCCGCACAAAACTTACAAGGTTGACACCCATGAGCGACGTTCAAACCAGCCCCGCCACCGCCGCCCCCGCGCTGCGCTGGTACGTGGTGCACGCCTATTCCGGCATGGAAAAGGCTGTCGAGCGCAATCTGCGTGAACGCATCGACCGTGCCGGCATGCAAACTTCCTTCGGCCGCATCCTGGTGCCCACCGAAGAAGTCGTTGAAGTCAAGAACGGCAAGAAGACCGTCACCGAGCGCCGTTTCTTCCCTGGCTACGTGCTGGTCGAAATGCTGATGAGCGACGATTCCTGGCACTTGGTGAAAAACACCTCCAAGGTGACCGGTTTCGTGGGTGGTGCCAAGAACCGCCCGGTCCCCATCTCGGAAGACGAAGTCATGAAGATCGTCAACCAGATGCAGGAAGGCATTGAAAAGCCCCGGCCCAAGGTCGAGTGGGAAGTGGGCGAAGTCGTCCGCGTCAAGGAAGGCCCGTTCACGGACTTCAACGGCGCCATCGAAGACGTCAACTACGAAAAATCCAAGCTGCGCGTGTCGGTCACGATTTTCGGTCGTGCCACCCCGGTCGAGCTGGACTTCGATCAGGTCGAGAAGATCTGATCTTGCAAGATTAAAGGCCTTGAAGGTGAGGCCGCTGTCCGCAAGGTCAGCATCACCTTCCGTACCCAGACGCAAACGAGACCGCGTCAAGAGGAGCCAGGAGTTCATGTTGAACAAGCCTGGCGTTTGACTCAACCGAACTGACGTGGCCGTCAGGCGGTTCTAGGAGATTTATATGGCCAAGAAGATTATCGGCTTCATCAAGCTGCAAATCCCGGCAGGCAAGGCAAACCCTTCGCCTCCAATCGGTCCCGCGCTGGGTCAGCGCGGCCTGAACATCATGGAATTCTGCAAGGCGTTCAACGCCCAGACTTCCGCGATGGAACCCGGCTTGATGCTGCCCGTCGTGATCACGGCGTTCGCAGACAAGTCCTTCACCTTCATCCTCAAGACCCCGCCCGCGACGGTCCTGATCAAGAAGGCCCTGAAGCTCGAAAAGGGTTCGGCCCGTCCGCAAGTCGACAAAGTCGGCAAGCTGACCCGTGCTCAGATCGAAGAAATCGCCAAGACCAAGCAAAAAGACCTGACCGCTGCCGATCTGGAAGCCGCTGTCCGGACGATCGCTGGTTCTGCCCGCTCGATGGGCGTGCTCGTGGAAGGTGCATAACATGGCTAAGCTCACCAAACGTGAAAAGACCTACGTCGGCAAGGTCGACAGCAACAAGCTGTACGCCATCGACGATGCCCTGGTCATCCTGAAGGAAACCGCCGTTGCCAAGTTCGATGAATCCATCGACGTGGCCGTGCAACTGGGCGTGGACGCCAAGAAGTCTGACCAAGTCGTGCGTGGCGCTGTCGTGTTGCCCAACGGCACCGGCAAGACCAAGCGCGTGGCCGTGTTCGCCCAAGGCGCCAAGGCTGACGAAGCCCGCGCCGCTGGCGCTGACATCGTCGGCATGGAAGACCTGGCCGAGCAAATCAAGGGCGGCGTCATCAACTTCGACGTGGTCATTGCCTCGCCGGACACGATGCGCATCGTCGGTACCCTGGGTACCATCCTGGGCCCCCGTGGCCTGATGCCCAACCCCAAGGTTGGCACCGTCACCCCTGACGTCGCCACGGCCGTGAAGAACGCCAAGGCCGGTCAAGTGCAATTCCGCGTCGACAAGGCCGGCATCGTGCACGGCACCATCGGCCGTCGTTCGTTCGACTCCGACAAGCTCAAGGGCAACCTGGCCGCTTTGCTGGACGCGCTGACCAAGGCCAAGCCGGCCTCGAGCAAGGGCATCTACCTGCGCAAGGTCGCTGTCTCGTCCACCATGGGCGTGGGCGTGCGCGTTGACGTTGGTTCGATCAACAACGCTGGCTGATCCAAACACCGTTGACCGACTGCTTCGGCGGTCGGTCGGCCAAGCCCCGCGCGTGTCTGGCGTGGACGTTTGAAAAGAATTGGTGGGCTGTGCGCCCCAGGGGCTTGACCCCGAAGGTGCGCAGGCTATCAAAGACCGTAGGCGCCAAGTTCGCAGCAGTACCGCGAGCAAGGCTTAAAAAGCCAGCCTACGCAGATGGCGTACCCGCCGTTAATGGATTCCGACCTGCCAGCCATGGCGTTCGGGGTTCCTGAGACGGAAGGTCGCTGAAACCGGGTGTGCCCGGGTGGGGTTCGGCCCTGTGGCCAAAGCCTCGCGTGGGCATGTTTTAAGGAGTGGACCTTGAGTCTCAATCGCAACGAAAAAGCAGCCGTTGTCTCGGAAGTGCAAGCCCAAGCGGCCAAAGCACAGACCTTGGCACTGGCTGAGTACCGCGGACTCACAGTGGCCCAGTTGGACACGCTGCGCAAGACCGCGCGCGCGCAAGGTGTGTATCTTCACGTGCTGAAGAACACCCTGGCTCGCCGCGCTGTTGCCGGCACGTCCTTCGAGGTGCTTGCTGAGAGCATGAGCGGCCCGCTGATCTATGGCTTCTCTGAAGATGCCGTGGCAGCTGCCAAAGTCATCGCTGACTTTGCCAAGACCAACGACAAGTTGGTGATCAAAGCTGGTGCATACGCAGGCAAGGCGCTCGACGCCAACGCCGTGAAAGCCCTGGCCGCGATCCCGACCAAGGAAGTCTTGCTGGCCCAAATTTGTGGCTTGCTGCAATCGCCCGTCTCGCGTTTCGCACGCGTGCTGGCCGCTGTGGCCGATCAAAAGGGCGCTGGCGCACCTGCTGCTGAAGAACCTGCAGCAGCAGTCGAAGCCGTGGCCGAAGCCGCACCTGCAGTTGAAGCAGCACCCGCTGCCGATGCCGCACCTGCCGCCTGATCGCTCGCTCAAACCGTATTCAACACATTCAACCGATTTTAGGAACCCAAAATGGCTTTCGATAAAGACGCATTCATCACCGCCCTGGACAGCATGTCTGTCATGGAACTCAACGACCTGGTCAAGGCCATCGAAGAGAAGTTTGGCGTGTCCGCAGCTGCCATGGCTGCTCCTGCTGGCGGCGGCGGCGCTGCTGCAGCTGCCGTTGAAGAGAAGACCGAATTCAACGTCGTTCTGCTCGAAGCTGGCGCCAACAAGGTTGGCACCATCAAGGCCGTGCGCGAACTGACGGGCCTGGGCCTGAAAGAAGCCAAGGACCTGGTCGACGGCGCTCCCAAGAACGTCAAGGAAGCCGTGCCAAAGGCCGACGCCGAAGCCGCTGTCAAGAAGCTGGTGGAAGCTGGCGCCAAGGCCGAAGTCAAGTAATTCTTGGTTTCGCAGGCAGGCTGGCGGTCTGAAAAGGCCGCCAGCCTTTCTCGCTTCAAGGGTATCTGCCCTTGAGGGCACCCGAAAGCGTCTTCTGAGTTAGACTGGAAGGCTTTTTCGAGTGTTCTCTGAACCGACTGCAGAGAACCGGTTTGGTCGAGCCGGGGTGTCACATCATCATTGCACAAGCTTTGGTGATCGCAAAATGCCCTGGTTGTCTGCCAGCGGTTGGTAGTGGCCAACCACCAAGCCTCGGATGCAATGTCCGACTGGCCAGTCGCCGAACGATGAGCCGCACCTTGGCCGAGGTGCGTCTTTGATTCGCACCGGGTACCCAGAAGGGGCCCGAAACGGAGAGTTTATGGCGCAAGCAACCCCCTACAGCTACACCGAGCGCAAGCGAGTTCGCAAGAGCTTTGGCAAGCGCGGCAGCGTATTGAATGTTCCTTATCTGCTGACGATGCAGAAGGATTCCTACGTGGCCTTCCTGCAAAAGGACGTGCCGCCGCAAAAACGCAAGCCCGAAGGCTTGCAAGCCGCTTTCTTGTCCGCGTTCCCCATTGTTTCGCACAATGGTTTCGTGGAGATGAAATTCATCGAATTCAACATCGCCAAGCCGACGTTCGACGTCCGCGAGTGCCAGCAACGGGGCTTGACCTTCGCCGCCGCCGTGCGCGCGAAGCTGCAGATGATCATCTATGACCGCGAGACTTCAACCTCGCAGTCCAAGGTGGTCAAGGAAGTCAAGGAACAAGAGGTCTACATGGGCGAAGTGCCCCTGATGACCGACTATGGCTCCTTCATCATCAACGGTACCGAGCGCGTCATCGTGTCTCAGCTGCACCGTTCGCCTGGCGTGTTCTTCGAGCACGACAAGGGCAAGACGCACTCGTCCGGCAAGCTGCTGTTCAGCGCGCGGATCATTCCTTACCGCGGCTCCTGGCTCGACTACGAGTTCGACCCCAAGGACTTGCTGTACTTCCGCGTTGACCGTCGTCGCAAGATGCCCGTGACGACGCTGCTCAAGGCCATCGGCATGAGCAACGAGAAGATCCTGGCCACGTTCTTCCAGAACGACCAGTTCAAGCTCATGGACGCCGGTGCGCAGATGGCTTACGTGCCTGATCGCCTGAAGGGCGAAGTCGCCCGCTTCGACATCACCGACAAGTCGGGCAATGTCGCGGTCGAAAAAGACAAGCGCATCACGGCGCGCCACACGCGCGCTCTGGAGCAATCGGGCACCACGCACATCACCGTGCCCGAGGACTACCTGCTGGGCCGCGTGCTGGCCAAGAACCAGATCGACCCGGACACGGGCGAGATCATCGCCAAGGCCAACGAAGAGCTGACCGAGCTGCTGCTCAAGAAGCTGCGCACCGCTGGCATCAAGGAAATCGACTGCCTGTTCACCAATGAACTGGACCAGGGCGCCTACATCAGCCAGACGCTGGCCACCGACGAAACAGCCGACGAACTGGCTGCTCGTGTGGCCATCTACCGCATGATGCGCCCCGGCGAGCCGCCCACCGAAGACGCCGTGCAGGCCCTGTTCCAGCGCCTGTTCTACAGCGCCGACACGTACGACCTGTCGCGCGTGGGCCGCATGAAGTTCAACGCCCGCATCGGGCGCGAAGGCTCCGAAGGCGCGATGACCTTGTCCAACGACGACATCCTGTCGGTCGTGAAGATCCTGGTCGAGTTGCGCAATGGCCGTGGCGAAGTCGATGACATCGACCACTTGGGCAACCGCCGCGTGCGTTGCGTGGGCGAACTGGCCGAAAACCAGTACCGCTCAGGCTTGGCTCGCATCGAGAAGGCCGTGAAGGAACGTCTGGGCCAGGCCGAAACCGAAGCCCTGATGCCGCACGACCTGATCAACTCCAAGCCGATTTCTGCGGCTTTGAAGGAGTTCTTCGGTGCCTCGCAGCTGTCGCAGTTCATGGACCAGACCAACCCCCTGTCCGAGATCACGCACAAGCGTCGCGTCTCGGCCCTGGGCCCGGGCGGTCTGACCCGCGAACGTGCCGGTTTCGAAGTGCGTGACGTGCACCCGACCCACTATGGCCGCGTCTGCCCAATCGAAACACCTGAAGGCCCGAACATCGGTCTGATCAACTCGCTGGCTTTGTACGCGCAGTTGAACGACTACGGCTTCCTGGAAACGCCTTACCGCCGCGTGATCGACAGCAAGGTGACGATGCAAATCGATTACCTGTCGGCCATCGAAGAAGGCAAGTACATCATCGCCCAGGCCAATGCGTCCTTGGGTGCCGATGGCCGCCTGACCGACGAGCTGGTGTCGGCGCGTGAACACGGTGAATCCGTGCTGACGACGCCCGAACGCATCCAGTACATGGACGTGGCCCCCACGCAGATCGTGTCGGTCGCTGCCTCGCTCGTGCCCTTCCTGGAGCACGACGATGCGAACCGCGCACTGATGGGCGCCAACATGCAGCGTCAAGCTGTGCCAGTGCTGCGCCCCGAAAAGGCTTTGGTCGGCACGGGCGTCGAGCGCGTGGCCGCCAAGGACTCGGGCACCGTCGTGGCGGCTCGCCGTGGTGGTGTGGTCGATTACGTGGACACGAACCGCATCGTGATCCGCGTGAACGACAACGAGACCGTGGCTGGCGAAGTCGGCGTCGACATCTACAACCTGATCAAGTACCAGCGTTCCAACCAGAACACCAGCATCCACCAGCGTCCCATCGTCAAGCGTGGCGACAAGGTGGCGTCTGAGGACATCATCGCTGACGGTGCCTCCACCGACATCGGCGAGCTGGCCCTGGGCCAGAACATGCTGGTCGCGTTCATGCCCTGGAACGGCTACAACTTCGAAGATTCGATCCTGATCTCCGAACGCGTGGTCGCCGAAGACCGCTACACCTCGATCCACATCGAGGAACTGGTGGTCATGGCCCGCGACACCAAGCTGGGTTCCGAAGAAATCACGCGCGACATCCCGAACCTGTCCGAGAACCAATTGGCTCGCCTGGACGAGTCCGGCATCGTCTACGTGGGCGCCGAAGTCGGCCCCGGTGACGTGCTGGTCGGCAAGGTCACGCCCAAGGGCGAGACCACGCTGACGCCTGAAGAAAAGCTGCTGCGCGCCATCTTCGGCGAGAAGGCGTCCGACGTGAAGGACACCTCGCTGCGGGTGGACCAAGGCACTTCGGGCACCGTGATCGACGTGCAAGTCTTCACCCGTGAAGGCATCGTTCGTGACAAGCGCGCGCAACAGATCATCGACGATGAACTGAAGCGTTTCCGCCTGGACCTGAACGACCAGCTGCGCATCGTGGAAGCCGACGCCTTTGACCGGATCAAGAAGTTGTTGATCGGCAAGGCGGCCAATGGCGGCCCGAACAAGCTGGCCAAGGGCACGGCGATCGACGAGGCCTACCTGGCCACGGTCGAGAAGTTCCACTGGTTCGACATCCGTCCTGAAGATGGCGACATCGCCAACCAGCTGGAATCGATCAAGAACTCGCTGGAGCAGACCCGCCACAGCTTCGACCTGCACTTTGAAGAAAAGCGCAAGAAGTTGACGCAAGGCGACGAGCTGCCTGCGGGCGTGCTCAAGATGGTCAAGGTTCACCTGGCCGTCAAGCGTCGCTTGCAGCCTGGTGACAAGATGGCCGGCCGTCACGGCAACAAGGGTGTGGTCTCCCGCATCCTGCCCGTCGAAGACATGCCTTACATGGCCGACGGCACTCCGTGCGACGTCTGCCTGAACCCCCTGGGCGTGCCTTCGCGGATGAACGTGGGCCAGGTGCTGGAAGTGCACTTGGGCTGGGCCGGCAAGGGCATTGGCCAACGCATTGGCGACATGCTCCAGAAGGAAGTCGCGGCCACTGAGCTGCGCAAGTTCCTCGACGAGCTGTACAACCAGTCTGGTGGCAAGACCGAAGACCTGACGCAACTGTCGGACGACGAAGTGCGCGAGATGGCGGGCAACCTGGTCAAGGGTGTTCCGTTCGCCACGCCAGTGTTTGATGGTGCCAAGGAAGAAGAGATCCGCGGCATGCTGCAGTTGGCCTATCCGGCCGACATCGCCAAGGCCAAGGGCCTGACGCCGACCCGCACGCAAGCGCAACTGTATGACGGCCGCACTGGCGAGGCTTTCGAGCGCGCCACCACGATCGGCTACATGCACGTGCTCAAGCTGCACCATCTGGTCGATGACAAGATGCACGCCCGCTCGACCGGTCCTTACTCGCTTGTCACGCAGCAGCCGCTGGGTGGTAAGGCGCAGTTCGGTGGTCAGCGCTTCGGTGAAATGGAAGTGTGGGCCCTGGAAGCGTATGGCGCCTCCTACGTCCTGCAGGAAATGCTCACCGTGAAGTCCGATGACGTGAATGGCCGTACCAAGGTGTACGAAAACATCGTCAAGGGCGAGCACGCGATCGAAGCCGGCATGCCTGAGTCGTTCAACGTTCTTGTCAAGGAAATCCGTTCCTTGGGCATCGACATTGAACTTGAACGCAACTGAACGAAAAGGAATAGAAGACCATGAAAGGTTTACTCGACCTGTTCAAGCAATTCA
This sequence comes from uncultured Aquabacterium sp., assembly GCA_964554655.1. Taxonomy (GTDB): domain Bacteria; phylum Pseudomonadota; class Gammaproteobacteria; order Burkholderiales; family Burkholderiaceae_C; genus Aquabacterium. Next base: position 10,283 of record CAZKPN010000081.1, on the reverse strand, counting down.
CCCCTGATGAGCATTTCGATGCCATCCGGATCGGCCTGGCTTCCCCGGAGAAAATCCGCAGCTGGTCGTTTGGTGAAGTGAAGAAGCCCGAGACCATCAACTACCGGACTTTCAAGCCCGAGCGTGATGGCCTGTTCTGCGCCAAGATCTTTGGCCCCATCAAGGACTACGAGTGCCTGTGCGGCAAGTACAAGCGCCTGAAGCACCGCGGTGTCATCTGCGAAAAGTGCGGCGTTGAAGTCACGCAGACCAAGGTTCGCCGTGACCGCATGGGTCACATCGACCTGGCGGCGCCCTGCGCGCACATCTGGTTCCTGAAGTCGCTGCCGTCGCGTCTGGGCCTGGTCCTGGACATGACGCTGCGCGACATCGAACGCGTGCTGTACTTCGAAGCGTACGTCGTCGTTGACCCAGGCATGACCCCGCTGAAGAAGTTCAGCATCATGTCCGAGGACGACTACGACACCAAGCGTGTCGAGTACGGTGACGAGTTCATCGCGCTGATGGGCGCCGAAGGCATCCAGAAGCTCTTGGCCGAGATGGACCTGGACGTTGAGATCGAAAAGATCCGCAACGACCAGACCGGTTCCGAGCTGAAGATCAAGAAGAACTCCAAGCGCCTGAAGGTCATGGAAGCCTTCAAGAAGTCGGGCATCAAGCCCAACTGGATGGTGCTGGAAGTGCTGCCCGTGTTGCCACCGGACCTGCGTCCGCTGGTGCCGCTGGACGGCGGCCGCTTCGCGACCTCTGACTTGAACGACCTGTACCGCCGCGTCATCAACCGCAACAACCGCCTGGCGCGTCTGTTGGAGTTGAAGGCTCCGGAAATCATCGTGCGCAACGAAAAGCGCATGCTGCAAGAGTCGGTCGATTCGCTGCTGGACAACGGCCGTCGTGGCAAGGCCATGACGGGCGCCAACAAGCGCGCCCTGAAGTCCTTGGCCGACATGATCAAGGGCAAGTCGGGTCGCTTCCGCCAGAATCTGCTGGGCAAGCGCGTCGACTATTCCGGTCGTTCCGTGATCACCGTGGGCCCAACGCTCAAGCTGCACCAGTGCGGTCTGCCGAAGCTGATGGCGCTTGAACTGTTCAAGCCCTTCATCTTCTCGCGCCTGGAAGCCATGGGCATCGCCACGACCATCAAGGCCGCCAAGAAGGAAGTCGAATCCGGCACGCCCGTGGTGTGGGACATCCTGGAAGAGGTGATCAAAGAGCACCCGATCATGCTGAACCGTGCGCCTACGCTGCACCGTTTGGGCATCCAGGCCTTTGAGCCCGTGCTGATCGAAGGCAAGGCCATCCAGCTGCACCCGCTGGTTTGCGCCGCCTTCAACGCCGACTTCGACGGTGACCAGATGGCCGTCCACGTCCCGCTGTCGATCGAAGCGCAGATGGAAGCCCGCACGCTGATGCTGGCTTCGAACAACATCCTGTTCCCGGCCAACGGCGAGCCCTCCATCGTCCCGTCGCAAGACGTGGTGCTGGGCCTGTACTACGCCACCCGCGAGCGCATCAATGGCAAGGGCGAAGGCTTGATCTTCTCCGACATCATTGAAGTGCAGCGCGCGCTGGACAACCACGTGGTCGAGATCACCGCGAAGATCGCGGTGCGCCTGACCGAGTGGGTCAAGGACAAGGACACCGGCGAATTCACGCCTGAGACCAAGCTGGTGGACACGACCGTCGGTCGTGCGTTGTTGTCTGAAATCCTGCCCAAGGGCTTGCCGTTCAGCAACATCAACAAGGCGCTCAAGAAGAAAGAAATTTCTCGCTTGATCAGCACCTCGTTCCGCCGTTGCGGCCTGAAAGAGACCGTCGTCTTCGCCGACAAGCTGTTGCAAAACGGCTTCCGTCTGGCCACGAAGGCTGGCATCTCGATCGCCATCGACGACATGCTGGTGCCCAAGGAAAAGCCTGCTCTGATCGAGCGCGCCGAAAAGGAAGTCAAGGAGATCCAGCAGCAGTATGTGTCGGGTCTGGTGACGTCTGGCGAGCGCTACAACAAGGTCGTGGACATCTGGGGCAAGACCGGCGACGAAGTCGGTAAGGTCATGATGGCCCAGCTGTCCAAGCAAAAGGTGCTGGACCGCCATGGCAAGGAAGTCGAGCAGGAATCCTTCAACTCCATCTACATGATGGCCGACTCGGGTGCTCGCGGTTCCGCCGCGCAGATCCGCCAGTTGTCCGGCATGCGGGGTCTGATGGCCAAACCTGACGGCTCGATCATTGAGACCCCCATCACGGCGAACTTCCGTGAAGGCCTCAATGTGTTGCAGTACTTCATCTCCACCCACGGTGCGCGTAAAGGCTTGGCCGACACGGCCTTGAAGACCGCGAACTCGGGTTACCTGACACGCCGCCTGGTCGACGTGACGCAAGACTTGGTCGTGACCAATGTCGATTGCGGCACCGACCAGGGCATCGCCACGCGTGCGCTGGTTGAAGGTGGTGAAGTCATCGAATCGTTGCGCGACCGCATTTTGGGTCGTGTCAATGCCACCGAGATCCTGCACCCTGAAAACCAGCTCCTGCTCTTCCCGGCCGGCACCATGCTGGACGAGGACGTGATGGAGGTGCTCGAAGGCGCTGGCGTCGACGAAGTCAAGGTTCGCACCCCGCTGACCTGTGCCACACGCTTCGGCTTGTGCGCCAAGTGCTATGGCCGCGACCTGGGCCGTGGCGGTCTGGTGAACACCGGTGAAGCGGTTGGCGTGATCGCCGCGCAGTCCATCGGTGAACCCGGCACGCAGCTGACGATGCGGACCTTCCACATCGGTGGTGCCGCATCGCGCGCCGCCGTGGCTTCCAGCGTGGACGCCAAGTCCGACGGCATCATCGGTTTCAACGCCACGATGCGCTACGTCACGAACGGCAAGGGCGAGTTGGTGGTGATTTCGCGTTCCGGCGAAATCGTCATTTCCGACCAGCACGGTCGTGAGCGTGAGCGTCACAAGGTGCCTTACGGCGCGTTGCTGAGCATCAAGGCTGACCAGCAAGTCAAGGTCGGCCTGATCCTGGCCACCTGGGATCCGCTGACTCGCCCAATCATCACCGAGTTCGCTGGTAAGGCTCGCTTCGAGAACGTCGAAGAAGGCGTGACCGTGGCCAAGCAATTGGACGAAGTCACCGGCTTGTCGACCCTGGTCGTGATCGATCCCAAGCGCCGCGGCGCCGCCAAGGTCATCCGTCCTCAGGTCAAGCTGTTGGATGCAGCAGGTCAGGAAGTCAAGATCCCTGGCACCGACCACGCCGTGACCATCGGCTTCCCGGTCGGCTCGCTGATCCAGATCCGCGATGGCCAAGACCTGTACCCTGGTGAAGTGCTCGCCCGCATCCCGGTTGAAGGCCAGAAGACCCGTGACATCACCGGCGGTCTGCCGCGTGTGGCCGAGTTGTTCGAAGCCCGCACACCCAAGGACAAGGGCACGCTGGCTGAAATCACCGGCACCGTGTCATTCGGCAAGGAGACCAAAGGCAAGGTTCGCCTGCAAATCACCGATCCCGATGGCGGCATCCACGAAGAACTCGTGCTCAAGGAAAAGAACATCCTGGTGCACGAAGGCCAAGTGGTCAACAAGGGCGAGTCCATCGTCGACGGTCCCGCAGACCCGCAAGACATCTTGCGCCTGCTGGGCATCGAAGAGCTGGCCCGCTACATCGTCGATGAAGTGCAGGACGTCTACCGTTTGCAAGGCGTGAAGATCAACGACAAGCACATCCAGGTGATCGTTCGCCAGATGCTGCGTCGGATCCAGATCGTCAACTCGGGCGATTCGACCTACATTCCCGGTGAACAAGTCGAGCGTTCGGAACTGCTGGACACCAACGACCGCCTGCGTTCGGAAGACAAGACCGTCGTCACTTACAACGACGTGCTGCTGGGCATCACCAAGGCCTCGCTGTCGACCGACTCCTTCATCTCGGCCGCTTCCTTCCAGGAAACGACCCGCGTGCTTACCGAGGCTGCCATCATGGGCAAGCGCGACGAGTTGCGTGGCTTGAAGGAAAACGTGATCGTGGGTCGCTTGATCCCCGCCGGTACCGGCCTGGCCTTCCACCAAGCCCGCAAGGCCAAGGAAGAGATGGACGACTCCGAACGCCGTGCCATCTCCATGCAGGAAGCGCAAGAGCGCGCTGCCATGGAGCTGACCGCGCTTGAAGAGAGCACCACGGCCGAAGGTGGCGACGAGCCAGCCACGCCAGCAGCAGAGTGATCTGACAGGGGGCCGGTAACGGCGCCCCCCTCAAGCGTCAAGCTGAGCCAACAAAAAGCGCCCGGGTGTCAAAACCCTGGCGCTTTTTTCATGGCCGATCGGTTTGGTGGGTGATCTAGAACGCGGCCTTGATCTTCTCGGCGATGGCCTGCAGCTTGGCCGGGTCTTCCATCTTCGATGCATGGCCTTGGCCCAGCGCGCCCAAGGAGCTGGGCAGCACGTGCACGTGGTAATGCGGCACCGTCTGGCCTGCGGCCGGGCCGTTCAACTGGAAGATCACGATGCCGGGGGCGTCCATCGCCTTCTTGACGGCTGCCGCCAGTTTCTTGGTGGTCCGGATGCAGGCCGACGCGGCCTCGTCCGACAGCTCCAGCAAGGTCTCCGCGCCCTCTTTGGGGATCACCAGCGCGTGGCCATCGGCCTGCGGCATGATGTCCATGAAGGCCAGCGTGTGCTCGTCCTCGTACAGCTTGATGCAGGGGATCTCGCCGCGCAGGATCTTGGCGAAAATGTTCTGCGAGTCGTAAGCCATCACATCACCTCCTCAATGGCGGCCGTCGTGTTGACGGCGTGTTCCGCGATCTGGTCCGAGCTCATGGCCACCACGCTCAAAGGGTAGGTGCCGGACACGATGCCCCGGTACCAGATCTCGACCCCCACCACGCTGGGCGCCAGCCCTTCCACGGCCGACACGATGGTCTCAAGCACCGAACTGAGCCCGGCGTCGCCAAACAGCGCCTCGCCATGGTCGGTCACCCGGTACTCGTACGTGCCTGGTTCATATTGGTCAATTTCAATCCGCACGATCATCGCGACTCCTTGTTTGATCCGGGATTGTCTCGCGTCATGCCGCGTGCGTAAAATCCGCGCTGCCCAAACACCAACCGCAGCGGAGGATTTCAGCATGGACATGGACGCGATCAAGGTTTTCATGAGCACGACGGCCACCGAACTGGCCATCAAGATCGCGGCCGCCATTGCCTTCTGGATCATCGGCCGGTGGCTGATCGGCAAGGTGGTGAGGCTGATCTCGGCGGCCATGAACCGCAATCACGTGGATCCGACGCTGACCAAGTACCTGGGCTCCATCGTCAACGTGGCCTTGAACATCACCCTGGTGCTGGGCATCCTGGGGTACTTCGGCATCCAGACCACCTCGTTCGCCGCCATGCTGGCTGGTGCGGGTGTGGCCATCGGTGCGGCCTGGAGCGGCTTGCTGGGCAACTTCGCGGCCGGGGCCTTCATGCTGGTGCTGCGCCCCTTCAAGGTCGGCGACTTCGTTTCGATCGGGGGCACGGTCGGCACGGTGCACGAGCTGGGCTTGTTTGGCACCACCATCGTCACGCCTGACAACGTGATGACCCTGGTCGGCAATGGCAAGATTTTCGGCGACACCATCCAGAATTTCAACGCCCTGCCTGTGCGGCGGGTGGAGCGTTTGGCGCAATTGGCCAATGGCGTGGATCCGCTGGACGCGATCGCCCGATTCAAGGCGGCGGTGGCACAGATCCCCAACGTGGCCATCACGCCCGCGCCGGAGGTCAACCTGCTGGACATGAAGCTGGAAGGGCCGCAGATTGCCGTGCGCCCCTACACCCACAACGATCACTACTGGCAGGTGTACTTCGCCACCAACGAAGCGATTGTCCGGGTGTGTCAGGAGGCCGGTTGGCCGGCGCCAGCGCTCACCCAGATCCACAAGGTGGCCCAGGCCTAGGCGGCGCGCTCTCCTGATCGATCAGGCCTGGTGGCTTGAGCGGCGTGCCGTGAAGGCGATGCCCGCCAGGCCCAGGCCCATCAACAGCAGGGTCGTGGGCTCGGGCACCGCGGTGGCGCCGATGCCTGCCAGTCGGAAGGACGACAGGTTGCCGGTGCTGGTGATCTTGAACGTCGTGCCAGCAGGCGCGGTGGCGTCAGCCCACGAGAACGTCTTGACCAGCAGACCATGGTCGTTTTTGGTGCCCAGGGCCAGTGATTGGTTGCCCCAGGACAGCGTGGCCTGATCGATCGGGCCAAACAGGCCGTTTTCCCACAGAGAGAAACTCAGGGCATTGAGTTTGACCGCCTTGTTGAAGGTCAGCTCCAGGTATTCGACCGGGCCGCCGAACAGGCTGTCGATCTCGGTGGCATCCAGGCCGCCGCCGTACGCGCCCAGGCCGTCGAAGCGGATGGCCAGCGCCAGGGACTTGCCGGTGCTGTCAAAAGCCCGCGTTGTCACGCCCAGATGGCCCGAAATATAAGTGGGGGCAATACTGACGGTGTCGGTCAATGGGCCATTGCCGTAAAACTGGAAGGTGTTCGCCAAGGCGTGCGCAGAAAGCGGTGCCAGGGCCGAGATGGCCAGGACGGCGCCCAGAGCGTAAGACTTTGCAAGCATGGTTATTCCTTCTGAGGTCAGTGATTTCCCTCAAATGTAACCCTTTCGGGTTAGTTGTGCAGCCCCATCAATGAGGGGCAGAAACGCGGACAAAGGTGGGCTCAAGGGTCGATTTGACGATGCCTCTTGCCACCATCCCCGCATCAGTTCTACAATGGAAGGCTTTTCGGCTTTCGCATTGGCGCATTTTTTCAGAAATGCGCCTGGGCGAGGGCCGTTTTGTGCTTGCCCGGAGGCGTTGTCAACGAACGCATCCGAGGTGAATTCATCAACGGGAACCTACCAAAATGCCAACGATCAATCAGCTCGTTCGCCATGGCCGCAAGGTCGAGGTGACGAAATCCAAATCGCCTGCGATGCAAAATTGCCCGCAGCGTCGTGGCGTGTGCACTCGCGTGTACACCACCACGCCTAAAAAGCCTAACTCCGCTTTGCGTAAGGTCGCCAAGGTGCGCCTGACCAACGGTTTCGAGGTCATCTCCTACATCGGCGGCGAAGGCCACAACCTGCAAGAACACAGCGTCGTGCTGGTTCGCGGCGGTCGTGTCAAGGACTTGCCAGGTGTGCGTTACCACATCGTGCGTGGCTCGCTCGACTTGCAAGGCGTGAAAGACCGCAAGCAATCGCGCTCCAAGTACGGTGCCAAGCGCCCCAAGAAGACCAAGTAAAAACTGGTCTGACAAGATAGTCGGTTGCACCTTCATGCCCACGTCACACAGTGACCGCAAGCTGAAAGCCAACCGAAATGGCGGTGGTTCTGGGCGTTGTGCCCGAGTCCATCGAGTAAGTGGAGTGTTGATGACAACCTCCGCGATGTGGGTCGAAAGCCCTCATCAACTGAAGCATTGAAAGGAAACGAAATGCCTCGTCGTCGTGAAGTACCCAAGCGTGACATCCTCCCCGATCCCAAATTCGGAAGCATCGACCTGTCCAAGTTCATGAACGTGATCATGGAATCGGGCAAGAAGGCTGTTGCCGAACGCATCATCTACGGTGCGCTCGAGCAAGTCGAAAAGAAGGCCGGCAAGGATCCGCTGGAAATTTTCAACACCGCTCTTAACAACATCAAGCCCATGGTCGAGGTCAAGTCTCGCCGTGTGGGTGGTGCGAACTACCAGGTTCCCGTTGAAGTTCGCCCCTCCCGCCGTGTGGCCCTCGCCATGCGCTGGTTGAAAGAGTCGTCGCGCAAGCGCTCCGAAAAGTCCATGGCCCAGCGCCTGGCCAACGAACTGCTGGAGGCCTCCGAAGGTCGCGGCGGCGCGATGAAGAAGCGTGATGAAGTTCACCGCATGGCTGAAGCCAACAAGGCGTTCTCGCACTTCCGCTTCTGATCCACCCGCAGTAATGCAAAAAAGCTGCCTGCACTGGTTGCAGGCAGCGTGATTTTTGGAGTCACACCATGTCCCGCAAGACCCCGATTGAGCGCTACCGCAACATTGGTATCTCGGCTCACATCGACGCTGGCAAGACCACGACGACCGAGCGCATCCTGTTCTACACAGGCGTGAACCACAAGATTGGTGAAGTGCACGAAGGCGCTGCCACCATGGACTGGATGGAGCAGGAGCAAGAGCGCGGCATCACGATCACGTCGGCCGCGACGACCTGTTTCTGGAAGGGCATGGACCTGTCCCTGCCCGAGCACCGCATCAACATCATCGACACCCCCGGACACGTGGACTTCACCATTGAAGTCGAGCGTTCGATGCGCGTGCTCGACGGTGCCTGCATGGTTTACTGTGCTGTGGGCGGCGTTCAGCCCCAGTCCGAAACCGTGTGGCGTCAGGCGAACAAGTACGGCGTGCCCCGCCTGTCCTTCGTCAACAAGATGGACCGCACCGGTGCCAACTTCTTCAAGGTCTATGACCAGCTGAAGCTGCGCCTGAAGGCCAACCCGATTCCCGTGGTGATCCCGATCGGCGCCGAAGAAAACTTCGAAGGCGTGGTCGACCTGCTCAAGATGAAGGCCATCTACTGGGATGAAGCCTCGCAGGGCATGAAGTTCGACTACCGCGAGATCCCCGAGTCTTTGCAGGCCGAAGCCAAAAAATGGCGCGAAGGCATGGTCGAAGCCGCCGCTGAAGCCAGCGAAGAGCTGATGAACAAGTACCTTGAAGAAGGTGACTTGAGCGAAGAAGAGATCAAGCAGGCTCTGCGCACGCGCACGATCAACTGCGAAATCCAGCCGATGCTGTGTGGCACCGCCTTCAAGAACAAGGGCGTGCAACGCATGCTCGACGCTGTGGTCGACTACCTGCCTTCGCCCATCGACATTCCCCCCGTGGAAGGTCTGGACGACGACGAGCAGCCCACCAGCCGCAAGCCTGAAGACACCGAAAAGTTCTCGGCTTTGGCGTTCAAGCTGATGACCGACCCCTACGTCGGTCAGCTGACTTTCGTGCGTGTGTACTCTGGCGTCCTGAACTCCGGCGACTCGGTCTACAACCCCATCAAGGGCAAGAAAGAGCGCATCGGCCGGATCCTGCAGATGCACGCCAACCAGCGTGAAGAAATCAAGGAAATCGTGGCCGGCGACATCGCCGCTTGCGTGGGCTTGAAGGACGTGACCACGGGCGAAACCCTGTGCGATCCTGATGCCATCATCACCCTGGAGCGCATGGTGTTCCCCGAGCCCGTGATTGCACAGGCCGTCGAACCCAAGACCAAGGCTGACCAGGAAAAGATGGGCATTGCCCTGTCGCGCCTGGCCGCTGAAGATCCTTCCTTCCGTGTCAAGACGGACGAAGAAACGGGCCAGACCATCATCGCCGGCATGGGCGAGCTGCACTTGGAAATCATCGTCGACCGCATGAAGCGCGAATTCGGCGTGGAAGCCAACGTCGGCAAGCCGCAAGTGGCCTACCGCGAAACCATTCGCAAGAAGGTCACCGATGTCGAAGGCAAGTTCGTGCGCCAGTCGGGTGGTAAGGGTCAGTACGGTCACGTTGTGTTGACCGTCGAACCCCAAGAGTCCGGCAAGGGCTTCGAGTTCGTCGATGCCGTCAAGGGCGGTGTGGTGCCTCGCGAATTCATCCCCGCCGTTGAAAAGGGCGTGGTTGATTCGCTGACCAATGGCGTGCTGGCCGGTTACCCCGTGGTTGACATCAAGGTCACGCTGACCTTCGGTTCCTACCACGATGTGGACTCGAACGAAAACGCGTTCAAGATGGCCGCTTCGCTGGGTTTCAAGGACGGCTGCCGCAAGGCTTCGCCCGTGATCCTCGAGCCCATGATGGCCGTTGAAGTCGAAACGCCGGAAGACTATGCTGGTACCGTGATGGGCGATTTGTCCTCACGTCGCGGCATGGTGCAGGGCATGGACGACATGGTCGGCGGTGGCAAGGTCATCAAGGCCGAAGTCCCCCTGTCGGAAATGTTCGGCTACTCGACGTCGCTGCGTTCGGCCACTCAGGGTCGTGCCACGTACTCCATGGAGTTCAAGCACTACGCTGAAGCGCCCAAGAACGTCGCCGACGCGATCATCACCGCTCGCGGTAAGTAATTAAGCCGGTCTTCGGCGGCAAGGCGCTCACTGCCCGTGGTGAGCGATCAACCTTCCGCCGGAAACCTTAAACCCATACACGGGCAACTGTTCTTTGCTCTCTAGGAGATTGAAATGGCAAAAGGTAAATTCGAACGGACCAAGCCGCACGTCAACGTCGGCACGATTGGTCACGTTGACCACGGCAAGA
>CAZKPN010000080.1:0-18814 GCA_964554655.1 uncultured Aquabacterium sp. | reverse complement strand
GTAAGCGCCCGGTGAAGGCATCTTGAGAGAACACGCTTGAGCGGCGAGGATAGTGTCCACCAAGGAGATAAGTGGACACTATGCAAGGCACACCAACGAAGCGAACACGCAGGCTTCACACCCCCGAACTCAAGCGCCAGGTAGTGATGGCGTGCCAGCAACCCGGCGCCTCGATTGCAGGCATCGCTTTGGCCCACGGGATCAATGCCAACCTGGTTCGTCGCTGGCTCAAGCCAGGGCAGCCCAAGCACGGCGCGCTCACCGTGATGGGACAAGACAGCGGGGCCTTCGTTGCCGTGCCCATGGCTGGTATCTCAACCTCTGCTCTCGAGCCCATCCGCCTGGAGCTGCGCCGAGGCACCAGCAGCGTGAGCCTGCAATGGCCCGCCTCCAGCGCAGCCGAGTGCGGCGCCTGGCTGCGCGAGTGGTTGCGATGAGAAGGGGGCACCGTCATGATCCGCATCGACGCACTGTGGCTGGCCACGACACCACTGGACATGCGAGCCGGACCGGACAAGGCCCTGGGTCGGGTGGTCGAAGTCTTTGGCGCCGCACGCCTGCACCACGCCTACCTGTTTGCCAACCAGCGCGGCACGCGCATGAAGGTGCTCGTGCACGACGGCCAGGGCCTGTGGCTGCTGGCACGGCGCCTGCACCAGGGCCGCTTCGTGTGGCCCCATGGCGACTTGGCGCAGCACATCGAGCTCAACCAGACACAGTGGCAGGCGCTGATCATGGGCCTGCCGTGGCAGCGCCTGCAAGCCGATGGGGCCATCCGGGTGGTGTGATGGCGCGCTGGGTCACGTGCTCATCAGGCGGTTGGATCGTGCTGCCCTGTGTGGCGCAATCAGTGAAGCCGCCGATGGCAGGCAAGCCCGATGACAGCGATGATGCTGGCCATGGTCATCGATCCTCAACAACTCCAGCACATGGACGCGCAGCAACTGCGCGCCCTGGCCGAGGGCTTGATGGCGACGCTGGCGGACAAGACGCAACAACTGGCGGCCCACCAAGAGATACTGGCCAGCAAGGATCAGGAGATCCACTTCAAGCAGACCAAGATCGATCTGCTCACGCACGAGATTGCCCGCTACAAGCGCCTGCAGTTCGCCGCCAAGAGCGAGAAGCTGCACGCCGATCAGCGCAGCCTGCTGGACGAGACGCTGGAGGCCGACCTGGCTGCGCTGGAGGCCCAGCTCAAGGCCTTGGCACCAGAGCCAGCAGAGCAAGCCGATGCCGAGGGCAACGCCCCCAAGGCCAAGCCCCGTCGCGCCCCGCTGCCCGCGCACCTGCCCCGTGTGGAGATCAGCCACGAGCCCCAGAACACCCAATGCGGCTGCGGTTGCCAGATGAAGCGCATCGGCGAGGACGTCAGCGAGAAGCTGGACTACACGCCCGGCACCTTCACGGTCGAGCGCCACGTGCGTGGCAAGTGGGCCTGTGGGGCCTGCCAGAAACTGATTCAGGCGCCCATCCCAGCGCAGATCATCGACAAGGGCATCCCCACGTCCAACCTGCTGGCCGACGTGCTGGTGGCCAAGTATGGCGACCACCTGCCGCTTTACCGCCTGGAAGAGATCTACGCCCGCGATGGCGTGCCGCTGCCTCGCTCAACGCTGGCGCAGTGGGTGGGCCAGTGCGGGGTGCAACTGCAACCCTTGGTCGATGCGCTTGCAGCCGAGATGCTGGCCCACACGGTGCTGCACGCCGACGAGACACCGGTCAGCATGCTCAAGCCCGGCACAGGCAAGACGCACAAGGCCTACCTGTGGGCTTACAGCGCAGGCGCATTCGAGCCGCTCAAGGCGGTGGTCTACGACTTTGCCGAAAGCCGCAGCGGCGAGCACGCCCGCGCCTTCCTGGGCGAGTGGAAGGGCAGCCTAGTGTGCGACGACTATGGCGGCTACAAGGCCAGCTTTGCCAGCGGCGTGACCGAGGTGGGCTGCATGGCGCACGCGCGGCGCAAGTTCTTCGACCTGCATGCCAACGGCACCAGCCACATTGCCGGGCAGGCGCTGCAATACATCGGGCTGCTTTACGACATCGAGCGCGAGGTCAAGGACCTCAGCGCCCAAGACAGGCGAGCCATCCGGCAGGACCAGTCACGGCGCATTGCCAATGCCCTGCACGAATGGATGTTGGCGCAGCGGGCCAAGGTGTTCTCGGGTGCGACGGCCAGGGCGCTGGACTACAGCCTCAAGCGGTGGAAGGCGTTGACACGCTTCATCGACGATGGCCGCCTGCCCATCGACAACAACTGGATCGAGAACCAGATGCGCCCCATTGCCATTGGGCGCAAGAACTGGCTGTTTGCGGGCTCGCTGCTGGCAGGCCAGCGCGCGGCTGCCATCATGAGCTTGATCCAGTCGGCCAAGCTCAATGGCCACGATCCGCATGCCTACCTGCGCGATGTGCTGCAGCGTCTGCCGACGCACAAGGCCAGCCAGATCGGCGATTTGTTGCCACATCGCTGGGCGCCTGCCGCCACCTGATTCCGGCCAGTTGACGGGATGTCAACATGCGTTCGCCGGACGCTTACTTTGAAAGACTCCTACAGCCGCATTGACGGCCATGTCGAACAGCTTCGGTCTTGGGCTGAACACGCAGACGAGGCCAGGAAGCTGCAGGCGGCATTCGTTCAATCCCCCGAATTTCATGACATGGTTGTCAACGGTATCGCGCCTGACGGAACGGTTCAGTGGCTGGTTGCAGGGATTGTCTCGTCTCTTCGGGAGGCGTCACATGCGTTGTCAGAAGGCGGATGGACTCAGCTTGACGATGCGATTCGCTGGATGACTGAACATTGCTCGGATCAGGTTCCGGGGAAGTACGGGTGCAATACGTGGCGCCAAGTGCTGCACGAGTCCAGGCTCTTCGACATTCAACGCCGTGAGGGCGATCTGGGAGGCCGGTCGACTTGGTTCAAGGAGCGGCGGTTATAAGTTATGCCACTGGTATAGGCAGCAGCCAGACGATAGCGCATGTTGCTTCAACTCTGCGTGCCCGCACCTTTAGCTGGCGGGCCACAGGTCAAGCAAGCCTCCCGGTTTTTTTGAATCCATCACCCCGCTCCACTGATCTGGTGAAACCTTCCTATTGCTTGCACCAGTTCGAACCCAGAGGAAGTTGTCTTGCTGAATGGCCGTCAGCTTGATGGTCGTTGGTGGAACTTCAATGACGACGACGATTGAATCGTCAATCTGCACATCGAAGAAGCGCACCGTTACGTCACCGATCAGCACGTCCTTTATTCTGCTTTTGAGTTCGCCGACATATCGCTGAATCGCAGGGTCATCGGCAGGCCCCTTGACCCATTCGCGAAGAGCATGTTCGATACCAGTTATGTTGCAGTCGTCATCAATGCCTAGGTAAATCTGGCCGCCATCGGTGTTGGCGAAAGCAACGATGGTCTTGACGACTTCATATAGTTTGGTCTTTTGCTTGTTTGCACTGATCAGCCGTTCAGGGTGAACGAATGGTTTGAATTCAATACGCGGCCCCTCGCCATCTTGGGCGGCTTGACGGACCTGGTCTACCATCGTTCGTTTTATCGCTCCAAGCGCGCTCCTACCCCCACGTTGGCGTGAAAATCGGTCTTCTCTATGGAAGTCGTAGATCGTGTTTTGGTGATCTATCAAATAATATTCGAGGCGATCTGCATCTGACGGCACCATCAGTAAAGCATGTGACTCGGCTACAGCACCCTCGCAATGGGTCATCGACTTTTCCTGCCAGTAAGCGCCCTTGACCATGAGCGCCAATGATGCGACGCTGGTGCCGCTGACCGTGATGTCGATGCTTCCAACCTCCGAGACTTCAGCGTTGGCAATGAACGCTCTAGCTTCGGGAAGAAGAAACAAGACTTCTTCATTTCGTCCATCGTGGTAACCGTGATAGATGGGAAGCGGTAGCCAGTCGCGTGCCGCCTCGTCTATGTCCGGGTAATAGGGCTGGTCATGAGCGAGCAGCGTTCCTATCGGGGTGCGGTTGCAGTTCGCGCCGAAGCGTAGGCCGACGATAGTGCCAGCACGTGTCATGTAGTCATTGTTCACAGAGCCAATTTCGGTATGCCACTGTGGAATTTTTTCGACCTTCAACTCAACGTCGTCAAAGTGCCCCAGTCCGTCCTGGAGTTCCGATGCGAAGGTCAAGCATTCCGCGCCTGTGAGCCAGTCCTCATGGAGTCGCGCTTGGCTGTATCGACGAGATGGAATCTTCTCGGGAAGAGCCTCGCCAGGGAGAAAGCCCTCGATGGTGCAGCAAACCAACGCCCAATTTCCATTGCCGTTGGTAAGAACTGTGCGACGCCGAAATCGCCGCTCATTGCTGTTTACCTGAAGGTATGCCGTGAGTTTGTCGGGCAACCTATTGGCGGTGTATTCGACGTTCATATCTGAAATGCTTTGACCTGTTGATGCCGTCGCTGCGCTTGTGATCCATCCTCGATCTGGAGGTGGGCTGCGGCCTAGAAGCTCTGAATAATGTAACCCCAAGCTATTGCTGCACGCCGCACGCTCTCATCGCGTCACCCATGTGTCGTCGAGTGTTGCCAATCAGGGCGACATGGGCTGCAATCACAGACGCAGTTCCTCATCGAGATGGCAGTCCTTGCTCTATCCATTGGTGAATAGTTGCCCAAATGACGGACGCAGGCAGTCCCATTTCTTCCGCAATGTCCAAGGTCAGTGTCAGCATTGCGGGGTCATCGTTTAGCGCGATGCCTTGTTTCTTTATCTCTGGCTGCCAGCGGGCCCAAAGGTCCGTATCCTCAGCCTCGCTGAGTACACGATGGCGGCCCTTGCGCTTTGGGAGGCCCAAAACATCTCGGCGCAGCGCAACTTCCTGATTGGTCAAGCCGTAGAACTGCCCCACCATTTCAGTGCTCGCGCCGAGGCGCAACATGCGATCCACGGCTGCGATTTCCTTCTCGACGTTTTCGACCTGACGCATGAGTCTCTGCAACACTTCCCGGTTCACCCGGACAGAGCACCAAGACACGGATGCGTTGATCAACACGCTGACGAGAGCCGGATGTTTCAGGGCATCCAGTTCGTGATCGCCGAAGCCCATGGCCTTGCATCGCCGTAGCTGCCCATTGTGTAGGTCATGTAGCGCCTGGGCGATGACGGCCTGATTGAGTGGATGGGGTGCCGACACGATTTCTCCTTGCTTCACACGTCTGACGCAATGTGCAGCGGCGAAGTTGTGGATTCAAAATGGGCATCCAGTTCTATCAATCGGCGTGCCAATCGAATGAGCCGAAATAGCTTCATCAGACTGGCGTCGCTGATCCTTTGTGAGGCCGACTCTGGTTTGTCGCAGCCCAGTAGAGCTATGACCAATTCCTCGAAGGAGTGGGGGTTGTCGGCATCATCTATGCCTCCCTGTGGCAGTGCTTCTGACGTCGGCGCGTAGCCTTTGCTGAGAGCTCGTAAAATGCCAAGGGTGGCTCGGCTCGGGGCATTGTTCTGCCCACCATCGCTGTCATCGATTTTCCCGGTACACCGGAATCCAATGCCTTGCTCGGTGGTGATCACGAAGCGTGCGACTGCAGCTTCACCCGCCACATCAAGGGCGTGTTGAGCTATGCGGGATCGGAGACTGTGGGGATCGTCCATTTCGGGGCCGATGTGCCAGACGTCCATTTGATGCACAGAGTCGACTGATTGAAAGGCTTCTCCGAGCTCATGGCCGGTTGGCTGATCGGGCAGGCCCAGTGGCGCGGTGCCCATCCGCTTCGCAATTTTCGCTCGCGGAGGATCTGAATTTTCGCTGTCGGATTGCGAGGCCGAAGGTGGCTCGAAGCTTTCACTCTTAGGCTGCATATTTGTACCGGCGCGTAACACCGTCGATGCTGTCTGTGCTGAGCCTTGCGGTGGCGTGGGGGAGAGTTGTTCAGCAGGCGTTGATGTGCCGGGTGAGGTGACCTGTTGCGCCGGAGCAGGAGGAGTAGAGGGCTCACTGATCAAGGCTCGTTGCCGATGTTCCGTTTCGTCAAATTCGAGCGTCAACGTGTCGTAGTCCGCATCCAATACCTCGGCCATGCGACCCACCAGTTCATCCTGCACCCGTTGGATTGAAAAGGAGAGAGGGGTGGCATCGAAGGGGGAAAGGACATCTTGGAACAGCGATGGAAAGTCCTCCAGCAAGCCCTTGCCCACGGAGCGCAAGTCCCAGATTCGTTGTCCAGCCCTTCGCAGTCCGGCAAGCTTTTCAACCTGAGGTCTTCCCAGTCCACCGTACAGGATTGATGGGATGGCAGGTAGCAGGTGTAGCACTGCATCTTGCATCCTACTGATGTGTGGTTGGGCTACTGGATAGCCATCGGCCGTCAGGCGTCGTGCCAGTTCTGACTGCGACAGTGCCGCACCACCTTCTTTTTCATACAGTTCCCGTGCTTTCTCAATTCCGAGGGCGCGCTCAATGAAAGTCAACCCGCCGCGGAGTTCGTTCTCGGCCAAGTGCCCAGTCAACGCAATGATCTCTCCTCGCGATGACCAGGGCCGAAATAGGCAATGGAATCGAAAGAAGCGGTCATCTTTGGTTTCTGTCCATAGCTCGCGAAGGATGGCAAGGCGAGTGTTACCGCCGTTGCGGACAATGAATTTTGTTTCGCCTGGTCGTCGCGTGATGGAGAAGGGGGCATCCAGGCCGCGCTCACGAATGGACGCCTTGATCTCTTCGTACTTCGGATTCCGAGTAAGACGAGGATCATGCTCATAGGGTGCCAGCTCATCGATGGTCACGACGATTGATGTGTCGGCGATGGGATCGCTCAAAGCCTGCGCGGCGGGCCCTGTTCTTTGAAAGCCCTCGGACAGCAACTTCCCAACCAAATCGTTGCTGTTGCGATCAGCCATGACGGCCTTCTCCATCAAGTGCACGCTGGCGCACCCGGGCGAAGGCATCTGCCCATTGAGGGAACAATTCACTTGCCAATGCGAATTGAGTCTCGAAAGCTGCAGGTGCCTTTCTATTGCTTGGCCGTCGATGTTCAACCCGGTGCACCGGCAATCCACGTGCTGCAGCGCGGAAGTAGCATTCGATGGCAGGAATATCTGTGCCTAACACCCGGACGCCCGGGTGCGCTTGGAATATCTGCCGCAGGGCTTCGCGAACCTCCTTCGCGCTCGAAGAGACGGCGGGCATGCGATTTATCAGCAAGTCCAGCGGAGGTGGCACGATGCCCAAGTGACGGTAGGGCGCAATGTCATCGATCAGTTGCAGCGTGCCGCGACGTAGCTCACGTGCTGCGAGAATTTCTGGAGTGACGGGTGAGATTGCCAGGCTTGAAGCCAAGACAGCCATCTCCAGCAGAACACTTCGCGCACCCTGTGTGTCGATCAGCAAGAGGTCGTAGTGCGGCCGAAAGACGTGCAATAGATTGCGCAGGCGGAGGCGACCATCTGGTGCATGCAACAGCAATGTATTCAACTGCCCCTGACCATCGTTGGACAAAACGACATCGAGGCCGGCAATCACCGTATGCGAGACAAGCCGGGTGCAATCTTGCTCGTTGAATGCAAGCATCTCGTAGATGCCTCCCGGCGCGCGGTCTGCGAGAGTGAAGTAGCTCGACAACGTAGGCTGAACATCAAGATCCATCAACAAGACGCGCAAGCCTGCGTCTGCGACGAATCCACCGAGGTTGGCCGTCGTCGTGGTCTTGCCCACGCCGCCTTTGGTTGAGATGACAGAGATCACCTGCATGGTGTCCTCCAGTAGTTGAGATTGGAAGACGGGTTAGCTGCGGGCCGCGCCGCGCTCGGCAATCCATTGGTCAATTTCGTCCGCGTACCAACCAACGGCCCGAACACCCAGTGGAATCGATTTTGGAAACTTCCCCTCCTTCATTAGCTTGTAGAGGTGGGTGCGCTTGAAACCTGTCTTGGCTTCGACTGTAGGAAGTCGAAGGATTCGGCGTTCGACTTGAGCGCCTTGAGGCAGTGGCAATGAGGTCATTTGAAGCACTCCTGGACGCTCAGCGGCGTTTGTGGGACGTGCTTCTTATTCAATACATGCTGAGCTTGAAAAGCACTGCAATTGCAGATTGGCAAACTGCAATTGCAGTCACTGTCATCCCATGCCGACTTGCTTCTTCGCCGCGGCCAATTTGGACCAAAGCGTCCGCTCGCTCATGCCTGGTAGCCCCTCGTGGTGGGCAATCAGGGCTGAAATCACCGCCTCCATTGTTCTGAACGATGAGTACGGCATGCCACTCGGCGACTTGCCGAGTATCAGCGTGAGGAGGCCTCCAAGGATGTTGATGTACGTCGTCTCGCTTCTTCGAGCGACAGACGCTTCGCTCGTTGCACCATGCTTCGCGCTTTTACGCAACGTCTCAACATCGGCCTGGGACTTGGTCAGCGCGATGCGCAGAGCTTCGCGCTCGGCCAGGAGCGACTGTACTGTTGCGACATTGATGGCGGGATGAAGCTGCCGCTCTAGCCGGTCAAATAGGAAAGGTGGCCGTTGATCAGGGTAGTAGCGCCTCATCCACGCGCGCAGGTCAACGTGCCGCACCATAAGGTCTGGAGCTTCAAGATCGGCCGGTCCATTGCGGCGGACGCCTGCTTTGCAATGCGGTAACTCGCCATTTCGCAGAGCATCGACAATCCGTTCCGAATTCAGCCGCAGCGAAGGCCAACGTGGAAATTCATCCCCTGCTGGATATTTCCGCGTTCCTAGCTGTTCGATGATGCGAGCTTCGAACCGTTCAAGACCGCTCCACCTAATCGCCGCCTCGATGGGGCGGTAATAGACTTTTTTGCTCACTTGACCACTCCCTAGCGGACGTTCTTTTTTGACGTAGCTATGTGTCTTTTTGAAGTGCTACAGAAGCAGTTGTGCAACACGGAGAGCTTTACCGTTGTTGCCATTTGAAACATCAAATGCACTATCGAAGGGCATTGGAAACAAAAGTGTTTCAGCGCATATTTATAGATGCAAATGTTTCGGTTTGCTGACTAATAAATCGGCAATTTATAAGACAACTTCACGTATACGTCACCCTCTTATGGGGGGATTTAGTCGCAAATCAGACGGAAGGCAATTCGGATGCTCGCACAAAAATGGCGCCCCGAAGAGCGCCATTTCTCAGTGCGAGATTGATGCCTTACGACAACTCGTCATGCTTCGCTGATCGATCGACAAAGGCGCAGCGGTCAGATTTTTAGTTCGTCCAGGGTCTTGCCCGCAGTGAGGGCTGCCTGCACCCATTTGGGCTTAAGGCCCCGACCAGACCAAGTTAGCCCGGTCGCCACATCACGATATTTAGGCGCGACAGGCTGACCTGACAGAGCGCTTTTCTTGTTCGAGCGTCCAATGGCACCGGTTCCAAGATCTGCAGCAGTTAGGCCATGTTCTTTGAGCAAGGCATTGACGCGGGCGACCACACTGGATCGCTCTGCACGTCGCGCGTCAGCTAGCTGTCTTTCAATTTCAGCAGCTTGTCTTTCTAGTGCTGCTTTTTGGCTTAAAAGCTCTTGATAATTGTTCATAGATCAACATCTCCCGTAATAAAAAGAATTACATTTTGCCAGCATCATCGATGCTGCCGGTTCTGTACTGCATATCCCGGCCGCAGCCTGAAAGCAGACGCCAGTTCCGCAAGATTTCCCCTCCATCGAGGCGGCGCTTAATGAGCGCCGAGAGTTCGCGCAACTTGCGGCAATAGCAGCTATGCGTGCGGTCGTGCCACGGGTGAAACTGGCGCTCAAGCGGGTTGGCTTTTCTTGCCTCCCGTTTGCGCGCCGGCGGCATGAACGCCTAGTTCGCCCTTTACGACGATCCATTCTCTCTTGAGGATATCTTGGACCTTGGCCGTAATGAGTTGCACCGTATTGCAGAACTTGTCTTGAACAAGCTGAGGAGGGAGAGACGACAAGTCCCGCTTGTACAAAGACGTGGTTCCCTCCAAAAGCGTCATCATTTCCCTCAGTTCGCGGTGGGGTTTTTCCGCCATGTTTAAGCGAAGCACGATCTTAAGTTGAAGTTCGTGCGCCTTTCGCCGTAGCTCAATGATGGGCATCGTGAAGCTTTCCAACTCCATATCGGGAGCGAGCTCTGTACGAGGTTTCTCAACGATAGCCTGCCAACGCCATGACACGTCTTGCCACATTGCCAGATAGGTAGCCATATCTCCACGCAAATCATTAATCCAAACCTGACGCATCTGAGCAACCTTCGCGTGCGCCTTCCTTTGCGACGCAATGTCCTGCATTTCGAGCTGGCCTTCGAGACGCTTGTCTTCTTCATTGGAGGCTCTCTCGGAGTTCTTGTCTTCGGCTACACGCTTTCGGTGGTCAAGCCAGTACTGCCCCAGGAGGGAAATCACGGAGCCAACCAAGACCGACAGAAGGGGAACAACGACGCCCCATACCTTGTTGAAAGCATCCGCGTTGTGCACGGCGCTCGCTACCAATTCAGGTAAGGCTCGGATAATGTCAGCTTCAGTCATTTTTAGTTGCTCCCTCTCTTAGCTGACTGTCGATATGGGGATTCATCGCCAGAATGCAAGTCTCAACGTGCAAACTCTACGGGCACCGTAGTGATGATCCAAGCGGCCAGACCTTGGCAGCAGCGCCTATCTTGATTCGATTTCTCTCGCTACACGACGCGCAACGCTACAGACGCAAGGGTTGCACGGACATTGCGAAGACATGCCTGCCTTCACCACCCTGATGTGTGCCTGGATCGAGGCCCGTGCTTTGCGGTGCGAACCGCCGTACTGTTGTCGTTTTCGCCACTCGACAGGCCAATCAACCGAAAATTGGTACATAATTGGGTACAGCAACAGGGTTGGTCAGCTAAAAAGCTCAATCCTGATCAGGAGTTAGAGTGGGAATTCGAGCCTCGTTTCCCGCTCCAGTATTCGATTCGCCTTCAGGCGGGTCACGAAAAAGGAAGCCCCGTGAGATCACAGGCTTCCTTTTTTTGTACAGAATCACGCAGATTTGCGGCGCGATAGCAAAGCGGTTATGCCCCGGATTGCAAATCCGGTTAGCCCGGTTCGACTCCGGGTCGCGCCTCCAGACACTTTTTGAACAAGCCCATCGTTGCTGAAAGCGCGGTGGGCTTTTGTCATGTCAGGACCGCACTGTGGCGTGCGGGTGCAGCGGGTGGTCCAGTGTGTCGGCGATCAGTCTCAAAGCGTCTTCGCATTCACCGCGCGACAACGGTCCGCCCAGGCAAATGCGCACCGCATCCGGTGGATCGCCATCGGTGGAGAACGCCGCGCTGGCCACCACGCCCACCCCCTGCGTGCGCAGGTAGGACGCGAATTCCACGGTGCTCCAGGCGGATGACAGTGGCAACCACAGGTGAAAGCCTTCGGCTTGTGCCAGGAACTGGTGCTGGCCCAGGTGGTGGCTGGCCAGGGATTGCCTCGCCATGGATTCAGCGCGCACGGCGTGCAGCATGGCGTCGGCCGTGCCATCGGTGACCCAGCGCGTGGCCAGCGCATTGGTGATGGGCGAGGCCATGACGGTGGTGGCGCGCAGGGCGCCCGCCAGGGTCTGCGCCTTGCGGGCGTTGGGCGCGCAGACGTAGGCGGTGCGCAGACCCGCCCCAAGGCACTTGCTCAGGCCGGTGACGTAGTAGGTCAACTCGGGCGCGAGCAAGGCCAATGGTGTGGGCGCGTGCCTGGGCAGCATGCCGTAGGCGTCGTCTTCAATGATGGGAATGCTGTAGCGCAGGGCGATGTCGGCCAGGGCTTCGCGCCGGCTTTTGGTGACCGTGGCCGTGGTCGGGTTCAGCATGGTGGGGTTGCAGTACAGGGCCTTGGGCTTGAGCGTTTTGCAGGCCTGCTCGAACTCGAAAGCGCTGGGGCCGTCGTCGTCCAGGGGCAGGGCGTGCAGCTTGATGCCCAGCTGCGTGGCGATGGCCTTGATGCCGGGGTAGGTCAGGGCTTCCACACAGATCAGCTCGCCGGGGCGGGCCAGTTGCGAGACCAGGGCGGCCAGGGCGCTGTGGATGCCGGGGCAGACCAGCACGCGCGATGCATCGCAATCGGGCAGGTGGCGGCGCAGCCATTGCACGCTGGCGTCCTTGTCTTGTGGTGAGCCACCAAAGTCTTGGTAGCGCAGCAGGTCGTAAAGATCAGCGCGGGCCATCACGTCCATGGCGCTTTCGTGCATGCGCGCTTGCAGGCCGGCGTCTTGCGGCTCGGGCGGCAGGTTCATGGTCATCTCGGCGCCACTGCCACCGCGCAAGGGCAGGGATGGGCTGCTGCCTCGCACGTAGCTGCCGTAGCCGGGGCGCGAGTCGATCAGGCCGCGCTTGCGGGCCTCGGCATAGGCCCTGGCCACGGTGGTGTAGTTCAGGCTGAGGTCGTCGGCCAGCTCGCGCAGCGTGGGCAGGCGGTCACGGGCGGTGAGGCGGCCGCTGCGCAGGTCTTCGGCGATCAGGTCGGCGATCAGGGTGTAGGCCGGCTGCGCGCTGGATTCAAGGCGGCGCAGCCAGTGCTGGGTGGGTTTGCTCATGGCGATTGATCGCATTCATTGATTGCATGTCTGTGAGGCTTGTTGATTGCATGAACTGGGCCTGATTGCATGAACGACCCAGCGGGATCAATCCCAATCAAGGTGCATGGCAGGTCGATGATCGGAGGCATTGATTGCATGGCTTGGCGCTGTTTCGGTGCGCGATTGATCGGGGTGGTTGGGTCATCCAAGTGGTCGTCAAAGCGCTTGAAAAAAATTTTCTGGTCGCCATGGCGCATGGCTTGGACTTGATCGCGGATTGATCGCTTTTCACGGGGCGGCAGGTGGCACACGCCGTGCAAAACAGGCTGGGCACGCAGCGTTTGCGGCGAACACAACCACCGGAGAAGATCCATGCCCAAAGTCACCAAGCCTGCCAACCAAACTGGCGATTTCCTGGTCGATTACGAAGAGAAGGTCTTTGAGGACGTCAAGGCCGATCCGGGTGAGAAGGCCCTGGTCACCTTCCACACCGTGGCCTTCGAAGGCTCCATCGGTTTCGTCAACCTTTTGCAAGCCACGCGCTTGCAACGCAAGGGCTTTGAAACGTCCATCCTGCTGTACGGACCTGGCGTGACCCTGGGCGTGCAGCGCGGCTTTCCCACGCTGGGCGACGAGGCCTTTCCTGGCCACCAGAACTTCAACAACCAGATCAAGAAGTTCATCGCCGAAGGGGGCAAGGTCTACGCCTGTCGCTTCGCGCTGCAAGCGCTGTATGGCCATGGCGAAGGTGCGCTGATCGAAGGCATCAAGCCGATCAGCCCGCTGGACGTTCTTGACATCGTGCTGCTGCACCGCAAGAGCAACGCCTTCATCCTGGACACCTGGACCCTGTGATGGCGACCACCGGCATCATCCGCGCGGCGGCGGTCCAGATTTCGCCCGACTTCGAGGCGCCCGATGGCACGCTGAACAAGGTTTGCGAGGCCATCGACCAAGCGGCGGCCAAGGGCGTGCAGATCGTGGTCTTTCCCGAGACCTTCGTGCCGTACTACCCGTACTTCTCGTTCGTGCGGCCACCTGTGGCCTCGGGGGCGGACCACGTGCGTTTGTACGAGCGGGCGGTGGTGGTGCCGGGGCCGGTCACCCACGCGGTCGCTGATCGTGCCAAGGCGCACGGCATCGTTGTGGTGCTGGGCGTCAACGAGCGTGACCACGGCAGCCTGTACAACACACAGTTGATCTTCGATGGCAATGGCGAGTTGGTGCTCAAGCGCCGCAAGCTGACGCCCACGTTTCATGAACGCATGATCTGGGGGCAGGGCGATGCAGCGGGGCTGAAGGTGGTCAACACCGCCGTGGGCCGCGTGGGCGCGCTGGCCTGCTGGGAGCACTACAACCCGCTGGCCCGTTATGCGCTGATGACGCAGCACGAAGAGATCCACTGTGCGCAGTTCCCGGGCTCGCTGGTCGGGCCCATTTTCGGCGATCAGATCGAGGCCACGATTCGCCACCACGCGTTGGAGGCGGGCTGCTTCGTCATCAACGCCACGGGCTGGCTGACCGATGCGCAGATCACCGCCATCACGCCCGACCCAGCCTTGCAGAAGGCGCTGCGCGGTGGCTGCAACACGGCCATCGTCTCACCCGAAGGCGTGCACCTGGCGCCGCCTTTGAAGGAAGGCGAAGGCATGGTCATCGCTGACCTGGACATGGCGCTGATCACCAAGCGCAAACGGATGATGGACTCGGTGGGCCACTACGCGCGGCCCGAACTGCTGAGCCTGGCCATCAACGACCGACCTGCCACCACCGCATTCCCCATGCCTTCATCACGGAGCCAAGACCATGACCACGCTGGAAACGAATCCCACCCTTCCTCCGCCCTCGGCGGCCAGCCGGCAACTGATGACGGAGCTGCAGTCCTACGGCTTGCGGCTGGCTGACCCGGGCGCGCCCAATGGTGGCGTGGCCAGCCGCCGTGGCGGTGCGGGGCCTTCCGATCACAAGGCGGTGACGGTGGACGGGCACACCATCATGGTCCCGGTGCACACCTCCAGCGCCTGGAACTCGCCCTTCGTGGCGCAGGCGCCGGATGCGCAAGGGCGCAGTGCCTTGACACGCGGCAGCATCCCGATCGCGAGCATTGCCTTCCCGAAGGCGCCGCGCTTCTATGCGCTGCAGACTTTCGATGGCGTGCCGTACTCACACATAGCCACGCTGCATGGCTCGGACGTGCTGGCCACCACGGTGTTGCAAGAGTGCATCCGCTACGCCAGCCGACGCAAGACTTGCCAGTTCTGCGCCATCGGCCAATCGCTGGCGGCGGGGCGCACCATCGCGCACAAGACACCCGAGCAACTGGCCGAGGTGGCGCGCGCCGCCGTGCTGCTGGATGGCGTCAAGCACATGGTGATGACCACAGGCACGCCCAACGCGACCGACCGGGGCGCCAAGGTGCTGTGCGACAGCGCCTTCGCCATCAAGGCCGCGGTGAACCTGCCACTGCAAGGCCAGTGCGAGCCGCCCGACGACGACCGCTGGTTTCAGCGCATGCACGCCGCCGGCATCGACACCCTGGGCATGCACCTGGAAGCGGTGACACAAGAGGTGCGCGAACGCATCATGCCCGGCAAGGCCGCGGTGCCGCTGAGCCGCTACATGGAGGCCTTCGAAGCCTCGGTGAAAGTGTTCGGGCGCGGGCAGGTCAGTACCTACATCCTGGCCGGGCTGGGCGACACGCGCGAGGCGATCCTGTCGATCTCCGAGAAGCTACTGGCCTTGGGCGTGTACCCCTTCGTCGTGCCCTTCGTGCCCATCAGCGGCACGCCGCTGGAAGACCACGCGCCGCCATCGTCTGACTTCATGAAATCGCTGCTGGAGCCGCTTGGCGCCATGGTGGGCAAGGCCGGCCTGCGGTCCGGTGACATCAAGGCCGGGTGTGGCAAGTGCGGTGCTTGCTCGTCGCTGTCGGTGTACGAAACCGGCGCCAGCGCCTGATTGGGGAGCGAGCATGGATGCCCTGGCCACCTTGAATCGCACGGTCGTCACCGAGCCGATGTGCGATCTGCCAACCGCCTTCACGCCTTGCGAGTTCCGCGTGAAGTGGGCCGATGGCGCCTGGGAGGTCGACCAGGCGCGTCGATTGAGGCGCGCGGTGTTCTGCGTGGAGCAGGGCATCTTCGTGGGCGACGACCTGGACGTGATCGACGCACAGGCCCAGCCGCTGGTGGCCGTGTCGCAAGTGGGCGGCATGCCGGACCAGGTGGTGGGCACGGTGCGCATCCATGAGGCGGAACCGGGGCTGTGGTGGGGATCAAGGCTGGCGGTGCACGCCGCGTTCAGGCACCACGGGCGCTTGGGCGCCATGCTGATCCGCCTGGCGGTGTGCAGTGCGCATGCACGTGGCTGCCACCTGTTCCTGGCGCATGTGCAGCAGCAGAACGTGCCCTTGTTCGAGAAGCTGAATTGGACCTTTCTGAAAGCCGAGACCTTGCATGGCAGGCCGCATGCCTTGATGCAGGCCCAGCTTGATCAGCACCCGCCGTGCCACGACCCCTTGTGGGGATTCACCACCCGCAGCCGGAGCCTCGCATGACGCTGTTTGAGCTGACCACGGCACTGCAGAAAAGCCGAGGCTTCGCGCACAAGCGCGACATCGGTGACGTGGTGGGCGCGCTGGCCAAGGCCTTGCCCGGCGGTGTCGATGACTTGGCACAAGCCGTGGCGGTGGGCGATGACTGCGCAGCGATCCCTGATGGTGATGGCTACCTGCTGTTCGCCATCGAAGGCTTCGTTGACGACTTCATCGAGAGCATGCCCTGGTTCGCGGGCTACTGCGGCGTGATGGTGAACGTGAGCGACATCTATGCCATGGGTGGCCGGCCCATCGCGGTGGTCGATGCCTTGTGGAGCGATGGCATGACCCCTGGCGGTGAAGTGCTGAAAGGCCTGGCTGCCGCATCACAGCGCTATGGCGTGCCGATCGTGGGCGGGCACAGCAATAACCGCAGCGCACGCGGCCAACTGGCCGTGGCCATTCTGGGAAAAGCCCGGAAACTGCTGACCAGCTTTGACGCCAGGCCGGGCGACAAGCTATTGATGGCCGTGGACTTGCGTGGTGCCTACCAGGAACCGCATCCCTATTGGAATGCCTCGACCAGCGCGCCCGCCGAACGCCTGCGCGCCGACCTGGAACTGCTGCCCGAGTTGGCCGAGGCCGGACTGTGCGATGCCGCCAAGGACATCAGCATGGCCGGTGCCGTGGGCACGGCCCTGATGCTACTGGAATGCTCCAAGGTCGGTGCGGTGATCTACCTGGATGCCATCCCCCGGCCACCTGAAGTGCCTTTGCTGCGCTGGCTGCAGTCCTTTCCCAGCTACGGCTTTGTGCTGAGCGTGCGGCCCGAGTTGGCGGCAGCCGTGACGGCCCGGTTCCGAGCGCGCGGGCTGGCTTGCCAAGAGGTGGGCGAGGTGACGGCATCACCCCAGGTGCTACTGCGCCATGAGGGCGAAGAGGCCCTGCTGTGGGATGTTTCCGCGCAGACCTTCATTGGCGCGAGGTCAGGCGATGTCTGAGTTCTTGAACGCTTCGTTGCGCATTGCCTTGTTGACGCATTCGGTCAACCCACGGGGCGGGGTGGTCCACACCCTGGAGCTGGCGCAGGCATTGCACGACGCTGGCCACCGGGTCACGGTGATGGCCCCGGCCACGGCAGGTCAGCGGCTCTTCAGGCCGTTGCCGTGCGCGGTCGAGTTGATCCCGGTGGGCGCCGTGCCCAGCGACATGGCCGAGATGGTGGCGTCGCGGATCAAGGCCATCGAGCGGCATGTTCTTGAGATGCTGGACGCCGGTCATGACTTCGATGTCCTGCATGCCCAGGATTCCATCAGCGCCAATGCCTTGGCCAACTTGCGGGACCGTGGCGTGATCAATGGCTTTGTCCGCACGGTGCACCACCTGGACCAGTTTGAAGACCCGCGACTGATGGCCTGGCAGCAAAGGGGCTTCTTGCGAGCCAGCCATGTGATGTGCGTCAGCCGCCTGTGGCAAGGCATCTTGCGCGATGAACACGGTGTGGACGCCTCCCTGGTTCACAACGGCGTCGATTGCCAGCGTTACACGGCCCAGGTGAACGGCAACGATGAAAGCGTTCGGCGCCGACATGGCGTGGGGCGCGGGGCAGCCGCCGGTGAGCCTGTTTTCCTGATGGTGGGCGGCATCGAAGAGCGCAAGAACACCCAGCGGGTGCTGGAAGCTTTCATCCAGCTCAGGGCCACGCAGCCCAAGGCTCAGTTGGTGATCGTTGGCGGGGCCAGCCTGCTCAACCACGACAACTACCAGCAGCAATTCAGCACCAGCTTGGCCGCCCATGGATTGGCCGTGGGGCCAGGCCAAGCGGTGGTCATCACCGGCCCGGTGCCCGATGCCGACATGCCCGCCGTATTCCGCGCGGCCGATGCACTGCTGATGCCATCCCTGCGCGAAGGCTTTGGCCTGGTGGTGCTGGAGGCATTGGCCAGTGGCACGCCGGTGGTGGTTTCGCGCATCGCGCCGTTCACCGAATACCTGGGCGAGGACGATGGCCTGTGGGTCGATCCGCTCAACGTGGGATCGATCTCGCACGCCATGCAGCGCGCGCTAAACCCCGCGCATGCCCAGCCCCTGGCCCTTGACATCCCTGCGGTGTGCCGACGCTTCAGCTGGCCCGCCAGCGCGCAGCGGCACGCCGCCTTGTACCGCGCCTTTCATTCACTGGCACTGAACCGAGAACCACCCCATGCCCGCCATCCTCTTTCACCTTCGCTGGCCTGATGGCAGCGAGACGCGCTGCTACTCACCCTCGCTGGTCATCAAGGATTACTTCCAGCCCGGCCAGACCTATCCGCTACCGCAATTCATGACCCAGGTGCGCGAGGCCTTGAACATCGCCTCGGAACGGGTCCGCGCCAAGTTCGGCTTTGCCTGCTCGCAGGCCATGGACCAGCTGGCCGAGCTTGAAATCCTGGCCCAACGCTTTGACAGCCTGGACACCGCCCAAGTCCAGGTCCTGTCCTTCGACGAATAGACCGTCAGACCCAAGACCCATTTCAACGAGATCACCATGAGCAAGACCACCACATCCACTCCCCAACACCACGGCGTCATCGTCGTGGGCGGCGGCCAGGCCGGCCTGTCGGTCAGTCACTACCTGCAGCAGCGCCGCATCGACCACCTGGTGATCGAGAAAAGCCAGCCCATGCATTCGTGGCGCACCCAACGCTGGGATGCCTTCTGCCTGGTCACGCCCAATTGGCAATGCCAGCTGCCCGGCTGGGAGTACAGCGGCAACGATCCCCATGGTTTCATGAAGAAGGACGAGATCCTGGCTTACCTGGAGGGCTTCAAGCAG
>CAZKPN010000079.1:0-18897 GCA_964554655.1 uncultured Aquabacterium sp. | reverse complement strand
TGGGGGTGGTACATGAAGGTGCCCGGGCGGCGCGCCACGAACTCGTAGACAAACGTTTTGCCAGGCTGGATGGCAGGCTGGGTCAAGCCGCCGACGCCATCCATGCCATTGGGCAGGCGCTGGCCATGCCAGTGCATGGTCGTGTGCTCGGGCAGTTTGTTGGTGACAAAGATGCGCACCCGGTCACCTTCCACCACCTCGATCGTGGGGCCGGGCGACTGGCCGTTGTAGCCCCACAAGTGGGCCTTCATGCCTGGCGCCATTTCGCGCACCACGGGCTCGGCCACGAGGTGGAACTCTTTCACGCCCTGGTTCATCCGCCAAGGCAAGGTCCAACCGTTGAGCGTGACCACGGGGTTGTAGGGGCGGCCAGTGGATGGCAGCAACGGCGCCATGGTGTCGGGCGAGGTCTGAATGACCGGCTCAGGCAAGGCCGCCATGGCCACGCGACTGACCGTGGCGGCGGCCACCGCCCCACCGGTCAGTCCCAGGGCTTGGAGAAAACTTCTTCTGGAACTCATGAGTGTCTCCAAATCAAGGATGGACAGGCTTGCCAATCAAAGCCATTTGCAGGTCGCTTTGAGCCAGCCAGAAATCTCGCAAGGCATCGATGTAGCCATTGACCGCCGTGATCTGCTCGCGGGCATCGGCCAGCAGGTCGAACACGCTGATGAACATGCCGTTGTAGCGAAGCTGGTTTTCTTCAGAGATGCGCTTGCGCAGCGGCACAACCTCGTCCCGGTAGTGGCGGGCCATGTCATGGCTGCTGTGGTAGCCCAGGTAGGCCTCACGCACTTCGGAGCGCGCCTCAACTGCGGCCTGTGCCAACTGATGGACCGACTGCATGTAGAGGGCCTCGGCCTTGGCCACGCGGGCGCCACCCCAATCGAACAGCGGGATCTCCAGGCTGATGTCGTAGCCGCGCTCGGTGGTGGGTGCATCGCTGAAGGAGTTGCGGGCCAGGCCCACTTCCAAAACGTTGACCATGCGGGTCACTTTGCTCAGGCCCAGATTTTTGGCCAGGCTTTGGGTCTGGGACCGCAGTGCTTGAAGGTCCAGCCTTTGGTCCACGGCCTGCCGTTCGATGTCCGGGAATTCGTCTGGCGACTTGGGCAGATCAGGCAGGCGAGGCGGCAGCGCAAACTTGGTTTGATCGCCCCACAGGCCCATCAAACGGGTCAGGCGTTCACGCGCCGCATGTTGGGCTTGCGTGGCCTTGGCCACGTTGAGCGCGGCATCGGCGTAGAAGCCTTGCTCACGCGCGTGGTCAAGGCGGCTCCAGTTGCCAGCCTGGGTCATCCGGGCGGCCAATTCTTCGCCCGCATCGGCGGCCTTGAGCACTTCTTGCATGTAGCGCAAGGACTCGTCAGCGGCCACGGCCAGGAACCAGGCCTTACGTGTTTGAGACGCCACCGAAAGCGTCTCTTGCGCGGCCAGACGGCGGGTTTGCTCAAAACGCCGGGTCTCGATCCCCGACACCAGCGGGGCCACCAACAAGCGGGTCAGGTCGAAATGAAAACCACGGTCGATCTCGGTCTCCGCGCCTCGTTTCGCGCGCCCGAAGGAAAAGCGCGGATTGGGGAGCCGAGAGGCTTGGACAAGATCAGCTTCGGAGATGCCCAGCTCAGCGTACGAGGCCTGCAAACCCCGGTTGTTGAGCAGGGCCACCTGAACCGCGTCGTCAACCAACAAAGGCTTGGCCAGCAATTGCGCCACGCGCTGCCGCGCTGCGCTTGTCTCAGCATCGGTCTTGTGCCAGCTGGCATCCAGGCCGATGCGGCTTTTGGTGATTTGCTGAACTTCGCCAAACCCGCCGTCGGCGGAGAAGCTGGCACAGCCTCCCAGCAACAGGGAAGACGCTGTCAGCACTGTCCCAGCCAGGCGCTTGCCTGTCATGAACATCGTCATGGCTGCCTCACTTGTTGGAATGTGAATGCCCGGCATGCGGGTCGGGTTTGAGCAAAGCCCCTGGCGGAGAGGACGCGGCGCGCTCAGTGGGCATGGCAGCTTCTCGTGCGTAGGCGCGCCACCCGCCACGGCTCAGAACCGTTTGATGGGCTTGGCGCCAATCACCCACCGCCGGGTCGCTCAGTTGGCGCACCCTGGCCAAGGGCGATTGGTAGACCACGGGGGGCACGGTGGCTTGGGCATCGGCAGGATCGGTGAATGCGGGCGCGGCTTGAACCGGTGCACTCAGCATCATGGCCACACCCATCAGGGCGGCCACCAACGACCAGGCAGACGCCTGGGATGAAATCAACATGGGAAACCTCGCAGAACAAGACTTGAAACAGCCGCGGGAACGCCTCAAACAGGCGCCGAGCACGACGTCAGGCGGTCAAGCGAGGATAGATCTGGGCGGTCGCTCCAGCCCGTCCGGGAGAAAGGAGGGCAATAACGGTCTGAAGGTGGCCACCAAGACTGCATGCTCGTGAGAGGGCGCCCGCCATTGAGTGAAGGTGGCCACCATGCCAAGGCCTGAGCAACATGAAGCACAGACACTGCACTTGTCAGCAGTCGGTTGGTGATGAGGCGCGGCGTGATCACCACGTCCATCATCCTGTGCGTGGTGGTGCTCATGCATGTCGTGCGCGGCATTCACCGGGTGATGATGCACCGGCCCACAAGACAGCCTCGTCACCGCCGCCATGCCCTGAACAGGGAGCGACAGAACGCAAAGCCAGACGAGGAGGATCTTGAGCAACTTGGTCATTCAGGTCTGATTATTGCAGCGCTTGCCTTGGGCTGCAACGTCCGGGAAGCACAATCACCATGCCGCACCATCCGATGGACGCCTGCTCGGCACCTTGACCGCCACCGAACTGCTGGCGTTGCCGGATGAAGCCGAGCTCAGCGCGGCAGCGACGCGCCGCCATGGCCCGCGCGTCATGCCCGGCACGGACCAGGAAATGATGGCGTCGATGGCGCTGCACCATGGCGTTGCCGCGGTCCCGGTCGTCGACTCGGCCGACCGGCTGGTCGGGGTGGTAGGACCGGCGCAGCTGATGGCCATCCTGCGCCGCGAACACGTCGAAGACCTGCATCGTCTGGCCGGCATCACGCGCGAGTCGGACCATGCACGGGAGGCGATCGAGGAGCCGCCCCTGCGCCGGGTCCGACACCGGCTGCCCTGGCTGATCGTCGGCCTCGGTGGCAGCATGGTCGCCACCTTCGTCGTCGCTCGTTTCGAATCGGCCCTCGCCGCCAAGCCAGCGTTGGCGTTCTTCGTGCCCGGCCTCGTCTACTTGGCCGACGCCATCGGCACGCAGAGCGAGGCCGTGGCGGTGCGCGGCCTGTCGCTCAGCCATGTCGGGTTGGCAAAACTGCTCGGCGGGGAGTTGCGCACCGGCTTGCTGATCGGGTTGGTGCTCGCCACGCTCGCGTTTCCGATGGTGTGGCTGGTGTTCGGCGAATTGCGCCTGGCGGCGGCCGTCACGCTGGCGCTGGCCGGAGCCAGCGTGGTGGCGTCGGTTCTTGGACTGCTGCTGCCTTGGCTGCTGGCCCGGTTCGGATCTGACCCGGCCTATGGCAGCGGGCCTCTGGCGACGATCGTGCAAGACGTGCTCAGCCTGCTGATCTACTTTGCTTGCGTCTCGGCGATCGTTCTTTGAGTTCCAATGCCGCTGCGTGTGCTCGTGCGATGACTGCCGCCATCCAACACGCCTGGGTGATGCTCAATTCATCCGAATGCCCGTGAATGCCTTGGCCGATTGGGGATTTGACGTTCGCGGCAGACAAATCGAAAAAACAGTCCCGGAGGCCATGTTGGAGGTGACTGTTGCGGTGCCACCGTGAGCCACTGCAATTTCTCTGACGATGTAAAGGCCAAGTCCCAGATTCACGCCCGATTTATCCGCATTCATGCCACGAACCAAGGGCTGAAACAGTGTTTCCAATGTCTCGTTCGCGATCGGCGGGCCGAAGTTGTGCACGGATACCACGACGTCTTCACCTTCGGCGAACACCGTCACACGGATGGGCTTGGTTTGATCGCCGTACCTGTTCGCGTTGGTTAAAAGATTTGAAACGGCTTGGGAGATGCGCTGCTCGTCACACTCACACACAACGTCGCCTGACTGAATCAGTGATATTTCTCGGGTTGGGTAGAGCGTACCGATCTCATTGACGATCTTTGCGCAGACAGACGCAAGATTGACCGTGGCAATCGAGATGCGCATTCCCTCTCCGAGACCACTGCGGACGTAGTCCAGAAGAGCATCCAACAGACTTTCGATTCTTTTGCCCGCTCTGAGCAATCGCTCGGCGGCCTCGGGCACAGGTTTGTTGAGCTTGCCGGCCAACTGCAAGGTCTGCCCGGAGGTCACGATGGTGGACAGCGGGGTTCGAAGTTCGTGGCTGAGAACGCCCAAAAAGAGGTTGCGCATGTGAGCCGCCTCGGCCGCGAAGTGCAAAATGCTCGCGGCCAAAGCCTCGTCCATCGCCTCGTTGAACCTCACCAGCTCGAACACTTCATCGCGACCCAGTTGGGGCTTGCTGTCAAACCACAAACGGAGAACCGAGGCGCGCAACGCGCGGTACTCGGCCACAGTCTGATTGACGTCGAAGCCGGCCGCAGCGCGCAAAGTTCCATGGATCTCTGCCGCCTCATGGGCATCGTCGGCCGCCGGCGGGCCAAGGCCTTGGGACTTGTCACGTTGTTGCCGGCGTGTCTGCGGCTGCTTCATGTCCAACGCAATTGCGGCCAGTACTTGGGCCGCATGGTCCTTGAGCGCAGCCGTGTCCATCTCGCCCGCAGCGGGTAGCTGAGTACAAGCAAATGCAACGAACTCCGAAAGAATCAATTCGGAGTTCAGGATAATGAAATCAGAAAGTCCCATGCCACTTTCGCTTCTAGTCGAATTTCGCCATCAACCTTAGCAGCTTGTCAGCATCCACAGGCTTCATCATGGACGCAGCAAACCTCGTATCGTGAGCCGCCTGATCCTGGAGATCCGCGTTGCCCGTAACCACAAAAATGGACGGGCCACCATCTCCAGTGGTCTGACTCAACCTGTCGGCTGTCTCGAATCCATCCATTCCGGTCAATACTACGTCAAGGACGATGGCATCGGGTGGATTCACAGCCGCCTGCAGCAGCGCTTGGGCTGATCCACAGGCCACCTCGACCTCCCAGTCAGAACTGATGGCAATGAGTTGGGAGAGCGCCTCTGCGCAGTCCTGGTCGTCATCGACGACGAGAAGACGATGGCGGCGGCGGGGGGACAAATTGGTGTACATCCCCGAACAGGGCAAACGGCGCGCCTGGTGTGCGCCGATTTTTTCGACCTCAGTTGGAAATCGATGCGTTATGTGATCGCGCAAAGTGAAGCCAACATCCGGCGAGCGGCCCGCGCCGCTCAGCCAAAGTGAATTGATCGAAATGCTCAGAGACCGCGCCAAAACGGTCATCGACAAAGGCTGACTTCCTTTCTAGGATCACACCTTGGTTAACCAGCTGGCGCGCGATCATGAGCAGTTTCGACCCCATCTTCACCGATGACCAACGCGCCCTGCAGGACGCGGCCAGGTCTTTCGCCCAGAAAGCGCTTGCACCCCATGCAGGAGAGTGGGACAAGGCGGGCCTCCTGCCGGACAAGGTTGTCCAGCAGATGGGCGAGCTGGGCTTGCTGGGCCTGCAGGTGCCTTCGGAATGGGGCGGCTTCAAAACAGACGATCTGGCCTACGCCCTGTGCATTGAGGAGGTGGCGGCGGGCTGTGCCTCGTCGGCCGTGCTCATGAGCGTGCACAGCTCGGTCGGCTGCGTGCCCATCCTCAGGTTCGGCACCGAAGACCAAAAGCAGCAGTGGCTGCCCCGCATGGCCACTGGCGAAGTCATCGGCGCGTTTTGTCTGACTGAACCGCAGGCTGGGTCACAGGCCGACGCGCTGAAGACCCGTGCCGTCCGCGATGGCGATGCCTGGGTCTTGAACGGCGCCAAGCAGTTCGTGACCAACGGGGCCCGTGCGGGCGTGGCGATCGTGTTCGCCGTGACGGATCCCGCCGCAGGCAAAAAGGGCATCTCCGCCTTCTTGGTGCCGACCGACATACCCGGCTTTGAGGTAGGCCCACCTGAGAACAAGATGGGCATCCGCGCGTCAGATACGTGTGCCATCACGCTCATCGATTGTCGCGTTCACGCTCAGAACCTCCTTGGCAAGGAAGGCGAAGGACTGAAGATCGCGCTGTCCAATCTGGAAGGAGGCCGCATCGGCATTGCCGCGCAGGCGGTGGGCATTGCCCGGGCCGCTCTGGAGGCCGCTTCTCAGTACGCCAGCGAGCGGGTGCAATTCGGCCAGCCGATCGCCCAACATCAGGCCATCGGCCACACTTTGGCAGACATGCAGACCCGGCTGAGCGCCGCCCGCCTGCTGGTGCACCACGCCGCGCGCTTGCGCTCAGCCGGCGTGCCTTGCATCTCGGAGGCATCACAGGCCAAGCTGTTTGCCTCAGAGGCGGCAGAGTGGATCTGCTCCAAGGCCATCCAGATCCATGGGGGCTACGGCTACCTGCAGGACTACGCGGTCGAGCGCCACTACCGAGACGCCCGCATCACCCAGATTTACGAAGGCACCAGCGAGATCCAGAAGCTGGTCATCGCCCGCCAACTGCTGCTCGACACCCAGGACCGTTCATGAACACCACCCCATCCCTCTACAACAACGCCGACCAGACCATCCGCCTGTTGATCAATGGCGAGTTCGTGGCCTCCAAGGCCACCGAGCGCCGCCCCATCGTCAACCCCGCAACCCAGCAGGTGCTGGCGCACACACCCTGCGCCACGCTGGACGAAGTCAACGCCGCAGTGGCCTCCGCCAAGGCCGCCTTCGCCACGTGGCGGCACACGCCCATTGCTGCGCGCATGCGCATCATGTTGCGCCTTCAGGCACTGATCCGCGAGAACCTGCCTCGCATCGCCCGAGTGCTCACTGAGGAGCAAGGCAAGACGCTGGCGGATGCTGAGGGAGACATCATCCGGGGGCTGGAAGTGGTCGAGCATGCCTGCTCGGTGGGCACGCTGCAGTTGGGCGAGTTTGCCGAGAACGTGGCCGGTGGTGTAGACACTTACACGCTGCGCCAGCCGATTGGCGTGTGCGTGGGCATCACGCCCTTCAACTTTCCCGCGATGATCCCGCTGTGGATGTTCCCCATGGCGATCGTGTGTGGCAACACCTTCGTGCTCAAGCCGTCGGAGCAGGATCCCATGAGCACGATGGAACTGGTGCGCCTGGCGCTGGAAGCCGGTGTGCCACCCGGTGTGCTGAACGTGGTGCACGGCGGCAAGGAGGTGGTGGATGCCTTGTGCACCCACCCGGATGTGGCCGCCGTGTCCTTCGTCGGATCGACAGCCGTGGGCACCCATGTCTACGACCTGGCCGGAAAGCACGGAAAGCGGGTGCAGAGCATGATGGGCGCGAAGAACCACGCGGTGATCCTGCCCGATGCCCACAAGGAGAACACGCTCAATGCCATCGCCGGTGCCGCATTCGGTGCGGCGGGGCAGCGCTGCATGGCAGCGTCGGTGGCCGTCTTCGTGGGTGAGTCGCGGCAGTGGTTGCCGGAGCTGGTACAGCGTGCCAAGGCCCTCAAGGTCAACGCGGGGGTGGAGCCAGGGACCGATGTCGGCCCGGTGATCTCCCGGCAGGCCAAGGCCCGCATCGAGCAATTGATTGCCAGCGGCGTGGAGGAAGGCGCTCAGTTGCTGTTCGATGGTCGCGACATCAAAGTGCCTGGCTATGAACAGGGCAACTTCGTCGGCCCCACGGTGTTCGGTGGGGTCAAGACGAGCATGCGCA
Source organism: uncultured Aquabacterium sp. (assembly GCA_964554655.1). GTDB lineage: Bacteria > Pseudomonadota > Gammaproteobacteria > Burkholderiales > Burkholderiaceae_C > Aquabacterium. The sequence continues at coordinate 11,104 of CAZKPN010000079.1, read as the reverse complement.
TCTACACCGAAGAGATCTTCGGCCCCGTGTTGGTGTGCCTGGAAGTGGGCACGCTGGCCGAGGCCATCGCGCTGGTCAACGCCAACCATTATGGCAATGGCGTGGCCCTGTTCACTCAAAGCGGCGCGGCGGCACGGCGCTTTCAAAGCGAGATTGATGTGGGTCAGGTGGGCATCAATGTGCCTATTCCGGTGCCTGTTCCGATCTTCAGCTTCACGGGCTCGCGCGGCTCCAAGCTCGGCGACCTGGGCCCCTACGGCAAGCAGGTCGTGCAGTTCTACACGCAGACCAAGACGGTCACGGCGCGCTGGTTTGACGACGACGCTGTCTCGTCTGGCGTGAACACCACCATCAGCTTGAAATGAGCAAGGGGCAACACATGGTGATCGCATTCATTGGCCTGGGCAACATGGGAGCGCCCATGGCCCGCAACCTTCTCAAGGCGGGTCATGCACTCGCCGTGTACGACCTCAACACAACAGCGGTGGACCGGCTGGTGGCCGACGGCGCTCGCCGGTGCGCGTCGCCCGCCGAAGCGGTGAGTGAAGCCGAGCTGGTGCTGACCATGCTGCCCGCACCGGTACACGTGGAGAAGGTCCTTGCGGGAGACCAGGGCGTGCTGAGCGCCATCAAGCCCGGCGTGCCGATCGTCGATTGCAGCACCATTGATCCGGCCAGCGTGCACCGACTCGCGCAGCTGGCCCGCGCGCAAGGCAATGATCTGGCGGATGCACCCGTCTCTGGCGGCACGGGCGGGGCGGCGGCTGGCACGTTGACGTTCATGGTCGGCGCCTCAGAGGATCTCTTTGCCCGCATCCAGCCGGTGCTGCAGGACATGGGCCGGCGCATCGTTCATTGCGGCGATGTGGGCAACGGCCAGGTCGCCAAGATCTGCAACAACCTGCTGCTTGGTATTTCCATGATCGCCGTCTCCGAGGCCATGGCCCTCGGTGTCAGCCAAGGCATTGACGCCAAGGTGCTGGCCGACATCATCAACGCCTCCTCTGGCCGGTGCTGGAGTTCAGACACCTACAACCCCTACCCCGGCATCATCGAATCGGCGCCCGCATCGCATGGCTACGAGGGTGGCTTTGGCGTGGACCTCATGCTCAAGGACCTGGGGCTGGCGGCAGAGGCCGCGCGCCAGAGCCACCACCCGCTGCCCATGGGCGCGCTGGCGCAGCAGCTCTACCAAGTGTGGAGCCTGCAAGGCAAAGGCCATTTGGACTTCTCGTCCATCATCCAATTGCTGTGCCGCCCATCCCATCCCTCATTGCCCTGACCACACCATGATCGAATTGCAACTCCATGGCCACACCGCTGTCGTGACTTTGAGTCGGCCACCGGCCAACGCCTTCAGCCTCGAAGGCTTGCAACAGCTGCGCCAAACCATCGTTGAACTGAACGCCAACGTCGCCGTGCGCGCCCTGGTCATCACCGGCAGCGGCGCCAAGTTCTTCTGCGCTGGTGCAGACCTCAACACCTTCGCCAACGGTGACCGGGCCAAAGCACTGGACATGGCCCAGGCCTTCGGTGCCGCCTTTGAGGCGCTGGCAGAGTCGCGCCTGGTGACCATCGCCGCCATCAACGGCTACGCCATGGGCGGTGGCCTGGAGTGCGCCCTGGCCACCGACATCCGCGTGGCCGAACAGCATGCGCAACTCGCCTTGCCAGAAGCCGCCGTCGGGCTGCTGCCCTGCGGCACCGGCACGCAGATGCTGCCTGCGCTGGTGGGTGAAGGCTGGGCCAAACGCATGATCCTGTTGGGCGAGCGCGTGGACGCGCCCACCGCCCTGCGCATCGGCCTGGTGGAAGAAGTGGTGGACAGGGGCCAGGCGCTGGACAAGGCCCTGGCGCTGGCCGAACGCGTCGGGGCGCAAAGCCCGGACAGCGTACTGGCCTGCAAAGGCCTGATCCACGCGGCGCGGCAAAGCGTGCCAAGGGCTGCCGCACTGTCACAAGAGCGGGAGCGCTTCATCGAGCTTTTCAACCGCCCTAACCAGCGCGAAGGGGTCAACGCCTTCCTCGAAAAGCGCAAGGCCGCCTGGCAATGAGCGGCGGTCATCCGGCGTTCGGCGGTACGTGACCGCCCCGCCGGTAGTCGGACGGCCGCATCCCCGTCCACTTCACGAAGGCGCGGTGGAAGGCGGACGCTTCCGCGAAACCCAGTGTCTGAGCCAGTTGCTCAATGGACACGGCCTCTTCCCGCAGTGAGGTGATCGCCATGTCGCGGCGCAGCTCGTTCTTGATCGACTGAAAGGTGGTCCCCTCGGCATCCAGTCGGCGGCGGAACGTGGAGCAGGCCGCTTCAAGGCTGCCTGCCATCGTGTCCAGGCCAGGCCAATCGGGCGGCGCAATGGCCCGAAGCCGAGCTCGAACCTGCGCGGCCAGGCTGTCCGTGTTGCGGTACTTGACGAGGAACACGTCGGGGGCGCGCCGCAGGAACTGTCGCAAGGAGTCGCGCGTCTGGGTCACGGGCTGGGACAACAGCGCGGCGGGCATCATCAAGGCGCCTTCTGTGGCGCCAAAACGGAGGTCTTCGCAAAACATCATGCGGTACTCGGGCTCGAAGCCCGGTGCGCTACCGGCAAGGTGGCACTGGAGGATGGGGATGCGGCGAGCGATCACCCAGCAGGCCAAGCCGTAGGCCACCATGAAATAGGTGGCATGGGCAAAGGGCGTGGCCCTGGGCCGGGCATCGCGAAGGCGCAATGTGGCCGTATCGCCGACCACCTCGAGGCTGGCGCGCATGCCGTCCAGCACGACCTCCGTATAGCGGCACAGGTGCCGAAGCACAGCGCGCAGGTCATCGCAGCCCAACAGGCCATGGCAAAGCAGCGCGTAGGCACCAGGACGAACCGGATGCGGGTCCAGTGCGAAGAACTCGTCCTGAAGATGACGCGCCAACGTGCGCCACAGAGTACCAAACTGCTCGGGTGACACGCGAGCCAGGGGCTCGTCCAGGAAGGCTTGCGGGATGGCGGCGCGTTGCAGAACAACCTCTTCCGGCACGCCCTGCCCCGACACCGCCCGCAGCGCCTCGCGGACGAAGTGAATGGAGACGGTCCCGGGTTCGATCGACCGGCCCGGCATCTCGATGGGCTTCAGCGCGGGGCCATGCGCAACGAGCCATCCAGGCGGATGACTTCGCCATTGAGGTACTCGTTGGACACGATGCTTTGCACCAGCGCCGCGTACTCTGGCGGCCTGCCCAGCCGGGCGGGATGCGGCACCGTGGCGCTCAGGGAGTCCTGAACCTCTTGCGGCAAACCCATCAGCATGGGTGTCTCGAAGATGCCCGGGGCGATGGTCAACACGCGGATGCGGTCCCGCGCCAGGTCGCGCGCGGCGGGCAAAGTCATCGCGACCACGCCCCCTTTTGAGGCAGCGTAGGCGGTCTGCCCGACCTGCCCGTCGAACGCCGCCACCGAGGCCGTGTTGATCACGACGCCTTGAGACGCAGACGCGTCACCCGCATCGCCAGGCGCCTTGCTGGCGATCATGGCGGGCACAGCCAGACGCATCATGTTGAAGGTGCCAATCAGGTTCACCTGAACGACCTTGGCGAAGGTGTCCAGGCGGTGCGGGCCATTCTTGCCGTTGAGCTTTTCGGCAGGGCCGATGCCTGCGGCATTGACCAGCACGTCCAGCCGCCCAAAGCGGTCGACCGCAGTCTGGACGGCCGCGATGCCACTCTCCTCGTTCGACACGTCCGTGCGCACCCAAACCATGTGCTCGTGAGGCGGCAGCAGCTCGGGCCGTGGTTCGGCCAGATCGGCCACCACGACGCGGGCGCCTGCCTCCAAAGCCATGCGCACGGTGGCCGCACCCAAGCCGGAACTGCCGCCGGTGATCAGAAAAACGCTGCGCGAAATGTCCATGTCTTGATCCTCAATCTTGGTCTTGTCAAATGATCTCGATGGCCACGGCCGTGGCTTCTCCGCCGCCAATGCAAAGGGTGGCCACGCCGCGCTGCAGTCCGCGGTGGCGCAGGGCACCGAGCAAAGTGACGATCAGCCGGGCACCGGTGGCGCCGATGGGATGACCCAGCGCGCAAGCGCCGCCATGCACGTTCACCCGCTCGTGCGCCAGCGTCAGCTCTTGCATGGCCGCCATCGCCACCACGGCAAACGCCTCGTTGATCTCCCACAGGTCAACGTCGGAGGTTTGCCATCCCACATTCGCGAGCAGCCTGCGTACCGCGCCAGCCGGTGCGGTGGTGAACAGGCGAGGCTCCTGCGCGTGTCCCGCATGGCCGACGACACGGGCCAGAGGCGTCAAGCCCAAGGCCTTGGCCGTGGAGGCGCGCATCAGCAGCAGCGCCGCAGCCCCGTCAGAGATCGAGCTGGCATTGGCCGCCGTCACCGTGCCATCAGGCCTGAAGGCGGGCTTGAGCGTGGGGATCTTGTCCACCTGGGCCTTCAGCGGCTGCTCGTCCTGCGAGACAACCGTCTCCCGGCCCCGCACCACCTCGCGCACAGGCGTGACCTCCCAATCGAAGGCGCCTTGCTGGATGGCGGCTTGCGCTCGGGTGGTCGAGGTGATCGCGTAGGCATCCTGAGCCTCGCGGCTGAAACCGAACTCGGCGGCGCACTCCTCAGCGAACTGGCCCATCAACTGGCCTCGGGTCTCGGGCCCATAGGCGTCTTCCAGCCCATCCAGGAACATGTGGTCCAGCACCTGCCCGTGGCCAAGTCGCAGGCCACTGCGGGCCTTGGGCAGAAGGTAAGGCGCATTGCTCATCGACTCCATACCACCCGCCAGCACGACCTTCGCGCTTCCACACAAGAGCGCATCGTGCGCCAGCATGACGGCCTTCATGCCCGATCCGCACACTTTGCTCATGGTCGTGCATTGGGTGGCGAAAGGCAGCCCGGCGGTCAATGCCGCCTGGCGAGCGGGTGCTTGCCCAAGACCGGCAGGCAGCACGCATCCCAGGTAAACCTCGTCCACCTGCTCTCCCGCCAAACCGGCGCGTTCGAGCGTGGCGCGCAAGGCGGCGGCCCCCAGCGCGGGCGCTGTGAGCTGAGACAGTGCACCCTGAAAGCCCCCCAGCGGGGTGCGGGCGGCGGACACAATCACCACAGGGTCTTCACGATTCATGTTGGTCTCCTCGTTTCATCGGGTCAACTCTCTGAGAATGATGTTGCGCTGAATTTCGCTCGTTCCTTCGTAAATCTGCAGGACCTTGGCATCGCGGAACAACTTCTCCACTGGGTATTCAGTGCTGTAGCCCATGCCACCGAAGACCTGGATGGCCTCGCTGGCCGCCCACATGGCCGCGTCGCACGCGAACGCTTTGGCCATCGCACACTCGCTGGTGTTGGGCAACCCCTGATCCGCGCGCCAAGCTGATTGGTAGGTCAGCAGACGCGCCGCCTCCAGCTTCATCCGCATCTCCGCCAGCTTGTGACCGATGGCCTGGTGCTCCAAGATGGCCTTGCCCATTGAGCGCCGCTCCTTGGCGTAAGCCAGGGCCTCGTCGAGGCATCGCTGTATCACGCCCAGGGCGAAAGCGGCCGCCATCGGGCGGGAGCGATCGAAGGTGCGCATGGCGATGGAAAAGCCTTCGCCTTCCTGACCCAGGCGGCTGGCCTCGGGCACGAAAACCTGGTCGAAGAACACCTCGCACACCGGCGCGGCCCGCTGCCCAAGCTTGCCCAAAGGCTCGCCCACCGACAGCCCCGGCGCGTTGCGTTCAACCACGAAGGCGCTGATCCCCTTGTGGCCGGCCGCCATGTCCGTCTTCGCAAAAACGACCATGAAGCTGGCCAGGGACGCATTGGAGATCCAGATCTTGCTGCCCGACAACTGGTAGCCACCATCCACGCGCTTGGCGACCGTCCGCAGGGCGGCCACGTCGGAGCCGGCCGATGGCTCGGTCAGCGCGAAGCTCGCAAACTCGCCCGCAGCCAGGCGTGAGAAGTAAGTTTTCTGCTGCTGTGCAGAGCCAGCCACCAGGATGGGTTCGGCGGCCAATGCACTGATGCTCAAGGCTGCGCCAATGCCCAGGCAGCCCCGGCACAACTGCTCGGTGACCAAGGCAACTTCCACGGCGCCCAGGCCCGGGCCACCGAATTCGGCCGGCATCTCCAGGTTCAACAGGCCGAGTTCGAGCGCCTTGCGGTGGATCTCCAGAGGAAAGTGCTGGTCGCGATCCGCCTGCGCCGCCACCGGCACGATCTCGCGGTCTGCGAAATCGCGCGCCAAGTCCTGAATCATTCGTTGTTCGTCGGTCAGCTGGAAGTTCACGGCATCTCCGTTAGATGAGATTGATTGACTTTTTTAGCCACAATGAAACCAAGCCACTTCATCGAGAGACGACGGAAGGAACGCTGGCGATAATTGGTGCGGCCAATTGGTGCAATGGAGGAAACTGGCGAAATTCTAAGAAGGCGAACCTGGGAAGCGTTTGCCAGACCCGCCCATTTATTTGCAAAACCTGCCAATCTCTTGACGCCAGAGCAGCCCTTCAAGCCCACCTCCAGATGACGCATCCTTCCACCACGGTTCCGATTGACTTCGTCCGGCAGTTGCTCGATCGGCCGAACCTGGATGACCACGCCAGACAGGCTTGCCTGGCCCATGCGGGCATTCCCGCCGACCTGCTCGCCTCCCGACAAGCACGCGCCACGACGGATCAGTTCGCAGCGCTCTACCGACTGGTGGCCATGCGTGTGCAGGACGAAAGCCCGGGGATGTTTTCGCGGCCTTTGAGGCCGGGCACGCTGAAGTTTCTTTCGCTCAGCGTGGTCCAGGCTCGGACCCTGGTCGTCGCGCTGCATCGGTTCACCCAGTTCTTTCGCCTGGTCCTGGACGACCTGCATTTCGAGCTGGTGTCAACCAAGGATCGGGTCAGCGTCGTGCTTCAACCCCAAACGGACGCCGTGCGGCAACAGCGCTTCACCCAGGAAGTGATGCTGAAGCTGGTCCATGGGATAACGTCGTGGCTGGCGGGGCGAAAAATCCCACTGGCGGGCATCGACCTGGCATTTGGCCCACCGCCCTATGCGTCGGACTACGTCTACCTCTATCCCGGGCCCGCCCAGTTCAACCAAAGCCACACCGCGATCCACTTTGACCGCCACTGGCTGCAAGGCCCTGTCCGCCAGCACGCAGGCACCATCCGCGATTTCCTGTCGCGCGCACCGGCCGACTGGATGTTCGTCTCCTTTGCCGAGCGCATCGTCAGCCACCGCGTCAGAGAGCACCTGGACAAACAACTGGCCAACGCCACCCGCATCGAAGAGGTGGCCAAGGCCTTGCTGATGTCCTCACGCACCCTGGCCCGCAGGCTGGATGAAGAGGGCACGAGCTTTCAAGTGATCAAGGACGAATTGCGCCGAGATGTGGCGATCCAGTTGCTGACGCAGACCGCGCTGGCGCCCGCAGAAGTGGGCGCCAGGACGGGGTTCGAAGACCCGACCACCTTCTACCGCGCCTTCAAACGCTGGACGGGGTGCTCGCCGGGCGTCTACCGACGGACGAGGGAAGCCTCATCGGAAGACTGATTTTTCCATGCATTCAAAAGTACAAAGGCCCACGATCTGAGAAGAAATCGTGGGCCTCTAAGAGAAGAAAAGAAACAGGCCTCGATCATCATCTATCAATCGGGCTGCAGGCCAATGACGGCGTGACATTGGGCAAATATACTTAGCCGAATGGCCCCATCCATGGCCCCGTTTCTGCAGCAACCCCTCAGCCCGCTGAATGTGAATTTGGTACTGGCATGAAGACTGTGGCCAAGTAGCTCCAGTAGCATTGCCCGACAACACAGACAGAGAAGGATACCGATGGGCACGGAGACGCGAGGGCTGATCGCTTTTATCGCGGGCGGCTTAGCCGTCCTTTCATATGTTTTGGCGCCGAAGTTATGGTCCATCGAGGGTCTGTCTGCTGTCGGCACGGTTGCTGCCGCAGCTCTTGCCCTTTGGATCGCTTTGCGTGATGGGGCGGAGCGACGCCGAGCAGCCCAAACTGCTGCATCGCTTGAGGCAGCTTCCATGCATGTGAAGCTCGGCCCGCTTGTGAACAAACTCAGGATTGCAACTGCCCGCTATCGCTTCTACAAAAACCCCGAAGAATTCCCGATGTCGATTGGCGCGGAATGGACACTGAAACATTGCCTTGAGGCCCTCAAGACCGCCGTTTCACCTCCCATAGTGATTAGCTTCGAGCACGATGCACTCGTGCGACTGACTCCGCTTCCCGGCGGGACAGCTCAGAAAATTGCGCAGGCATCCAGCATCATGCAAGGCCTCGCGGTCGAACTTGACGGGATGATCGATTCGGAATTCTGGCGGCTCATCGATGAAGCATTGCAGTCCAGCCTATCCGTCCGTTATTTTGCGAATGCAAACACCGCTTTTGAGTTGCTGATCAACGCGCAAGAAGAATGCCGCAAGCACGGCACCTGAGACTCGTAGGCCAGGCAGTAATCGCACCAGTGGCCCGCGCCGTTATGTCACGCAAGATGGGCGTGGTCTAACGCTGCCCTGGTTCGACACTTCTTGCCAGCTCATGGGCATCACAACTTAACGATCCAACTTGCTCGAAAGCAGACGCCCGTCGCCTAAGACAGTGCGAGGTTTCGCCAAGTAGCTACTGCCTCCAGGAAAGCGTCCGCTACCATTGCCTCAATTCACAGGGGAGGCTTTGATGACGGATGCTACAAGCGCGGTGTTAGTCCAATGGCCGGGAGACTTGTTGGGGCGCAAGGCCTCCGCCGACTTCCTCCATAGGCTTGTACTGCAGAAGATGACCAGTCAAGGGGGCGAGGTTGCACAGTCAGCAGCACTTTGCTTTGCTTTGGATTCTGCTTGGGGAACAGGCAAGACCTTCTTCCTCAAACATTGGGCTGAAGACCTACGCAACTGCGACCATCCAGTAATTGAATTCGACGCTTGGCAAAACGACCTTGCAGAAGAACCGCTTGTAGGCTTTCTTGCCGAGCTTCGAAATGGCCTTGATCCATGGGTCCAGAAGGTTCCAGTGGCAAAGAAGGCTAGAGCGGAAGCAAAGAAGAAGTTCGGCGAATTGCTGCAGCGCGGGCGCAAGGCAATTCTTCCTGCCGCTGGCATTGCTGTGAAAAGCTATCTGTCAAGCAAGATCGACCTGGATGGAGTGGTTGATGCGTTTAAGTCTGGCGGTCTTGACCAACCCGAAATAGACATAGAGGCTGCAAAAGATGCTGTTGGAAAGGGTCTGGATCGATTATTCGAGCAGGCCTTGGATTCGCATGATGAGACAAAGCAAGCTGTCAAGGATTTCAAAGGCTCATTGGCCACTTTGCTACATCATTTAGAAGCACACGCGGAAGCGTCACTTCCCTTATTCATTTTGATTGACGAACTTGACCGATGCAGGCCCGACTATGCAGTAAGACTGCTTGAAGGCATAAAGCATCTGTTTGACGCTCCCGGCGTTTGCTTCGTTGTGTCCACCAATCTTCCGCAGATGGCGGAATCAGTCCGCGCTGTTTATGGCAGCGGGTTCGATGGGTATCAGTACCTGAAGAGATTTTTCGCTTTTGAATACCAACTACCCAAGCCATCCAGGTCCGCCTACTGTGAGGCGCTTGCATTGGAGTTCCCTGCGATCAGCGCGAGAAACATAGCGCCGGGCTTACCGTCATCCCTTGTAGCCAGTCAAAACCGAGCGAAGATTGCGGCTGTGCATTTTGATCTAATCGGATCAGCATTTGGTCTTTCGTTACGTTCGCTGAAGCAAGTCGCGTTCATAGCAGAAGCCGCAGTAGCTGGGATTAGTAAGGAAAGAAAAGTTTTCCTTCTTCCTTTGCTGATGCTTGCTGCCGTATTACATAAATCACCGGTGGCGTTCACGCAGATGACTCTAGCCAAAGTGCATAGAGATAAATTCAGAGCCCTTCTGGATGAGGCGGGATTCCAAGAACAGGTGCTTGAATTTAAGGCTGCGACCTACGGGCAATTGATGCGTGAGACAGCTTCAATCTCAACCGCCTTCAGCCTGTATCACGAATGGTCGTTTCAGGATCTCAAGCACCTGAGGACTGCCGAAGCAACTAACTCTATGAGTCCTCAGACTTATCCGGGCTCGCTCTTGTCTGCGGTGGTAGAAGAAATGCCCAATCCACACAATCCAGAAGGGGATTACCACCCGTCGATTCGCATCTATCCTGACCTGTTACGTGCCGCTGGCTACCTATCCACTTGAACATGGCGATCGCCCTTCCATGTAAAACGCGCGCGCGAGGCTGGCCCATGAACACAGCGTCTGGTGGCACCTACACCATCACGAAGAGCGGCCGGAAGAACTACGGTGGCAGCTGATGTGAAGCGGGCTAACGCACACTTGGTCGCGGCGCTGCGGACCATCTCAGCTTCAAGTTACCACTGAGAAAGTAAGCTCTTTGGCGTACTCGAATCGAGCCTTGAACTCAGTGAGTGGAAGGCCATTTGGGTAGGCCTCGTCGAACCATCGGCCATTGAACTCAACTACCCAGTGATAGTCCCAGGCGGGGTACTCGGTTTTGCCACCAGGGACCAATAGGCCGCCACCGATAACCCAGGCGCCTCTCGGGCTTATTTTGATCAGCTTCGCCTGTCCATTGAAGCGAGCGCTCTTGGCTTTTTTCTTTGCCCACTTTTCGCAGTCGGACCTGTAGAACTCGCTCATCCTGAATCCTCCTTGTTGCAGGCAGTCGGCCTACTATCATCTCAGGGGGCGTGAAGCATCAACAATCCCTAGCTTCGCTGCCTTCGCGTGGCTGTAGGCCTGTTTTGGGCTCCGCCAGCCTCCTGCCATCCTCAAGCCCACAAAGCGGGCAGCCAATGCGCTGATGCCGTAGCTTGGGCGGCAAGGCCCCGGGCATCACACGTGTGAGGTCCTCGGCTCTTGGCGCCTGGTCGCTGGTCAAACCTGTGGATCGACTCCAAAGCGCCAGCAATCGCTCGCCATGATGGTGACTAGGCTCGCAGCCCTGATTCTTCCAGCCCGTGACTGCACCCTTGCTCATCTCCACGAAGAACGCCGGGGTTTCCAGGGAAAGGCCTGCCCGCTTCAAGTCCGTCGTAAGCGTCCGGTGAAGGCATCTTGAGAGCCCGGGCCTGAACCCCGAGGATAG
>CAZKPN010000078.1:0-19175 GCA_964554655.1 uncultured Aquabacterium sp. | reverse complement strand
GGCCGTCGGCTTCCAGCAAGGTCTTGAGGTTGGCCTCGATGGTTTTCCAGCTGTCGTCCAGGGTGGGCGCTTTCAGCAGATCAACCGACTTGTTGTAGACCTCGGTGAAGACGTTCATGGGGCCTCCTGGTGTCAGGGGTTGGCGATGACGTAGGTGTCCAGTGCCTGGGCGAGCGCCGTCAACAGCTTGTTGAACTTTGGGTAGTCGGTGCCGCAAACGCTGGCCAAGCGCTTCATGTTCTCTTTGCTGGTGGGGTAGCCCGAGCCCGTGTCCAGGAACTTGATGACATTGCTGCCTCCCGCGTCCGAGCTGGACTTCTTGTAGCGGAGCACATTGACCTTGCGGCCATCCTTGCCGCCATTCAGATGGGCGTGCCACTGTTGGCCTTCCGCGCCAACGATGGTGAAGCACCAGTTGGTGCCCCCGTAACCATCCGCACCCGCCTCGCTGATCATGCCCGCGCACTTCACGGAGGCCATCGCATCGGTGACGTCGGCGTCACCCCAGTTGTACACGTATCCAGCCATGGTCACTCTCCTGTTTTCGTCGGGTTGAAGTTCAATTGAAATCGTAAGAAAACTCGCCGTTGCTCACGCCAACGTTCACGCCCTTGATCTCCTGGCCTTCCATCATCCGCGTGAGGAACTCGCGCGAGACATCGGGCAGCATCGTGTTGGTCAGGATCGCATCGATCATGCGGCCGCCCGATTCGCCTTCGGTGCAGCGCGACACCACCAGCTTGACCACCTCATCGCTGTAGTTGAAGGGGATCTTGTAGCGGGCTTCCACGCGTTTCTTGATGCGGTTCAGTTGCAGCTTGACGATCTGGCCCAGCATCACATCCGACAGTGGGTAGTAAGGGATCGCCACCAGGCGGCCCAGCAGCGCAGGCGGGAAGATCTTGAGCAACGGCTCGCGCAGGGCCTTGGCCATGCCTTCGGGATCGGGCATCAGGTCGGGGTCTTTGCACAGGCCGGCGATCAGGTCGGTGCCGGCGTTGGTCGTCAGCAAGATCAAGGTGTTCTTGAAGTCGATGAAGCGGCCTTCACCGTCTTCCATGAAGCCCTTGTCAAACACCTGGAAGAACATCTCGTGCACATCGGGGTGGGCCTTCTCGACTTCATCGAGCAGCACCACGCTGTAGGGTTTGCGGCGCACGGCTTCGGTCAAAACGCCGCCTTCGCCATAGCCCACGTAGCCGGGAGGCGCGCCCTTCAGCGTGCTCACGGTGTGGGCCTCTTGGTACTCGCTCATGTTGATGGTGATGAGGTTTTGCTCACCGCCATACAGGGCTTCAGCCAAGGCCAGTGCGGTCTCGGTTTTGCCAACGCCCGAGGTGCCCGCCAGCATGAACACGCCAATGGGTTTGCTGGGGTTGTCCAGGCCAGCGCGGGATGTTTGAATGCGCTTGGCAATCATGTCCATCGCGTGGTCTTGACCGATCACGCGTTGGGCCAGCAAGGACGACACCTTCAAGATGGTTTCGACTTCGTTGCGTGCCATGCGGCCCACGGGGATGCCGGTCCAGTCGCCCACCACAGCGGCCACGGCCTGGTAATCCACCGTGGGCAGGATCAAGGGCGTCTCGCCTTGCAGGGCGGTCAGCTTGTCTTGCACGATGTTGAGTTGGGCCAACAGCGCAACGCGTTCGGCTTCCAGGGCTTCGTCGTTGGGTGCCACGGCATCGGGGGCGACGGCTTCGGCTGCGGCCTCCAGCGTGCTGCCCGTGCCTTCAACGGGGCGGATGCCGGCGCGCAGCTTGGCGCGAAGGGCCAGTAACTCGTCAACCAGGGTGCGCTCGGCGTTCCAGCGCTCATCCAATGCGGCCAGGCGCACGCGCTCACTCGCCAGCAGTTCGGTGGCATCGGTTTCGCGTTTGCCGATGTCGATGCCAATGGCTTTTTCGCGAGCGATGATGCCCAGTTCGGTTTCCAGCGCTTCAATGCGCTTGCGGCAATCGTCCACCTCGGCGGGGGTGGCGTGCAAGCTCACGGCCACGCGGGCGCAGGCCGTGTCCAACAGGCTGACGGACTTGTCGGGTAACTGGCGTGCGGGAATGTAGCGGTGCGACAGCTTCACCGCGGCTTCCAGTGCCTCGTCCAGGATCTGCACCTTGTGGTGTTTTTCCATCGTGCTGGCCACGCCACGCATCATCAAGATGGCCTTGGCTTCATCCGGCTCGTCGACCTGAATGGTCTGGAAGCGACGGGTCAGCGCCGGGTCTTTCTCGATGTGTTTTTTGTACTCGGCGAAGGTGGTGGCCCCGATGGTGCGCAGCGTGCCGCGCGCCAAGGCAGGCTTCAGCAGGTTGGCCGCGTCACCCGTGCCGGCAGCACCGCCCGCGCCCACCAGCGTGTGGGTCTCGTCCACGAACAGGATGATGGGCTTGGGGCTGGCCTGCACTTCGTCGATCACGGCGCGCAGGCGTTGCTCGAACTCGCCCTTCATGCTGGCGCCGGCCTGCAGCAGGCCCACATCCAGCGAGCGCAGTTCAACGTCCTTCAGTGAAGGTGGCACGTCGCCACGCGCGATGCGCTGGGCAAAGCCTTCGACCACGGCGGTCTTGCCCACGCCGGCCTCACCGACCAGGATGGGGTTGTTTTGGCGGCGGCGCATCAGGATGTCGACCACCTGGCGGATCTCGTCGTCGCGGCCCACGATGGGGTCCATCTTGCCGCTGCGCGCTTGTTCGGTCAGGTCCACCGTGAACTTCTTCAGGGCTTCCTGCTTGCCCATCTGGGCGGGGGCCAAAGCGCCACTGGCTTCACCGGGCGCACCGCCCACGCCGGAGCCATCGCTGGCGCTCAGGCCGTCTTCAGGCGAGCCCTCAATGATCTTGGCCAGGTTCTCGCTCAGGTCATCGGGCTTGACCTTCTCGAACTGGCGCGAGATGGCGAACAGGGCGTTGCGCAGGAAGCTCGTCTTGAGCATGCCCAGCAGCAGGTAGCCGGTGCGCACGGCGCTGTCGCCGAACATCAGCGAGCCATACACCCAGCCCCGCTCCACCGCCTGGCTGATGTTGTCCGACAGGTCGGAGATGGACGTGGCACCGCGCGGCAGGCGGTCCAGCGCGGTGGTGATGTCCTTGGCCAGCACCGAGGTGTCCAGGCCGTAATGCTTGATGATGCGGTGCCAGTCGCTGTCGGGGTTCTGCACGATCTGCGCGACCCAGTGCTCCAGCTCGACATAAGGATTGCCCCGCAGCTTGCAGAACACGGTGGCGCCCTCGACGGCCTTGTAGCCGGTGCTGTTGAGTTTGCCGAACAGGGTGACGCGGTTGATTTCTCCCATGGGGGATCCTTTCAGTCTGATCGTTTGTGTTTAAGCGGCGGCGCGGAGACCTTGCTGGGGTCGTCGCCAGGATTCGGGGTGCAGGGTGAGCGAGTCGGCGTGGCCAGCCTGGCGGCGCTTGCCAACCCAGCTGGTCCAGCCCAGGCGGCCATTCAGGCCAGGGCGCGTGGCGGGCACGTCGGTGCTGCGCAAATGCAGGCGCACGTCCCAGTCCAGCTCCATGCTGAAGTACTGGCGCACCAGTGCGGTCACGCCCGCCATGGCCGGGCCATCGGGCAGAAAGGCTTCGTACTGGGCCAGGCTGAGCGGGCCGATGTGGATGCGGAACTTGTGCTGCCGGTCCCAGACCTTGTCGCCCAGCACGGCGCCCGATCCGAGTTGCGAGCTGATGCCGCCACCACGCTCCATGCGCGTGCGTTCGCTGACTGGCAGCGTCATCCAGTGGCCGACGAAGGTCTCGATGCGCACGCGTTGGCGCAGGTAGCCGCTGAGCAGCGATTCCAACCCTTCGGCATTGCGCACCTGGCGCGACAACTGGCCCGCGAAGTACAGCTTGATGTGATCGGGTGCGGCATCGCGCTGGCGCCAGGTGGGGCCGCCGATGCCGACCAGCGAGCCCACGTAGTCGGCGAAGCGGTCCTGGTTGGGCCGGTCCAGGCTGACGGTGGGTTGGGCCTGCGCCCAGGCGCGGTAGAACAGCAGCAGCAGCCGGTGGTGGAACAGGTCGGCGAAGCGCGAGAAGGTGTGGTCGCCCTTGTGCAGGATGCGTTCGCGCGCGTGCTCGGTCAGGTGCAGTGGCAGCGGGCCATTGGGGCCGAACAGACCAAAGAAGCGCACCTCCAGGCGAGGCATCGCGCCATTCACGCCGTATTTGAAGGAGGACAGTGTGCTGGGTGCAAAGCCCAGGTCGGCCGTCTGGCCCAGCCGCAAGGGCTCATCGGCCGGCTTGCGGGCCGTGCCCAGCCGTGGCTTGCCCGGGTGCGCCGCTTCGATCCAGCGCAAGGCGTGGAAGAAGTCGTAACGGTACGGCTCCGCAGCCAGGGCCGCGAACGGATCGCTGGGGCGCACGTCGGTCGTCATCAGATGATCGCCCGGGTGCCAACGCGTGGCACCCAGCGTTTGATGTCACCGCGCGACTGCGAGCGCAGCGTGGTTTCGGTGAAGGCGTTGATCGACACGTGTCGCGCGAAGAAGTTCTCCAGCACGGCGCCGAACAGGAAGGCGCTCAGGCCCTGGAAGGCCATCTCGTCCACTTCCAGGTTGATGGCCAGACCGCGCCCGAAGGTGATGGGCCCCGGCATCGGCAGTCGCCGCACGATGGCTTGCGTGCTGACCGAGCGCAGGCCTTCGATCTGCTTGAGCATGCCGCCATCGCCGTTGTCGGCGTACAAGGTGAGCAATTCGCGCAAGGCAGCGGCGCCCTGGTGCGCGTCGGTGTCCAGCAGCGACAAGTAGTTGAGCGACAACTGGTTGACGAACTTCCAGGCGATGCCGCCTTCACGCAAAGCCGACAAAGGCTTGGACGGCCCCTTGATCACGCGGATGGCCTTGACCGGTGCCGAGTCGTCCAGCGTGAGGTCGCTCTGGCCCAGGCCCACGGGCATCAACAAGGGCAGGTCGCGGTTGGTGCACAGGGCGCTCAGGCCCAGTTGGCGCAGGTCGCCGGGGTAGGGCGCCTCGCGCGGGTCCACCAGCGAGATGTACATCTCCGTGCCCACATAGGACGAGCGCGCGCCATTGCGTTTTTGCGTGGTCGACAGCAGGCGCGGTTCGCGCTGGATGGCGTAGTAGGCGTTGTGCTGGCGGTCTTCGGTGTGGAAGGCCGCGTAGAAGGGCAAAAAGCGCCGCTCGCTGTCGATGCCCACGCCATAGCCGTTCACCTCGAGCAGGTCGTAGATCTCGAAATCCATGGGCCGGGTGCGGTCCACCAGCACGTGGTAATCGTTCTGCGTGGGCGTGACGTGGATGCGGTCGCAGCGGCGCTCGAACAGGTTGATGGCCGGGGTGCAGTTCAGGGCCAGGTTGCTGGCATCGACCACGCTCTCCAACGATGCATCGGCGCGGTCGAACAGCAGCACGATCTCTGCCTCGGTGCCGCCCTGTGCGCGTAGCGCGTCGCCCACGCCCTTCAGGTCGAAGAACAAAAAGCGCTGCGGAAAGGCGAAGTACTCCTGCAGCAGGCGGTAGCCCGAGAATCCGCGCAGGCTCAAGGGCAGCAGCGCGTGCTCGTCGTCAAAGCCCACGGGCTGCACGGTGGTGGCGGGCAGGAAGGTGTGCTGTGTGCTGCCTTTGCCACCGGGCATGACCAGCGCGCCGATGGTGCTGCCCAGCACGCGCTCGTGCAGCTTGTAGGCGATGTCGTCGCTGCCGCTGAAGTGCAGGCGCAGGTCGTTCAAGGCCAGCTGGCTGAAGTTGACGCCCGCCGTGGTGCGCAGCTTCAGGCGCAAGCCGCCCTTGACCTTGCGGCCCACCGACAGGGTGGACAAGGGCAGGTCGGCCGCGTAGCTGAAGTACTCGACACCGGTGATCTCCAGCGGCCACAGGGTCACGTCGTGTGCGGTGCGGAACTGGCAGGGGGTTTCGTCCTTGGCGACCTGGCTGCCGCGCATCGGGCTGCCACGCGGCACGGTCACGCCGCGCGCCAGGTTGCTGTCACCCAGGTCGGGCTGCAGTTGCGCGATCAGCATCGCCGGCGTGGGCGCCAGGAAGTGCGGGTGCACGATTTCCAGCAGGCGCTGCGTGAAGCGTGGGAACTCGGCGTCCAGCTTGAGCTGCACGCGCGCAGTCAAAAAGGCAAAGCCCTCCAGCAGGCGCTCTACATAGGGGTCGTTGACCTCGATGCCATCGATGCCCAGGCGCCCGGCGATCTTGGGGAACTGCTGGGCGAACTCGGCCCCCATCTCGCGCAGATGCTGCAGTTCCTGGTTGTAGTAGCGCAGCAGTCGCGGGTCCATGGGGCTCTTCTTACCTTGTCAATTCTTTGATTTCAACCTGGCCGGATTCCAGGTCCACCTCGGTGCGCAGCATCAGCTCGAAAGGCACGGGTTGCGCCCACAGGTTGCAGGTGATGCGAAAGCTGATGACGTTGTGGTGGTCCATCGTCATCTCGTCCATCAAGGCGCTGACCTGCAGGGTGGAGGCCATGATGCGCGGCTCGAAATCCAGCAGGGCCTGGCGCACTTGCGTTTCCAGATCGACCACGTCTAGGGTGGAGGCCGTCTCGCCCGACAAGGTGGGCAGGCCAAAATTGAGCACCGAGCGTTGCACGTGCGGGTGCGCGGGCCAGTTGAAATCGCCCGACATCTGCGTGCAGTTGAACAACCAGGCCAAGTCGCGCAGCACCGCGTCGCGCATGCGGTTGCGGGACATGACCCGCATCTCGCGCGACTCGACCTGGACGTCGGGGTTGTCGTCCATCAAGCGGTCCAGCAGCGCGGGCTGCAAGCGTTCTTGTGGCGTCTGCTCGGCCATGGCGGCGTGCTTACTCGGCCGCGTCGGCCGTGTCCGTGGCGTCGGACGGCGTCGCGTTGAAGGTGATGCTGCGCAGGTCCATCAAGGGCGTGTCGCCCTCGTTGGTGGTGAACAGGCGCTGGCCCAGGCCGGTGTAAAAGCCGGGGGTCGATTCGACCCAGTCGGTCTTGCGCGACAGGGCGATGAGCCCATCAAGGCTGGCCTCCGAGCCCGCATAGCGCGTGGGGATCAGGCCCACCGATTCGCCACCGTTCTCGAACACGAAGTGCGCGGGCATCCACACGGCGTCGCGCAGGTCTTCGGGCGGGTCGATCGTGAGCGCGCTCAGGCGCGAGAAAGGCACCCAGTAGTACTTGCCATTGATGACGGCCTCGATCACTGGCCCCAAGCGCATGTCGGCGTCGGCGATCCACTCGAAGGCCTGGGCGGCATCACCCTCGCCCACCGTGCCGCTGACGGCGGGGGCTTGCTCAAACGCCTGGTCGCGCAGCGATTTGGCATCGGCGTGTTCGCCCTTGCCTTCGCGCAGCAGCGCTTCGATCAACAGCGCCAACCAGGGCTCAGGCTGGCCAAAGATCATCGGCACCTTCAGGCCCTTGAAGACCTCGGCGCGCAGCAACTCGCACTTGATGCCTTCGCGGTAGGTTTGCGCCATGGCCAGGGTGGAGGCATCGAGCTCGGTGGCCACGTTCAACTGGTTGAGCGCACGCTCCCATTGGCCCAGCACGCACAGCAGCTGGAAAAGGAAAACGCGCAGCTTGGCGTCGCCCGGCTTGCCGCGGATCAGGTCTTGCAGTTGCTTGAGCGCCTGTTGCGGATCGCCCGCGCGCAGGCTGTCTTCGGGGGCTGAGAGTGCGGTGGAAGGTGCGTTCATGTCGAGCCCGGTCAGGTGTTGGGACCCACGTCCGTCGAGAAATTGGATCCGCCTTTGCGCGAACCCGTGCCGTCCTGTGGGTAGTAATCGATCGAGATCTTCTGGAAGCTGAGGCTGAGCTTTTCCACCATCTGGTGGGCGGCGCCTTCCACGGTGGCCACGTCATACGACGTGATGCGCGCGTTCTCGATCGTCACGATGAAGTATTCAACAGGCTTGCTGCCGGACTTGCGAACGGTGAGCACGCCTTTCTTGATCAATTCGTTGTTGCGCATGACGGACATCAATGCCGTCGAGGCGCTGTCCACGCGCTTGGTGATGTTCAGGGCATCCAGCGCGGTCTTGCCTGCGGCGCCACCGCCACCCATGGCCGAGGGCGAACGCATGCCCCATGACCAGTCCAGGATGTCGATCTCGCCGGCGTGGGCGGTGTCGTTGGCTTCGCCTTTGACCGCGCCAGAGCGGCTGCCATCGACTTTGAAAAACATGTCACCCAGGGACATAAGGAACCTCTGCCAATGGCGTGCGATGGATTCAAACCATTGAAGGGCAAGGGGCCAGCCCCTTGCCCTTCAAGAAATCGGCGGTCTGATCGAGGATCAGGCGTCGACGTTTTCGGCGATGTTGTAGACCGCGAGGACTTCGCCGCCTTCCTTGGCGCCGGTCTTGTCTTGTGGCTGGTAGGCCACCTTGAACTTGGCGAAGTTCAGCGTGACGTTTTCAGTCAGGCGGTCTTCACCACCGCTGCCGCCCGTGCTCACCGAGGTGATCAGCACTTCCGTCAGGGTGATCTTGAGGTACTCAAGGGGCTTGTCGCCGGCCTTGCGCACGATCAGGGTCGCCTCGGGGTAGTGGGTGCCTTTGCAGCAGGCCAGGATCAGGTTGGTCGACGATTTGTCGATGTACTTGGTGAAGGACAGATCCTGCACGTTGACCTTGCCCGAACCAGCGCCGCCGCCAGTGTGGGCCGAGCCGGAGTTGCTCATGCCCCAGCTCCAGGCCAGGACGTCGACGAGGCCCGCGTGGGTCTTGTCGCGCGATTCGCCTTTGACGTCGCCGATCTTGATGAACATGTCTACAGCCATGGTGTGCTCCTAAATTGCAAGTGGTGTTGAATGAATGAACGTCTGGAAAATGGCCTTCGATCCGATCAGCCCGCCTTGGCGGAGGGCAGCTTCGAGACCAGGCGCAGGGAAACCGTCAGCCCTTCGAGCTGATAGTGAGGACGCAGGAAGAACTTGGACGAGTAGTAGCCGGGGTTGCCCTCGACTTCTTCGACGACCACTTCCGCGGCGGCCAAAGGCTTGCTGGCCTTGGTCGACTCGGACGAGTGCGCAGGATCTCCGTCCACGTACTGCAGGATCCAGTCTTGCAACCAGCGCTGCATGTCGTCACGCTCTTTGAACGAACCAACCTTGTCGCGCACGATGCACTTCAGGTAGTGCGCGAAGCGGCAGGTGGCGAACAGGTAGGGCAGGCGGGCGGCCAGGTTGGCGTTGGCCGAGGCATCCGGGTCGTCGTACTCGGCGGGCTTTTGCAGCGATTGCGCACCGATGAAGGCGGCGAAGTCGCTGTTCTTCTTGTGCACCAGGGGCATGAAGCCGGCCTTGGCCAGCTCCGCTTCGCGGCGGTCGGCGATGGCGATTTCGGTGGGGCACTTCATGTCCACGCCGCCGTCGTCGGTCGGGAAGGTGTGCGAGGGCAGGTTCTGCACCGCGCCGCCCGATTCGATGCCACGGATGCGCGAACACCAGCCAAACTCCTTGAAGGAGCGGTTGATGTTGGTCGCCATCGCGTAAGCGGCATTGGCCCAGGTGTACTTGTTGTGGTCAGCCGCGCCGGTGTCTTCTTCGAAGTCAAAGGCTTCGACCGGGTTGGTGCGCGAGCCGTAAGGCAGGCGCGACAGGAAGCGGGGCATGGCCAAGCCGATGTACTTGGCATCGTCCGACTCGCGCAGCGAGCGCCAGGCGGCGTACTCGGGCGTGGAGAAGATCTTGGTCAGATCGCGCGGGTTGGCCAGCTCTTGCCACGATTCCATTTGCATGGTGGTGGGCGAAGCGCCAGAGATGAAGGGCATGTGCGAAGCCGCGCACACCTTGGCCATCTCGCTCAGCAGTTCCACATCAGGGGGGCTGTGGTCGAAGTGGTAGTCGCCGACCATGCAGCCGAAGGGCTCGCCGCCGAACTGGCCGTACTCTTCTTCATAGACGCGCTTGAAGATGGGACTTTGGTCCCAGGCCGTGCCCTTGAAGCGCTTGAGCGTCTTGCCCAGATCGGCCTTGGAGATGTTCATCACCCGGATCTTGAGCTGCTCGTCGGTCTCGGTGTTGTTCACCATGTAGTGCAGACCGCGCCAGGCGCCTTCCAGCTTCTGGAAGTCTTCGTGGTGCATGATCAGGTTGATCTGGTCCGACAGCTTCTTGTCGATCGCGGCGATCATGGCCTCGATGGACTTGATGACGTCGTTGCCGATCAGCTTGGTCTGCGACAGCGCTTGCTGAGCCAGGGTCTGGATGGCCATCTCGACGGCGCTCTTGGCCTCGTCGGTTTTGGGCTTGAATTCCTTTTGCAGCAGGGACGCGAGGTCACTGCCTTCCAGCGTGGCGCTGGCCAGGGCCGAGTTCAGTTGGGTTTCTGCCATGAGGTTCTCCAGTTACTCCGCGGGCTTTTCAGCGCTGCCCAAAGTGGCCAGCAGGGCGGGATCGGCCAAGACCTTGGCGATCAGTTCTTCAGCGCCGGTCTTGCCGTCCATGTAGGTGACCAGGTTGGCCAGCTGTTGACGAGCGTCCAGCAGCTTGCTCAGCGCGTCGACCTTTTTGGCGACGGCGGCGGGCGAGAAGTCGTCCATGTTGTCAAACGTCAGATCGACGCTGATGTTGCCTTCGCCGGTCAGGCTGTTGGGCACCTGGAAAGCCACGCGTGGCTTCATCGACTTCATGCGCGAGTCGAAGTTGTCGACGTCGATCTCCAGGAACTTGCGGTCGGCCACAGGGGCCAGCGGGTCGGCGGGCTTGCCCGACAGGTCGGCCAGCACACCCATCACGAAGGGCAGTTGCACCTTCTTCTGGGCGCCGTAAAGCTCCACGTCGTATTCAATCTGGACGCGCGGTGCGCGGTTGCGCGCAATGAATTTCTGGCTACTCATGGTCACCTCCGGTCAATCTGGGTGGGGAAGGGTTGATATCGTCCGAAGCGCGTCATCATTCGACGTCTTCGGATTGGATGCTTTCGGGATCGACGCCCATGATGCGGGCCACCTCATTGAGGGCGTCGGGGGCCAATTCCCGCATCAGCTGCAGGAAGTTCTTGTTGATCAGGCGGCGGGCACGGCGCAGCAACAACTGGGCCGGGTTGGTCGGCTCGGTGCGTTCCAGGTAGTCGCAGACCATGTCGATGGCCCGGAGCGCATCGGCGCGAGAGTCCACACCCCCAGTCAGGCCTTTGCCCGAGGCGCGGGGTGCCGAGTTGCCATCGCCGGATGAAGAAGCGTCGGCGCCAGCTTCGGCTTCGGTGCCGGCTTCATCGCCTGCACCGGCGGTGGGCATGACCTGCTTCACCAGGCTGATCAGGTTGTGCAAGGGGCGCACATCGGGCGCGCGCTCAATGCCAACGTGGTCGTTCAGCAGGCTGCTCAAGGCCTTGAGGTGGGCCAGGGCGGCGGTGACCTGGCCGGGCAGCTCGGCGTTCTGGGCGGTGGCCGCGGCCAGCATCTGCTCGACCTGGTGGCGGGTCATGGGCGTTTCGCCGTCGCGTGGCGGGTACTTGCCCATCATCACTTCGATGTCGCGCACACGCAGTTCGCCGATGGAGCGGTTCTGGATGACCAGCGCGCTGCGCACATCGCCCACCATGCCTTCGACCTCGCCCAGCAGGGCCAGCACGTTCAGGCGCGCATAGGCGTCACCGTCGTCGGGGTCGGGTCGGGGGTGCAGGGTGTCCCAGAAGCGGTCGAGCAGGCCGAGTTGCAGGCGCAGCGCATCGGGCACGGCGCGGAAACCGTTGATCTGGATGTGCGCGCGGGCCCAGTGCATGGCCACGCGCAGGTCGCGGGTGCGCTCGAAGAGCGATTGGCTGAGGTCGTGCACCGCGCGCCAGTCGGGTGGCTCGGCGGGGGCGAACTGGGTTTCGGGTTTGCCTTGGGCAGCCTGGGCCAGTTCAAGGAAGCTGTTGTCGTACTCCAGGTCTTCGCCGCAAGGGGTGGCCAGATCGGGCAGCGGCTCGAACCAATCGTCCACGATGGTTCGTTCGCCGGTGCTGGATGGGTGGAAGTCTCCCGATTCACTCATCTCGTCAACCTATTGAATTCACTGCTGAGGAGCATGAGTGTCTACGAATTGGAGGCCATGCTGTGACATCTTTGCAAAAGCTGTGGAGATTTGTCGCTTTGCCGCGTTGTCCGCAATTGAACGGTGATTCTGGTGGGATGTTTTGGCCCGCGTCAATATGCAAGCTAGGGGGGTATGACCAGAGGTAACACCTAGATGACAACGCCCCGCCACCGGCTAAGCGGTGGCGGGGCGTGAAGGGGATCGAGGTGCGGTGAGGCGCGCTTAGAAGGTTTCCCAGTCGCTGTCAGAGGGCGGCGGGGCGGACTTGCTGGCGCTGGAGGTGACCACCGGCGCGCTGATGGGCGCGGCCGGTTTGGGCAAGGCGGCCTTCACGGGGGAGGGTTTGGCCGGGGCGGGCGTGTGCCGCGCCGTGGTTTGTGCCTTGGCGATCACCGTGCTGGCTGCAACCTGGGCATTCACCGGTGCGGGGACCACCGAGGGCTTGGCGGCGTGGTGGCTGCCCAGTTTGAAGGCCGACACGGCTTGCGCCAGGCGACCGGCTTGGTCCTTCAGGCTTTCGGCGGCAGCGGCGGATTCTTCCACCAGGGCGGCGTTTTGCTGCGTCATCTGGTCCAGCTCGGTGATCGACTGGTTGACCTGGCCGATGCCGGTGCTTTGCTCGGTCGAGGCCGCGCTGATCTCGCCAATGATGTCCGACACGCGGTTCACGCTGGTCATGATCTCGGTCATCGAGTTGCCGGCGTCTTGCACCAGCTTGGAGCCTGAATCGACCTTCTCGGAGGAGGCGTTGATCAGGGTCTTGATTTCCTTGGCGGCTTGCGCACTGCGTTGGGCCAGCGAGCGCACTTCGCCCGCCACCACCGCGAAGCCACGGCCTTGCTCGCCCGCACGGGCCGCTTCCACCGCCGCGTTCAAAGCCAGGATGTTGGTCTGGAAGGCGATGCCGTCGATCACGGTGATGATCTCGGTGATCTTGCGGCTGGCCACGTTGATCTCCGACATGTTGGACACCACTTGCGAGACGATCTGCTCGCCGCGTGCGGCGGCGGTGGCCGCGCCCGAGGCCAACTGGTTGGCCTGGCGGGCCGAGTCGGCGCTTTGGCGCACGGTGCCGGTCAACTCGCCCATCGAGCTGGCGGTTTTTTCCAGGTTCGAGGCGGTGTTCTCGGTCCGGTTGGACAAATCCAGGTTGCCGCTGGCGATTTCTTGCGAAGCCGTGGCGATCGAGTCGGTGGCGTTGCGGATCAGGGTGATGGTGTCGCGCAGGCGGGTCGTCATGTTGACGACGGAGGCGCGCAGCGAGGTGCTGTCGCCAGGATTGGGTTCAATGGCCAGGTCCAGGTCGCCTTCGGCGATGCGGCTGACCAGGTCGCGCAGTTTGGTGGGCTCGTCACCCAGGTCGCGCCAGACTGATTTCACGATGGCCGCCGAGGCCGTGCCCAGCACCGCCAGCACAATGGCGCCGGTGATGACCGACACCCACAAGCTGGTGTTGACCCCGTTCTTGGCGTCGGTCTGGGCCGACAGGATGGCGGCTTTGGCCTGCGTCTTGCGGGTGTCCAGCAGCTTGCTCAACACGGTTTGCGACGACTGCATTTGCGCGACCAGGTCACCCGGAGGCGCCTTGGTCAGCAGCGCCCGTGTGGCACCAATGGCGGAGGTTTGGTAGGCGTTGAAGGCGGCGCCCAACTCCTTGGCCACGGCGTCCTTGCCTGCCAGTTTTTGCATGGATGCCAGGGCGGTTTGAGCGCTGGCCACCATGGGGTCGGTGTCCTTGATGCGGTCGGGATCGCCCTCGGCGGCGGCCGTTTGCAAGGTCAGCCGGAGCTGTTCGGTGCTGCGGTCCACGGCCAGCACGTACTCGCTGTGCGGGCTGTCGACGGCCTCCAGTTGCTTGAGTCCGCGGGAGGTTTGCTCCCCCACGAAAAAGCTCAGCGCCACGCCGACGACGAACACGGCGCCCGCGCTGAGGGGCAACATCCAGATTTTGGTGCGAAAATTCATTACTTCTGCCTCCGGGCATGCGCCCCTAACAGGCGCAATTCATGGGTGATCCATGACGCTATCGGCATCTTGGGGCCCGGGCTGAAGTGGCAAAAGCCGAAAATATGGGTTGTGAGCCGTGCATTCTGTGCATTCAGGTCTCCCTAGAATCCCCGGATGAGTTTTCCCGCCGCCGTTGCCAAGCCCCCCACCACCCGCCGCCTGATGTTTTGGGTCGGCCTGCTGTATTTCTCGGAGGGGCTGCCGCTGGGGCTGTTCTTCGACCTGTTCCCGGTGCATTTGCGCCAGGCGGGGGTGGGGCCGGCTGAAATCGGGCTGTTGAGCTTGCTGGGCCTGGCCTGGACCGTGAAGTTTTTGTGGGCGCCCCTGGTGGACGCCTGGCGACACCACCGGCTGTGGATGTCGGCGGCCAACCTGGGCATGGCCGCCGTGCTGGCCGCGTTGGCCATGAACCCCCAAGCTTTGGGGCAGGGCGAGACCTGGCCCTGGGTGTTGCTGGCGGTGTTCACCTTTTTGTCGGCCACCAACGACATCGCCACCGACGGCTACACGATCGAGCAACTGGCGCAGGGGCAGTATGGGATCGCCAACGGCCTGCGCATTGGCTTTTACCGCGTGGGCATGCTGGCGGCCGGTGGGCTGCTGGTGGCCGCAGGCTGGATGGGCACGCCCGGGCAGCCCAATTGGGGAGCGGCCTACGGGCTGGGCGCGGCGCTGATGCTGATGAACGGCGTGGCCGTGCTGCTGGCGCCCAAACAGCCTCCCCGGGCCGCGCGCCCGGAAGGGGCTTCGGCGCGCGAGTGGCTGGTGCTGCGCCAGCAACCCCTGTGGCTGCTGGCCCTGGCCCTGGTGATGGCGGGCCTGTTGTGGCCGGCCCTGTCGCCCTTGGGCAAAACCTTTGAGTGGGGCTGGGTGCAGGCGGTGTCGAGCACCTGGTGGTTCAAGGGTGCCGTGCCGGTGGGTTTGATGTTCGCCGGTGCGGGCCTGATGGTCACGGCTGCCCGGGGCCCGCAAGCCCAGGCCCTGGCCGACGGGCCCGTGTTTGGCGCCTGGGTCAGCCTGCTGGCGCGGCCGGGCATGCTGGCGGTGCTGCTGTTCATCCTGCTGTTCAAGCTGGGAGACGCGGCGATGGGCTTCATGGTCAAGCCCTTCTGGGTGGACGCGGGCTTCACGCCGGCCCAGATCGGCCTGGTGAGTGTGAACGTGGGCCTGGGGCTGTCGATCGCCGGGGGGCTGGCGGGCGGCTGGTACGTGGACCGCGCCGGCATCTTCAAGGGGTTGTGGGTGCTGGGCCTGGCCCAGGCCCTGTCCAACCTGGGCTACGCGGCGGCGGCCTGGTACGTGCCCCAGGCCTTGCCGGGCATGGTCGATCCGCAGTACCAATTGGTGGTGTACGCGGCCAGTGGCCTGGAAAGCTTCACAGGCGGTTTGGGCACGGGCGCGTTCCTGGCGTTTCTGATGGGGATCACCCACAAGGCGCGGGCCACGACGGAATATGCCATCCTGTCGTCCATCTTCGCGTTTTCGCGCGCGGTGGCGGGCTGGGCGGGCGGCCTGGGCGTGGAGCAAATGGGCTATTCCGCCTTCTTCTTCCTGACGTTCTGGCTGTCATTCCCGGCTTATTTGCTGTTGCCGGCGGTGCGCCGTATGCTGAATCGCTCGGACGAACGTTGATGTGATCATGGACAAACGAATGAATGCAGGCCAGTTGGTTCGGGGGGCAGTGTTGCTGTCCCTGTTGATGGGCGGTGTGGGTGCGCAGGCGCGCGAAGGTGTGGAAGTGGGCAAGCAGTCGGGCCTGTCGCGCCTGGTGCCGGCGGACCAGGTGGAGCAGATGGCGGCCCAGCAGTACGTGAAGCTGGCCACCCAGGCCAAGGCCCAGAACGCCTTGCTGCCCGACAACCATCCGCAGGTGATCCGCGTGCGTGCCATCGCCCGCCGTTTGATTCCCCACGCGCTGGAGTGGAACAAGCGCGCTGCGCAATGGCGCTGGGAGGTCAACGTGCTGCAGTCCAAGGAGATCAACGCCTTCTGCATGCCCGGGGGCAAGATCGCCTTCTACACCGGCATCCTGGAGCAGCTGAAGCTGAACGACGACGAGGTGGCCATGATCATGGGCCACGAGATGGCCCATGCCCTGCGTGAACATGCGCGTGAGCAAATGGGTAAATCGGCGGCCACGGGCTTGGGTGCCAGCTTGCTGTCCAGCCTGTTGGGCTTGGGCAGCACGGGCGACATGGTGCTGAACGCAGGCCGCAGCTTGCTGAGCTTGAGCTTTGGCCGCAAGGATGAAACTGAAGGCGACCTGGTGGGCATGGAACTGGCCGCGCGCGCGGGCTACGACCCCCGGGCCGGCCTGACCCTGTGGAAGAAGATGGGCGAGGCCAGCAAGGGCGCGCCGCCGCAGTTCTTGTCCACCCACCCGGCCAGCGCCACCCGCATCCAGGACATCCAGGCCAGCTTGCCCAAGGTGATGCCGCTGTACCAGCGGGCCGCCAAGCCCGAGCAGCGCTTCGATCAGGCGCGGTGAATCAGACCAGATAAGGGTTGTACTGGCGCTCTTCGCCCAAGGTGCTTTCGGGGCCGTGGCCGGGCGTGAAGGTCACGTCATCACCCAATGGCAGCAGCTTGTGCTTGATGGCGTGGATCAGGTGGGCGTGGTTGCCTTGGGGGAAGTCGGTGCGGCCAATGCCGCCGGCGAACAGCACATCACCCACGAAGGCGTGGCGCGTGGTGGGTTCGAGCAGGATGACGTGGCCCGGCGTGTGGCCTGGGCAGTGCAGTACTTGCAAGGTGCAGTGGCCGATCTGAACCGTGTCGCCATCGGCAAGCCAGCGCGTGGGGGCGAAATGCTCGGCCTGGGGAAAGCCGAACATCTGTGATTGCTGGGGCAGGGCGTCGATCCAGAATTGGTCGGCCGGGTGCGGGCCTTCGATGGGCAGTTGGTATTCGCGCGCCAGGGTGCCGGTGGCGCCCGCGTGGTCGATGTGAGCGTGGGTGAGCCACAGGGCTTTGAGGTTCAGGCCCAGGGATTTGATGGGGGCCATGAGCTGGGGGATGTCGCCACCGGGGTCGATCAGGGCGGCGTCGTTGGTTTCATCGCACCAGACGAGGGAGCAGTTCTGTTCGAAGGCGGTGACGGGGATGGTGAGGCGGTGGAACATGGGGGCGTGAGGAAGCGGATAACAAAGTCTCAAAATTCAAAACAAATTTTCAAAATGCACGTCTTGAGCCGAACGCAGAGGCAAAACAAATTTTCAAAATTTGCCTGATTCACAGACGGTTTTTAGCATGCCGACGGAGGTCGGACTGGCCACATCTTTGGAGCAGTGGCAAAGCAACAGGCCTATCAAACCTAGCAATCTAGACTCGGTGCTAAGCTGCTGATGCACTTTCATCACTAGACAAAAGAGATGGTCAGCGAATTTCAGGCGGCCGAGGGCATAGGAACGCTTAACGCCGCACGACAACTGCTCGCAGCAATTGCGGCGAAGCGCGCTAGCGATTTCACTGGTATTGGGGTCGTGTTTTATGTCGATCTACGCAGCTTGCCCCATCTGCAGCTGACCAATGATCTGATTGCCCCGGAAGCGTCGCGCTTTGATTGCGTGGATCTCGCTAGCCTATTGGCTTCGATCTCGACCCAAAGTTGCTTGCTACATGACGGATTCCACTTCGTGAATGCCCAGGATTGGAAGCTGACACATCTTTCCCAATTCATCTCACCTCCCATTCCTCGCGATGCCTCGGAAAAATTTCAAGGAACCGGTGCGAGGCTGATGGCGGCTGTACTCGCGTCGGTGCTCCCCGGGATCGCCAGTGTGGGACTGGTCTCCCACACTGGCGATGTGCATCTTTTCTGCGGTGGAGTTGATGTATATGGCGAAAGCTAATCGATGGAGAATGTGAGTCTTACCACCACTGAACTGAAAAAAGTTCTGAAGTTCGTCTCTGGCACGACGGTCATCACGGGCCTGCTAGTTGGATGGGGGCGGCATTCCATGTCTGGAACCTCCCTTGATGAGTCATTGCTGACGGGTTTCATCAGTGGTATCGGTTACGCGGTAGCCGTTTGTGTGTTTCTGTTGAAGCTACCTTGGACATCGAAGAGGCTGGCCCAATGGACTGGTCGACCACTCATTCATGGAGTCTGGTTCGGAAAATTGACTTCCAGTCATCAGACTCGCAACAACATCCCGATCGCGTTCGTCATCAGGCAGACCTATCTTGGATATTCCATCGTTTCCCATACCAAACTCCAAGACAGCGAGACGCTTGTGGAGTCGTTGGAGGTAGATGACAGAACGAAAATTGTCCGGCTCCGCTACATCTATCAGTTTCAAATCATGGAGAACAATGAGCGAAAGCTGACGATGGGGGCGGGAGAGCTCAAGCTCCTTGGGGAGGGATGCCTTCTTCGCGGCCACTACCTCACAAACTCGCCTACTCATGGCTCAGCAGAGCTTCAATTTGTTCAGCGCAGTGTCAAGGGAGTTGATACCTTCGATGCAGCATATAAGGCCTTCGAAGAAGCGACCGCAGCGGCATCAACCGGGTAATGAAGTAACGTGCGCTCAACAAGGCTTTGGTGTGTGTGCACGATTATTGGCAATAATTTGTAACGGCCAATTGAAAGTGGCACGCTTGACCATACCTGTACCGCGTCGGGTCGCTGCGAGTCGGGTCTATTGAGCGGTAGTACTTGCTGGCATGAGTAGAGAATGCTTGCGGATCTGATTGCCGGTCCACGTCTTGGTGACAGATGTTGCCAGGTCACGGGTGACTGTGGTCCACGACAACTGGCTCATTCCCATGCTGAATCTTAGTCCTCTGTTTTACACGACCGACGAAGACGAACCCGATCTCCACTCGAACCTGGACCTCACTCCAAAAGAACGAGCCGACATCCAGGAAGCAAAAAATGATGTGCGCTTGGCCCTCAGGGACAACATGCCTCGCATCTACAAGCAAGAGGGGCATGAGGGCTCCCCGCCCCAACCCAGGTTCTTTACCCAAGGTTCGTACGCTTACAAGACGCTCAACGCTCCAGCCAAACCGCCGCAACAGGCGGACATTGACGACGGCTGCTACCTGCCGCTGAGCTTCTTGTCACAGACTAAGCGCCCCAGCGTTGCTGTCGGGGTGTTTTTCGATGTGGCCGAAAAAGCTCTGTTGGAATTGTGCGGTGAACGTAAGCGTCCGGCGAACGCATGTTGACATCCCGTCAACTGGCCGGAATCAGGTG
>CAZKPN010000077.1:10249-19374 GCA_964554655.1 uncultured Aquabacterium sp. | reverse complement strand
TGCGCCATCATGCAGCAATAAGCGGTGGTGATCATAGGAAGATGCCTTTCAGGCCTAACGACCACGTTAAGCCGCACCGGTGTGCACAGCACGGAGGGAACCTACAAGCGAAGCTTGTCCGCGTTGAACCGCCAGTTAGGCTGAGGCGCGTAGTGGAAGGGCGTTTTAGCTAGCACGGCCTGTTTCTCTTGTGTTGCACTTGCAAGGTGAATCCACGCTGGTGCGAGAAGAAAAGGTAGTGAAGTACATGCTGAACTGCAGTTGACTAGACGACTTGGGTCACAATTTTTGACCAGCAATTCTTGCCTGGCTGTGCATCGGCCAACTTCAGCGACATGACACCCTTGCCTTCGAAAGGTTTTCCGTGTTTATCTTGGAAGCGAGTGCAATAAGCCTCATGTAGTGGCCAAAGTATCTCGTGTAGTTCTCTTGCCTTAAATATGAAGTACTCGGGCGGTTCAATCGGATCACTTGGCACGCGGACAAAAACCCATGGCTGCTCTGAGGGCTCCGGTGGGAGGCTTCCGACGATCCATTCGCGCCTTGAGGAGGACTTCACTTCAATGACGACTACTTTTGTCGCAGAAGGATTCATAACTACTACATCAGCTCGCTTCGCGTTTCCCATCGTGACCGAAGCGGCCAGTCCTCGCCGTAGCAATTCGGCTGCGACATAGTGCTCTCCGGCCATCGCAACGGCGTACTTCTCAGCTTGAGTGGGCATAACTCTCCAATTTGATGCTGCGCGCTGTTGGCCAAAAGCCTAACTATTATTTAGGCTTCAAAGGTGCATCTATCCGCACCCGATAGAACATCGAATGCGACGGATAACTCGGGCTTCATCCCCTCACGCCGACAGCCAAGAAGCGCCCTCTTCCCTCGACGGACGGAGCATTTCGCAATAAGACCCATGTACCTCTCCCTGGTGACGCGCAAGCGTTACCCATCATGCCAGAGGCGTCCATGACCCCGAACGGGCACACTGCAAGCTCCACCGAGCACATCCGGCACCATGGACCTCACCGCCCTGCCCCTCTTCCCCCTGCACACCGTCCTCTTCCCCGGTGGCCTGCTCCCCTTGCAGATCTTCGAGGTCCGCTACCTCGACCTCATGAAGCGTTGCGAGCAAAGCGGTGAACCCTTCGGCGTGGTCTGCCTGCAAAGCGGCCACGAAGTGCGGCGTGCCCCGCGCCCCGGCGAGGGCAGCAGCGCCGAGACCCTGGCCCACGTCGGCACCCTGGCCACGCTGGAGCGCATCGAGCATCCCCAGCCCGGCCTGATGCTGGTGCAAGCTCGCGGCACCCAGCGCTTCACGCTCGGCAGCGCGCAGGTCTTGCCTCACGGCCTGTGGACAGGCGCCATCCAGCTGCTGCCCGATGACGCCCCTGCGATGGTGCCCGCTGAACTGGCCTCGCTCAGCCAGCGCCTGCAAGACGCGCTCACCGCCATGGCCAACCAGGAAGGCGCCCCACCCCTGCCCGCCCCGCCCGGCGACCCACGCTGGCAAGACGCCGGCTGGCTGTCCAACCGCTGGGCAGAATGCCTGCCTTTGCCCGCCGGTGAACGCCAACGCCTGATGAGCCTGGACAACCCCTTGTGGCGCCTGGAGTTGATCGCCGAGTGGCTGGACCGCCTGGAGCGCCTGAGCCAGAATCCGGGCCCTTGATAGGGGCCCGTTGCCGCCGATGCCTGACTAGGGCTGCACCGCCTTGGCAATCGTCAGCGAAGCCTCGGGCGACCAGCCGCCACCCAGCGCACGCGCCAGGTTCACCGCCGCCAGCAAACGCTGGGTGCGGATCTGCGCGGCCGCGCGGTCGGCGCTCAGGCTGCTGCGCTGCGCATCGGTCACGTCCAGGTAGTTGGACACGCCGCGCTCATAGCGGGCACGCGCCACCTCGTAAGCCCGGCCTGCGGCCTGCTGGGCCTGGGCTTGGGCATCGGCCTGCAACTGGCGCTGCTGCAGATCGGACAGCGCATCTTCCACCTCGCGCAAGGCGGTCAACAACTTGCCCCGGTGCGTGGCCAAGGCCTGCGCATAGCGCGCTTGCGATGCCGCCAGATTGGCCTGGTTGTGGCCACCATCCAAGATGGGCAGCGTCAATGCCAGCGGGCCGACGTTGAACTGTTGCGATCCGCCATTCGTCAGCTCGCGCAGCTTCTCGGAAGCGAAACCGTAATTGCCCGTCAGGCTCACCGAGGGGTAGAAAGCGCTTTCGGCCACGCCCACCTGGGCATTGAGCGAGCGCAGTCCGGCCACGCTGGACGACAGGTCGGGCCGCTGCGCCAACAAGCTGGCGGGCAGGCCCACGGGGATCGTGGGGGGCACGGGCAAGGCGGACTTGGCCGCGCTGCCCAGGCTGGCGATCAGGGGCTCGCTGGGCGAGGCGCCCACCAGCACGGCCAGGCCATGTTCCAGCGTCTGGCGCTGGCGGCGCGCTTCGTGCAAATCGGCTTCGGCATTGGCCCGCTCGATGCGCGCGCGTGACAAGTCCAGCTCGTTCGACAGGCCCGTGTCAAAGCGGGCGCTCACCAGTTGCTCGCTCTCGCGGCGGGTGCCCAGGGCGCTGTCCAGGATGGCGATCTCGGCGTCCAGCCCACGCAACTGGAAGTAGCCCACGGCGACTTGGTGGGTCAGCATCAGCAGCACGCCATCCCGGTCATAGCGGGCGGCCAGGGCCTGGGCATCGGCCGACTCGACAGCGCGGCGCACGCGGCCCCACAGGTCCAGCTCGTAAGACAGCGAAGCCCCCAGGCTGAAGTTGCTGCCCTTGATCGTGTGGCGGCCCAGCATGATGGCCTGCGAGGTGTTCTCGGACGAGCGCGAATAGCCAGCCCCCGTGCTGACGCCCAGCTTCACGCCGTCATCGGATTTCGCCACGCCCAGCAGGGCCTGGGCTTCCAGCATGCGTTGGCCTGCGGCCTGCACATTGGGGCTGTCACGCAAGGCGCGGCGCTCCAGCGCGTCCAAGGTGGCGTCGCCAAACAAGGTCCAGCTGTCGAGCGGCATGGTCGCGCTGTCCGGGGCCTTGCCATCGGCATGGCGGTAGCTGGGCACGGGCTCGAACTGGGGCTCGGCAAAGTTGGGGCCGACGGTGGTGCAGGCACTCAGCAAGGCCACGGCCGACAAGGTGGCGGCCGCGATCGCGCCGCGGCTCAGGGGCTTGATCAACATCATGTGTTCTCCAGCAGTTCTCATCGTCATCACCTCAATGGGCACCGGCGCCGCCGCTTGATGGCGACTTCACCGTGTCGGCAAACCACAGCACGGCGATGCAGGCGAACAGCACGCCCGCCATCATCAGAAAGCCGTCGTTGTAGGCCATCACATAGCTCTCTCGGCGCACGATGCGGTCGATCATCGCGATGGCCTGGTCAGCGGCCCGGGCCGGGTCGATGCCACTGGCGATGAAGCCTTGCGTCAACTGGTCCAGCCGCGATTGCGTGGCGTCGGACATCAGCGACACCGACTCGCCCAACACCGCCGAGTGGAAGTGCTGGCGGTTGGTCAGCATGGTGGCCAGCATCGCAATGCCGATGGAGCCGCCCAGGTTGCGCGTCATTTTGAACAGGCTGGAGGCCGAAGGCATGTCCTTGGGCGAGATGCCCGACATCGCGAAGTTGGACAGCGTCAGCATGATGAAAGGCTGGCCCAATGCGCGCACCACTTGCGAGGCCAGCAACTGGTCGTAACCCACCGAGGCGTCCATGAAGCCATTCATCAGGCACGAGGTGCCGAACAGGCCCAGGCCGATGGTGCACATCACGCGGTTGTCCACGCGCGAGGACATGATGGCGGCCACCGGCATGATGAACAGTTGCGGCAGGCCCGCCCACATGATCACTTCGCCAATCTGCATGGGCGTGTAGCCCGCAATCTGGCCCAGGTACAAAGGCAGCAGAAAAGACGAGCCGTACAAGGCCATGCCCGTGACCGCGGCCAGCAAGGCCGACACGAAGAAGTTGCGGCGCAGGTAAAGGCGCAGGTTCACGAAAGGCTCGTCGCGCAACAGGCTGGTGGCCACCCAGCCCACCAGGCCCACGGCGGCCAGCGTGGCAAAGGTGCGGATGAAGTTCGAATCAAACCAGTCCTTGGAATTGCCCTCTTCCAAAAAGATCGTCAGGCTGCCCAGGCCCACGGCCATGAAGGCAATGCCCACCCAATCGGCCGTGGCCAGCAGCGACCAATCTCGGCCTTCTTTGTCCAGGCCCCACAGGATGCCGAAGATCAAGAGGATGCCAGGCACCCAGTTGATGTAGAAGATCGAGGGCCAGCCGTACAGCTCCGACAAGTAGCCGCCCAAAGTGGGGCCCAGGGTGGGCGCGAGCGTGGCGGTCAGGCCGAACATGGCCATGCCCACGGCCCGCTTCGATGGCGGCAGCTTGGTCATCACCAGGGTCAGGGCCATGGGGATCAAAGCGCCGCCGGTGAAGCCCTGCATCATGCGGAACACGATCATGCTAGGCAGGTTCCAGGCCGCGCCGCACAGGGTCGAGCAGATCAGGAACAGGGCTGTGGTGGCGACCATGTAAGTGCGCAAACCCAGCACACGTGCCATCAAACCCGTCAGTGGGATGACGACGATTTCGGCGCACAGGTAAGCGGTCGAGATCCAGGAGCCTTCTTCTTGTGTGGCCGACAGCGAGCCGAGGATGTCCTTCAGCGATGAGTTGGTGATCTGGATGTCCAGCACCGCCATGAAGGCGCCCAGCAGGCCGGCCGCGACGGCGAACCAGGTGCGCAGGTCAACGCGCTCGCCAGGCGCGGCCATCGCGGGCACGAATGGGGCGGGAGGTGAGGCGGCGCTCGACATGGTGCGCCGCTCAGCGTTGTGATTGAACCGACTGGCGCAGATCCACTTCGGCCATGGCCGACATGCCCGGCGCCAGGCGACCGGCCAGGCGCTGCAGGTCCGCATCGGCGAAGGTCAGCTTGACCGGCACGCGCTGCACGATCTTGGTGAAGTTGCCCGTGGCGTTGTCGGCGGGCAGCAAGGCGAACTGGTTGCCCGAGGCGGGTGAGAAGCTGTCCAACCGGGCCTTCAGGTGTTCACCGGGCAAGGCATCGATCACCACGTCCACGTCCTGGCCGGTCTTGAGGCCAGCCAGCTGGGTTTCCTTGAAGTTGGCGGTGACCCAGACCTTGTCTTCCACGATGGCGGCCAGTTGCTGGCCCGGCTGCACGCGCGCGCCGACTTCAACATTGCGCCTGCCCAGGCGGCCGCTGACCGGCGCCACGATGCGGTTGTAGCTCACTTGCAGCTGGGCATCCTTGGCTTGTGCCTGCAGCACCTTGATCTGGGCCTTGAGCACCTCGCGCGCCGCCTGGGCCGCGCCCACCTGCGCTTGCGCGGCCAGGGCGGCGTCTTTGCGGGCTGCCACGTCGGCCAGGGCGCCGGTGCGTGCCGCGTTGGCGGCGTCCAGCTCGGACTTGGCCACGGCCTTCATCTGTGTGTTGTAGAGCTGGCCATAGCGCTCGGCATCCTGCTGGGCGCGCAGCGATTGGGCTTGCGCTTGCGCCACCTGGGCCTGCGCGGCACTGGCCGACGCACGCGCCTGCGCGGTCTGCGCATCGGCCTGCAGCACCTGCTGCTCCACCGAGGCGATCTGCGCGTGGATCTGCTCCAGCTTCACGCCTTGGTCGGCCGGGTCGAGCTCGGCGATCACCTGGCCTTCTTTCACAAACTGGTTGTCATCGACCAGCACCTTGGTGACCACGCCAGCGATGCGGGCCGAGATGGGATGCACGTGGCCCGCCACGTAAGCGTTCTCGGTTTCGACGAAGTTCTGGCTGCGCCAGTACATGCGGCCGCCAAAGCCCAGGCCCGCCAGGATCAGCACGCCCAGCACGCCGAAAACGCGCACCTTGGAAGGCGGTTTGTCCGCAGACTGCAATGGCGCGTTGGGGGCGGCCGTCGGGGTGGCGACGAGGGTGACGGGTTCGTTCTTGACCTGAGGCTGCATGGCTCGAACTCTTTTTGAAAATGAAATTGGTTCAGCGCATTATTTGCCTCCAGTTGACGAGTGTAAAGAAATGAAAAGATTTCATTTCATTAAATAATTGGTTAAAGTTCGGTTCATGTCGAACACCCCCGTTGCCGCCAAAAAAGTGCCCGCCAAGGGCGCTGGTCGCCCCCGCGCCGCTGAAGTTGAAGCGCGGCTGCAAGACCTCAAGCGCACGGCGGGCCGCCTGTTCCTGGAAAAGGGCTACGGCAACGTGAGCCTGGAGATGATTGCCCGCGAAGCGCGCGTGGCCGTGCGCACCATCTACATCAAGTTCGGCGGCAAGAACGGCCTGCTGAGCGCCCTGCTGCAAGACAAGCGCGCGCAGTTCTTCGCCGACATGGACCTGGACAAGGACCAGCGCCCCATCCGCGAGGTGCTCGACGATTTCGCGACCCGGCTCTACAGCTTGTTGACCTCGCCCGAGGCCGTGGGCCTGCAGCGCATGCTGGCCGCCGAGGCGCGCGGCAATCCCCAGTTGGTCGACACCTTCTTTGCCATGGGCCCGAACGTGACGCGCGACGCCATCGCGCGCTTCCTGAAACGCCCGGACGTGCGCGCCCAGTTGCGCGATGACCTGCCCGAAGACCAGTTGCCCGTGCATCTGATCAACTGCGTGCTGGGCGACCAGCTCTCACGCGTGTTGCGCGGTCAGCAAGAGGGCACGCCCGAGCAATGTGCCGAGGCCCGGCGCCAGCGCATGGCGCTGTTCTACCGCAGCGTGTTGCGCTGATCGCTGCCCCATCAGGCCGCTTGGCCGCAATCGTTGCAACCCGCACCGTGGACATGGTTTGAAGCCGCCTGCTTGAAGGCCGCCTCCGCGCGCGGCGCCACGCGCAGCCAGGCCTCATCGCCTTGCTCGCCCAGCTTCACGCGCAGCGCCTTGGCCGCCTTGACCATGTTCGACAAGGCCGCCTCGGTCTCGATCCAGCCACGCGTCTTCAAACCGCAGTCAGGGTTGACCCACAGGCGTTGCGGCGGGATCACCTCGCAGGCGCGCTCCAGCAGCTTCTGCATCGCCTCAACCCCCGGCACGCGCGGCGAGTGGATGTCGTACACGCCAGGCCCGATCTCGTTGGGGTAGTCAAAGGCGCCAAAGCCATCCAACAGCTCCATGGCCGAGCGCGAGGTCTCGATGGTGATCACATCGGCATCCATGGCCGCGATGGAGGGCAAGATGTCGTTGAACTCGGCGTAGCACATGTGGGTGTGGATCTGGGTTTCATCCTTCACGCTGGCGGCCGAGATCTTGAAGGCGCGCACGGCCCATTCCAGGTAGGCGGCCCAATCGCGTTGGCGCAAGGGCAGGCCTTCACGGATGGCGGGCTCGTCGATCTGGATCACCTTGATGCCGGCCTTCTCCAGGTCAGACACCTCTTCGCGGATGGCCAGGGCCAATTGCAAAGCGGTGGTCTCGCGCGGCTGGTCGTCGCGCACGAAGGACCATTGCAGCATCGTCACGGGGCCGGTGAGCATGCCTTTCATGAGGCGGTCAGTCAGCGACTGGGCGTAGCGCGTGGTCTCGACCGTCATCGGCTCGGGGCGGAACACATCGCCGTAGATGATGGGCGGCTTGACGCAGCGTGAGCCATAGCTTTGCACCCAGCCGTTCTCGGTGAAGGCATAGCCCCACAGTTGCTCGCCGAAGTACTCGACCATGTCGTTGCGTTCGGCTTCGCCATGCACCAGCACGTCCAGGCCCAGCTCTTCCTGCTTGCGCACGGCCAGCTCAATCTCGCTGCGGATGCGTTGCAGGTAGTCCAGCGCGTTCAGCTCACCGCGCTTGTAGGCGGCGCGTGTCTGGCGAATGGCCGCTGTCTGGGGGAAGGAGCCGATGGTGGTGGTGGGCAGCGGCGGCAGTTGCAAGGCCTGGCGCTGCTTCTCAATGCGCTGGGCAAAGGGACTCGCGCGGTGGGCCATGCTGGTGGTCACCGCTGCCAGGCGCTTTTGCACCACCTCGTTGACCACGCGTTTGGATTGACGGCGCGAAGCTTGCGCCGCATCGGAGGCGGCCAGCTCGGTGGCCACGGCGCCTTCGCCCTGGTTCAGGGCTTGGCCCAGCACGTTCAACTCGCCCAGCTTCTCGGTGGCAAAGGCCAGCCAGGATTTGATCTCGGCATCCAGCTTCGGCTCACTGGCCAGTGATACCGGCGTGTGCAGCAACGAACACGATGACGCCACCCAAAGGCGATCGCCCAGCTCGGCTTGCAGCGGTTGCAACAGGGTGAGCACGCGGCGCAAGTCGGTGCGCCAGATGTTGCGGCCATCGACCACACCCACCGACAGTATCGCCTCCTTGGGCAGCACCTGGCGCCAGGCATCAAGCTGCTGCGGCGCCCGCACCAGGTCGATGTGGAAGCCTTGCACCGGCAACTGCGCGGCCAGCACGGCGTGGTCGGCCGCCGTGTCGAAGTAAGTGGCCAACAACAGCTTGACGCCCGTACCCGCCAGGTCGGCATAGGCCGGGGCATAAGCCGCGCGCCAGTTGGCGTCCAGGTCCAGGCACAAGGCGGGCTCGTCGATCTGCACCCAGCCAATGCCAAGGTCGGCCAGGCGGATCAGGATGCGCTGGTAGGCGGCCACGATCTTGGGCAGCAGGCTCAGGCGGTCAAAGCCGGCCACGTGCGATTTGGACAGCCACAGGTAGGTGATGGGCCCGATCAGCACGGGCTTGACGGACAGGCCCTGCGCCAAGGCTTCGCCGATGTCGTCGAACAGCCAATCGACGCCGCCGTCAAAAGTGGTTTGTGCGTCCAGCTCGGGGACCAGGTAGTGGTAGTTGGTATCGAACCACTTGGTCATCTCCATCGCGGGCTGGGCCTGGTTGCCACGCGCCAGCTCGAAATACTCGCCCAGGCTCAGTTGCCGGGCATCGAAGCCAAATCGCCTGGGCAATGATCCGAGCAAGGCAGAGGTTGACAGCATCTGGTCGTACCAGGCGAAATCACCCACGGCCACGGTGCTCAAGCCCGCGTCCTGTTGCGCCTGCCAGTGGCGCTGGCGCAGTTGCGCACCCACCTGGCGCAGGGCGGCATCGTCAGACTCGCCGCGCCAGAAAGACTCTTGCGCCAACTTGAGTTCACGGTGGGCGCCAACGCGCGGAAAACCAAGGATGTGGGTGCGGG
>CAZKPN010000077.1:0-10149 GCA_964554655.1 uncultured Aquabacterium sp. | reverse complement strand
AACTTGAGTTCACGGTGGGCGCCAACGCGCGGAAAACCAAGGATGTGGGTGCGGGCCATGGAAGCTCTCTGAGGGATGAGTTGGGATGCTTCGCAGTCTGCGCAAACGGATGATTTGAATCAAGCGACATATTTTCACGATGAGTTGAATTTCATTCATGTCAAAGATGTTGATCTTCAATCAGGAAAATTCATGGCGGGAAGGCGTTGCAGGTACGCGCATTGCCACTGCTTGAGGGTCCATCAACTATTTGAGGAAACACCATGAGCAAACTGAACAAAGGCTTGACCATCACCGCCGTGACCGCCGCTTTGGCTGGCAGCATTGGCTTCGCATACGCGCAGTCTTCGTCCACCGGCCAAGGTTCTGCGGCCAACCCCAACGCCACCACCACCACCAACGGCACGGTGAACACGCCCACGAATTCGGGCATGAGCCCCACCATGGACAACCGTGCCAACTCGGTGAACTCCCAGAACAACGGCAGCACCAACCTTGAGCAAAACACCGGGGCCAGGGCCAATGACGGCTTGAACAACATGCCAGCCACCTCCGCTGGCACCAACGAAGCCGCGGCA
Source organism: uncultured Aquabacterium sp. (assembly GCA_964554655.1). Lineage (GTDB taxonomy): Bacteria > Pseudomonadota > Gammaproteobacteria > Burkholderiales > Burkholderiaceae_C > Aquabacterium. Next base: position 9,571 of record CAZKPN010000077.1, on the reverse strand, counting down.
CCAGCCCCGGTGATCACCCCCGATCGCCCACCGCGTGCAGACCGCAACTGAGTGAACTGACACTCAGGGCTTGAAGCAACAAACCGGGTCACGAGCCCGGTTTGTTCGCTTTCAAGGCAGAAAACACATCGCGCGGCGACCTGGTTTCAGGCAACACGTACATCACGCCATGGCGCCCTTGGAACACCGGCTTCACCACCGTGTTGAAAAATGCCACCGGCACATTGATGCAACCGTAGGAGATGCGGTTGTCGGCTGGCGTGGCCGTGGCCAGTCGCTCCAGGCGGCGCTCTTTGGGATTGGTGGCCCGCACCCGGTGCATGGAGACCGCCGCGTCATAGTCGATCCAGAAAATGTCGTCCCCTTGGGCATTGCGACCGGGCTCGATGGCAAAGCGACCCGCCGGCGTGGTGCGCTCGGCGGGGCGGATGTCCTGAATCTTGCGCTGGCCGATGCCAGGGACCGAGTCATCCCCGCGCGCGCTGCCCAGCAGGATGGGCGAAGACCCGTGAACCTGCCCATCAGGCTGAAACACGACCAGCCGGGCCCGAACCTTGTCGATGATGGCAAAGGGTTGGCCGTGGCTATCGCGCGTTTGCGCCACAGAGTCGGCCAGCTCTTGAACGGTGGCCGGGACCTTGTCGGCGCAGCAGACGGCCGGCATCAAAGCGGCTGCGCAGGCCAGCCCGAGCAGGGTGTGGTGTGTCTTGATCATCCCCTCGCCTAGCAACCGGCATTCCCAAGTCATGCCGACGAGCCGGCACATTGTTCTGAAAATAATCCCGATCCCCCACCACCTGGGGCCTCAGCACCGGGAACGCTGATTGCTCAAGTTCTGCAAAGCAAGAGAACCATGGAGCGCACCACAACGTGTTGACCGACCAAGACCTGTACCTGTTTGGCGAAGGCACCCACGCACGTTTGCATGACCAAATGGGCTGCCACCTGTCACAAGAGCTGGAAGGCGCGCATTTCAGGGTGTGGGCGCCCAACGCCATCAGCGTGTCGGTCATCGGCGACTGGAACCACTGGGATCCCCATGCCAACCCCTTGCAGCTTCGCCACGACCGCAGCGGCCTGTGGGAAGGGCAAGTGCCCCAGGCACGGCACGGTCAGGCTTACAAGTACCGCGTTCATGGCCATGGGGGCCATTACGTGGCCGACAAGGCCGATCCCTTCGCGGTGTACGCCGAACTCTCGCCGGACAAGGGCAGCCGCGTCTGGTCACTGGAGAACGACTGGCAAGACGGCGAGTGGATGAGCACGCGCAGCGCCAGGAACGCGCTGGACGCGCCCATGTCCATCTACGAGTTCCACGTGGGCTCGTGGCGGCGTGACGGCCACGGCCCGGTGAACTACCGCGACTTGGCGCATTCGCTGGCCGAGTACGTTGTGCAGATGGGCTTCACCCACGTGGAGCTGATGCCCATCACAGAGCACCCCTTCTACGGATCCTGGGGCTACCAGACCACGGGCTACTTTGCCCCGACCTCGCGCTATGGCACGCCCCAGGATTTCATGTATTTCGTCGACCACTTGCACCTTCGGGGCATTGGCGTGATCCTGGATTGGGTGCCCTCGCACTTCCCCACCGACGAGCATGGCCTTCAGTACTTCGACGGCACCCACTTGTTCGAACACGCCGACCCGCGCCAGGGCTTTCACCCGGAGTGGAGTTCCAGCATCTTCAACTACGGGCGCGGCGAGGTGCGCAGCTTCCTGATCTCTTCCGCCCTGTTCTGGCTAGAGAAGTACCACATCGATGGCCTGCGCGTGGACGCCGTGGCTTCCATGCTCTACCTGGACTACGCCCGCAAGGACGGCGAATGGATCCCCAACCAGCATGGCGGCAAGGAGAACCTGGAGGCTGTTGATTTCTTGCGCAAGCTGAACGAGGCGGTTTACCGCGAGCACCCTGACGTGGTCACCATCGCAGAAGAGTCCACCGCTTGGCCCCAAGTTTCGCGGCCCACCTCCATGGGCGGGCTGGGCTTTGGCATGAAGTGGAACATGGGCTGGATGCACGACACCCTGGCCTTCATGCACGAAGACCCCATCCACCGCAAATACCACCTGGGCAAGCTCACCTTCTCACTGGTGTACGCCTTCAACGAGAACTTCGTGCTGCCCTTGTCGCACGACGAAGTCGTCTATGGCAAAGGTTCCCTGTTGGGCAAGATGCCGGGCGATCCTTGGCAGCGCTTTGCCAACCTGCGCGCCATGTACGGCCTGATGTGGACACACCCGGGCAAGAAGCTGATGTTCATGGGCGGCGAGTTCGCGCAGGAACGCGAATGGACGCACGAGGGCCAATTGGATTGGGGCTTGACGCAAGACCCCGCCCACCAAGGCGTGCAGCAAATGGTCAGCGAACTCAACCGCATTTACCGCAGCGAGCCAGCCTTGCACCAGATCGATTTCACCGACGCGGGCTTTGAATGGATCGAAGGCAATGACGTGAGTGCCACTGTGGTGGTCTTCCTGCGCAAAGGCCAGGCCGGCGCCGACCCCGTTCTGGTGGCGGTGAACCTCACCCCCTTGCCCCGCGAGCACTACCAGGTGGGCGTGCCCTTGGCTGGCCATTGGCGCGAGATCTTCAACAGCGATGCCAAGGAGTTTGGTGGCTCAGGCTGGGGCAACCTGGGCGGGGCCGACACCCAGCCTGAAGAGTCGCATGGCAGACCGCATTCCCTCCACCTGATCCTGCCGCCTTTGTCCACCATCATCCTCAAGCTGGAGGCGCATGGCCACACGGACAAGCACTAGCCTAAGCGCCAGCGCCCAGGATCTCTTCCCCGAAGAGGCGGGCCGGCAGCGCGCGGTGATTGACGCGGTGCTGCCGGTGGTGGACGCAGGCCGCTTCGCCGTCAAAGCCATCGCGGGCGAGCCCATGCGCATCCAGGCCCATTGCTTCACCGACGGCCACGATGCGCTGCGCGTGATGCTTCGCTGGCGAGCGGAGAACGACGCCACCCTGCAGGAGGTGGAGATGACACTGGGCGGCAATGACGAGTGGTTTGCCACCTTCACCCCCGAGACACCAGGCCGCTACTTCTACACCGTGGTGGCCTGGGTTGACCACTTCGAATCCTGGCGACAGGAACTGACACGCCGGGTCGATGCGGACGACATCCGCATCGCTTCGCTGGTGGGCGCCGAGTTGATCGAGGCCGCCGCGAAACGCGCCAAGGCCACGGACAAGACGGAGCTCAAAGCCTGGGCCAAGCAACTGAGCAGCAAACACCGGGACGATGCCCAGGCCCTCAAAGCCCTGGCGCTGGACGAGGCCCAGGCCGCCATGGCCAGGCGCCACCCCGATCGCCAACTGGCCACCCACTTCCCCACTGAACTGCCCTTGGTGGCCGACCGCGAACGCGCCCGCTTCAGCACCTGGTACGAACTCTTCCCCCGTTCGACCTCGTCCGAGCCCGGCCGGCACGGCACCCTCAAGGACGTGGAGCAGCGCCTGCCTTACGTCGCCGAGATGGGCTTTGACGTCTTGTACTTCCCGCCCATCCACCCCATTGGCCGCGAGAAACGCAAGGGTCTCAACAATGCCTTGACGACCGAACCGGGCGATGTCGGCAGCCCCTGGGCCATCGGCGCTTTGGAGGGTGGCCACAAAGACATCCTGCCCGAGCTGGGCACGGCCGAAGACTTCCGATCCCTGGTGGGCAAGGCCAAGGCGTTGGGCCTGGACATCGCGATGGACATTGCCTTCCAGTGCGCGCCCGACCACCCTGATGTCAAAGCCCATCCGCAGTGGTTCCGCTGGCGCCCGGACGGCACGGTGCAATACGCCGAGAACCCACCCAAGAAGTACCAGGACATCTACCCCTTCAACTTCGAGACCGACGACTGGCGCGCCCTGTGGCAAGAATTGAAAAGCGTGTTCGACCACTGGATTGCCGAAGGCGTGACCATCTTCCGGGTGGACAACCCGCACACCAAAGCCTTCCCTTTCTGGGAATGGGCCATCACCGCCATCAAGCGCGAGCACCCCGAAGTACTCTTCTTGGCAGAGGCCTTCACGCGGCCCAAGGTCATGCACCGCCTGGCCAAGCTGGGCTACTCGCAGTCCTACACCTACTTCACCTGGCGCAACACCAAGCAGGAGTTGACCGACTACTTCACCGAGCTGTCGCAAGGCCCAGGCAAGGATTACTTCCGCCCCAATGTGTGGCCCAACACGCCGGACATCCTGAGCGAGCATTTGCACGCGGGCGGGCGGCCCATCTTTGCACTGCGCCTGGTGCTGGCCGCCACCCTGTCGTCCAACTATGGGCTCTATGGCCCAGCGTATGAGTTGCTGGACAACGCGCCGCGCGGCCCCGGCAGCGAGGAGTACCTCAACTCCGAAAAGTACCAACTGCGCCATTGGGGCGACTGGGACGTGGCCCGGCCGGGCAGCCTGGCCCAGTTCATCGCCAAGGTCAACGCCATCCGCCGGGACAACCCGGCGCTGCAATCCAACCACAGCCTGCGCTTCTTCAGCACCGACAACGAACAGCTCATCGCTTATTCGAAGCAGACGGCCAAGCAAACGGCCGATGGCGACAACGTCATCCTGAGCATCGTCAACCTGGATCCGCACAACCCGCAATCCGGCTGGGTCACCCTGGACAACGACGCCCTGAAGCTCGACCCCGCCGCACAGTTCGAAGTGCACGATCTGCTCAGCGACCAACGCTTCACCTGGCAAGGCCTGCGCAACTTCGTCATACTCGACCCACGGCAGGCGCCAGCCCATGTTTTCCGCTTGCGCCGACGGCAGCACAGCGAGCAAAGCTTCGACAACTTCGCCTGAGAGCGCCTTGATGAACGCACCCCGAACACCGCACTTGGCAGAAGCCGAGCAAGGCGCCACCAATCCGGTGCCGGATGCCGCGCTTTGGTACAAAGACGCGGTCATCTACCAGCTCAACGTCAAAGCCTTCTTCGATTCCAACGACGATGGCATGGGCGACTTCAAAGGCGTGGCCGCCAAGCTGGATTACGTGAAAGACCTGGGTGTCAACACCATCTGGCTGATGCCCTTCTACCCCTCGCCTTTGCGCGATGACGGCTACGACATCGCCGGCTACGACGACATCCACCCGCAGTACGGCACGCTGGACGATTTCAAGCTGATGCTGGCCGAGGCGCACAAGCGCGACCTCAAGGTCATCACCGAGCTGGTCATCAACCACACCTCCGACCTGCACCCCTGGTTTGTGGCCGCGCGCAAGGCGCCGCCCGGCTCGCCCGAGCGCGACTTTTATGTCTGGAGCGACACCGACCAGAAGTACCTCGGCACGCGCATCATCTTCACCGACACCGAGACATCCAACTGGACCTGGGACCCGATCGCCAAGGCCTACTACTGGCACCGCTTCTTCAGCCACCAACCTGATCTGAACTTCGACAACCCGCTGGTGCTGGAGGCCATCTTCAAGACCATGCGCTTCTGGCTGGACATGGGCGTGGACGGCTTCCGCCTGGACGCCATCCCCTACCTGATCGAGCGAGACGGCACCAACAACGAGAACCTGCCCGAGACGCACAACATCATCAAACAACTGCGCGCCGCCATCGACGCCAGCTACCAGAACCGCTTCCTGCTGGCCGAGGCCAACCAGTGGCCCGAAGACGTGCGCGACTACTTTGGCGATGGCGACGAATGCCACGCGGCTTACCACTTCCCCTTGATGCCACGCATCTACATGGCCATCGCCCAGGAAGACCGCTTCCCGGTGACCGAAATCATGCAGCAGACGCCGGACATCCCCGAGAGCTGCCAGTGGGCGATCTTCCTGCGCAACCACGACGAGCTCACGCTGGAGATGGTGACCAGCAAAGAGCGCGACTACATGTACAACACCTACGCGGCCGATCCGCGTGCGCGCATCAACCTGGGCATTCGCCGCCGCCTGGCCCCCTTGATGGAAAACAACATCGACACCATCAAGCTGATGAACAGCCTGCTGCTCTCGATGCGCGGCTCGCCCATCATCTATTACGGTGATGAACTGGGCATGGGCGACAACGTTTTCATCGGTGACCGCAATGGCGTGCGCACCCCCATGCAGTGGAGCCCCGACCGCAACGCCGGCTTCTCGCGCGCCGACCCGCAGCGCCTCTACCTGCCGCCCATCATGGACGCCGTCTATGGCTACCAGGCCGTCAACGTCGAGTCGCAAATGCGCGACCCCTCATCGCTGCTCAACTGGATGCGCCGCATGCTGGCCGTGCGCCAGACCAGCCATGCCTTTGGCCGCGGCGAACTCAACTTCCTCAAGCCCGGCAACCGCAAGGTGCTGGCCTACCTTCGCGAACATGGCGATGACGCCATCCTGTGCGTGGCCAACCTCAGCCGCTCAGCCCAACCGGTCGAGTTGGACCTGTCCCGCTTCAAGGGCCGAGTGCCGGTTGAGATGCTGGGCCGCACCGCCTTTCCGCCCGTGGGCGAGCTGCCCTACCTGCTGACCATCCCCGCGCATGGCTTCTACTGGTTCAAGCTGAGCACCGATGTCGATGTGCCCAGCTGGCATCGCGAGCAAACGCCCGCTGAAGAGCTGCCCGTGCTGGTGCTGTTCGATGGCTGGCTCAGCCTGTTCCGCGACCAGGTCGTGCCTTGGCGCATCGGCCTGGCCATCAAGACCCGTGCCCAGTTCGAAAGCCAGATGCTGCCGCGCTACATCGAAGCGCAACGCTGGTATGCCGCCAAAGGCCCGGCCATCAAGCACGTGGCCATCACCGATTCGGCCGTGTGGGAAGCAGGCCGCCACAGCTGGCTGCTGCCCATTGTGGACATCGACGGCGCCGGCCAGGACGGCTCCGCCTACTTCCTGCCGCTGGCCATGGCCTGGGAGGACAAGGACGAAGAACGCATGCGCGGCCTGGCCGTGTCTGCCGTGGCGCGGGTGCGCCAGCAAGCCAGCGTGGGCCTGATGGCCGATGCCTTTGCCGACGAGGTTTTCTGCCGTGCGCTGCTGCAAGCCATCGCCACCAACCAGACGCTGGAGACCGACAAGGGTGAGCTCCGCTTCCGGGCCACGGACCTGTTCAACACCTTGGTCGGTGATGAACTCAAAGCCCTGCCCATCGGCAAGCCACAAGCGCAAAGCAGCAACACCATCGTCACGGTGAATGAGCGCCTGTTCCTCAAAGGCTACCGCCGCATCCGCACCGGCCTGAACCCCGAAGTCGAGATTGGCCGCCACCTGAGCGAAGTCGTCAAGTTTCCGCACTGCGTGCCCGTGGCTGGGCTGCTGGAGTATGTGGCCAAGGATGGCGCCGTCATGACCTTGTCCATCGTGCAAGGTTACGTGCCCAACCAGGGCGATGGCTGGACCTACACCACCGGCTACCTTCAGCGCTACCTGGAGATGCGCCGCACCAGCCTGGAGTCCGTGCCCGAAGGCGTGCACGGTGCCTACCTGGCCCTGCTCGAAACCCTGGGCCTGCGAACCGCCCAATTGCACCTGGCTTTCGCCCAACGCACGGGCAACCCGGCTTTCGAGCCCGAAGCGCTGACCACTGCTGACCTGCAGGCCTACCGCCAACACCTCAGCGCCGAAGCCCGGTCAGTGCTTTTGTTGCTGGAAAACAGCCTGGGCCAGTTGGACAGTGTCGAAGCCCAAGGTGAAGCGCACCATGTGCTGGCCGCGCGCCACCAGATACAGCAGCGCATCGAGCACTTCACCACCGGCACGCCCCGCGCCCTCAAGACACGCTTCCACGGCGACTACCACCTCGCCCAGGTCTTGCTCACCAAAAACGATTTCGTCATCATCGACTTCGAAGGCGAACCCGGCCGCAGCTTCGAGGAGCGCCGCATCAAGCAGTCGCCCTTGCGGGACGTGGCCGGCATGCTGCGCTCCTTCAGTTACGCCAGGCTGAGCGCCTTGCGCGGCACCGCCGTGAATGACGAAGAACTGAACACACTGGCGCCCTTCGCGGCCGAATGGGAAGCCCAGGCCAGAAGCGCCTTCCTGAGCGCCTATGCCCAGGCCACCCAAGGCGCCGACCTTCACGAAGCCCTGAACGCCGGCCAAGGTTTGTTAGGTTTGTTCGAACTTGAAAAAGCGCTGTACGAACTGCGCTATGAGCTGAACAATCGCCCCGACTGGGTGCGCATCCCGCTGCAGGGCATCCTTGGCATCCTGCAGATGCCAGGTTAGGAGAACCAATTCATGGACAGAGTCGATGTGTACCTCGAACCCGTGAGGGCCTTCCTGCACGAGCTGGGCGCCTTCCTGCCCCGCCTGGGCGTGGCCATCGTGGTCATGCTGCTGGGCATCCTGCTGGCCAAGGCCGCGCGCTTTGCCATCCAGCGCGGCTTGCGCGCCATCAACTTCCACATCCTGACCAAACGCTCGGGCATGGACAGTTTCCTGAAAAAAAGCGGCACCCTGATCGACACGGTCGACCTGTTTGGCCTGCTGGCCTACTGGCTGGTCATCCTGATCGCCCTGGTGGTGGCTTTCAACGGCCTGGGCCTCACCCACGTGACCGAACTGCTGGGCCGCGTGATGTGGTTCGTGCCCAAGGTCATCGTGGCGCTGTTGATCCTGGCCTTTGGCGCCTACTTCGCGCGCTTTGTGGCCAACGCCGTCTACACCTATTGCGAGAACGCGGACATCCGCGATGGCGAATCCCTGTCACGGCTGGCCCGATACGCCATCATGGCCTTTGTGGTAATGATCGCGCTGGACCAGATGGAGGTGGGCGGCACCATCATCCGCGACGCTTTCCTCATCGTGCTGGGCGGCATCGTCCTGGCCATCGCTTTGGCTTTTGGGCTGGGCGGACGAGAATGGGCTGCGGCCCGCCTGGAAGAGTGGTGGCCCACGAACCAGCGTGACAGGATTCCCTGAACGAGCCCATGAACAGCCCCGGCCTGGATGAAGACACCCTGGTGAACCACTGCACCAGGCAGTCTCTTGACCTGCTTCGGCGCAACCTCACACCGCGCGGCATCCTCGCGGCCAGCCGCACCGAGGCCGCCGAAGCGCGCAGCTACACCCGCGTGTTTGGCCGCGACGCCGCCATCTGCGTGCTGGCCATGGCGGGCAGTGGCGATGCCGCGCTGGAGCAAGGCGCCGTGGCCAGCCTCGACTCGCTGGCCGACCTGCAGGCCCGCAATGGCCAGATCCCCAAGTACGTGGACCCCGAAGGGCAAGATGCCGACTTCTGGTACCTGGGCTGCATCGACGCCACCCTGTGGTGGCTGATTGCCGTGGACCACGTGCGCCGCCACGGCCAGTTGCCCGGCATGGCCGAGCGCTGGCAACCGCAAGTGGCCCTGGCCATCAACTGGCTGATGGCGCAAGAGCATCAAAAGTTCTTCTTGCTGCAGCAAAACGAGGCCAGCGACTGGGCCGACATCATGCCGCGCTCGGGCTTCGTGCTGTACACCAACGCGCTGTGGTACCGCGTCAAGCTGCTGTTCGAGCTGCCCCGCCTGGAAGAAACGCATTACCACTTCAACCACCTGTTCCTCCCCTTGAAGCGCGAACTGCCCGAGTACCGGCGTGGCCGCTTATTGAGCCAGTACGCGCGGCGCGGCCAGCGCAACCCGGGCCTGTAC
>CAZKPN010000076.1:0-19791 GCA_964554655.1 uncultured Aquabacterium sp. | reverse complement strand
CCAAGCGCGTGGCCAACGCCGACATCGTCATCACCACCGCCCTGATCCCCGGTCGGGCCGCCCCTGTGTTGGTGACCGAGGACATGGTCAAGGCCATGAAGCCCGGCTCGGTGATCGTGGACCTGGCCGCGGCCCAAGGCGGCAACTGCCCTCTGACCGAAGCCAACCAGACCGTGGTCAAGCATGGCGTGACCCTGGTGGGCGAGACCAACCTGCCCGCCCTGGTGGCGGCCGATGCCTCGGCCCTGTACGCGCGCAATGTGCTGGATTTCCTGAAGCTCGTCTTCAACAAGGAAGGCCAGTTCCACGTGGACCTGGAAGACGACATCGTCAAGGCTTGCCTGATGTGCCAGGGCGGCCAACTGCTGCGCGCCTGACGACGGATCGAGGAGACCGATATGCAACGCCAAATGCTGCGGGCCAAGCTGCACCGCGCCACCGTGACCGAGGCCGACCTGAACTACGAAGGTTCATGCGGCATCGACGAGAACCTGCTGGAAGCGGCCGACATGAAAGAGTTCGAGTACATCGAGCTCTACAACATCAACAACGGCGAGCGCTTCTCGACTTACGTCATCAAGGCCGCCCGCGGCTCGGGCGTGATTTCGCTGAACGGTGCGGCCGCGCGCAAGGCGCACGTGGGCGACCTGCTCATCATCTGCACCTACGCGCCGATGACCGAGGCCGAAGTGGCCAGCCACAAGCCCAAGGTGGTCTTGCTCGACGAGGGCAACGCCATCAAAGAGATCCGCAAGTTCTGACCTCACTCAATCTATCTGGAGACACGATGGAAGCCCTCGCTCAAGTCGACCATGTCGTCATCAACCTGTCCATTTTTGTGCTGGCCATTTATGTGGGCTATCACGTGGTGTGGACGGTGACACCGGCATTGCACACCCCCCTCATGGCCGTGACCAACGCGGTGTCGGCCATCGTCATCGTGGGCGCCATGCTGGCCGCCGCGCTGACCGTCACGCCACTGGGCAAGACCATGGGCGTGCTCGCCGTGGCGCTGGCCGCGGTCAATGTGTTCGGGGGCTTCCTGGTCACCCGGCGCATGCTTGAGATGTTCAAGAAGAAAGAAAAGAAAGCGGGAGCCAAGTAAATGAGCATGAACCTCATCGCCTTGCTCTACCTGTTCGCCTCGGTGTGTTTCATCCAGGCGCTCAAAGGCTTGAGCCACCCCACCACGTCGATCCGGGGCAACCTGTTCGGCATGATTGGCATGACCGTGGCCGTGCTGACCACCGTGGGCCTGATCCATGGCAAGGTCACCGCCTTGATGGCCGGTGGCCTGCACGTTGACTTCACCGAAGGCCTGGCCTGGGTGCTGGGCGCGCTGGTGGTGGGCGGCGGCGCGGGCACCATCATGGCCAAGCGCGTCGAGATGACCAAGATGCCTGAGCTGGTCGCTTTCATGCACAGCATGATCGGCCTGGCGGCGGTGTTCATCGCCGTGGCCGTGGTGGCCGAACCTTGGGCTTTGCTGCAAGAGGTAGGCCCCGGCCAACCCATCCCCACAGGCAACCGGCTTGAGCTGGTGCTGGGTGCGGCCATTGGCGCCATCACCTTCAGCGGCTCGGTCATTGCGTTCGGCAAGCTGAGCGGCAAGTACAAGTTCCGTCTGTTCCAGGGTGCGCCGGTGAGCTTCAAGGGCCAGCACATGCTGAACCTGGTGCTGGGCCTGGCCACGCTGGGCCTGGGTGGCTACTTCATGGCCACGCAAAGCATGGAAGCCTTCTTCGCCGTGCTGGCGCTGAGCTTCATCCTTGGTGTGCTGATCATCATCCCGATCGGCGGCGCCGACATGCCGGTGGTGGTGTCCATGCTGAACAGCTATTCGGGCTGGGCGGCGGCGGGCATTGGCTTCTCGCTGAACAACTCGATGTTGATCATTGCGGGTTCGCTGGTGGGCTCGTCGGGCGCGATCCTGAGCTACATCATGTGCAAGGCCATGAATCGGTCCTTCTTCAACGTGATCCTGGGTGGCTTTGGTGGCGAGGCAGGGCCTGCGGCCGTTGCTGGCGCGCAAGCGCAGCGTCCGGTCAAAACCGGTAGCGCCGATGACGCGGCTTTTGTCTTGGGCAATGCCGAGACCGTGATCATCGTGCCGGGCTACGGTCTGGCCGTGGCGCGTGCTCAGCATGCGGTCAAGGAGCTGGCCGCGAAGCTGACCGAAAAGGGCATCACGGTGAAGTATGCGATCCACCCAGTGGCGGGCCGCATGCCGGGCCACATGAACGTGCTGCTGGCCGAGGCCGAAGTGCCCTACGACCAAGTGTTCGAGATGGAAGACATCAATGGCGAATTTGGCCAAGCCGATGTGGCGATCATCCTGGGCGCCAATGACGTGGTGAACCCTGCGGCGCACATCAAGGGCAGCCCGATCTACGGCATGCCGATCCTGGAAGCCTACAAGGCCAAGACCATCATCGTGAACAAGCGTTCGATGGCCGCTGGTTACGCTGGCCTGGACAATGAACTGTTCTACAGCGACAAGACCATGATGGTGTTTGGCGATGCCAAGAAGGTGGTCGAGGACATGGTCAAGGCCATCGAGTGAGTCCCACGGCGGCATGGCCTGGATGAAAGAAAAAAGCCCCAGCATGCTGGGGCTTTTTTCTTGATGCAAACCTTGGTGGGTCAAGCCTCCTGGCGGCGCTTCTTCAGGCCAATCACGCCCACCACGCCAAGGGTGGCGAGCAAGAGGCTTGAAGGCTCGGGGACCGATGATGTCATGACAAATGACGAAGGCTTGGCCCAGATGCTTTTGTCGCCGAAATCGACTCGCAAATCTGCCGATGTTGTTGGCGCGAGATCTGCAAACTCCTTCAATGCCGATGTGACGTTCGGTGTGTATGTTCCGGAGAAATTGTTGAACGACAAAAAGTCGATGCCGTCACTGCGGCTTGAGGATGGCCAGATGTTGATGGCATTCAATCCGCCGTGGGCGCTGATGTACCCCTCAGATTGGGAAGTGATTCCGTTGATTGAAAATGATTTGACGGCGCCACTGAACATGCCGTCCCAACCAGGGAAAGAAGGCGCTTGTGTATCGACCACGTAGTCAATGTAGAAGTCGTTTCCGATCTGTGCAAACGCCGGTGGCGTGAAGCCACCTTGAACTTGGTAGGCGGTTGATGTCAGCCGCCATGTCTGGAGTTCAGCTTGTGCAGAGGCTGAGAAAAACAAAAATGCCAGTGAGGCGAATGCGGTTGCTTTGTGGATAGTCATTGAAGGTTCCCTATTGTTGATTATTTGAGTACGCAGGTCGTTGTTTGGGGGTGTCTATGCTTCCTTTCGCGTGTGTTGGCAGGCCTTGGCTTAGTCGGGGCGGGCAAGGTCGGACTGCGTGCGGCTGACCTTGGCTGTGGGGCGCGAGTTGGCCGGGCGGCGCCCAGCCGTTCGTCGTCGGTGGCTTGCATGCTGGCGGTGAGGCCGCGCTCGTGCGTCAAGGTGTCAGGGTCAGCCGCGATGTGGGGCAGGCGGGCCAGTAGGCAAAGGGACTGCCAGGGCTGTTGATGAGCGCGGGAGACGGAATCAGACGGTGGAACGTCTTCCGCCCTCGGAATGACGGAGGACTGCATGACTGGCTACCTACCCTGTGTTTCTAATGTGAACGAGCCATTATCGAAGTGGTTGCATGACAAGCGACTCACCCTGATTGGTGGTGAGGTGCGCATTTTTGCAAGTGAATGTTCGGTCGTGAAAAAGCCGGACATTGTCCGGCTTTGTTGGTCCCAAAAAATGGCGGTCGCTTACAACTGCCCGCCCCCTGTGGGTGTGTTTGGCGTGGGCACCGTTGGCGCAGGCGTGGCTGACTTGACACCCGCGAACGGGGCCGAATATTGCGTGCCATTCTGGGTGACGTTGTAATTCCCGCCCACTGCTGCCGCCTGCGTGCCCATGAAGGAGCCGCCCATCGAGCCCGTGGTGATGCCGCCTGTGGTGGAGGTGAAGGTGCTGTTTGCCGTGGTGGTGAACGAGGCGCCATTGATGATGCCGCCCGTGGTGAACCCCGCCGTGCCGTTGGCGTTGCCGCCATTGTTGACGGTGGCGCTCCAGGTGCTGGCACCAAAGTCCACGGGCATGCTCAGCGGCACGAAACCGGCCTCGAACGTGAGGGCGTAGCCTGTGTAGGTGGCCTTGACCTTGCCGCTTTGCAGATTGGCCATGTCGGCGGCGGACGTGGTATAGCCGATCACACCCGTCTGCAAGAGGACTTGAGGCGATGGGCCGTCTGGTGATCCGAGGTAGGACAGCAACTGATAAAAACTGACCTGGCTGGCTTGCGCATCAATCGGGTCGTCCGGGTTGGTCAAAAGGGCCAGGGTGGTGCGCCCTTCGGGGGTCGGTGTCAACGACGAGACGTAGACGCCATCCTGCAAGGTCAGTGGCACTGACGTGGGCAGAGGGTAATTGCCCGCGTTGGTCCCGGTGACCTGCAGTACGAATGAGTCGGGCAGGAATGAGCCGTCCTGGGACACTTTGGTCGGGGTGCCGTTGAGGCCGATGGTGTAGGGGTCAGCAAACCCCAAACCTTCGCCGGTTCTGACTTGTGTGTAAACGCTGGCAAAGCCGATCAACTCAGGGGCCGATGCCCGCGCCAATGTGCGGTAAAGCTCGGCCGTGTTGGGCAGTTGGCCCAGCGGTGGCGCGCCGGCCGCGGGCGGCTCGAATTCCGTCCAGGGGCCCCAGCTGGTCACCGAGTCTTTGGCGATGGTGACATCACCGTACAACTTGACGCCGTTGAGCTGTGCCTCGGTGGGCGCGGCTTGGGCCTGGCTTTGCAGCAACAACGTGGCCACGGCCAAGCTGAGCATTTTGAGAGAATGGTTCTTCATGATGGAGACTTCCTTACTTCAGTAGCTGCGGCCCAACGTGATCTGCACCAGGTTACGGTTGTATTCGTACAAGGCGAGATTGGCTTGGTTTTGAATGATGGTGAACGTGGCCGAGCCTTGCCACTTCTCCAGCCAGCCTGTTTTGATTTGTTGGTTGGCGCCGAACTCGAGTCGGTATTCGTCTTCGCGGCGGGGGATGCCATAGATGGGCTCTACACCGATGTAACCACTGTGGCGCCACGCCGCGCGGGCGAACAGGTCGCCGCCAATCCACACGTTCTGGCGGCCGCCAAAGAAGAGCTCGTAGCCGTTGTTGCTGAAGCGGTCCAGCTGGGCTTCTTCGTCGAACATGCGGGCGCCGGCTTGCAGGGTCAGGCGGTTCTTGTTGTACAGGCCGCCGTAACTAAAACCGCCGGAGCTGTAATGGCTGTCGCGGCCTTGGTCGCCAGGCTGCGCGAAGTTGCGGTAGGCCAGTTGGGCATCGGCCGTGAATTCGTCGCCGGAGTTCAGGCGCCAGGTGGCCGAGGGCGACACCGAGGTGTACAGGGCCAGCTTGCGGTCACCCAGCGTCAGGCGGTCGGCCTGGAAGTTGAGGTTGCCGCGCCAGTTCTTGCCCATGATCAGCGCGGGGCCGGTGGCGGCGGTGAGCACGCCCAGGTTGTATTCACTCAGTCGGCCATAGCCTTTGTAGTAAACGCCGAGCTGGCTGTTCCAGCCAAAGCGGCCGGTGGATTCGCCGGAGCGCACCGGGGTGGGTGACATCCAGCTGTGGCTCACGCCAGCTTGGAGGGCGTAACCGCCGTCGGCCCTTTCGGTGGAGCCGGGCTCCAGCACCAGGCCGCCGGGCAGCACGGCGTTGTCCGGGCCCGCGTTGACATTGCTGTCATACACGGCGCCGAGGGACAGGGTGTAGTCCAGCTTGTGGGGGCGGCCAAAGTTGGCGGCTTCGTCCAGTTCAAGCTGCTTGATGAAGGACAGCACGGCCAGGCGCACAGCTTCCGGGGTGTTGGGGTCGTCCAGCACCTTTTGCGCCTGGGCCTTGGCCTTGGCGAAGTTCAGGGTGCGGTAGTAGGCCACGGCCACCTCAAGCCGGGCGCGGTTGAGGGTGGGGTTGGCGGCCAGGATGGTTTCCAGCGTCTCGATGGCGCTGTAAGGCCGGCCGGTTTCGCGCTGGTAAAGACCTTCGCGGTATTGGTCTTCCACAGAGGGGGACGCGGACTGCGCTTGGGCGTTGAGCGCACCGAAGCAAGACAGACCGGTTGCCATGATGACCACACGCAAAGAACAAATACCAGGCATCTGAGGAACTCCACGCATCTTTAAGGGAATGATGGGTCGATTGTGGAGTTCAGCCTTCGATGTGTCGATCCCTTGTCTGCACGAAACCAAGCGGGTATTGCCTAGGGCACCCCGCATCCGGGGGGTGCTAGGCAGTTCCGCGGAGCATTTCTTTGCGGAAGCGGTTGAGCTCTTGCACGCTGGCGAAGCTGCGGCCCATGATCAGGCTCATGTTGTGCAGGATGCGGTCCACGACCTTGGTCTCCCACGCGGCGTCGAAGTTGATCTGGCGGTCCAGCCAGTGCTCCAGCCATTGCGGATCGGGCAGGCGCGATTGGATGGTGTCGCGCGGGAACAGCTTGGCGCTGACGTGCAGGTTGGTGGGGTGCAGGGCTTGCGCGGTGCGGCGGGCGCTGGCCATGAGCACGCCCACCTTGGCAAAGGCGGCCTTGGCTTCGTCGCCGAACTTGTTGATGGCGCGTTTCATGTAGCGCAGATAAGCCCCGCCGTGTCGGGCTTCGTCCTTGGCCAGGGTCTCGTAGATGGCCTTGATGACGGGTTCGGTGTGCCACTCGGCGGCGCGGCGGTACCAGTGGTTCAGCCGGATCTCGCCGCAAAAATGCAACATCAAGGTCTCGAGTGCGGGGGCGGGATCAAAGTCGAAACGGACCTCGTGCAACTCTTCTTCGGTGGGGGCCAGCTCGGGGCGGAAGCGCCGCAGGTATTCCATCAGCACCAGTGAATGCTTTTGCTCTTCAAAAAACCACACGCTCATGAAGGCGCAAAAGTCGCTGTCATCGCGGTTGTCGCGCAAGAACATCTCGGTGGCGGGCAGGGCGGCCCATTCCGTGATGGCGTTCATCTTGATGGTCTGGGCTTGTTCGTCCGTCAGTTGGCTGGCGTCGAACTGGTCCCAGGGGATGTCCGTGTCCATGTTCCAGCGCACGGACTCGAGTTGCTTGAAGAGTTCAGGGTAAAGCATGGTGATCTCCAAATACTGCGAACAGCCTACCCGACAATTTTGACAATGTGGCTGCAATGAAGACGTTGGCATGGGTTTGTGGTGTGATGTGATTCCCCACTTTGAAAGGCCATGCTCATGAGTGCACGTCGTTCCTTTTGTTTGATGCTGGCTGCGGCCCTGGTGGGTGTCATGCCCTCGGTGTGTCTGGCGGCTGAGCCCGCGCCTGCCGTCGCCACAACGGCCTGTCCTGTTTTGTTGAACAAAACCTTTCCGCGCCTGCAGGATGAAAAACCCCAGTCGCTGTGCCAGTACGCCGGCAAGGTCGTGCTGGTGGTGAACACGGCCAGCTATTGCGGCTTCACACCGCAGTTCAAGGGCCTGGAGGCGCTGTACGCCAAGTACAAGGACCGGGGCCTGGTGGTGCTGGGTTTTCCGTCGAATGATTTTGGCCAGCAGGATCCGGGCAACGCCAAGCAGATCGCTGACTTTTGCGAGAGCACCTATGGCGTCAAGTTCCCGATGTTTGGCAAAAGCCATGTGCGGGGCGACGAGGTCAACCCGCTGCACGCCAGCCTGATCAAGATCACGGGCACCACGCCCAAATGGAATTTTTACAAGTACCTGATCGCCCGCGATGGCCGCACCGTCAGCTCGTACGGCAGCCTCACTACGCCGGATGACCGTGAGCTTGTGGCGGAAGTGGAAAAACTCTTGGCTGCAAAATAATTACCAATGAGTTACGATATGAACTAGTCGGTAATTTATTGGGTCGCGCATCGTCGGCCGCAGGAGCAAAGCCAATGAAACGCATTGCGGTGGTGGGGTCGGGTGTGGCGGGTCTGGCGGCGGCGGCGCGGTTGAGCGCGGCGGCCGGTGCGCGCCATGTCACGCTGTTCGAGGCGGCCGATTATTTTGGGGGCCATGCTCACACCGTGGACGTGACCTTGGCGGCGCCCTCGGGCGAGCTGGTCACCCACGGGGTGGACACTGGCTTCCTGGTGATGAACGAGCGCACCTACCCGCAGCTGCTGGGTCTGCTCGATGCCCTGGGCGTGCCGCGCGCCAAATCAGACATGTCGTTCTCGGTGCAGGCGGGCAGCCTGGAGTGGTGTGGTTCGTCTTTGAACACCGTGTTCGCCCAGCGGCGCAATCTGGTGTCGCCCGCGTTTTGGCGCATGCTGGTCGACCTGCTGCGCTTCAACAAGCTGGCCACGCAGATGGCGGAACAGGGCCTGGACGGTGAACTGTCTCAGCCCATTGCTGATTTCCTGGCCGAGCACCGCTTTGGCGTCGAGTTCCAAGAGGGTTACCTGATGCCGATGATCGCGTGCATCTGGTCTTGCCCCACCGACCAGATGCTGCGTTTTCCGATGGCCACCTTGATCCGCTTTTGCCACAACCATGGCCTGCTGCAGGTGACCAACCGGCCGCAGTGGTACACGGTGCAGGGCGGTTCGCGCAACTATGTGCGCCGCTTGGTCGAGCAGTTGAGCGACGCGCGTTTGTCAACCCCGGTGCGCAGCCTGACCAGCTTGGGCGACGGCGGTGTGGGGGGCGTGCTGGTGCACACCGACGCGGGCAGCGAGCGCTTTGACGAGGTGGTGTTGGCCTGCCACAGCGACCAGGCGCTGGCTTTGCTGGGCAGTGGCGCCACGAGGGATGAGCGCGAGTTGCTGGGCGCCATCGGCTACCACCGCAACCGCGCGGTCTTGCACACCGACACCAGCTTGCTGCCGAGTAACCCGCGCGCCTGGGCTGCCTGGAATTACGAACGGGCCCGCAGCGCCGATGCCGAGCACCAAGGCGTGTGCCTGCATTACCTGATCAACCGCCTGCAACCCTTGCCTTGGACCACGCCGGTGGTGGTGTCGCTCAACCCGCTGCGTGAACCAGGGGCCGACACGGTGCTGGGCACCTACGACTACGCCCACCCGGTGTTCGACCAAGCCGCGATCCAGGCCCAGTCGCGTTTGCCGAGCATTCAGGGACATCGCGGCGTGTGGTTCTGTGGTGCCTGGATGGGCTACGGTTTTCATGAAGATGGCCTGAAGGCTGGCCAGGGCGTGGCCGATCAGTTGTTGGCCCGTGATGAGCGGTACTCAGGCGCGCAGGAAAGCCGCAGCGCGCAGGCCGACCGGGTGTCGGCATGAACCTGCCCCATCGCCCCCTGATCGGCTTTGGGCAGGTGCGCCACACCCGCCTCAAGCCGGCGCGCAACGCTTTTGCCTACCCCAGCTATTTCTGGATGCTGCCTTTGCGCACCTTGCGTCGGCAGGCGTCGGATGAGGTGCAGCGCAACCGCTTCGGCCTGTTGAGCTTTCACGATGCCGACCATGGTGTGGGTGGCCCCGATGCCCTGGCCTGGCTGGATGGCTTGTTGCGCCAAGAGGGCCTCAGTGGCCCCGAGATTGACCAGGGCGAGGTCTGGCTGCAAACCTACCCGCGTGTGCTGGGCCATGTGTTCAAGCCGGTGAGCTTCTGGTACGTGCACCGGGTTGATGGCAGCCTGGCCGCCGTGGTGGCGGAGGTGAACAACACCTTTGGCGAGCGGCACTGCTACCTGCTGCACGGCCCGGCCCTGGGCTGGGGCCGCGAGATCACGGCCGACAAGGTGTTTCACGTGTCGCCATTTTGCGAGGTGACGGGTACCTACCGCTTTCGCTTCATGCGCAATGCGCAGGATCGCATCGTGGTGCGCATTGACCACGACGATGCCGAAGGCCCGGTGCTGCAGACCAGCTTGAGCGGCCAACTGGCGCCCTTGACCCGCGCCAGCGTGCGCCGCGCTTTTTGGGGTTGGCCTTTGATGACGGTGGGCGTGGTGGCACGCATCCACTGGCAGGCCTTGCGCGTATGGATCAAGGGCGTGCCCTTGCGCACCAAACCCGCCCCTCCCACCGAACTCGTCACCGGGCCGCATGGCCAGACCACACCATGAACCGATCGACCACGCTTCAACATTCCAACGCCACTCAACTGCCGCAGGACGCCCCGGCCTCGGCCCGCATGGCCATGCGCCTGTTGGCGCGCCTGCAAGTGGGCAGCCTGGACCTGCAACTGCCCGATGGCAGTACCGCCCATTTTGGCCAGGCCGCTGAGCAAGCGCCGCGTGCGGCCTTGCGCCTGCACAACTGGAAAGTGTGTTCGGCTGCCATGAAATCGGGTGACATCGGCTTTGCCGAAAGCTACATCGCTGGCGACTGGACCACGCCCGACCTGACCGCGTTGCTCAAGCTGTTCATCGCCAACCGAGACCACATCGAAAGCGCCGTCTACGGCAGTTGGTGGGGCCGCCTGCTGTACCGCGTGCGCCACCTGCTGCGCCACAACTCCAAGGCCAACAGCCGCAAGAACATCCAGGCGCATTACGACCTGGGCAATGAGTTCTACCGCTTGTGGCTGGACCCGACCATGAGCTATTCCAGCGCCTGGTTCGATGGCGACCATTCGCGCTCGATGCCCGATGCCCAGCAGGCCAAGATCCTGCGGGCCTTGCGCGAGGCGGGCGTCACGGCCGATCAACCCGGCCAGCGTGTGCTGGAGATCGGCTGCGGTTGGGGCGGCTTGGCCGAGGTGGCGGCTCGCGACTGTGGCGCCCATGTCACCGGCGTGACCTTGTCGTCCGAGCAACTGGCCTGGGCGCAGCGCCGCATGGTGGACGCGGGTTTGTCGGACCATGCCGACCTGCGCTTGCAGGATTACCGCGACATCCAGGACGAACCCTTCGATGCCATCGTGTCGATCGAGATGTTCGAGGCCGTGGGCCAGGAGTACTGGGCCAGCTACTTCGCCACCTTGAAGCGCTGCCTCAAGCCCGGAGGGCGTGCCTGCCTGCAAACCATCACCATCCGTGATGACCTGTTTGATCGCTACGTGAAGTCCACCGACTTCATCCAGCAGTACATCTTCCCCGGTGGCTTGCTGCCCAGCGATGCGGCCTTCAAGGCCGAGGCGCGCAAGGTAGGGCTGGAAGTCATCAATACCCTGGCCTTCGGGCCCGACTATGCCGAGACCTTGCGCCGCTGGCGCGCCGACTTCATCCAGCACCTGCACAGCGTTCAGCGCCTGGGCTTTGACCAGCGCTTCCAGCACATCTGGGAGTTCTACCTGGCCTATTGCGAAGCCGCTTTTGACATGGGCAACACCAACGTCGTGCAGTACACACTGCGCCGGGTTTGAGCGCGTCATGAGCTTGCAGCGCATCCCACCACATCAGGCCTCACGCCGGCAAGCCTTGCGGTGCGCGGGGGCGGCGGGCATGGCGAGCTTGCTGGGCCCGATGGCATTGGCGCAAGCCGATGCCCGCCGCGATGCGCCCACGCCACCCGAGCTGAGCCAGCACCTGCCGCAAGCCCGGCTGCAAGGCCGCTCGCGCTTTCGCTACTACGGCTTCCACGTGTACGACGCGCTATTGTGGGTGCCGCCCACCTTTGACGCGGCCAGGCTGTTCAGCCAACCCTTCGCCTTGAGCCTGATCTACGCGCGCAGCCTGAAAGCGCGCGACATCGCCGAGCGGTCCATTGAAGAGATGCGCCGCCAGACCACCATCAGCGAGGCCGATGCCCAACGCTGGCTGCAGGCCATGACGGCGGCCTTTGCCGACGTGCGCGATGGAGACCGCCTGACCGGCCTGCACCAGCTTGATGGCAGCGCCAGCTTCTTCCTCAATGGCCAGGCCACGCGGGTGATCAACGACCAACGCTTTGCCCAGCTGTTCTTCGGCATCTGGCTGTCCAGCGCCACGTCGGCGCCAGCCTTGCGGCGAGACTTGCTCGGTGTCTGAGGCTGTCTTGCCCCACGCTGCGTCGGCCCGCTATGGCGTGCTGGGCCTGCCCTTGGCCTTCGTGGCCTTGCCGCTGTATGTGATGCTGCCAGCGCATTACGCGCAACTGGGCGTGCCCTTGGCGCTGTTGGGCTTGGTCTTGTTGGGCACCCGATTGTTCGATGCCGTGATCGACCCCGTGTTGGGCCGTTGGGTGGATGCGAGGTGGTCGCCACCACGCGCCCTCAAAGCGGCTGCCTGCGCGGCCTTGGCCTTGGGTGCGGGCTTCGCCGCCCTGTTCTTCCCGGCCGTGCAAGGCACCACGGCCTTGCTGCTGTGGTGCGCCGTGGCCTTGACGGGCACCTTCACCGCTTTCAGTTTGGCCAGCGTGGTGCACCAAGCCTGGGGCAGCCGCCTGGGGGGCTCTGCGGTGCAACGGTCGCGCCTGGTGGCCTGGCGCGAAGGCCTCGGGCTGGTGGGTGTGTTGCTGGCCAATGTGCTGGCCACGCAAGCTGGCCTGGCGGCCACCACCATCGTCTTGTGGCTCAGCCTGGCCTTGGGCGTGTGGGCCTTGAGCAAGGCCCCCGTGCCGCGCAAAACCTGGGTGCGTGCCGCTTTGCTGCCAGCCGATCAATCGCTGGCCTTGCCCTGGCGTGGCCGGGCGTTCCGCCACCTCATGGCCTTGTTCATGGTCAACGGCATCGCCAGCGCGATCCCCGCGACCCTGGTGATCTTCTTCATCAACGACCGCGTGCAGGCCCCCAGTTGGTCGCCCGTGTTCCTGGGCGCCTACTTCCTCATGGGCGCGGCCAGCGTGCCCGTGTGGCTGAAGCTGATCAAACGCCTGGGCCCTTCCAATGCCTGGGCGTGCGGCATGGCCCTGAACGTGATCACCTTCATCGGCGTGCTGGGCGTTGGCGCGGGTGACACCGCGGGCTACCTGGCCGTCTGCGTGGCCAGTGGCTTGGCCTTGGGCGCCGACCTGACGGTGCCCGGCACCTTGCTCACTGGCGTGATCCAGCGGGCGGGCCATGCGGGCCAATCTGAAGGTGCTTACGCGGGCTGGTGGCAACTGGCCACCAAGCTCAACCTGGCCCTGGCCGCTGGCCTGGCCCTGCCCGCCTTGCAGTGGTGGGGCTATGGGCCGGGCGCGCGCGATCCGCAAGCCTTGCAGGCCTTGAGCTGGGCCTATGGCGGCTTGCCTTGCCTGTTCAAGCTGTTGGCCTTGGCCCTGTGGTGGCGCTTGTGGCGCCGTCAAAACCTGGAATGAAAGCAACCCACCCCATGCGCACCAACTCACGATCCAAATGGCTGGCCTTGCTGCTGGCGCTGAGCCTGATGGGCTGTGCCAGCGCGCCCACCCCGGCCGACTACGCCGACCAAAAGCCCACGCTGGATTTGCGCCAGTACTTCAACGGCCCGCTCACCGCGCACGGCATCTTCACCGACCGCTCGGGCCGCGTCGTCAAGCGTTTCACCGTGCAGATGGTGGGCCGCTGGAACGGTGACCAGGGCGTGCTGGAAGAAGACTTCACCTACAGCGATGGCACCCAGCAGCGCCGCGTCTGGCGCATCACCGACCATGGCCAGGGCCGCTACACCGGCCAGGCCGATGACGTGGTCGGCACCGCCGAGGGCCACGCCGCCGGCAACGCCTTGCAGTGGGCCTACACCCTGCGCCTGCCGGTGGATGGCAAGACCTACGACGTCCAGTTCAACGACTGGATGTACCTGATGGACAGCCGCACCATGCTCAACAAGGCCGCCATGAGCAAGTTCGGGCTGCACCTGGGCGAGGTGACCTTGTCCTTCCACAAGCCTTGATGAAGAAAGATTGAGATGGCCCTGAACCCGCGCATCACCGTTTGGCAAGGCCGCACCGTCTGGCTGATCGGGGCCTCGACCGGCATTGGCCGCGCCACGGCCGCCCTGCTGCACGCCAAGGGCGCGCACGTGATCGTGTCGGCGCGCAATGTGCAGGCCTTGCAGGCTTTTGTGGCTGCGCATCCGGGCAGCGACTTCGAAGCGCTGGACGTGGCCGATGTGGCCGCCGTGCGCGAGTTGGCCGCGCGCATCCAGTCTCGGGCACCATCAGGCCGGCTGGACATGGTGGTCTACTGCGCGGGCCACTACCAGGCCATGCGTGCGCAAACCTTTGACCTGGCCGAGGCCCTGCGCCACCAGCAGATCAACTACGTGGGCGCCTTGCATGTGCTGGCCGCCACCTTGCCTTTGCTCACGGCCCAGGGGGCAGGGCACCTCAGCCTGGTGGGCAGTGTGGCGGGCTTTCGGGGGCTGCCCAAGGCCATGGCCTATGGCCCGACCAAGGCCGCGCTCAACAACCTGGCCGAGTGCCTGTACCTGGACTTGCACCCGCTGGGCATCGGCGTGTCGGTGATCAACCCGGGCTTTGTGCAAACGCCGCTGACGGCGGGCAACGACTTCGACATGCCCGCCCTGCTGACGCCCGAGCAGGCCGCCGCCGAGATCGTGTCGGGCTGGCACGCCGGGCGTTTTGAGATCCACTTTCCATGGCGCTTCACCCTGTGGTTGAAGCTGCTGCGGCACCTGCCCCATGCGTGGTACTTCCCGGCGATCAGCCGCATCACGGGGGGCTGAGGTTTCGCAGGGCCAAAAAAAACCCCGCCGAAAGGGCGGGGCGGTTCAATCCGTGAAATGAACTGGAACTGTGGGGGCTTGCCCTTTGAGTTGTGGGCGTGTGATGCGTTCCTCACGTCACCGCCATGTGATCAAGCCCCGTTATCGACTCCCCTCTCCACTTCAAACGTGATGACAGCTTGTTGTGTGATCGCTAATGTAGGAGGGGCCATGGGGTGGCCATATCCCTCTGTCGGGGGTGGTGCGTTGCAGCACGGGCTGGGGTGCCTGGCGTGCCCCCGTGTTTAAGGGGGTCGCCTTGGTGCTTGTCGTGCAATTAGCCACATGGGGGGCGTTGATGGGGCCGGCGGGCCCTCAAGTCGGGGGGTGTTCCTGTCGAAGGAAACGTCATCATGCGCTTGCGCTTGCCTGCTGTGTCCCCATCTGAGAGACAAGCCCATGAATCTGGAGTGCAGTCCATGCAAATGCTTTACAACTCCGACAACTACGCGGTCGTTCAGATCGAGTTGGCTGCGGATGAGTTCCCGGTCCCCCCTTCGGTCGTCAGCACCCTCACCCGAGGTGGCTACGAGATCGTGGACAAGTTCGCCCGCAAGGAACTGTTCATCGAAGGCGCCCTGGCTGAAAGCTTCAAGGTGGGGGTTGATGCCCTGATTGAAACCTCGCCCAGCGTCGAAGAGTTCGACGCCTACCTGGAAGGCTTCACCGGACTGGCGCAACAGCCAGTCGTGATGCATTAGGCAGAACAGCCTCCCAGTCATTCAAGTCCTCGCCGCCGCCGCCGAAATGTAACCAGACTACCCCTGTAATCTGGATTTTCGTGGCCGCGGAGGGCTGATGCCTCAAGACCTGTTGGTCGTCCGCCATGACGGCGTTGCACTGACCGCAGCGTGGTTCTTGGCGGTTTACGCCATTTACGTCATGACCCTGGTGATTCGCCGCGTGCGGGCTTCGGACCGCGACGTGGGGATCGGCTGGTGGGTCGGTGGTGCCGTGACCGTGGGCACCGGCATCTGGGCGCAAAGCTTCATCAGCACGCTCAGTCGGCAATTGCCCATCCAGGTGGGCTATCTGCCGGCCGTTGTGTTGGCTGCGTGGCTGCCGGCGGTGCTGATCTGCGCGGTGCTCATCTGGTCGGTCAGCCGGGTTCATCAACCGGTGTTCAAGCGGGCCCTGTCTGGCCTGCTCGCGGCATTGGGTTTTGGCTTTCTGACCTACCTGAACGTGTCCGCCATGGTGTTGCAGCCCGAGGTGGCCTGGGATCCTCAATGGTTGCTCGCGGCATTTGCCGTCATCCTGGCGGGCAATGTCCTGGCCTCGGTCATGCTGCGGCGCGCGTTGTTGCGCGAGGCAAAATTTCTGAACCAGGCGGCGGTGGCTGTGGTGGTGGGCAGCGCGCTGCATGGCGCTCAATTGCTCATGCTCGAATCCGCTGGTGTGCCAGTGGGTGCCGTGTGCCTGAGTGCGCAGCAGTTGTCCGGGGCCTATCTGGATTGGCTGGTGACCCTGGTCGGTGGCATCTTGTTGATGGGCGTGCAGCTGTGCACGATCCTGGACACGCGTTTGCGCCACCAGCATGCGCAATTGGTGAGCTCGCTGCAGCAAGCGCACACCGAGCTGGAAGGGGCCGCCCACCGCGACGCCCTGACCGGCCTGCTCAACCGGCAAGGCTTCGAGCATCACTTGCGTGAGGTCATCCAGTCGCTGGACGAGGCGGGTGAGCCCCCCGCTGGCCGACTGGCCGTGATGCGCATCAACCTGGATGGCTTTCGCGCCCTGGTCAACACCTATGGGCACGCCCTGGGCGACAACCTGCTGCGCCAGGTGGCCAAGCGCCTGTTGGTGCTGGTGCGCAACACCGACGCGCCAGCGCGCGGTGACGGCGAAGAGTTCATGCTGCTTTTGCCCAGCATGCCCGACCAGCATGCGGTGGCCCAACTGGCCTATCGCATCGGCTTGGCCGTGAGCCAGCCTTGCGTGATCAATGGCGAGGATGTGACCATCACTTGTTCCATTGGCATCGCCCTGTACCCCGACAGTGTCACGGTCGAGCAATTGATTGGCCATGCCAACGAGGCCATGCTGGCCGCGAGCAAGGCCGGTGGCGGTGTGTACTGCTTGCACGAACCCGGCATGGACATCAGTGGTGCCAAGCAAGTCGAGATGCAGCGCGACCTGCGCTATGCCATCCAGCGCGGCGAGTTGGCCTTGCACTTCCAGCCCAAGCTGGACGCGGTGCGCGGTGGCCTGGTCGGCGTGGAAGCGCTGCTGCGCTGGACGCACCCGCAGCGCGGTCCTGTCAGCCCGGCCGATTTCATCCCCGTGGCCGAGCGCTTTGGCCTGATCGGCGAACTGGGCCAGTGGGTGTTGAACGAAGCCTGCCGCCACATGCGGCTGTGGCTCGATGCCGGGTTGGAGATCCCCGTGGCGGTCAACATGTCGGCGCATCAACTGCGCGAACACGACCTGGAAAGCCGCATCCGCGAAACCCTGGCGCGCCACGCCCTGCCGGCCGACATGCTGATCCTGGAGATCACCGAATCGGTGGCCATGGACGACATCGAGGCCTCGCTCAAAGTGTTCGACATGCTGGACCGCATTGGCGTGAAGCTGTCGATCGACGACTTTGGCACCGGCTATTCCAGTCTCAGCTACCTGCGCCGCTTGCCCGCCCGCCAGCTCAAGATCGACCGCAGCTTTGTGCGTGATCTGGACCACAGCGCCGACGCGCAAGCCATTGTGGAAGCCGTGGTGCGCCTGTCGCACGCCCTGGGCATGACCGTGGTGGCCGAAGGCGTGGAGACCGAAGCGCAGCGCCAGGTGCTGGTCAAGCTGGCCTGCGACGAATTGCAAGGCTTCCTGTTTGCCAAGCCCATGGCCGAGTCTGACCTGCGCACCTGGATGGTCGCGCAGACCGTGCCCATGGCCCCCATCCACCTGGTGCCAGCGTGAGGGATTTGCATGCGCCGACTTGACCGCTGGATCAACCGTGCCAAGGCACTGTGGGCCAGCCCTTCCGTGGTGCCCTTGGACCTGCCGCCCGCGCCGGTCAACCTGAAGGACCTGAACCACCACGACCCGCTGACGGGCCTGGCCAACCGCCTCTTGTTTGAAGACCGGCTGGATGGCGCCGCGCGGCGTGCCGAGGCGTCCAACCGCCGCCTGGGTGTGCTCTTCATCGACCTGGACGGCTTCAAGGCCGTCAACGATTCGTATGGCCACCGTGCGGGCGACGAACTGCTGCGCGAAGTGGGGCGCCGCGTGGCCTTGCTGGCCCGCCAATCCGACACGGTGGCGCGCCTGGGCAGCGACCAGTTCCTGATGCTGCTGGATGGCAACCCGGATGCTTCGGCGGCCGGCGTGGTGGCCTCGCGCTTGCGGGCTTGCCTGTCCGAGGTCATCCGGGTGGAAGGGCGCGATTTGCGCCTGTCCTGCTCGGTGGGCATCGTGCTTTACCCGGAGCACGGCCCGCGCGCCAAACTCATCGCCCACGCGGACGCGGCCATGACGGTGGCCAAGCAGGCCGGCGGCGGCATGCACGTGTTTTTCGAGCCGCACATGGCCGTCAACAGCGAGGCACAGATCGACCTGCAGCGCGACCTGCGCCAAGCCCTGGACCTGGGCGGCGAAGGCCTGTCGCTGGACTACCAGCCCAAGGTGGACACCAAGAGCGGCCGCCTGACTGGCGTGGAGGCCCTGCTGCGCTGGCGGCATCCCCAACAAGGGCCGATCGAGCCCAATGTGTTCATCCCGGTGGCCGAACGCTTTGGCCTGATCGGGGTGCTGGGCCAATGGGTGATCGACGAAGCTTGTCGCCAGCAACGCGCCTGGCAGGATGAAGGTCTGGACCTGCGCGTGGCCATCAACCTGTCGGTGCACCAGGTGCGCCAGGCCGACCTGGTCGAGCGCATCGAGCGCGCCCTGAAGGCGCAGCGCATCCAGGCCGATCGCTTGATGTTCGAGGTCTCCGAGATCGCGGCCATGGCCGATCCGCAAGCCTGCGTGCGCCTGTTCGAGCAGTTCATGCGCCTGGGCGTGCAGGTGTCGATCGATGACTTTGGCATGGGCAACGCCAACCTCAGCCAGTTGCGCAAGCTGCCGGCCTGCCAGCTCAAGATCGACCGCAGCTTGGTGCAAAGCCTGGAGCATGACGAAGACGCCAAAGCCATCGTGGACGCGGCGGTGCGCCTGTCGCACGCCCTGGGTTTGAACGTGGTGGCCGAAGGGGTGGAAACCGCGCACCAGCAAGACATCCTGCTGCGCTTTGGTTGCGACGAACTGCAGGGCTACCTGTTCGCGCGGCCCATGTCGCCGGTGCAGATGGCCTTGTGGGCGCGCAGCAGCGAGGCAGTGCCCAGGCCCGCGCCACCGGTGCGCCTGGAGCGGCCAGATTGAGCGCTGCTTGACCGTTTCCCAGCGGTGACTTGACGGGGTTCCTACAATAGGGGCATGAGCGCCATCCTCACCCCCTCCAAAACCACCTTGCCGGTGGAACGCCGCCCCTACACCCGTGGGGCCCAGTTGCCTGAAATCATGCGCCAGCGCATCGTCATCCTGGATGGCGCCATGGGCACCATGATCCAGCAGTACAAGCTGACCGAGGCCGACTACCGGGGCGCGCGGTTCGTGAGCCACCACAAGGACCTCAAGGGCAACAACGAGCTCTTGCAGCTGACCAAGCCCGAGGTGATCAGCCAGATCCACGAGCAATACCTGGCCGCGGGCGCCGACCTGATCGAAACCAACACCTTTGGCGCCACCACCGTGGCCCAGGATGATTACGACCTGCCCGAACTGGCCCGCGAGATGAACATCGAAGGCGCCCGCCTGGCGCGCCTGGCCTGCGACAAATACAGCACCCCTGACCGGCCGCGCTTCGTGGCCGGCGCCATCGGCCCCACGCCCAAGACCGCCAGCATCAGCCCCGACGTGAATGACCCGGCCGCGCGCAACGTGAGCTTTGACACCCTGCGCCAGGCTTATTACGAGCAGGCCGAGGCCTTGCTCGAAGGCGGCAGCGATGTCTTTTTGGTGGAGACGATTTTTGACACGCTCAACGCCAAGGCCGCGATCTTCGCGCTGGACGAGCTGTTTGAGAACACGGGCGAGCGCCTGCCCATCATCATCTCCGGCACGGTGACCGATGCCTCAGGCCGGATCCTGTCAGGCCAGACGGTGAGCGCCTTCTGGCACTCGGTGCGGCACGCGCACCCGCTGGCCATTGGGCTGAACTGCGCTTTGGGTGCGGCGCTGATGCGGCCGTACATTGAAGAGCTGACCAAGATCGCGGGCGACACGTTTGTGAGCTGCTACCCCAATGCGGG
>CAZKPN010000075.1:0-19845 GCA_964554655.1 uncultured Aquabacterium sp. | reverse complement strand
ATTTTGCCAAGGTCGATCTGCGCATCGCCAAGATCGTCAACGCCGAACACGTGGACGGCTCTGACAAACTGCTGCGCCTGACGCTGGACGTGGGCGAGGGCCGCATGCGCAATGTTTTCAGCGGGATCAAGTCGGCCTACAAGCCCGAAGACCTGGTCGGCAAGTTGACCGTGATGGTGGCCAACCTGGCGCCGCGCAAGATGAAGTTCGGCGTCAGTGAAGGCATGGTGCTGGCTGGCTCGCACGCCGATGAGAAGGCCAACCCGGGCATCTACGTGCTGGAGCCTTTCCCGGGCGCACAACCCGGTATGCGCGTCCGCTAAACCAAGATCTGGCACAAGGCTTGCTCACCTGAACTCCCTATGAGCCGCCTTCTGCCGACGACCTGGATCAAGCGTTTGGGCCTCGATCTGGCCCCTTTCCGACCCCGCTTACTGGACGACCTGGAGGGCTACAACCGAGGCCGGTTCCTGACCGACCTGGG
The DNA here is from genome assembly GCA_964554655.1 of uncultured Aquabacterium sp. Taxonomy (GTDB): domain Bacteria; phylum Pseudomonadota; class Gammaproteobacteria; order Burkholderiales; family Burkholderiaceae_C; genus Aquabacterium. The sequence continues at coordinate 19,361 of CAZKPN010000075.1, read as the reverse complement.
CGCGGGCCTCACGGTGGGCATCGTGGCCTTGCCATTGGCCATGGCCTTCGCGATCGCCTCGGGTGTCAAGCCAGAAGCAGGCTTGTTCACCGCCATCATCGCGGGCTTCATCATTTCCGCGCTGGGCGGATCCAGCGTGCAGATCGGGGGGCCGGCGGGCGCCTTCATCGTCATCGTCTACGGCATCGTCCAGCACTACGGCGTGGCCAACCTGCTGATCTCCACCGTGATGGCGGGCATGCTGTTGTTCGTGTTGGGCCTGTTCCGTCTGGGCGTGCTGGTGCGCTACATCCCGGTCAGCATCGTCATTGGCTTCACCAATGGCATCGCGGTGCTGATCGCCTTGTCTCAGTTCAAAGACCTGCTGGGTTTGAGCCCTGAGCGCATGCCGGCTGATTTCGTGGGGCAGATCAAGACCATCGCAGCCCATGCTCATCAATTCAATCCATTTGCCTTGGGGCTGGGTGTGTTGACGGTGCTGTGCCTGTGGGCCTGGCCCCGGATGTTCTCGCCTGGGCGCTTGCTGCCCAAGGCCATGCTTGAGGCGCGCACCTTCCGCCTGGCGTCTCGCATGCCGGCGCCCATGGTGGTTTTGCTGGTGCTGACTTTGGCCGCCGCGTTCCTGCAACTGCCGGTGGCCACGATTGGTTCGCGCTTTGGCGGCATTCCGCAGGCCCTGCCGCACCTGGCCTGGCCAGATTTCAGCTGGGAGGGCGTGCGCAATCTGTTCATCCCCACGATCACGATTGCCTTGCTGGGCGCGATCGAGTCCTTGCTGTGTGCTCGCGTGGCCGACAACCTCACGGAACTGCGGCGCCACAACCCCAACCAGGAATTGATGGCGCAAGGCGTGGCCAACATGGTGGCGCCCTTCTTTGGGGGCATCCCGGCCACGGGCACGATCGCCCGGACGGTGACCAATGTGCGGGCCGGTGCCACCAGCCCGGTGGCCGGCATGGTCCACGCCTTGGCTTTGCTGCTGATCGTGCTGGTGGCCGCGCCCTTGGCTGTTCATGTGCCTTTGCCGGTGCTGTCGGGCATCTTGTTGTTCGTGGCCTGGAACATGGGTGAGTGGCGCGAGTTCATCAAGCTGCGCCACTTCAACTACACCTACCGGACCATCCTGGTCGGTACCTTTTTGCTGACCGTCATTTTTGACCTGACCGTGGCGGTGGAGGTGGGCCTGGTGCTGGCCTGCTTGTTCTTCATCTACCGCATGAGCACGTTGTTCCGCATCGAGCCATTGGCCATGGTCGATCCACAAATCGCGGTGTTCAAGTTGTATGGCGTGCTGTTCTTTGGCGCTGTGGGCAAGGTCGAGGACCTGGCCGACCAGTTGCCATCGGGTGCCCGCGTGGTGGTGCTGGAAGCGCACCGGCTGATCGCGATCGACACCTCCGGGCTGGAGGCTTTGCTCCAGTTGCGGCGTGCCCTGGCGCGCCAGGACATCCCACTGGTGCTGTGCGAAGTCAACGAGCAACCGCTGGGCTTGATCCACCGTGCTCACCACGACGAAACCTTGGGGCCGGCCAATGTGGTCAAGGATTTGCCCTCAGCCTTGCTGCGGGCGCGTCAGTTGATTCAGTGACGTGGTGGTTCGAGTGGCTGCGTTGTCGCGATAGCGCGGGGCATTTGGCTCACAGCAGCGCTGCGAACAGCTCAAGGCAGAGCAGTGTGGTGCTGGGTGCTCGGGCCAGGGCGGAGGCTCGCTCATGGTCTTGCAGCGCCAGCAGCAAAGCCTGAACTTCGGGCATGGCGCGATGAGGAAAGATCGCCGCCGGCGGGTCGGCCGAGGCCTCGGCTTGATGGGCTTGATGCGCCTGGTTCAGCAAAACCAGGCCTTGCAGGGACTGCCGCCACGACTCGACCTGTCGCAGGTCGGGGGCTGGGCTGGCAGCGACCGCGCTCATGGCCTCGGTGAGGCGTTCCAAAGCCTCGGCCAGGTCGGTGCCGACAGGGGCGTTCTGTGGCGTAGCAGCCGTGGCCGGCACCTCGCCTGCGGCCTGACGCGCCAGGCGATCACCCCGGTGTGCCTTGGTCTGGGTGTCCAGCCAGAGGTGGTGGCGAGGCACCCAATCCCGCGCCATGTCGATGACGGCCATTGGGTGGCCGCTCACCAGTTCGATCTCCAGCTCTTGCACTGCCACGCTCAAATCGCCCGCGTGGATGTGCCCCAGGTCCAATGCCAGCTCGACCACGCCGGCCTTGGGCGTGCCTTGGCCCACCGCCACGCGGGCCGTTTGGCGCCAGATGTCGGTCCGGTACAGCTCGACCAGTCCGGTGTGTTCGCCCTGTCGGTCCTGGCTTGGATCCCAGTCCAGCGTCCTGACCAAGACGGCCTCGGCTGGCGAGCCCAGGTGCAGGCTCAAATCAATTCGGGCGGCGCTGCCCTCGGTGGGCGCCGGCGCGGGCTGGTTGTCTTCCAGCCGGATCATGGTGTTGGCGCCCGATGCTTTCAGGGTCTGAACCCAGCGTTCGCCTTCCTTGCGCAGCCGCAAGGCGCTGCGTGCCTGGCCCAAGCGGCGATCGGGCGTGTCAAAGTAGTGCGCCTGAAGACGCTCCCGCCTGTGACCCGGCATGCGTTCAATCTCGGCCGACAAAACCCCCAGCGAATCGGCCGGGATCTGAAATTTAAGTTCGATTTCCTGCATAAGGGCTGATTGTGGCGGCGGCCCTGGCCCTCAAGTGCTGCGCAGGCCGATAAAATGCCGGACTGATCCTCTCTTTTGACTGGTACCCACCATGCCGCTTTTCTGGAAGCCCTACAAGTCTGACGTGACGCAGTTCATCGACAGCCTGAAGCAGCGCGATCCTCAGCTGGAAGACCGCCAGCGCCAGGGCCGTTCCCTGCTGTGGGACAAGGCCGTTGACCGCGACGCGCAGCAGGATTTCCGCGAATCGAACGTGGCCCAGCAGCCCTACGTCTACCAAACCAAGGGCGACTGAGGGCGGCTGTGAGCGAACAAGTCCTGGACGAGAACCGTTTGCCCGAGGTCGTTGACCGCGTGGCGATGGCGCGCCTGTATGGCGAGCCTTTGTTCTCCATGCCGCTGGATCTGTACATCCCGCCGGATGCGCTCGAAGTCTTCCTGGAGACGTTTGAAGGCCCGCTCGACCTGCTGCTCTACCTGATCCGCAAGCAGAACTTCAACATCCTGGACATCCCGCTGGCCGACGTCACGCGCCAGTACCTGGCCTACGTTGACCAGATCCGCAAGCACAACCTTGAGTTGGCGTCCGACTACCTGCTGATGGCGGCCATGCTGATCGAGATCAAGTCTCGGATGCTGCTGCCGCCCAAAAAGTCGGACGACGGCGAAGAGGCCGAGGACCCGCGCGCTGAATTGGTTCGCCGCCTGATCGAATACGAGCAAATGAAGTTGGCGGCGGCAGGGCTCACCCGGATCCCGCAACTGGGCCGCGATTTCCTGCGCGTGCAAGTGCACAACGACCCGTCGGTGCGTGTGCGCCACCCCGATGTCGCGCTGGTGGATTTGCGCGAAGCCTGGGCCGACATCCTCAAGCGCGCCAAGCTCAACACCCACCACATCATCACGCGCGAAGAGCTGTCGGTGCGCGAGCACATGGGCATCGTGCTGCGACGCTTGCAGGGTCAGCGCTTTGTGGAGTTTGAACACCTGTTCGACGTGACGCGCGGACCGCCCGTGCTGGTGGTGACCTTCATCGCCCTGCTGGAGTTGGGCAAGGAGCGCCTGCTCGAGATCACGCAGGCCGAAGCCTTCGCACCCATTTACGTGCGCCTGGCCTACCACCCGGCCTGATCAGCGCTCGGTGCGCTCCACGCGCTCCCAATCGGGCGGCGCCCAAAGGTGCTTGAGACGTTGCCACAGCGGCCCTGGTCGCATCGCATCACGCGCCATGGCCTGCCATTCGTGGAACATCATCACCAGCGGATTGTGGGTGTGGATTTGCTTGACGATGCCGTAGTCACAAGGCGCGTCCTCGGGCACGAAGCTGCCAAACAGCTTGTCCCAGATGATCAGCACGCCCGCGTAGTTGCGGTCCAGGTACTGCGGGTTGCGGGCGTGGTGCACGCGGTGGTGCGAAGGCGTGTTGAAGATCGCTTCGAACCACCTGGGCATCTTGCGCACGGACTCGGTGTGCACAAAGAATTGATAGGCCAGGCTCACGGCCACCACCAGGATCACGTGGCGGGTCTCAAACCCCAACCAGGCCAAAGGCAGCCAGAACACCCACATGCCCGAGAGGGGGTAGGTGGGACTTTGCCGCAAGGCGGTCGCCAAGTTCATGGTTTCACCAGAATGGTGGGTCACGTGGCTGGCCCACATCCAGCGCACGCGGTGGCTGGCGCGGTGGAACCAGTAGTAGCAAAAGTCTTGCGCCACGACCAGCCCGACCACACTCCACCAGGTGATGGGGATGTCGAACAGGCGGTGTTGGTAGATCAGATCAAACAGGCCCACCAGCAAGGCCCAGGCAATGCCATCGGCCACGGCGTGACTCAAGGCCAGGCTGGCGTTGATGGCGGTGCCCTTGACCGTGTACGTCTGTTGCTGCCGACGGTTCAGCCACCAGGCTTCGAACGTCATGCAGGCGATGAAAATCGGACCCATCAGGAGCAGGAAAACCTTTTCCAGTCCGATTTCATTCAACTGTGTCCACCACGAGGCCATGTCTGGTCCAAACATCGTCAACCACCAACTGCTCATGCTAGTCCCAGTCGGCGGTGGGCGCTTGCAGAATTTCCCGAGCGCGCGGCGACTTGTCGGCCTAGAATCGCGCCACTTTGGCACCCAACCCGCGTGAAATGAGTTCAGTGACCCCCGCTGCCTTGCCCGCCCGCAAGCCCTTGAACCTGCACCGCCTGCGCGAGATGCATTCGCAGGGTGAAAAAATCACCATGCTGACCTGCTACGAGTCCTCGATGACCCGCTTGCTGGACGATTGCGGCGTGGACTGCATCCTGATCGGCGACTCGCTGGGCATGGTCGTGCAAGGCCAATCCAGCACGGTGCCGGTCTCCCTGGACGACATTATTTACCACACGCGCTGTGTGGTGCGTGGCAATCGCAATGTCTGGATCGTGGCCGATCTGCCCTTTGGCAGTTACCAGGAAAACCGCGAGCAAGCCTTGCGCTCCAGCGTGGCCCTGATGCAGGCTGGTGCCCAGATGATCAAGCTGGAAGGCGGCGGCTGGACGGCCGAGACCGTGCACTTCCTGACCGAGCGCGGCATCCCCGTGTGCGCCCACTTGGGCCTGACGCCGCAAAGTGTGCACGCGCTGGGCGGCTACCGCATCCAGGGCCGCGATGCCGCAGGGGCCGAGACCTTGCGCCGCCATGCCAAGGAGTTGGCGCAGGCCGGTGCCGCCATGGCGGTGCTTGAACTGATGCCTTCCGATGTCGCCGCCGCCGTGCAAGCCGACAACCCGGGCCTGATCACCATCGGCATTGGCGCGGGCCAGCGCACGGCCGGCCAAGTGCTGGTGCTGCACGACATGCTCAACATCACACGGGGCAAGTTGCCGCGCTTTGTGCGTAACTTCATGGCCGAAGGTGGCTCCATCGACGACGCCATCCGCCGTTTTGTGTCCGCCGTCAAGGACGGCAGCTTTCCCGACGAAGCCATCCACGGGTATTGATGATGAAGATCATCCACACCATCGCCGAGCTGCGAACCACCGTGGCCGAGGCCGCCAACGCGCCTGTGTTCGTGCCCACCATGGGCAATCTGCATGAGGGCCACCTGGCCCTGATCCGACAAGCACGTGGCATCGCCGACCAGGGTAGCTGGGGACGCGGCCTGGTGGTGGCCAGCATCTTCGTCAACCGCCTGCAGTTCGGCCCGAACGAAGATTTCGACCGCTATCCACGCACGCTGGCACGCGATGCCGAACTGTTGGCCGGCGCGGGCTGCGACGTGGTGTTCGCGCCCGACGAGGCCGAGTTGTACCCACAGCCGCAGGGTTACAAAGTGGTGCCCCCCGACGAACTGGCCAATCTGCTGGAAGGCGAGTTCCGCCCGGGGTTTTTCACGGGCGTGTGCACGGTCGTGGCCAAGCTGTTCAGCATCGTGCAGCCGCGCGCGGCAGTGTTTGGCAAGAAGGACTACCAGCAGCTCATGGTCATCAAGGGCATGGTGCGGCAGATGGCCCTGCCCATCGACATCGTGGGCGGTGACACGGCACGGGCTGATGATGGCCTGGCCTTGTCCTCACGCAACGGCTACCTGAGTGCCGAGGAGCGTGCCCAGGCGGTGCAGTTGTCGCAGGCTTTGCACCGGGTGCGGGACCTCGTCCTGGCAGGTCGCACTGGTTTGCCTTGCGATGGTGTGGCAAAGATCGAGGCGCAAGCCTTTGACAAGCTCGGGCAGCAGGGCTGGGTGCCGGACTACGTCTGTATCCGCCGCCAGCGCGACTTGCTGCCGCCTTCAGCCTCCGAATTGCTGGGCAGTGAACCCCTGGTGGTGGTGACCGCCGCCAAGCTGGGCAAGACCCGCCTGATCGACAACCTGGAAGTTTGACCGAGCAGCTTGGTCAGGCTTCTGCGCCAACAAGCCTCGTCAGAGGGTGCTTAGAAAAGCCACCACTTCATCTTCCTTGCGGCTGCGCTTCATGGGCGGCAGGCTTTGCCAGATGCGCTTGCCGTAAGGTTTTTCGATCAAGCGCACGTCACCGATCATGAGCACGCCCCGGTCGGTCTCGCTGCGGATCAACCGGCCCGCGCCCTGTTTGAGGGCAATGATGGCCTGCGGCACCTGGTGTTCCATGAAGGGGTTGCCGCCTTCTTGCTCCAGCAACTCCAGACGCTTGGCCAGCACCGGATCATCGGGTGGTGCAAAGGGCAGCTTGTCGATGACCACCAGGGTCAGCGCGTCGCCCTTGACGTCAATGCCCTCCCAGAAGCTGTGGCTGCCCACCAGCACGGCGTTGCCCGCGCGCCTGAAGTCGTCCAGCAAGGTGGGTCGGGGTGCGTCGCCTTGCCTCAACACGGGGAAGGGATCCTCGCCTTCTTCGAACAGTTTCTTGAGGTGGTCGGCCGCCCGCTGCACCGCGCGGTGGCTGGTGCACAGCACGAAGGCCCGACCACGGTTGGCGCGGATCAAGGGCAGGGCGGCCTCGACCAGGGCTTCCGTGTGGTTGGGTGCGCTGGGCTGCGGCAGGCCCTCGGGCACGTAGAGCATGGCCTGCGTGGGGTAGTCGTAGGGGCTGGACCAGGCCAGGCAGTGCGCATCTTCCAAGCCCAAGGCCTGGGTGAAATGCGTGAAGTCGTTTTTGACCGCCAAGGTGGCCGAGGTGAAGATCCAGGCGCGGCGCGGGGCGTCGGCCTGAGGCTTGGCCTCGGCTTCTTTTTCGCTGCCCTCATCGGCCTCGAACGCGTTGTCGGTGAGCCCCAGGCGTTGGCGGCGGAAGACGTCGGCCACGGAAATGGGCGTGCGGTGAAGTTGCAGGCCATGGCTGCCCACATCGACCCAGCACAGCTCCGGTTCATTGGCGCGCTCTGGCGCACCCCAGGCGGACAAGCGCTGCATCAGCGCATGGGCGCGGCGCTGCAACTGGGCCAGGTCGGGGCTGCGGTCGGCTTGTGATTCCAGCGTGTCGCGCACCTCGGACAAGGCCTCGCGCAAGGTGAGCAGGGCGGCGTGCAGCGGATGCGCTGCGCCCAGTTGGGGTTGGGCCAGGCGCTGCGTCTGCGGGCCGAAACACAGGCGCAGATCGCGGGTGGCACGGTCCAGCGGGGCCAGCACATCATTCCATTTCGCCCCATCGCGAGCCTGGGTCTGGCCGGTGGCCAGTGCATCCCTCAGCAGGTCCAGCAATTGCGCGGTCGAGACCGAGTCGCCAAAGAACAGGGTGGCCGTGTCGGGCAGCTGGTGCGCTTCGTCGAAGATGACGGTCTGGGCATTGGGCAGCAACTCGGGCACACCTTCTTCGCGCAACATCAGGTCGGCGAAAAACAGGTGGTGGTTGACCACGACGACATCGGCATCCTGGGCCTCGCGCCGGGCCTTCATCACGAAGCAGTCGGTGTAGTGCTTGCACTCGCTGCCCAAGCAGTTCTCGCGCGTGGAGGTGACCCGTGCCCAGATGGTGGCGTGCTCGGGCACGGTCGGGCATTCGGCCTTGTCGCCGGTGGGGCTGAGGTGGATGAAGCGGTTGATCAGGCCCAGGTCTTTGACCTCCTGGCGGCTGCTCAGCATCGCGTCCTGGTTGGCGCCGTTCAGGTGGTGCCAGCACAGGTAATTGCTGCGGCCTTTGAGCAAGGCCACCTTGACGGGCACGGCCAGGGCCGCGCGCACGGCAGGCAGATCGCGGTGAAAGAGTTGATCTTGCAGCGCCTTGGTCCCGGTCGACACGATGACCTTACCGCCTTCTAGCAAAGAGGGCACCAGGTAGGCGGCTGTCTTGCCCACGCCCGTGCCAGCCTCCAGCACCACGGTGCTGGCATCGTGGATGGCTTGCGCCACCGCCTGCGCCATTTCGATTTGCTCGTGGCGCACGTGGTAGCCATCGAAGGCGCGGGCCAGGGGGCCGGAGGCGGAGAAAATCGTGGGCAGGTCCATGGTGGGCATCAATTAGCAGCGCCCATTGTCAGGCCTGTCGGCCTCCCTCCTTCAGGGGCTTGCGCGGACCACCGATGCGTTGAGGGCCCGCTCCAGGGTTTCGACGCAATCGCGGCGGTGCGCCTCGGAGGTGCTTGATGCGCTGCTGCCCCATGGGCTGGACCGAAGCGTGGTCAGCAAATTTCTGGCTTGCTCGCGAACCACGGAACGCACATCGGCCCGGTTGCTGGCCGAGCGCAGCACCAATGCGGACAGTCGGTTCACGTGCTCTCGCTGCAGATTGCGCCGCCAAGGCGCGTCATCACCCTGCGGGGGCGTCACCGATGCGCCCCACACCGCATCCTTCAGCCGCTGGTGCAGTTCGCGCAGGGTCAGCGGCGCTTCACGGCGGTCGCGTGTGCGGTCGATGTTGTCCAGCATGCGTTCGGCCAGGCCATCGGCCATCAGCGTGTCCAGGACCAGGCGCTGCAGCGACAGCAAGGTGTCGGCAAGGGAGAAATCTGTCCGGGCACCGCTGCCCTCGACCCGCTCAAAGTAGTCGGGGGCCATGCGACGTTGCAGCGCGGGCGACAGGCTCAGTGCTTGCGGCGACAACAGCTCCTGGGCGATCAGGTCCAGCGCTGCACGCTGGGTGGCGGCTGGCAAGGGGTCCAGGGGATCACGGCCGTTGCCTGCCGCGTTGCGCCGCGTGATCAAGCCGCCAACCTGGCGCAACAGGATTTGCGAAGTGCGTCCCACGTCGCGCAAAGCGTAGGTGACCCGTCGGCGCAGCAAACTGGGGTCTTCGGCGGCACTGGTTTTTTCCTGGGCCTGGCGTGCAATCAGGTCTTTGGCGATGGTCAAACGCTGGCGTGCATAGACCACCGGATCGCGGCCCAGGTCAAAGGTCAGCGACTGGGGGTCCAGCCCGAGGTACTCGTCCTCGTCGGTGCCAAAGTCCAGTTTGTCAGACCAGGCTGGGTCGACGCTGCGCTCGGCGATGCGTCGTAACTCGGATGCCTCTGGGGCACCCAAGGGCTTGTAGCCATACTCGATGGCCCAGAAGTCATACGGCCCCAAGGTGGTTTGAAAAGCGGCGGGCGCGGGCCGACCAGGCAGTGGCAGGTTGATTGGCGCGTAGTCCATCACCGAAGCGCTGTTGCCCTCGCGCAGCGTCAAAGCTGGATCGGCCAGTTGCTCGGCGGTGTGCCAGCGCGAGCCTCGGAAGTTGTGCCGCAAGCCCAAGGTGTGGCCGACCTCGTGCATGGTCGTGTCTTTCAGGTAGGCCAGCACAAAGGCCTGAACGTCGGGGCTGTCCGGGTCCAGTCGTCCTGAGGGAGCCATCAAGTCCAAACCATAGCCCAACTGTTCGGCGGCCTGCGCAGCATGGTCGCATTGGTCTTCCGCTGAATGGGTGGATGGTGCCGCGATGATTTCGCTGCGCAGGGAGCGAATTGAGCGCGAGGACAGGCTTTCCAGTGCGATGTCGGCTTGCAGGATCTCGCCGGTGCGGGGGTCCACGTGCGTGGGCCCGATGGCACCAAAGCCGGGTTGGCTGTTGGTCATCCAGCGCACGGTGGCCCTGGGTGATCCCGAGGCCTCGTCGGCCTTGCCGGCCAGTGGTGCGCGCACCTGGATCGCGCCCTTGATGCCGATGGCCTCAAAAGCCTTGTTCCAGGCCAGGATGCCTTCGGTGATGGTCTGGCGGTAGGCCAGCGGGATGTTGGGGTCGAGTTGGTAGACGACGGGTTGCACAGGCTCGGACATGGCGGCGCCTGGGTCCTTTTTTTCCAGCCTCCAGCGGCTGATGAAACGTTGCCGGGGGGTGCGTGCCAGGTCCTGCGTGAAGTCGGCCACCGTGGTGGTGAAGTAACCAACGCGGGGGTCCGCCGCGCGAGGTTTCATGGCAGTTTCCGGCAAGGACCGCAGGCTGTAGCGCACGTTGATGAACAGGCTGCGCGGGTCGGGCACGGAGGTGGGCACGCCCGGTGCCGTTCCGCCTGCCGCCCCACTGCCCGTGGCGATGGAGCTGGTGGCGAAATGGTGCAGGATGTCAAAGGTGATGTGGTCGCTTTGGGTGCGGGCCACCGACAGCGCCGAATTGCGCGAATCCAACGCATAGCTTTGCTTGTAGGCGCGCTGAAGTTGCAGCCCGAGCCCCAGCATGTCGTTCACCCACAAAGGGTTGGCCTCGATCAGGATGGCGCCCGTTTGGGCTTGCGGCGCACTGGCCACGCCCACGCTGGCCAGCAGGCTGGGCGAAAACGCGGCCTGTACCGCCAGCTCCTGAGGTGTGCCTTTTTGCGCCGTGTAGGCCGCGTTCATGGCCAGCAATTGCACCTGCTGTTGAATCCGGCGGAACTCCACCCACTGGGGGCGCCCCACCTGGGCCGAGCGGCTCGTGATCAACCCGCCAAAAACGCCGGCCTCGCCAATGCCCGTGACCACGGTGGGCGACAAGAAAAACGCACGCCCCAGATTGGAGGGCGCCAACTCGATCCAGACCTTGTCTTGCCGCTTCCACAAGGGCAGCAGGCCGTCCATGCGCTCGGCGCCCTTGATGACTGTGTCGAAGGCCGGGGCTTGCCCGGGAACCGGCGTTTGAGTGGGGGTTGCCGCTGTTGGAGGGGCGGTGGGCGGGGATGTCCAGCCGATCAACTGGACGGCGCCGCTTTGCAAGGTGCTGCAACCGGACAGGGTCAGTGCCACGCTGGTGACGAACAAGGCAAATCGGGCGCGGTGCAGACTCATGAAAGTCCTGGGAATGAGATCAATGGCCAGTATCAAGAAAAAACCCGGCCCGTGCGAGTGCAGGGGCCGGGTTTGTGGCGAAGTCGCCGTCGGACTTATTGGGCCGGGTGCGGGAACCAGTCCTTGATGAAGGCCAGTTGCGGGAAGTCTTGCACCGCCAGAGGGCCGAAGGCCACGATGGACAGGCCGATGGTCATGACCACCATGGGCAATACCCAGCGCTCAAAGCGGCGATAGAAGCCCAGGTGCTTGACTTCGCCATCGGCGATGTTGATCTCAGGCTCGCCAATCACTTGGCGTGTCAGCAACTGGTTCAAGGCCACGGGCGGCAGCAGGTAACCCAGCTCGAAGGCCACCAGCACCATCATCCAGAAGTGAACCGGGTCGATGTTGTTGGCAAAGGCGATCGGGGCCAGGGTGCCCGAAACCAGCACCACGGCGCCGAACGGATCCATGATCATGCCCAGGAACACCTTGGTGACGACCAGGAAGGCCATGGCTGTCCAATGGTTCTCGAAAATGTGCGGGAAGTTGTTCATCACTTCCGAACGCTCAATCACGCCACCCATGGCCAGCGACAAGGTCATCAGGCTGAGCAGGGCGCCAATGTGGCCGATGGTTTCGTTGGTGGCAAAACGGATGGAGCGCTCCACGCCTGGCTGGCGGTGGCTGGCGTAATCCGGCGTGATCTCGGTCTTGCCCTTGTTGATGATCTTGTCGAAGATCAGGATGATCAACAACATCACCGGCATGATCGTGGGCGCCGTGATTTCGTTCAGCTTGGTGTCCAGTGCGTACTCGTACAAGGCGATCACCACAATCACCACGCCCACATAAGGCAGCGTGGGGATAACGGAGCGCAAGGTGGCAGGAATGGCCACGCGGAACGACTCGATTTCGGCACGTTGCGTGCGCAGCATCTGCGAAGTCAGGAAGAACAGCGTTGAGGTCAGCAGGAAGACGTAGAAGCCCCAGTGGTACAGGCCATTGGTCGTCACTTGCTTGTTCAGCGCGGCGATCAGAACCACCAACAGGCAAGGGCGCAGCACCACGCCCAGCGAGCCTGACATGGCCGTGGCGGCCAGCGCGAACTGACGCGAACCACCCGAGGCGCGAACCTCGTGGTAAATGATGCCGCCTGCGGCGATCACGAAAATACCCGAAGCGCCGGTGTAGGCGGTAGGCACAGCAGCGGCCAGCAAGATGATGTAGGTCAGCAACTGGGGCGACAAGCGCCACGGACGCAGCAGGTCCATGAACAGGTCAACGATGCGGCTTTGCTTGAGCAACATGCCGGCCCAGATGAACAGGCCCAAGTTCAGGAAGATCGTGGGCAACTCCATCAACTGGTTGATGTAGATGGCCAGGCCAGCAGGGTGGTTGTGCAACAAAAAGTACACGCCAGCAGTGATGCCCATGTGCGCGTACAGCGGGATGGCCAGGAACGCTCCGCCCCAGGTGCCCTCACCGTGGGGGGACTTCACGGGCATCACCACCCGCTTGAGGTTGATCAGCAGGATGATGGTGGCGAAGGCCATCCAGGTGTAGTGCAGCAGTGCATGCTCGATCGGCACGCCCGAGTTATGCAGGATCTGGTAATAGCTGATGCACGAGTACAGCAGCAGCCCGGCTGCGATGGCCTGCGTGATTGATTGCAGCAGGTAGTCCCGGGTGTAGTGGCCGGGACGGATGCCGATGTGGTGAAAGCCCAGCGTGGTGGTGATGGCGGCAATGGCCACCATCAGCAGCAGAATCAGCGGACGGTTGTCGGTGCCCACCTGGAAAAGACCGAAGAAGCTGGTCTCGATGGTGCGGTAGATCTTGACTTGGGTGGTTTGGTGCTCCTGCACGCGACGATACAGATCATGCTTGGCCTTGCAGATGGCAATGGCCTGTTCCATGGAGCGGCGGGCGACGGTTGGATCCTCAGGCGCTTGTTCGCCAAAGAGGTCGTCGATGTCGTCGCCAGCGGTGCTGCCGCTGGCCTTCGATGCGGCTTGCTTCTTGAGTTCGACTTCGATGTCTTGATTGGCATCACACGACGGTTGGGTCGGTGCTGCGCGCAACATGAAGTACTGCACTTGGGCTGGAGGGTCGCCGAACATGGACTCACCCAGTCGCAACAGCTGACCGTGCACCATTTCACCGGTGCCAATGATCAGGGTCAGCAGCAGCAGTGCAAACACCGGTAGGCTGGAGAACCATTCCAGCGGGGTACGGCCCAGGATTTGTCGAGAGTTAGAAGTGATCATGATCGCTCAGTTGGTGCATCGCAGCAAAATGCGTCCACCATTAGGAAAAAGGGGGCTTTGGGCCCCCGGTTTTGATTTGGCAGTCAGGCCTTCGTGTGGCCTGTCCCTTTACTTCCAGTCTTCTTCTGATTTGGTCGCGCATTCAGGATCTGCAGGATTCACGCTGCAACGAATGCGTTTGATGATTTTCAAGCCACGTTTGTCGTACATGCCCTTTTGAGCGATGTCGATGCGCGACTCGCGCAGCATCAGGGTGTACTTGTAGGCATTCTCGGAGCTCAACTCCATCCAGGTGGACGGTGGGATGCTGGCGTCGGATTGCTTGACCAGTTGCAGGGCGCGGTCGAACTGGGTCAGCCAGTAGTCGCGTGACTGGTCGCCGAAACCCTCTGGGAACTTGGTCTTGTTCAAGATGACCTGGTAGGTCAGGATCAGGATGGGGAAGCGCACCATGGCGCCGTTCTTGCCGATGCCCTTGTGCAGTTCCAGTGGTTTGTAGGCCAGTGTGGGCGCGGCGATGAAGTCCACCGAGCCGTTGTTGAACTTCGACGAGAAATTCATGATGTCGGCCGACACAGGTTGCGCGCCGATCTTCTGGATCATCACGGCCTGGGCCTTGTCGTAGTCGAACGAGGCGATGCGCTTGCCGGCCAGTGCTTCCACCGTGTTCAGTTTGCGGTCATTGACGACGGGGTAGGCAGCGCCGAGGGGGATCACACCACCGACTTCATAATTGCCATCGACCATCAGCTTGCCAGCCTTGGGATCGGAGAAGGTTTGCACGATGCGGCGCACGACTTCGTAGCTGGCCGTCATGTCGATCTTGCCATCCTTGACGATGGTGGTGGCCCCCAGCGAGTCAATGGCGCCGGCAACTGGGTTGAACTGGCGAGTGCGGAATGCCGTGGCAATCAGGCCATCGCATTGGCCCGTGCGGAAATCTTCGGTCGCGACACGTTCGTCGGTGTAGCCCTTGAGCTCAATCGACACGCCGTGTCGTTGAGCTCCGATCACGTAGTCCTTGGCCATGCTGAAGAGGTCACCGGAGGCGCCCAACAGGTCATACACGCAGATGCGCTGGGCAGCCTGCGCTGTTGACATTGCGCTCAACGCCAAAATGGCAGCGGCGCTGATTTTGCTCATGGTCTTGACCATCTTCATGAAGTCTCCTAGGTACCAGAAAAAACATGCGCCGACGGTGAGTTCGGCGCTAACTACACTTGTTTTTCAGTGCGTAAAAATCTGACCACAGCCGTGGGCGTGATCGTTAGTTTTGTAACTATAGCCGCCGAAATGTTCCTCCAGGTAAACCCCGACCCCCACCCACGGGGGAAGGAGTTTCCCTAGTAAATTCAATGCGTTAAACGCATTTACTTGAGGAAACTGTCAGCATCGATGGCCGGGCCCGCCTTGTCATCCCAGAACTTGCCCAGGCTGTTGATGGGGGTGCGTGAGCCCGTGTTCTGGGTCCACATGCGGTCGGAGATGATGATCATCTGAGCTTCGGCGATGGCGTCCACCAAGCGGTAGTCGGTGTTGACCTTGAAGTTCTCAATGGTGGCAAAACGCTTGATGGCGGCACGCACGGCAACGGTGTCGTCAGCCGATTGCGCGGCAATGGCGGCCATCACGTGAGGCAGGCGCACGCCGGCTTTTTCGCCGATGGCCATGTTGGTTTCAAAAGTGCCCTTGACGTCCTTGCCTTCTGAGCCACCAGGGATGATGCTCCACAGCGCTGCGCGCAAGGCTTGGGGGGCGCCCCACCACTTCTTGTTGTCCAGGCAGGTCATGGCGAATTCAACCTGAGGTGGGATGTCCAGCGAGACACCCACGGCTTGTTGCGCACCCATGTCGCTTTGAACGGCTTGCACGCCGGAGACCGAGCCCAGCAGGTACACCATTTCATCAAAGTCGCGCTTGAACTTCGGGCAGTTCTTGCCGTACTTGAAGAAGTACTTTTGTTCGAGCTTGACCCGCATGCGTTCAAACGAGGTGACCTGACGGTGTGCCGACAAGGCCATCAGGCGTTTTTGGGCAATGCGGGCATCCTGGGCTTCGTCCGAGCGCTTTTCACGCGAGGCGCGGATGTAGCGAAGTTCCTCTTCGATGGCTCGGGCATCGGAGCACACGGCGGCCGATTGCAGCATCACGGTTTCCATCAGCGACGGGTCGCCGTAGAAGTTGCGGGCGGCGCCCACCAGGGGGCCGTTGGCCAGCGCGAAGGTGCAGCCCATGTCCACGTCACCCAGCTTGAGTGTCGGCGGTGTGAAGCCTTCTTCCAGGATGTTCAGCGTGACTCCACTGGTGCCCGACTCCAGCAAGGCACATCCGCTCATGGTCAAGGTGGAAAGAGCCACCACGGAGGCGGTGAGGATTCGGGTCATCCGAGGAATCATTGAGGGGTCTCCAGGAGGGTGTTTTTCAGGGGCGCGACAAGTCGCCAACTACTCCACGAAATTCTAGCCCCCCGGCTTCATGCGGCGACGACGTAAACCCTAGGGATGACCCCTGCCTCGCGGGCGAATCACCCAAAAAAACAAGCCCGCGTGCAAGCGGGCTTGGGACTGGGCAATGCGGTGATCAGCGAATCGGCTTGAAGCGCACGCGCTTGGGGCGCGCGCCTTCTTCGCCCAGGCGCTTCTTCTTGTCGGCTTCGTATTCCTGGTAGTTGCCGTCAAAGAAGAACCATTGCGAGTCGCCTTCGCACGCCAGGATGTGCGTGCAGATGCGGTCAAGGAACCAGCGATCGTGGGAGATGATCATGGCGCTACCGGCGAACTCCAGCAGCGCGTCTTCCAGCGCACGCAGGGTTTCGACGTCCAGGTCATTGGAGGGTTCGTCCAGCATCAGGACGTTGCCGCCTTGGGCCAGCGTCTTGGCCAAATGCAGGCGTCCGCGTTCACCGCCCGACAGGTTGCCCACCAGCTTTTGCTGGTCGTTGCCCTTGAAGTTGAAGCGGCCCAGGTAGGCGCGCGAAGGCATCACGAACTTGCCCACCACGATGTTGTCCAGGCCGCCCGAGACGTCCTGCCACACGGTGTTGTCGGCGGCCAGGCCATCGCGGCTTTGGTCGACGAAGGCCAGTTGCGCGGTCTTGCCGATGCTGACCGTGCCACTGTCGGGTTGCTCGACGCCCTGGATCATGCGGAACAGCGTGGACTTGCCCGCGCCGTTGGGGCCGATGATGCCGACGATGGCGCCAGCAGGCACCTTGAAGCTCAGGTTGTCGATCAGCATGCGGTCGCCAAAGCTCTTGGAGACGTCGGTGAACTCGATCACTTCATTGCCCAGGCGTTCGGCCACAGGGATGAAGATCTCGTTCGTCTCGTTGCGCTTTTGGTAGTCGACGTCGCTCAATTCTTCGAAGCGGGCCAGGCGGGCCTTGCTCTTGGCCTGGCGGCCCTTGGTGTTTTTGCGAACCCATTCCAGTTCTTGTTTCAGGGCCTTGGAGCGGGCGTCTTCCGTCTTCTGCTCTTGATCCAGGCGTTTGCCCTTCAGCTCCAGCCAGTCGGAGTAGTTGCCTTTGTAGGGGAAGCCTGATCCGCGGTCCAGTTCAAGGATCCATTCGGCGGCGTTGTCCAGGAAGTAACGATCGTGGGTGATGGCCACCACGGTGCCCGAGAAGCGGCTGAGGAACTGCTCCAGCCAGTCGACCGATTCGGCGTCCAAGTGATTGGTGGGCTCGTCGAGCAGCAGCATGTCGGGCTTGGACAGCAGCAGGCGGCACAGGGCCACGCGGCGCTTTTCGCCACCGGACAACTGGCCAATGTTGGCGTCCCAGGCAGGCAGGCGCAAGGCGTCGGCGGCCAGCTCAAGTTGCAGGTCGGTGTTCTCGGAGCCGCCGGCAGCGATGATGGCTTCCAGCTCGCCTTGTTCTGCGGCCAGCGCGTCGAAGTCGGCGTTTTCTTCGGCGTAAGCGGCGTAGACCTCGTCCAGACGCTTCTTGGCCGCCAGAACGCCACCAATGCCTTCTTCAACGGCTTCGCGGACGGTCTGCTCGGGGTTCATCACCGGCTCCTGGGGCAGGTAGCCGATCTTGATGCCAGGCATCGGGACGGCTTCGCCCTCGATGTCCTTGTCCACGCCTGCCATGATCTTGAGGAAGGTGGACTTGCCCGAACCGTTCACGCCCAGCACGCCGATCTTGGCGCCCGGGAAAAAACTCAGGGTGATGTCTTTGAGGATTTGCCGTTTCGGGGGAACGATCTTCCCGACGCGGTTCATGGTGAAAACGTACTGGGCCATGGAATGCTCGCTTTGCGAGTTACTTTCGTCAAACCGTGTAGCTTAAGGCAATGCAGGCCTTTCCTGGTCCGCAATCCAAGGTTCTGCGTTTTTCAAGGTGACCAGGGGGTGATCAGTCCCGATTGAACCAGGCCCTCTAGCCAATGGCAAACATGCTCTACGGTACTGTTCAGTGCCCATTGTTTGCGACGAGCCGTGGCTCCCCTCACCAGTTCGACGCTGGACTGAGCCAGTTTCAGCTCGGTGGCCAACCAGCGCTTGAGCGCGTCATTGGCGGCGCCATCGACGGGCTGTGCCGCCAGGCGCACCCGCAAAGCGCCATCGTGCCAGCCCACCACTTCGGTGCGTTTGGCGTTGGGAGCGATGCTCAGGTCGATGACCAGGCGCTGATGCGAGGCTTTGCCTTCCAACCTCAGGCAGGGCCAAGCCGCTGCAATGGTGATGGGTGGCGATGTGGTGGGGCGCGGTGCCATCTGGTCATTGTTCATCAGGCAAAGAAAAGCCCGGCCGGAGCCGGGCTTGAAAGGCGAAGGGTTGTTGCCGTTCGCCAGTTCATCCTTGCGGATGAACTCAGGGCTTGTTGCCAGTCGGGAAGGGCCACGCGGCTTGAGGGCTCAGCGTGGTCTTCGCAGCAGGCTTGGCCGAAGCGGGCTTCTTGGCCGCAGGGGCAGGCTTGGCAGGGGCAGGCTTTTTGGCAGCAGCTTTTTTGGCAGCTGGCTTCTTGGCAGCGGGGGCTGCCTTTTTAGCGGGAGCTGCCTTCTTCACTGCGGCCTTTTTGGCCGGCGCTGCCTTTTTGGCGGGCGCCTTTTTAGCTGCTGCTTTTTTAGCAGGAGCTGCCTTCTTGACAGCGGCCTTCTTGGCCGGTGCTGCCTTCTTCACAGCGACTTTCTTGGCCGGAACGGCCTTCTTCACGGCGGCCTTTTTGGCCGGGGCTGCCTTCTTAGGTGCCACTTTTTTCGCAGTTGCCATACGGATCTCCTTGATCAAGTTGCAAAGAGCACTGCACCGCTGAATGCGGTACAGCGATTCATCACCCAACGCCCCCTAGGATCTGAGCGCGGTGTGATGAATGGGGTACGCCGGTGCGGTGCTCTGTGCAAGGGATCAATCCCAGCTCAGGGCGCCGCCCGACTGATATTCAATGACTCGGGTTTCGAAAAAGTTTCGTTCTTTCTTCAGGTCGATCATTTCGCTCATCCACGGGAAGGGGTTCTCTTCGTTGGCGAAGAGTTCTTCCAGCCCAATCTGTGCGGCACGGCGGTTGGCGATGTAGCGCAGATAACCCTTGAACATCGATGCATTCATGCCCAGCACGCCACGTGGCATGGTGTCTTCTGCATATCGGTATTCAAGTTCGACAGCTTTAAGGAACAGCGCTTTGATCTCGGCTTTGAAGTCGGCGGTCCACAGGTGCGGGTTCTCCAGCTTGAGCTGATTGATCAGGTCAATGCCGAAGTTGCAGTGCATGGACTCGTCGCGCAGGATGTACTGGTACTGCTCGGCGGCACCGGTCATCTTGTTCTGGCGGCCCAGGGCCAGGATCTGCGTGAAGCCGACGTAGAAGAACAGGCCTTCCATCAGGCAGGCGAA
>CAZKPN010000074.1:16666-19858 GCA_964554655.1 uncultured Aquabacterium sp. | reverse complement strand
GTGCACACCGACGTGGCCGAGGTCACCGTGAGGGCGCCGGACAAGCGCGAGGACATGAGCTCGCCCATCAAGCCGCAACGCCTGATGACGGAGCTGTCCAACCGCTTTCCGCCCACCACGCGCTTCATCGCCGATGCGGGCAACAGCACGGCCTGGTCCATCCATTACCTGGAGTTGCGCAACCGCCGCATGGGCCTGGTGCCGGGCATGACGATGCCGGCCGCCAATTCACCGACCATGCACACGCCCTCGCGCCGTGGCGAGCGCCGCATGGACCATGCCGGTTGGTTGCGCGTGTTGATGGACTTTGCCCCGATGGGCTGGGCCATTGGCGCGGCCGTGGGCATCGCGCGGGGCAATCCCGACTACCCGGTGGTGTGCATCACGGGCGACGGCAGTTACCTGATGAACGGCCAGGAGATCACCGTGGCGGCGCAAGAGCAGCTCACCGTGATCTTCGTGGTGCTCAATGACGCGGCGCTGGGCATGGTCAAGCACGGGCAGCGCCTGGCGGGCGCCGAGCAGATCGCCTTTGAGTTGCCACAGGTTGATTTCAGCCTGATGGCGCAGTCCATGGGCATCACGGGCCACGTGATCCGATCGCCACAAGATTTCAATGACCTGGACATGGCCCAGATCCTGAACCGCAAGGGGCCCACTTTGCTGGATGTTCGCATCGACCCTGAAGAGGTGCCGCCCATGGGCTTGCGCATGCAGACGCTGGACACCGCGCCATGAGCGTCTCGCCCATCCACACGCGCATCTGGCTGGAAGAGCCCGAGGCCGACAACCCCTTCGCGACCCGGGCGGCCCATTGCCACGGCTATGACGTGTATGGCCAGATGCTGGGCCGGGCGCGTTGGGCTGACATGGTCTACCTGCTGTTCCGTGGCGAGGCGCCTTCGGCCCAACAAGCCCAGTTGTTCGACGCGCTGGCGGTGGCCCTGGCCAACCCCGGGCCGCGTGATCCGGCCGTGCACGCGGCCATGTGTGGCGGTGTGGGCGGATCAACCGCGGCTGCCAGCCTGATCGCGGCCTTGGCCGTGGGCGCAGGGCAGAGCGGTGGCGCACGGGAGGTGTTCCTGGCCATGCGCGACTGGGCCGATTGCGGCACTGACTTGAACGCCTGGCAGCGACGCATCGCCCAGCCGCCCGTGCTGCCCGATGACGTGTGGCCCGTGCAGGAGCATCCCGCCGGCTTTGACCCCAATGGCTTGCGCACGCCCACGGTGGTGGTGCAGGCCTTGACGGTGCTGGCCTCCCTGAGCACGGGCACGTGCCTGCCCTGGTTGAGCACGCACTTGGCAGCGCTGGAGGCGGCAGCCGGCTTGCCACTGGCCATGACGGGTGTGGCGGCGGCGGCCTTGGTGGACCTGGGCTTTGGCCCCGAAGAGGGCGAGATGCTGCACCTCCTGTTGCGCCTGCCGGGCTCGGCGGTGCATGCCCTGGAGCAATGGCGTTACGGCTTCAAGCGGTTTCCCTTCTACCCGGTGGACCTGCAGGACGACCCGGCCAAGGAGGCGGCATGAACGGCCCTGAACGATTGCAACAAGCAGCAGGCAAGCTGACGACCAAGGTGGGCGCGGCGTTTCCGGGCACACGCGCGGTGTTCCGTGGGCACGACCTGCACACCGGCTTTGAAGAGAAGATGGGTTGGTTTGACCTGTGCGCTTTCGGCATCACCGGGCGGCGTTTGCAGCCCGCGCAATTGCAGGTGCTGGAAGCCATCTGGGTCTGGACCAGCTACCCGGACGCGCGCATCTGGAACAACCGCGTGGCGGGCCTGGGCGGCACCACCCGCACCACGCCGGTCCTGGCCATGAGCGCGGCCCAAGCGGTGTCCGAGGCCACCATCTATGGGCGGCGCAATGAGTTCAAGGCGCTGGCTTTTTTCAAGCGCACCCACGATGAGATGCAGGCAGGCTCGTCCCTGGGTGAGTGCATCGACCTGCACTTGAAGCACCAGGGCAAGCTGGCTGGTTATGGCCGCCCCCTGGCCTCGCGCGATGAGCGCATCGAGCCGACCATGACCTTGGCGCGCAAGCTGGGCGTGGGTGATGGGCCGCACGTGACCTTGGCTTTTGAGGTCGAACGCTACTTGGCATCGGTGGGCAAGCCGCTGAGCATGAACTTCGGCGCGCTGGTGTCGGCCTTTGGCGCGGACTTTGGCTTCTCGCCACGGGACTACAACCTGCTGTACTTCCCGGTGTTCCTGGCGGGCATGCAGCCTTGCTATGTCGAGGCGGTGGAAAAGCCACCGGGCACTTTGTTCCCGACCTCGTGCGCTGACGTTTGCTACGAGGGCGTGGCCCGCCGGACCTGGCCGGATTAGTTCTTCGGTGATGGCTGAGGGCGGGGCCGTCTGGCCAGGCCGAGTGCGCCCATCAGCGCCGCCAGCAGGCCCATCAAGGTGCTGCCATCCAAAGCCCCGCCGCCCCCGCCCCCGCCGCCGCTGGACGACGCGGTGGTGACTGAGGGCGTGACCACGTCAATGGTCTGCACGGTGGTGGAGGTGGCGCTCAGGTCATCGGTGATGGTCAGGCTCACCGTGAAGCGGCCCAGGGCGCTGGGCGTGACCGAGATGCTGCTGCCGGTGTCTGTGGTGAGTGGTGTGACGACGCCACCCCCATCGACCAAAGTCCATTGGTAGGACACGATGCTGCGTCCGCTGGCCACCCAGGAGTTGGCGCCGCTGAGGGCCAAGGCCTGGGATGGCACGGCACCCGTTCTTGAGAAATCGATCTGGGCTTGCAGCCCGGCATTGGTCGCGGCCAGGGCGGCGCCCGTGTCCAGCATGCCGGCGCCGCAGGTGGCTGTGGTGCAGTAGCACTGGGCCTGTTCGGTGGATGAAGGCGCCGCGCAGCGCGGCACCGTGGTGCTGCCGCCATCGCCGTTGTCGCCCCCGGTGGTGGGGAAGGCGCGGGCCGAACCCATCAGGATGGCGCGGATCGCCGCCGGGGTGAGCGTGGGATCGACCGACAGCATCAAGCCAATCGTGCCCGACACCATGGGCGCGGAAAAGCTGGTGCCCAGCGAGGTGTAGTAGCTGTTGGTGTAGATGGTGCTGGCCGCGATCGGTGTGGTGGTGCCGGCGTTGCTGGTCGTCAGGATCGGGTACAGGCAAGGCTGGCCCGACAGGGTGTTGACGCAATTGCCGGCGGGCGCGCTGATGGTGATCTCGGGCCCCAGGTC
>CAZKPN010000074.1:4994-16566 GCA_964554655.1 uncultured Aquabacterium sp. | reverse complement strand
GACACGCCGATGCCGGCGGCCCAGAGCATGCCGGCCATGATGTCCGAGTCGTAGCCGCCGCACTTGCCCAGCACGCGCACGGGCAAGATCTGCACGTTGCGGCCCACGCTGGCCATGCCGGTGCCGTTGTTGGTCAGTGCGCCGATGAGGCCGGTGGTTTGGGTGCCGTGCCAGGTGCTGTTCTCGGCCGCCAGGTTGTTGTTGCCGTCGCGGCCACAGCCCGCGAACTGGCCGCCGCCGGAGGTCTCGGCGTAGGTGATCCAGTCGCCCGGGTCGGAGGCGTCGGCGTCGCGGCCATTGCCGTCGTTGGCCATGCCCACGTTGGTGACCATGTCGTAGCCGGGCAGCAGGTTGGCGCTCAGGTCGGCATGGTCGTAGCGGATGCCGGTGTCCAACACGGCCACGACCACGCTGGTGCTGCCCTGAGTGATGTCCCAGGCCGGTTCCACATTGATGGCGGACTGGATGGCGCCGCCGGGGGCGCGCAGGTACCACTGGCCCGCCGTGGGGGTGTAGCCGGCCAGGTTGTCGCCATACAGCGTGTCGTTGGGCGCGACCAGGCGAAAGCGCTTTTGGTCCACCACCGCGTATTCCACATCGGACTCTTTCGCCAGCCGGGCCGCCAGCTGTGCCGAGCTGAGGCCATCGGCCAGGACGACCTGGGTGCGGCTGCTCAGGCCCGGGCCGTCGTGCAAGGTGCGTCCGATGCGTTGCCCCAGTGACAGGGCATGCTCCACGCGCTGCGGTGTCGCGGACTGCGCCTGCGCGCGCATGAGCGCGGAGCCGGCCTTGAATTTCACGATCACGCGGGCGGCGTTTTCGGCGGCCAGGGCCATGGAGGCGGGCGTCGTCATCAGCAGGGCGATGACGGCGGGCAGGGCAAGGCGGCGCAGGCAGATCATCAGGCCAGTTTACGGATCAAGAGTGCACACAAAGGGCGCATTCGGGTGTTGATCCGCGCCCATTTCTGGGCCAAAGGGGGGACACTGGGCACAAAACCTGCAGCGACAAGGGGCCCACTTGAGCACGAAAAGCCAGCAACTCATCGACCTGGACCTGGCGCGCGGGGCGCACAACTACCGCCCCATCGACGTGGTGCTGCAGCGCGCCAAAGGCATCCACCTGTGGGACGTGGCCGGGCGGCGCTACACCGACATGATGAGCGCGTATTCAACCGCCTCGCTGGGGCACAGCCACCCCAAGGTGCTGAAGGCGCTGGCCCGCCAGGCCAAGATGCTGGACGTGACCAGCCGGGCTTTCTACAACGACCAGTTGCCGCTGTGGCTGGCGCAACTCACCACCCTGGCGGGCATGGACAAGGCCCTGCCCATGAACACCGGGGCCGAGGCGGTGGAAACCGCCTTGAAGCTGGCGCGCAAATGGGGCGAAACGGTCAAGGGCATTGCCCGCGATCGCGTCGAGATCATCGGGTGCGAAGGCAACTTTCACGGGCGCACTCTGGCCTTGGTGAGCTTGTCGACCGAGGCGCAGTACCGCGAGAATTTCGGCCCCTACCTGCCGGGCTTCAAGACTGTGCCCTTTGGCGACGTTGACGCCCTGGCCCAGGCCATCACGCCGCGCACCGCCGCTTTCATCGTCGAGCCCATCCAGGGTGAAGCGGGCATCCGCTTGCCGCCCCCCGGTTATTTGAAGCGTGCCCGCGAGCTGTGCCGGCAGCACCGCGTGCTGTTCATCGTGGACGAGATCCAGTGCGGCCTGTCGCGCACCGGGCGCTTGTTCTGTTTCCAGCACGAGGACCTGGACCCTGACCTCCTGATCCTGGGCAAGGCCCTGGGCGGTGGCGTGTACCCGGTGTCGGCGGTGGTGGGCAGCGCTGAGGTGCTGGGCGTGCTGCGCCCGGGTGACCACGGCTCGACCTTCGGCGGCAATGCCATCGCCGCCGCCGTCAGCATGACGGCCCTGACGCTGTTGAGCGAGCCCGAGTTCATCGCTCGGGTGGATCGGTTGGGTGATTGGGCCCTGGGCTACCTGAAAGCGGCCTTGGGCCACAGCCCCATCGTGCGCGACATCCGGGGGCGGGGCCTGATGATGGGCATTGAAGTCGTGCCCGAGTTGGGCGCACGCGGCCTGGTGGATGCCCTGAAAGAGCGTGGCGTGCTGACCAAGGAAACCCACGATGTGGTCATCCGCCTGGCACCGCCGCTCATCATCAGGAAGAAGCAACTGCGGCGCGCCCTGGATGCCGTCATCGACGTGGTGCTGTCGGCCGCCCCACCGGGGTGAAGCGCAACTCGTCTCCGCTCAGTATTGCAATCCGTTGCGCAACTGGATCACCTCCAGCGTGGAGACTGCCTGGCCCTGGTTGCCCCACGCGCTGCGGATGTAGGACACCACCGCGGCCGTGTCGTCGTTGCTGAAGACCATGGCGAAGGGCGGCATGCCGTAAGGCCGTGGGTTGCCGGCCGTTGATGGCGCGAAGCCTCCTGCCAGCACCATGCGCACCAGGTTGGCGGGCGACGCCATGGTCACCGCGCGGTTGCCGGCCAGCGCGGGGTAGGCCTTGGCCGCGCCTTCGCCCTGATCGCCATGGCATTGCGCGCAATGCACCTTGTAGAGCTTGGCGCCACGGCTGTCTGGCAGGGGTGGCGCCACCGTGACGGGGGCGCGCTCGTCTTGGCTGGGCGGCAGCGCCTTCAGGTAGGTGGCCATGGCGAGCAGGTCGCCATCGGTCCAGTGCTGCGTGCTGTTCTGCACGACCTCGGCCATGGGGCCAACCACGGTGCCTTGGCTGGACACGCCGGTCTTGAGCAACTCGACGATGTCGGACAGGCGCCACTCGGCCACGCCCGCTTCGTGCGCCGAGGCGAGTGAGGGCGCATACCAGTTCTGCACCGGGATCAGGCCACCGCTCAAGTCCAGGGTGCCGCTGGTGGCGCCCAGTGCATTGCGGCTGGCGTGGCAGGCGTTGCAATGGCCCAGGCCTTGCACCAGGTAGGCGCCACGGTTCCAGTTGGCCGATTGCTTCGTGTCCGGCTCAAACTGGCCGGGCTTGAAGAACAAGGCGCGCCACATGGCCAAGGCTGGGGTTGAGTCGTAAGGAAAGCGCAGTTCGTGGGGCCGGTTGGCCTGGGCCACGGCGGGCAGGCTTCGCAAGTAGGCAAAGATCGCGTCCGAATCGGCCCGGGTGACGTGGGTGTAGTTGGGGTAGGGGAAGGCGGGGTAAAGCAGGCGGCCATCGCGCGAGCGGCCGTTGTGCAAGGCGCGCCAGAACTCTGACGACGACCAGGCGCCGATGCCGGTTTGCGCATCGGGCGTGAGGTTGGAGGTGTACACGGTGCCAAAGGGCGTCTGGATGCCCAGGCCGCCCGCGTAGGGCGCGCCACCGCGCGCCGTGTGGCAGGCCATGCAGTTGCCGGTGCGGGCCAGGTATTCGCCACTGGCGATGAGTGGCGCGCTGGCAGGGGGCTCAACGCCAGCGGTGATCGGGTCTTCGCCGCGCACATTCAGGGCGTAGACGGCGGCGGCCAAGGCCAGGCCGATGATCAGCAGCAGGGCGATGGCGCGCTTCACGGCTTGGCCCCCTGGCCATCCGGCACGCCGCCACAAGGCATGGGCAGGCGGCCCGGCAAGCTGGCCGCCGCCTTGGCATGTTCAGGCACAGGCTGGGCCGAGATCCATTGCGACACGGCCGCGATGTCTTCGGGCCGCAGGCGTTGTGCGATGGTGGCCATGCAGTCGGGCGCCTTGGCCTGGCGGTTGCCGTTTTGCCAGGATCCCAATTGGGCGTTGATGTAATCGCGCGGTACGCCCAGCAAGCCCGGGATGGCGGGTTGGACGCCCGTCAATGCCGCGCCGTGGCATTGCACGCAGGCGGGGATCTTGCGTTGGGCGTCGCCTCGGGTCACCAGCTCCTGGCCACGCTTGAGGTCGGCGGCTGCGGTGGGGGACGTGGGCCGCTGCGCAGGGTAGGGCAGGTCCAGCGCGGCAAAGTAGTTGGCGATCTCGTGCAGGTACTCGTCGGACAGCGGATCCAGCAAATTGGCCATCAGCGCGTAGTGGCGGCGGCCATCGCGGAAGTTGCGCAGCTGGTTGTACAGGTAGCCTGCGGGCTTGCCGGCGATGCGCGGGTAGTAGCCATCACTGGCGGCGCGCCCTTGGGGGCCATGGCACACCGTGCAGGCTTGCACCCGCTGGGCGATGCTGTCCTCGACCTGGGGGGCGGCGTGCAGCGGGCCAGCGATGCCTGCCGCCAGGATGAAAGCAAAGAGGTGGGAGCGCATCCCTGAATCTACTGCGGTTTCAAGGGCACCGGCAGTGGGCAAGTTGTCTCAGTGGGGCAGGCACCCAGAGGGCACCTGCGACTGCTCAACGGCGCCGTTGCTGGGGCGGGCGCGGCCGGCGGTCTTGAGGGGGCGCTTCTTGCGCTTCCTTGCGGGCCATCTCCAGCAGGTGGTCGAGTTCTTCCACCGGCACGCCCTTGAGCGCGCAGAAGTTGGCCGGGGTCAAGGTGGTGGTCTGGAAATCGCGCAGCAAGTTGGCGCGGTTGCGGCGCTGCTGGTGTTCCAGCTCGACCTTGGATTCGTGGTTGGCACGGCGCCGGCCCAGCTCTTCCAGGGCGGCTTTGCGGTGTTCTTCGCTGATCTCGTCGCCGGGCTGGCCATCCAGGTCGAAGCGGTGGGTGGCCTTGCTCAGGGCCACCAGGTAAGCATGGTTGCCGGTGTGGCGGCGCAGGAAGGCCGACAGCACCTGCTTGGTGAACACGCCGGGGGCGCGCTCCTGGATGTCGGCCTGGATGCGCAGTTTCAAAGGCTTGGGCGCGCCGTCAAACAGGGCCGGGAACAGTTGCCGAAGTTGCGTGGCGCAGGCGGCCGGCGTCATGGCATCTGGGGTCGGCGAAGGAGAGGTGGGCGTCGAGGACATGGAAACAGGGGCGATCAAGATCAAAGGGTCAGAGGGCGCAATTGTGCCCGCTTCTACGGCGCCACGTGTTGGGCCACCACGGGCGGGTGTTTGCCGAACACGATGGGCATGTAGCGCAATTGGTTGGCGCGGCCCTCGCGCACCATGCGGGCCTGGCCACCGGGTAGCAGGTGATGCAGGCCGGTCCAGAGCAGGCGCGGCAAGGTGGTCAGCACCGGGTGCCAGGGCAAGGCGGGCGGCAGGCCCAGGTGCTGCATGCCTTCGCGGCCCACAAACAGCCTCAGCATGCTCAGGTGGCGGGCACGGTTGAAGCGGCCGCGCAGGGCACCACCCCAGGGGTAGTGCCGGTCCAGGGGCTCGTTCATCAAGGCCCGACCCAGGGCGGCGCTGCTTTCGTCGGGCGGTGCCTGGCTGATCACGTTCTGGTACAGCGAGGTGCGGCCTTGCATTTCGGTCTCGGACAGCAGGCCTTCTTCGACGCCCATGAGCCAGCCGATGTAGCGCCACAAGTGCATCATCGCCAGGCCATCGGCGCGGCTGACCACGACGCCGGTGATGCGCAAGGCGATCAGATGCACCGCGCTGAAGCCCAGGTAGGTGGCCTGCATGTCAACCTGGTTGATGGGCAGGCCGTGCGCGGCCGAATCCCAGTCGGGGCGGCGCAGCAGGTTCTGGCGCACCAGGGCATGCATGGCACGCACCCGCAAGGTGGTTTTGAAACCGGCGCTGTGGCGGCCCATGCCGCCATCGGTGGTGCAGTCCATCCACCACGATGAGGTTTCGGCCAGGCGGCGTTGTGCGCCGCGCTGCAGCGAGCCGGTCATCACCAATGTCTTGTTGATGGCGGAGGCCTGGTAGCCGGCCATCAGGCCCGCATCGCGCAAAACCAGCATGCCGTGTTGGCCGGTGCTCTGGATGAAGCGGGCGCCTCGCGCCAGCTGGGCCTCATCGACCCAATCAGGCGTTTGCTCGACGGCTTGCAGGAAGCACCGCAGGGCTTGAGGGGCATCGGGCACGGCGTCCAGTCCATGCTCGATGGCGCGCTCCAGCATGGGGCGGCCCACCCCCATGCCCACTTGTTGAAGCCAATGGGCTACGTCATCGGCCAGCGGGTCACCACGCCACAGGGCCGCTCCGAGCCGGGCCCATTGCACGGGCGTGGGCTCCGGGTTGCCTCGGATCATCAGGCGCAGGCGGCTGGCGATGCGGCGGGTGGTGGCCAAATCAGCGCCATGGCGATGGGGCGGTGATGGCAGTGCGGAGGCATGGGCGGTCATGCTCCGATCTTGCACCATGGTCGCCCGCCATTTGATGGCTTGGGTGTGACTTCAGCAAGGTCCACCCATTTGGGGGCTTGGGGTATGCCCTGAATCAAGGCGCTTTCGTGGTCATGGGCTGATGATCAGTTGACCTCGCACCTCTCCCTTGGGGTTGGCGGCGGTGTGCAGATTGATGTACCACCGGCCCGCCGTCACTTGCGCGGCCTGCGCTTCGGTGAGGGTGGCTTCACCTTCAAGGGGGCTGTCCAGCTTGCCATTCAAAGGCAGGGCCACGCCCGCGTTCTGGCCAGGGATGGCGGGGCCGTGGAAGTGCGCGGCCGTCACCGCGCCGCTCAGGCCGGAGTACACGACCTTCCATTTCAGGAGCTTGGTGGCGGGCGTGTACGTGCCCTCCAGCGTGCCGGTGCCCATGGTGGTCACGGGCGGTGTTTCAGCCTCGCCGGACAGCTTGGACGTGAAGGTGGTCGCGTTGGACATGGACGGGACCAGGGCCAGGCTGGCCGCGGCGAACAAGCCGGCCAGCAGGGAACGCTTGAGGGTCAAGGAATGGAAGTTCATGCTCAGCTCCTGTTGATGGTTAGAAACGCATCCGCAGGTACAAGGCTGGGCCGTTCAGCTTCAGGTCAAGCTTGGCCACGGCATCGTCAGTCTTGTAGTTCACGCGAATGCGGGTGTGGTTGTACTCAGCGCCCAAGCCGATGTTGCGCCACGGGAACCACTCTACGCCGGCACCGGCATTGACGATGTCACCATAGGTTTCGCCGCCGTTCTTCTTGGAGCCGGACACGTCGGCGTAAAGCCTGACCTGGTCGCTGATGCGGTGGCGCAGGCCCAGCGTCAGCAAGGGCGCCCAGGCGTCTTTCTTGTCGCCGTCCGAGATGGTCTGCGACAGGCCGCCCACGGTGGCGGACGCCGTGTAGTTCAGCTTGACCTTGTAGTAGGCGGCGCCCACGCCCACGCCGGCCACGGTGTCCTCGCCGCCAAACCACCAGCGGTAAGAGAAATTGCCGATGTCGAACGAGGTCTTGGTGTTCAGCTGGGCCGTGGCCGAGTAGCTTTGTCCGTTGTAGGTGAAGGGCTCGCTCACGCCCAGGCTCTTGTTCTGGCTGTAGTGGTACAGGTCCACCGAGAAGCCTTGGCGGTCAAACAGCAGCCAGTCAACGCGGGCGCGCTTGACCACGTCCGAGCCATCAATCACGCGTTGCTGGCCGGTGGACTGGGTGCCATCCAGGGAGGACAGGCTGAGGTCGCCTTCCGCGTCCACGTTGTAGCCGCCCACCCACACCCCAACGCGGTCGATCACCGGCATGCTGTTCTCGACGGCCATGGCAGGCGCGGCAGCGGTGGCCAGGGTGAGCAAGGTCCATGAAGACGCGATGCGAAGGTGGCGGGAGTTCGGCAAACGATGACGCATGGAGGTTCTCCTGATGTGTGAAGGGTTGGTTGGTGGTTGAAACTTTAGGAGAGGACCTCTGGCGCGCACCGTAGGCACTGTCTCCTTGGCGTGTCAGACATCGGCGCGACTTGACGTCGGGCAAAGCCGACAGGCACTGTTCTTGCCCTGCTGGGCCTCCGCCTCGTGTTAGAACGGCAAACATGACGATTCGTTGGCTTCGGACCGCGCCGCTGCAAGGCACTTTTCGCGGCATCACTTTTTTAGGATCAGTGATCCTGGCGATCTTTCGGGGCTTGCCCCACGATTGGCGTTTCCGGTCGCAGGACATGGCCCGCGTGCTGGCCGATTGCAGCGCCCGCGCCTTGCTGATCGTGCTGGTGGTCAATGTGCTGGTGGGTGCGATCCTGGCCTTTGTGGGCGCGGTGCAGCTGGTGAAGTTTGGCGCGGGCATCTTCGTGGCCGACCTGGTGGCCATTGCCGTGTCGCGCGAGATGGCGGCTGTGATCACGGCGGTGGTGATGGCCGGCCGCACCGGTGCGGCCTTCGCGGCCGAGCTGGCCACCATGCAGGCCAATGAAGAGATTGACGCGCTGGAGGTGTTGGGCCTGAATGCCATGGACCATCTGGTGGTGCCGCGTGTGCTGGCCTTGCTGCTGGTGATGCCCTTGCTGTATGTCTTTGGTTGCGTGGCCGGCTTGGTGGGGGGCTTCACAGTGGGGGCCAGCATGCTGAGCCTGGCGCCCGCCGCCTACTTTGACCGCAGCCTTGATGCCCTGAGCTTTCAGCACCTGGGCCTGGGGTTCTCCAAAGCCATCGCCTTTGGCATCCTGGTGGCGATCGCGGGCTGCTACCACGGCCTGCATGCCGAGCGCAACGCGGCAGGCGTCGGTCAGGCCACCACGCGCGCGGTGGTCGCGGGCATCGTGGGCGTGATCGCCTTGGACGCCGTGTTCTCGGTCTGCGCCAACGCGCTGGGGATCTGACGATGGCCTTGCTCAGCGTTCAAGACCTGACCATGCGTTTTGGCGACAAGCTGATCCAGGAAGAGGTGTCGTTCGAGGTCGAGCCCGGCACCATCTTTGCCATCATGGGGGGCAGTGGCTGTGGCAAAAGTACCTTGCTCAAACACCTGATCGGCCTGCTGGAGCCGGCCCACGGGCAGGTGCTGTACGACGGCAAGGACTACTGGAAAAGCCACGACGATGAGCGCACCAAGCTGCGGTCCGGCTTTGGCGTGCTCTTTCAAAGCGCTGCCTTGTGGTCCTCCATGACGGTGTTGGAAAACGTGCTGATGCCCTTGGAGCAGCACACGGACTTGTCCGAAGACGAGCGCATCGAACGGGCGCGCGAAGCCCTGTCCTGGGTCGAGATGGCTGATTTTGCCGACTACAGCCCGGCCGATCTCAGCGGCGGCATGAAGAAGCGCGCCGGCCTGGCCCGGGCCATCGCGGCGCAACCACGCTTGCTGTTCCTGGACGAGCCTTCCGCCGGCCTGGACCCGATCAGCTCCAAGCGCCTGGACGACCTGATCCTGGAGATCCGTGAGCGCACGGGTGCTGCCGTCTTGATGGTCTCGCATGAGTTGCCCAGCCTTTTTGCCATCGCCGACGACAGCATCTTTCTGGACGCGGACAGCAAGAAACCCATCGCCCATGGCAAGCCCAGCGAGTTGCTGGACACCGCCACCCACCCAACCGTGCACGCGTTCCTGCACCGGGAGAAGTTATGAAACGCAATGCCTTGCTCGTCGGCGGTTTCGTCGTCGCGGCCTTGATCCTGATCGTGGTGGGGCTGGTCACCCTGGGCGGTGCCGACCTGTTCGCCAAGCGGCAAAAGGCCATCGTCTACTTTCAAGGCAGCGTTCGGGGCTTGTACGTCGGGGCGCCCGTGAGCTTTCGGGGCGTGAAGATTGGCGAGGTGCTGAGCATCGGCATCGAGGTGGACCCCAAGTCCCTGGTCACGCGCATTCCTGTCGGGCTGACCCTGGCCAGTGACACTGTGAAGATGGGGGATGAGCAAGGCGGCAGCTTTCGCAAGTTGCCTGATCTGGTGCAACGTGGCCTGCGGGCCAAGCTCATCATCCAGAGTGTGGTGACCGGCCAGACCAGCATCGACCTGGACTTCAAGCCCGATACCCCTGCGGTGTTGCTGGGCGGTGGTTCTGGGGCCGTGCCCGAGATCCCGGCCATGCGCGACAAGCTGGACGCCCTGCTGGACCAGGTCGCCGAGTTGCCCTTGGCCGACCTGGTGCAGGATGTGCGCAGGACCATCAACCAGTTGGACCAGACCTTGAAGGTGACCCAACAGGCGGTGGCCTTGTCGGGCAAGGAGATCGGCGCGGCGGCGGCGCAAGCCAAGCAGACCCTGGTGGTGGGCGCCAAGGCCTTGCAGGATGTGCAGGCTCAGGCGCAAGCCACCTTGGCGTCGGTGGAGCAGTTGTCGGAGTCATCGCGCAAGGTGGTGCTGCAAACCCAGCCCGAGATCCAGCAAACTTTGCAGGCTGCCCGCGATGCAGCGCAGGCCGCGCAGCAGGCCATGGGCAACTTCGCAGAGCTCAGCGCCGTGGGCTCGCCCTTGCGGTCCGATGCCGAGCTGGCGGTGCGGGACTTGTCGCTGGCCGCACGCAGCCTGCGTTCGTTCGCTGATCAGCTGGAACGCCAGCCCAACACCATCTTGTTCGGGAAGAAAGCACCATGATCACCTTCTTGCCTCGCCGTTTTGTCATCTCCCTGGGCATGGCCTTCTTGGCCCTGGGCCTTGGCGCGTGCAGCACCGCGCCCGTGCCAACCTTGTTGTCGCTGCCCTTGCCACCCTCTCAGCCGGTGACGCCCGCCGTGGTCGCGTCGCCCGCCTCGACGGCCTCGGCGCCCAGGTTCCTCACCCTGCGCCGCGTCAACATCCCGGAATACCTGCAAACCGATGCCGTGCGCTACCGAAATGCCGACAGCACGCTGGCCGAATGGCCCAACACTGCCTGGGCCGAGCGCCTGGAAGTGGGGCTGACCAATCACCTGGCCCTGCTTTTGCGGCAAGCTTTGCCGAGTTGGACGGTGTGTGACTCGCATTGCCCTTCCATGCCCACCGGGCAGGTGTTGATCGTCAACATCGCACCGCTGGACTATGTGCGCAACGCTGGGCAGTTGCGGGCGGACGTGAGTTGGCGGATCACCGGCCCGGGCAGCACGCCCACCCCGGTTTTCTCTGGGAGCAGCACCAACAGCACGCCGGTGTCGCCAGACACCCCGGTGGGCCAGGCGGCCGCCATGAGTCAGCTGTTGAATCAGGTGGCGCAAGACGTCATGCACACCCTGCGCTGACATTTATTTCACGGCACGGCCCTCGTGGGCATCCTGTTTGCCAACAACAGGTTGTTACCCACCCAAAGGAGAAGTGCCATGAACCACATTCGACAGACATCCGTCCGCCTGGCTTTGACCGCCACCACCGCGCTGGCCTTGGTCGGCCTGGGGGCGTGCAGCGACATGTCCGCCCGTGACCGCAACACCGCCGTGGGCGCGGGTGTGGGCGCCGCAGCGGGTGCTGTGCTCACCGGCGGCAGCGCTGGCGGAACCATCGGTGGTGCGGCCGTGGGCGGCGTCATTGGCAATCAAATCAAGAAATAAGGAGAGCCATCATGAGCTTGGGAACCATCCTGCTGATCGTTGTTCTGTTGATGCTCATTGGCGCCGTGCCCACCTGGGGTCACAGCCGCAGCTGGGGTTACGGCCCCAGTGGTGGCCTGGGCTTGATCCTGGTTGTGCTGATCGTGCTGATGCTGATGGGCCGACTTTGACCTTCGCTGACTGACTGATTTTTTTCCATCAACCCAAGGAAACAACATGCCAACCACTGCCAAGAAACCAGCCACCAAGGCACCTGCTGTCAAAACCAAGGCCAAGGCCACCCCCGATGCCCTGCAACTGCTGACCGCCGACCACAAGGAAGTCAAGAAGCTGTTCAAGGACTACGAGAAGTTGGTCAAGACGGATGCCGGCGAAGAAGAAAAGCAAGCCCT
>CAZKPN010000074.1:0-4894 GCA_964554655.1 uncultured Aquabacterium sp. | reverse complement strand
TCTTTGGACCTGCACCAATTGGGCGATGCCATGGCCAGCCGCAAGGAAGAACTGATGTCGGAGCTCGGTGCCGAAGTGGCCGCGTGATCCAATCACGCATGCTTACCCCACACCACCCCCTCCGTTCTTCCCTGCTGGCCTTGAGCATGGGGCTGACCGCCCCCGCTTTCGCCCAGGCCCCCCTTGATCTGAAGGAGTGCCTGGGTTTGCCGGATACCAGCGCTCGACTGGCCTGCTACGACAGGCTGGCCGGGCGCGAGGCCATGGTGACCCTGCCGGCATCGCCCGCCGCAGTGCCTGGTACCCCCGAGGCCGTGCCCGTGAGCCAGGCTGCAACGCCGGCCACCACGCAGCAGTCTGAGAACAGCTTCATGTCCCGGTACTGGGAGCTGGACCAGGCCGACAAGCGTGGCACCTTCAACTACACCAGCTACCGGCCTAATTTTTTCATGCCCCTGCACAGCATGGCGAGCGTGAACCGCAATCCCAGCAGCCCGACCCGCGCCAAGGCGAGCAACCTGCCTCGGTACCAGAACGGCGAGGCCAAGATTCAAGTCTCGCTGCGCAGCAAGGTTTGGGAGAACGCCCTGCTGCCCGGGGCTGACCTGTGGGTGGCCTACACCCAACAATCCATGTGGCAGTTGTGGAACCGCGACCAATCCGCGCCTTTCCGCAGCACCGATTACCAGCCCGAAGTCATCTACGTGGTGCCCACCCCCGCCTCCTGGCAATCGTTGCCGCTGGGCTGGAAATGGCGCATGACGCAGGCCGGCATCGTCCACCAATCCAACGGCCAGCCTGACCCGCTGTCGCGCAGCTGGAACCGGGTATATGCCCAAGTGGGCATGGAGCGGCGCGACCTCATGTTCAATCTGCGGCTGGAGCACCGGCTGGAGACCGACAACTCGGTGGGCGACGACAACCCCGACATCCAGGATTACATGAAGCGGGCCGAACTGCAGATGATGTGGACGCCAGGGCGCTCCACGGCGGCCGTGGCTTGGCGGCCTTCGTTCTCGGGCAAGGGTTCGGTGCAGTTGGATTACTCCTACCCGGTGTTCCGCGACCGGCCCGATGGCCTGCGTTGGTATGCCCAACTCTTCCAGGGCTATGGCGAGACTTTGCTGGATTACAACTTCAAGCAGACCAGCCTGAGTCTGGGGTTGACCATCTTCAAATTCTGAGAAGTCGTGGTAGCGTGGAGCCTTAACCTCTTCAAGGGATCGACTGGATGAGCACTCCCCACAGCCTGAAGAAAAACTCCGGTCAAGGCGCGGCGCCCAAGTCTGCGGATGCCGCCGCCTTGCGCCTGGTTGCCCCCATCCACATGCGCACCTCCACGGCCAGTTGCTGGAAGTGCCATGCCCTGACCCAGGTGCACGCCGTGGTCGCGGCCGATGTGGTCGACCTGGGTGAATCGGGCGAGAGCCGCACCTATGTGTACGGCATCGCCAACCCACCCACCGAGCTGACCGATGCGCTCTTGCTGTTGGCGCCCAACTTGCGCGTGGATTTGCCGGGTGATGATGGCATCAGCCGTTTGACCAACCATTGCCCGCATTGCGGTGCACTGCAGTCGGATGTGTATTTGTTCTCGGAGCCAGGTGGGCCTTTCTTTGGCCGCCCGCCCGAAGGGCATCTGGGCGCCGTCATCCTGGAGCATGACGTTCAGGTGGATGACGCGTCTTATTCAACCTAGGTTTTAGAAGCCCCTTAAATCATCCACCGGCGTCTTCAGCGCACCGCCGCTGATGCGCTGCACCGCGCGGCTCACCACGTCCACGTCGTTGTCGAACGTGCCATGGGCGGCCTTGGCCTGGCGATCTGGCTTGGCCACGGTGATCTTGTCCTGGTCCACCACCACCAGGCGCTCACCCGGTACCAGGCCCGCGTTGGCCGCCGCCTGGCGCCAACTGCGCAAGGACTCGGCCGTGCTGGACGAGCCATCCCACCCTCGGTAGTCGGCGTTGAACACGTTGTCCATGCCCAGGATGGGCGTGCGCAGATCGGTTTCCAGCGCGTTGGAGACGAGGTACAGCAGCGACTTGCGGTAGATGGCCACGACGTTGTCATCGCGCTCATTGCGGTCGGACAGCACCTGAAGGTGCAGCTTCTTCATCAGCTCCGCGTGCGGCGCGTAGTGCTGGTTGGCGAACTGCACGGTGCAGGCCGGTGCCCACAGCTGGATCGATGAAATCTTGGTGACCAGGCCTCGCTTGGCCACCAGGTCCAGCATGTGGCCCAGGATGATGGAGCCGGCCGAGTGGCCCACCAGGTGGATCTCCAGGTCGTCGCCCCAGGTGCTCACCAGCTTTTGCAAAGCGGTGATCAGCAGGTCACCGCCGCGCGTGGTGTTGAAGGCCAACTCGGCGTTCTCTTTCATCTCGCTCCACACCGGCTTGACCAATGGGCGGCCGATGGATTTTTCAATCAGCAGGTCGGTGCGGTCGGTGATCCATTCGCCCACGCCAGCGGCCATGGGCGCTTGCTTGCGGTGGGCTTCCTGGATGATGTTGCCGATGCTTTCCATCAGGCCGGTCTTCCAGGCCAGGAACAGTGGGTAGCAGCCATTGCCGGTGAAGAAGCGGCCCATGGCGCGCGCGCGTTTGATCGCGTCGGCTTCGCTGTTGAGGCCACCATGCGCGTAGATCACCAGGCGCTTTGCCTTGCCGGGCTGGCTGCGGAACCAGGTGTCGGGCAGCACCGAGGCCTGGTGCAGCAGGGTGCGGCTGACTTCGTCTTCGGTCAGGTAGCGGCGCACGCGGCCATCGTTGCCCATCACGATGCTGTGCTGGTAGGCGCGGCGCTCGTCCCACCAGTTGGCTGGGTCCGCGCCGGCCGTGCGGGTCTGGCTGGCGGCGGCCGTGGTCATGCCGCCCACCATCACACCCGACACGCCCAGGGCCACCACCCAGGCGTCCATGCCGTTGGCCAGCCAGTCGGCGTAGGTGAGCACGGCAAAGCCGCCCGCGCCCCAGCCAGGTCCCCAGGAGTTTTGCAGCACAAAGCCCTGCTCGTTGAAGCCGACCAGCGCGTAGGCGTGGCCATCGACTTCGGACGGGTGGCCGTCATAAGGGATCACGGGCAGGCCGGCGTGGCCGGTGGGGGCTTGGGCTTGGTTGGTGATCTGGTTCCAGCCCTCGTGCGTGGTGCTGGACACGTAGATGGCGCCCACCTCGCGGATCGCGGCTTGCAGGTCGGTGATGCACTTGACCTCGATGCGGAAGTAAACGCCCAGGGTGGTCTGCGCGGCGCGTTGGGCGTAGCCGTACTTAGGCTGGGCGGGATCGTGGTCGTGGTGGGGCCAGTCGGTGTCCAGGCAGACGCCGTTGTGGAACCAGCCTTTGATGGCGCCCCGGCAGCTGGAGCCTTCGTAGTTCTCGCCGTCGTACTCGTCGTAACGGCGAGCGAAGCTGTAGAGCATGGCCGCGCTGACGGATTCCAGCGTCTTGGGCATCTGTTGCTTGCGCCAGCGCAGGTAGTTGACCGTGCAGGCCAGGCCGAAGCCGGTACAGGCGCCTTCCTGGCCCTGGTCCAGGATCAGGCCGGCCTTGGTGTAGGTGGACAGGAAGCGCTTGATGTCGGCGGAGTCGGGGAACTCGCCGGGCAGGCTCACGGGGGGCGGCATGTAGAAGCGGTCGCGCAGGTCGGCCGGGTCTTTGGCGACGGTGAGGGGGCGCTTCTTCTTGATGGGCGCTGCGGCGCGTTTGCGGGCGGTGGCGCTGACGCCCACTTTGGGCTCGGCGATGGGCCACACCTGCTTGGCCAGGTCGAACACGTTCTTGAAGCGGTCCAGCCCATGGGAGCCACCGTTGACCATTTTGCGGGCGGCCAGGTATTGGCCTTCGGCCAGGGCGGCGCGCATGGGGTCGGCGCGGTGGGCCAGGAAGGTGGCCAGCAGCATGGCGGCCACTTCAGGGGCATTGGCCAGGTCGGCATTGCTGGTCAGGTCGATGCCGAGCTCGGTGCCGTATTGCGTGTAGTTGGCGCGGCCGGTGAGCTGGATGAAGCCGCGTCCCTTGAACTTGGCGCCGTCGCCGGGCTGGGTGTTGCCCAGGGCCTTGCGCCCGTCGTAGGCGCTGAAGGGCGCCATGCCGGGCTTGGTGTTGAACTGCGAAGGGAACTCGGAGATGGGCAGGAAGCCTTCGCTTTCGGCGCGGATGGTGCCCAGGGCGGCGCAGATCATGCTGCGGTCGTTCAAGCCCATGGCCTGCAGGGCGGCGGCCACATAGGGCAGGTAGCGCGCGATGTTGGAGGGTTTGGTGGCGGGGAACAGGCGCCGCACGGCATCGTTGTCCAGCGGGATGGCCAAGGGGGGGAGGGTGACCAGGCCCAGCAGGGATTGGCAGCGCGGGCCGACCACGCCATCGGCGATGAGGCCGGTGCCGGATTGCCAGCGGCGAACGGCGGCTTCCAGATCGGCGTCGAAGTCTTGGCCGGAGGCCAGCTTGCTGTAGTCGGCGCCGTCGGGGCCGAGCTCTTTGGCCAACTGTTGGCGCAGGCGCTTGACCTCCGCACCTTGGCTGCCCCTGATCAATAGATTGCCCATGATCCCGCCCTTGTGAAATGGAGTTCGCCATTTTGAGCAGGGAAGGTGTGGGTTGGCATCCCTAAATGTGGGTTCAAGCTAGGGGGGCGTGTGGTGGCGCTTGTGGTGTGCTTTGTCTGGGCAGCGCGGGGCGGGGATGAGTCGGAGGCGGGCGGTGCTCCTATGGTGGCGGTCCACCGCGT
The DNA here is from genome assembly GCA_964554655.1 of uncultured Aquabacterium sp. Classification (GTDB taxonomy): domain Bacteria; phylum Pseudomonadota; class Gammaproteobacteria; order Burkholderiales; family Burkholderiaceae_C; genus Aquabacterium. Next base: position 163 of record CAZKPN010000074.1, on the reverse strand, counting down.
AGCGGCGGACTGCGCTCTGTGCTCGGCCAAGGCGGGCGGCTGCGGAATTCGCGCTGCGCGCTCAAACAGTCCTCGCCGACCCCTCGCTGCGCGAGGGGCAACCCGCCGTGGCCTGCGCGCCTCGCCGCCCCCGAAGTCGCCCCGCCCGCCTCCGCCTCATCCC
>CAZKPN010000073.1:2349-19900 GCA_964554655.1 uncultured Aquabacterium sp. | reverse complement strand
TCGCCAACCGCAGTTGCTCGGTGCTGGTGGCCACCGACGTGGCCGCGCGCGGCCTGGACATCGCCCAGTTGGAGGCCGTGATCAACGTCGACATCACGCCTGACACCGAGATCCACGTGCACCGCATTGGCCGCACCGGCCGCGCTGATCAAAACGGCTGGGCCCTCAACCTGGCCACGATGAACGAGATGGGCCGCGTTGGCAACATCGAAGTCGCGCAGGGCAAACAGTCTGAATGGCACCCGGTCAGCGAATTGACGCCCGCCAGCACCGAACCCCTGCTGCCCCCCATGATCACCCTGCAGATCCTGGGCGGCCGCAAGGAAAAGATCCGCCCGGGCGACGTGCTGGGCGCCTTGACCGGCGAGGCGGGCTTCAGCGGCGCGCAGATCGGCAAGATCAACGTGACCGATTTCCACACCTACGTGGCGGTGGAGCGAAGCATTGCGCGGCAAGCGGTCAGCCAACTGTCGGCCGGCAAGGTCAAGGGCAAAAAGGTCAAGGTTCGTTTCCTGAACGAGCTCTAAAAACCCCAGAATCGGGGTCACCCTACTCAAAAAGTGGCCTTGTGCGAGGGCCAAAAGTGGACAATAGAGGGTTGCCCTCCTGTCAGTGCCCCCCGCCATGTCCGCCACCGCCTCGCCGATCACCATCCCCAAAGCTGAAAAGACCCTGAACGGCTACCGTCCGTACTGGGCCAAACGCTTTGGCACGGCCAAGTATTTGCCCATGAGCCGGGACGAGATGACCGCGCTGGGCTGGGACAGCTGCGACATCATCATCGTCACGGGCGATGCCTACGTGGACCACCCCAGCTTCGGCATGGCCGTGATCGGCCGCATGCTGGAGGCGCAAGGCTTTCGCGTGGGCATCATCGCGCAGCCCGACTGGCAAAGCGCCGACCCCTTCAAGGTGCTGGGCAAGCCCAACCTGTTCTATGGCGTGACCGCCGGGAACATGGATTCGATGATCAACCGCTACACCGCCGACCGCAAGATCCGCAGCGACGACGTGTACACCCCCGGCGGCCAAGGCGGCAGCCGCCCCGACCGCGCCTCGCTGGTCTACGCACAGCGCTGCAAGGAGGCCTACAACGACGTGCCCATCATCATGGGCGGCATCGAAGGCTCGCTGCGCCGCATCGCGCATTACGACTACTGGCAAGACAAGGTCCGCCGCTCCATCCTGGCCGACGCCAAGGCCGACCTGCTGCTCTACGGCAATGCCGAGCGCGCCATCGTCGAGATCGCGCACCGCCTGGCCGCTCGCGAGCCCATCGAGCAGATCACCGACGTGCGCGGCACCGCTTTCATGCGCCGCACCAACGACCCCACCGCCGCCGGCTGGTTCGAGCTCGACTCGTCGCAAGTCGACATGCCGGGCCGCGTGGACGAGCACATCAACCCTTACCAGACCACGTCGGAGCAGGCCGAGGCCCAGGGCACCACCTGCGCCAAGGAAGACGCCGCCAAGGCCGACGGCCCGCCCTCGCCCGCCCCGGCCCTGGTTGATGGCAAAGTCGAGGCCAACAACGGCATGGCCGCCGCCATGGGCAGCGGCGTCAAGCCCATCGCCTTTGTGCGCAACCCCTTGAGCGTGGTCAAGCCCACCGGCAAGATCAACATGCCGCCGCGCGATCGCACCGTGATCCGGCTGCCGTCTTACGAACAAGTCAAGAGCGACCAGGTGCTCTACGCCCACGCCAACCGCGTGCTGCACCTGGAGACCAACCCCGGCAACGCGCGCGCCCTGGTTCAAGCCCACGGCCACCGCGACGTGTGGATCAACCCGCCCCCCATCCCGCTGACCACGGCCGAGATGGACTTCACGTTTGACCTGCAATACGCGCGGTCGCCCCACCCCGCGTATGCCGACGAAAACGGCAGCCACGACGGCGCCACCAAAATCCCCTCGTGGGAGATGATCCGCTTCAGCGTCAACATCATGCGCGGCTGCTTTGGCGGCTGCACCTTCTGCTCCATCACCGAGCACGAAGGCCGCATCATCCAAAGCCGCAGTGAAGACTCGGTCATCAAGGAGATCGAAGCCATCCGCGACAGCGTGAAAGGCTTCACCGGCGTCATCTCCGACCTGGGCGGCCCCACGGCCAACATGTACCGCATCGGCTGCAAGTCGCCCGAGATCGAGGCGGCCTGCCGCAAGCCTTCGTGCGTGTACCCGGATGTGTGCTCCAACCTGAACACCGACCACGGCCCGCTCATCAAGATGTACCGCCGCGCGCGGGCCTTGAAGGGCGTCAAGAAGATCCTGATCAGCTCGGGCCTGCGCTACGACCTGGCCATCAAGTCGCCCGAGTACATCAAGGAGCTGGTCACCCACCACGTGGGCGGCTACCTCAAGATCGCGCCCGAGCACACCGAGCAAGGCCCGCTCACCAAGATGATGAAGCCGGGCATCGGCAGCTACGACCGCTTCAAGCAGCTGTTCGAAAAATTCAGCGAAGAGGCCGGCAAGAAGCAGTACCTCATCCCCTACTTCATCGCTGCCCACCCGGGCACCAGCGATGAGGACATGATGAACCTGGCCATCTGGCTCAAGCGCAACGGCTTCAAGGCCGACCAGGTTCAAACCTTCTACCCCTCGCCCATGGCCACAGCCACCGCGATGTACCACACGGGCCGCAATCCCCTGCGCAAGATCACGCGCGACAGCGAGACCGTGGACATCGTGCGCGGCGACCGCCGCCGCCGCTTGCACAAGGCCTTTTTGCGCTACCACGATGCCAACAACTGGCCGCTGCTGCGCGAGGCTTTGAAGACCATGGGCCGCGCCGACCTGATCGGCAATGGCAAGCACCACCTGATCCCGACCTACCAGCCGGTGCTGGACGGCAGCTACCAGACCGCGCGCCGCAAGAACTCCACACCCACTGGCGCGATCAAGACCTCGCCGGTGACCAAGGGCCGCATCCTGACGCAGCACACGGGCCTGCCCCCTCGCGAAACCGGTGCCAGTGCATCGCCGACCCGGTCGGTGAAAAGCGTGGGTGGCGGCATGGCGCACAAGGCCATTGGGCGCAAAAAACCTCGCTGAAGGCTAAGACTTCAGCAAAGCCAGAAACTCATCCGAGTCAAACCCGTTTTTCATCGGTTTGCCCTTGACCATCAGGAAGGGCACGCCCACGCCGCCCAACTCCTGCAGCTTGCGTTCGCAGTCCATGCTGGTTTGCGCATCGCATTCGGTGAAGGCAAAGCCGTTTTGCGTCAGCCAGCCCTTGGCTTGCGCGCAATAAGGGCAGGTGGTGGTGGTGTAGATGATCACATCGCCCGACTTGACCGAGGCCGCCAAGGCCTGCACATCGCCTGACGAAGACTGCTCGGCGTCATGGCCTTGCAAGCGGTGCTTGGCCGACACCTGCCACCCCATCCACGCGCCATAAGCCAACACGGCCACCGCCACCCATTTGCCCCACGCGAACTGGCTTTGCTGCTTGGCCACGAACACATCGGTGCGCACCGGCTGGGGCCTCAAGCCCTCGGAGGCCTTGGCATAGGCCACGCCGCAAGCGGGGCATTGCCAATCGGGGGCCAGAGCTCCGGGCTGGCGAACATGGTGGCACTTGGGGCAGCTTTGCGTCATGTCATGCGGGGGTGGTTGGGCCAAGCCACACTCTGCCTGAAATCACCCACCCCGCGTCACCAGAATGCGCATTGTTGCAGTGCACAATGCGCATTCATCAGCAGAAGGGACCGGACCATGCGCTACGTCGTGTTCAACCAAAAGGGTGGTGTCGGCAAATCCACCATCACCTGCAACCTGGCCGCCATCAGCGCGAGCCAAGGACTGCGCACGCTCGTGGTCGACCTGGACCCGCAAGGCAACTCCACGCACTACCTGATGGGCGATTCGATCGAGGAGGGCACCGCCAACCTGGCCGAGTTCTTCGACCAGACGCTGAAGTTCAGCGCGCGCCCCAAGAACACCGCCGACTTCGTGGTGGCCACCCAGTGGGACAACCTGGACCTGATGCCCTCAAGCCCCGAGCTGGAAGAGCTGCAAAGCAAGCTGGAATCGCGCCACAAGATCTACAAGCTGCGCGATGCCCTGGCCGAGCTGGACGAAGCCTACGACCGCGTCTACATCGACACCCCGCCCGCCTTGAACTTCTACACGCGCTCGGCATTGATTGCCGCGCAAGGCTGCCTGATCCCGTTTGACTGCGACGATTTCTCGCGCCGGGCGCTGTACGCCTTGCTGGAGAACGTGCAAGAGATCCAGGCCGACCACAACAGCGACCTGAAAGTCGATGGCATCGTGGTCAACCAGTTCCAGCCGCGCGCCAACCTGCCGCAAAAGCTGGTGCAAGAGTTGATCGACGAAGGCCTGCCCGTGCTGCAGCCCTACCTGAGCGCCTCGGTGCGCATCCGCGAGTCGCACCAGCAGGCCACGCCCATGATCCACCTGGACCCACGCCACAAGCTGACCCAGGATTTCGTGGCCTTGCACGACAGTTTGCGCGCCAGCTGATTGACACCCCCTTTAACGCGGGGCGGTAAATACACCAATCGAATTTGGACAACATCGACGGTATGTTTGGAAAAATGAAACACACCGTCCACACCAAATTCTCGCGCCTTCTGCAGGTTTCACTGGGCGTCAGCGCGCTGGCCCTGTCGCTGGCAGCCGGTGCTCAGTCCTATGTGCACGGCCCGGATCCCACCACGGCCGCGCTGGAAACCACCGGCCCCTACGCTGTGTCCAACACCAAGATCGCTGCGCCCAGCGGCTACGGTGGCGGCACGGTGTACTACCCCACCACCAAGACCGAAGGCGCCTTCGCCGTGGTGTCGGTCACCCCCGGTTTCACTGAGAAGCAATCGGCCATCAATTGGCTGGGCCCCCTGTTGGCCTCGCATGGCTTCGTCGTGGTCACCATCGACACCAAAACAACGCTGGACGCGCCCTCCGGCCGTGCCAAGCAAATGATCGCGGCGCTCAAGCAAGTTTCGGGGCTCAGCGCCAACAGCACCAGCCCGTTTGCAGGCCGCGTTGATGGCACCCGCCAAGCCGTGATGGGCCACTCCATGGGCGGTGGCGGCTCGCTCGACGCCGCGCGTGACAACCCTGGCTTGAAAGCCTCGATCCCAATGGCCCCCTGGGAAACCATCAAAAATTACTCGACGACGACCGTCCCGACCCTGATCGTGTCCTGCCAGACCGACACCATCGCCGGGGTCAGCAGCCACGCCAACAGGTTCTATGACAGCTTCACGCCCACGCTGGACAAGGCCTTGCTGGAGATGAAGGGTGTCGGCCACTCCTGCACCAACAGCACCACCAGCGCCGTGTTGAAGGCGGTGATTGGCAAGTACAGCATCTCGTGGCTCAAGCGCTTCGCCGACAACGACAGCCGCTACAGCGATTTCCTGTGCGGTGCGCCCCACCAGGCTGACCTGGCCGGCTCGCTGATCTCCACCTACAAGGAAAACTGCCCTTACTGAGCAGACTACTGAGCAGGTGTTTGAAGTCGCAGCCTGCGGGCGGCTTCTTCGTCCTTGGCGTCGTCGATCTCGCGCAGCACGCTGTCCAGGTCGACGGCCTTTTCGCTTCTGGCGAACTGGCCGGTGAGCTGCACCTCCGGGTGCAGGGCCGCGGCTTCGTACAGAGCCCAGATTTCGCGGCCGTAATCCGTGGTCAGGAGCTCGGGCGCGTATTGCCCGAAATACTGGCGCAAGTTCGCCACATCGCGCTCCAGCATGGCGGGGGCGTGGTTGTTGCCGGCGGCGTCCACCGCCTGGGGCAGGTCGATGATGACCGGGCCATCGGCACCCACCAGGATGTTGAACTCCGACAAATCACCGTGAACCACGCCAGCGCACAGCATGCGCACCACCTCCATGATCAGGGTCTGGTGGTACTGGCGGGCCAGTTCGGGCTCGAAGGACAGGTCGTTGAGGCGCGGCGCGGCGTCGCCATCGGCCCCCGTCACCAATTCCATCAGCAAAACGCCTTCGTGGAAGTTGTAGGGCTTGGGCACACGCACACCGGCGCCGGCCAGCCGGTACAAGGCGTCGACTTCGGCGTTCTGCCACGCGGCCTCTTGCGCCTGACGGCCATAGCGCGTACCTTTGGCCATGGCGCGCGCTTGGCGGCTGTTCTTGGTCTTGCGGTTCTCGGTGTAATCCACCGCCTGGCGAAAACTGCGCTTGTTGGCCTCTTTGTAGACCTTGGCACAGCGGATCTCGTCACCGCAGCGCACCACGAAGACCATGGCCTCCTTGCCACTCATCAGCTGGCGCACCACCCCATCGATCAAGCCATCTTCAATCAGGGGTTCCAGTCTTTTGGGGATTTTCATGGTGCGCATTGTGCGCCGCCCGGATGCGACGACAATCCTGGTCCAGAACTTATCCGTCCAACAACACCCCATCCGTCATGTCCCGATATCAGGTTCGCTCCGCCATTCCCCGCGATGCCATGGCCATTGCCGACATCTACGCCGCCGCTGTGCAGGCTTCCTACAAGGACCTGGTGCCTGACGAACTGCTGAGCACGCTGTTCGCCACCAAGCGCCAGGGCTACTGGCGCGAGGCCATCGAAATGGGCGAACCGCAGATCCAGGTGGCCACCGAGGGCGACCAAGTGGTGGGCTTCGTCGGTTATGACCGCTCACGCGACCCCAAGACGCCTTCCACCATGGGCGAGATCTGGCAGATCTACGTCACCCCTGACCTGTGGTCCACCGGCGCCGGTCTGGCCCTGTGGGACGCCGCCCGCGACGGCCTGGAAGACGAAGGCTGCACTCACGTGTCGCTGTGGCTGCCCTTGCGCAACGAACGCGCCCTGACCTTCCACGAGGTGGCAGGCTTCAAGCGCGAACTGACCACGGCCAAGACGGTGGATGTGGGTGGCGTGAAGATCGAGACGATCCGCCTGACGCGGGCCATCGGCTGAGCCGGATCAGGCCCCGGCTGGAGATCAACCGATCTCCAACATCTCCATGACCTCGTCTTCCCAGACGGCGAGCTCATCGGCCGAGATCTGAAGCCATTCCAGCGCGTTGGTCCCGTGAACCACCCACTCCTTTTCGGGCTGCAAACCTTCCTGCAGCCGCAAAAGGTGATCGGCCAGCAAACCGGCGGCCACCAGGGTGTGCACCTCGGGCTCGGTGAAGCGATCACCCAGCGTGGCCAGGTCGTGGTGCTGCCGGATGGCCGCCATCAAGGTGGGCGACAAACGCCACACCCGCGCCACCAAAGCGCCCACCACGGCATGGTCGGTGCGGTGATTGGCGTTTTCAGTGGCCACGTACGAGCGATCGACGCGGGCCTGGGCTTCCACCATGGTGCCCACGTAGCCCTTCACGCTTTGCATCATCACCGGCAGGCCCACATGGCAAAACAGGCCGTAGGTGTAGGCCAGGTCGGGTGACATGCCAGGCAGGCGCTTGGCGATGAAGGCCATGGCCAGGGCGCGCTTGGTGGCGCGCTCCCAAAATCCTTGCAGGTGCGCGCTGGTGATGCGGATGGCGTTTTGCGCCAGAAAGCCGGTCAGGATCGCGGCTGTGTCGGTCAAGCCCAGTCGATTCATGGCCTGGCCGATGCTTTGCACCGGTTGACCACTGGCGTACAGCGGCCCATTGGCCGAGCGCAGCAGCGTGGCCGACATGGCCACATCGCTGGAGGCAATTCGGGCCACTTCATTCAGATCAGGCTCGCCCGCCGCCATCGCTTTTTGCAAACGCGTCAGCAATTCCGGACAAGGCGGAATGACGATGTGCTGCAGTGGCCCTTTCACCCTGGCTTGATCCAGCTCTTGCTGGATGGCCAAGGTGCGCGTCGGCGCCAGATCGGTGGTGGTCATGGAAAGGCCTGGAAGTGGTGCACAGCCTTGGTATCGGCGTTTTATCCTGGAAATGAAGAGGGGGAAAACCGGTGTTACACAAAGCAGCCCTGCTGCGATGATCATGGCGGCATGATCTGCCCCAGCCAGGAAAAAGGAGCCCCGCTGTGAAAAACCAAAACTTGTGGCGGTACTGGGCACTGTCGTGCTTGATGGCGCTGGCCAATGCGGTCCACGCCGAGCCGCCTCGCGAGCTGGATGGCGTCACCATTGACGATACCGCCCAAGTGGCAGGCGCCAAGCTGGTGCTCAACGGTGCATCGATTCAAAAGCGTGGCTTTTTCAAAACCAACACCTGCGCTTTGTACCTGACCGAAAAGCGCCACACGCTGGACGAGGTCGTGAAGCTGGCGGGGCCCAAGCGTGTCCACCTGGTCATGCTCCGCGACGTGAAGGGCTTCCTCATCGCCCGGCAGTTCTTGAATGACTTCGCGGCCAGCGCCTCCGAGGCCGAAGCCCAGGCCTTGACCACCGAGGTCGAGTCCATCGCCGCCGGCTACGCCAAGATCGACATGCTGCACAAGGGTGATGTGGTGCTGATCGATTGGATCCCCGGAGAGGGCATTGCTGCTTCGCTCAATGGCCAATCCATGGGGCCGGCCCACGACAACGAATTGCTGTGGGACGTGTCCCTGCGCCCGGTGATGGGTCGCTTGGCGCCCCGCGAGTTGCGCGAGCAGCTGCTGGGCATCAACTGAGGCGGGCCGTCAAGCGCATGGTCAGGCCCACCGGCGTCATGGTGAAGGACATCAGCTCTTGCGCCTCGCCGCCTTGCGGCGTGTCCACGCCGACGATGTCGAACTGGCTCAGCAAGGTGACCATGGCCACCTTCATCTCGACCATGGCCAGGTAACGGCCCGGGCACACGCGGGGGCCGCTGCCAAAGGGCGTCGAGATTTTTTTTGCCGTGCCTTCGGCCAACCAACGCTCGGGCATGAACGCCGCGCCGTTCTGGAAGTGTTGATCGTTCAGCGCATCGTGCCGCGAGATGCACCACACCAACGCGTCTTTGGGCACCAGCACATCGCCCACCACGGTGTCGCGCAAGGCTTGCTGCACCCGGAAGGGCGCAACCGGTTTGAGGCGCATAGTTTCCTGGATGCAAGCGTCCAGATAGGGCAGGTCGCCCACATGGTCCATGTGGAAGGCCGACAGATCCGTACCGACCACTCGGCGCACCTCGTCTTGCGCCCTTTGCAAGGCGGCCGGGTGGCGGTGCAGCAGGTGGATCAACCAGGCCAGGGTGTTGGCGGTGGTGTCTTCGCCCGCCAGCAGCATGGTGAACACATTGCCCGCCACGACCTGGTCATTCACACCGCTGTCGGGTTGGTCGGCGGCCACGATCAGCGCCTCGATCAGGTTGGTGGGCTGCTCCCGTCGGGCGGGCTCCTGGCGCATGCGCTCACGCGCCTGGTCGATGAAGCCGCTGATGGCCTCCCGCACCGTTTTCAAGCTGCGGTCCAGGTCGTGGTCCGACGGCAGCTTGACGTAACGCCAATACGGCAACAGGGCGTTGAGCCGCTTGAACAAGGCCGGGAAGATCTTGTCCAGGTGCCGCTGGATGATGTCCTCATCCGACTCCAGCGTGTTCATGTCCACGCCAAACGCCAGGCCGGAGATGGCGTCCACGGTGAAGCGCATCAAATCGCCTTGCAGGTCAATCGCCTGTCCCTGCCGCGCGGCTTTCTGCCAGCGCCCGTTCAGGCGCTGAGCCACCTTCATCAGGGCTGGAAAATAGGCACGCACATGGGTGGGTGAAAACGCCGCCATCACCATGCGCCGCTGGTGATGCCAATCCTGACCCTCGGCGCTGAACAGGCCTTGCGCGCCGCCCAACTCCTTCACCACGCGCTCCAGGCTGGCCGGGCGCCTGAAGCCATCAGGGCGGTCTTTCATCACGGCATTGATGGCCTCGTGGTCGGTCAACACCAGCACCGGCGTGGGCCCCAGGCGCACCAGAAAGGTCGGACCGTACTCGCGTGCCCACTGCTCAAAATCCAGGTGGATGCGCGGGCGCTTGAGCTGCAGGGCATTGCCCACGATGGGCAAGGGGCGTGGACCGGGCAGTTGGTCCAGGCGGCGCAGGGGCGGATGGCTCAGCAAGGTGCTCAAAAGGGTGACTCCATCGCGGTGGGTCCTCAGTCTCGCACGCAAGACACACCCGGCCAAGCTCCGTACACTACGCCCCGGCTCCTCCCTCCCTGAATTTGTCATGACCATCCTGCTCGCGCCCATGGAAGGCCTCCTGGATTTCCCGCTGCGCGACATCCTGACCCGCGTCGGCGGCATCGACCGCTGCGTGTCCGAGTTCATCCGCATCACCGACCAGTTGCTGCCCGAGCGCGTCTTCACCCGCATCGTGCCGGAACTGCTCAATGGGGGGCGCACCCACGCCGGGGTGCCGGTGCGCGCGCAATTGCTGGGCTCCGACCCCAGCTGCATGGCCGAGAACGCCGCCAGGCTGGCCACCCTGGGCCCGGCCGGTATCGACCTGAACTTCGGTTGCCCCGCCAAAGTGGTCAACCGCCACGGCGGCGGCGCGGCCTTGCTGGTCGACCCGGAGTTGTTGCACGCCATCGTGTCCGCCGTGCGCCGCGCCGTGCCGGCCGACATGCCCGTGTCGGCCAAGATGCGCCTGGGCTACCTCGACGATTCCATGGCGGTGGAGTGCGCGCAGGCCCTGGCCAGCGGCGGCGCCGAAGAGTTGGTGGTGCATGCCCGCACCCGCGCCGATGCCTATCGGCCACCCGCCTACTGGGACCGCGTGAACGACATCCGCCTGGCCGTGAGCATCCCCGTGGTGGCCAATGGCGAAATCTGGAACGTGGACGACGCCCGGCGCTGCCAGCAAGCCTCGGGCTGCCAGGACCTGATGCTGGGGCGCGGCATGGTGGTCAATCCCGGCCTGGCGCTCAGCATTGCCACGCCGGGGCACGCGGGCCTGCCGTGGGCTTCGCTGCTGCCCTTGATGGCCGAGTTCTGGAAGCTGATCCAGACCCGCGTCGAACCTCGGCACCGGGCTGGCCGGATCAAGCAGTGGCTCAACTTCCTGCGGCGCCACTATCCGGAAGCCGAAGAGGCCTATGGCCAGGTTCGCACCACCAACGACCACGCGCTGGTGGGCCAGACCTTGTTTGCCTGATCAGGCCTTGACCGAGGGGATGGGCTTGATGGGCCCATCAAATTTCTCTTTGGCTGGTTTAGCAGGCAAAGGCGGAAACGCCAGCTCGGCCTCGGGCACCTGGCAGTCGGGCAACTGATCCAGCAGGTGTCGGATCAAAGTCAAGCGCCCACGGCGCTGGTCATTGAAATCAACCAGTGTCCAGGGTGCATGCTTGGTGTGCGTGGCCTCCAGCATGGCGTCTCGGGCCTGCCCGTATTCCTTGTATTTCAGGCGAGCTTCCAGGTCGATGGGCGACAACTTCCAGCGTTTGAGCGGGTCGTTCAGGCGCTCCGCCATGCGTTGCTCCTGCTCTGCCTGGTCCACCGTGAGCCAGTATTTGAAGAGCAAGATGCCATCGTCCACGAGCAGCTTTTCAAACGCGGGTGCCTGCTTCAGGAAGCGCTGAACCTGCTCATCACTGCTGTAGCCCATCACCTTCTCGACCCCCGCGCGGTTGTACCAGCTGCGGTCCATCAGCACGATGTTGCCGCCCGCCGGCAAATGCGCCACGTGGCGCTGAAAGTACCACTGTGCCTGCTCGGTCTCGGTGGGTTTGCTCAGCGCCACCACATGGCACAGGCGCGGGTTGAGCGTCTCGCTGATGGCGTTGATGACGCCGCCCTTGCCCGCCGTGTCACGCCCCTCGAACAAGATCAACACCCGCTTTTGATGGTGCTGCACCCAGCGCGCCAGGTTGTTGAGCTCGACCTGCAAAGGCGCCAGCAGATCGCTGTATTGCTGCTTGCTCAGGCGATCGCCTGACTCGGGGGCTTTGTCTTGCCCTTTGTCCTTATCCTTGCCTTTGCTGCCCATGGCGTGCTCGATGAAGTGGCGGTGCGATCTTTATAACCCGACCGTCCGTGCCACTGGTCAGAACAAGGTGCCCTGCCGGTCTGAGGCCTGCGCAGACGGTGCCTGCGGGCGTTGGAATCGGCTGATGTCCAACTCAAACGCTGGCCGACGCGACAAGCCATGCCGCGCCGCCGCCTTGCTCACCCGCTGCGCGATCAATTCGGCCCACAGGCCATGGCCCCGCATGCGGTGGGCAAAGTTGGCGTCGTAGTCCTGGCCGCCCCGCAGGTCGCGGATGCGCGCCATGATGCGATCGGCGCGCTCGGGCACGTGGTGCTGCAGCCATTCCTGGAACAAGGGGTTGACCTCCCAGGGCAGGCGGACCACGGTGTAGTGGATGGACCCGGCGCCCGCATCGGCTGCAGCTTTGATCACCTGCTCGATCTCGGGCTCGTTCAGAAACGGGATGATGGGCGCCACGTTGACCCCGACCGGCACACCCGCCTCGGCCAGCCGCTTGACGGTCAGCAAGCGCCGATGAGGGGCCGCCGCGCGAGGCTCCAGCTTGCGGCACAGCACCGGGTCCAGCGTGGTGATGCTGATCAGCACCAGGGCCTGATGGCGCCGAGCTGCCAGGCTGATCAGGTCCAGATCCCGCTCGACCCCGCTGGACTTGGTCACGATCGAGAACGGGTGCTCGCACTCGGTCAGCACCTGCAGCACCGACCGTGTGATGCCCAGCTCCCGCTCCACCGGCTGATAACAATCGGTGGCCGAGCCCAGGTTGATGGCGCTGGGCTGGTAACTCGCCTTGGCCAACTCGCGCCGCAGGCAATCGGCCGCGTTGACCTTGGCCACCAGGCGGGTCTCAAAGTCCAGGCCTGGCGACAGGTTCAGATAACTGTGGGTGGGCCGCGCGTAGCAGTAGATGCAGCCATGCTCGCAGCCCCGGTAGGGGTTGATGGACCAGGTGAAAGGCAGGTCGGGCGAGTCATTGCGGCTCAGGATCGTCTTGGCCTGCTCGTGGGTGACCTGGGTTTGCACGGCCAGCGCCTCGGCAGCGGTGTCATCCGCATCGATCGGCCAGCCGTCGTCGATCCGCTCACGCTCCTCTCGGTGGAAGCGGTGCAGGATGCGGGTGGCGGTGCCCCGCCCTTTTAAGGGCGTCGCGAGGAGGCGGTTGTCGATCAGCATGATACTGTTCATTTATACAGTAAATCATGCCGCCTGCCAAGCGCCAACCCTGTCAGCTACGAGGCAGATCCATCCTCAAAGTTCGAGGTCGTCGCCTTCAAGAACGCGCGCTTTCCGCTTTTGAAGCGCTTGGCACTGTCAGGGCTGCGCATGGCCTCCAGGAAGGCCGATGACAAATGGTAGGTGCGGGTGTCCAGCCCCAACTCCTCCACCGCCTTTTTGAACCCTGCCGCACTGCCCATGGCGGTGTGGAAGACCTCGTCCGCGTAGGTGTTGGGCCAGGTGCTGAAGGGATCCTCGAACGATTTCTGGCAGTTGTCCTTGTCCGTCGAATGGTAATTGCGGCACACCGAGGGACGGGCCGCGTAAACGGAACAGCTGTCGTTGACCAGGAAGGGACAGGTCGGCCTCAAGGTGAGCCGGGCCGCCTCGGTCGCGGCCTTGCGCTCGTTCACGTTGCGGGTGGCGCGCTCGATCGTGCCACGCAGTTGCTCTGCCGTGAAATGCTTGGACACGTAGGCCTGGACCTCGAACACCTCGAAGGGGTGCGCCACGACCTCGAACTGGCGGCAGCAGTAGCTGCACCCGGCCTCGCACGCCAATGCCTGGGGCGAGGCTTGCACAGCCTGGTTCAGCCGCGCCTCGTGACGCGCGTAAAACCGCACCACCGATTCCCGCATGGTGAATTTTTGAAGGTCTTCACGCGCCTCGGCCAACTCGGGCCGCGCGTGTTCAAGCATCCGCTCTTCGGACATGGGGAACTCTCCTGGCAGGGCGCCCAAGATAGCAAACTCTGCGGCTGAATAGTCCCTGGCGTTTGCGCGCATTGAAACTTTTTGAAAGCGCCGCCAGGGGAACTTTTTCGGCCTTAGCACTCAAAGCAATAGAGTGCTAATATTTCTACTCACAGTAAAGGATGTTTCCGAAAGGACGCCAACGATGACCGCTGCTACCGCCTTGACCACCCGTGATCCCTGGACCCTGGTTCCCTCGCTGGGCAACCTGGATGCCTACATCCGCGCCGTGCAAGACATTCCCATGCTCAAGGTGGAAGAAGAGCAGGATCTGGCGCGTCGGCTCCGTTCGGAAGGCGATGTTCAGGCCGCCGGACGCCTGGTGCTGTCGCACCTGCGTTTGGTGGTGTCCATCTCGCGTCAGTATGTAGGCTACGGCCTGCCCCAGGGCGACCTGATCCAGGAAGGCAATGTCGGCCTGATGAAGGCCGTCAAGCGCTTCGACCCCGATCAAGGCGTGCGCCTGGTGAGCTACGCCATGCACTGGATCAAGGCCGAGATCCACGAGTACATCCTGAAGAACTGGCGCATGGTCAAGGTGGCCACCACCAAGGCCCAGCGCAAACTGTTCTTCAACCTCCGCTCGCTCAAGCACCAGTACAAGGGTGATGCCGATGACGCCCACGTGGGCCGCATGGGTTTCAGCGAATCCGAGATCCAGCGCGTGGCGCACGACCTGGATGTCCGCCCTGAAGACGTCATCGAGATGGAAACCCGCATGTCGGGTGGCGATGTGGCGCTTGAAGCCCCGGCCGACGACGACCACGAGGGCCCTGCCGCCCCCATGGCCTACCTGTCGGACGATGCGAATGAGCCCACCCGCGTCATTGAGGCCAACCACCGCGACTGGCTGGCCAGCGACGGCATCACGCACGCTTTGAACCAGCTGGACGACCGCAGCCGCCGCATCGTTGAAGAGCGCTGGCTCAAGGTCAACGACAACGGCTCGGGCGGCATGACGCTGCACGACCTGGCGGCCAGCTATGGCGTCAGCGCCGAGCGCATCCGTCAGATCGAAGTGGCCGCGATGAAGAAGATGCGCAAGGCTTTGAGCGCAACAGAAACCGCTTGATCGCTCAAAGCGTTTGAGAAGGGCTGGGCAAGGCGCCCAGCTTGATCAACTCGCGCTCGCATTGCGCGGCATCCACGAACTGAACCGCCCTCCAACCCAGTTGCCGGGCCATGGCCACATTGCCCGCGTGATCGTCGATGAACACGCAGCGGCTGGGCGACAAGCCAAACTGCTGCGCCGCCGTGGCGAAGATCGCGGCCTCGGGTTTGATCTGCCCTACATCACACGAAAACACGCCATCGCGGAAATGCTTCACGAACGCATGCTCGCGCAGCAAGTGCTGGGCATACGGGCTGGGCATGTTGGACAGGTAGTGCAGTCGCGTGCCCGCCTTGGCCAGGCGTTCGATCCAGTTCACCGTGGCGGCAATGGGGGCCAAGTGGGTCGGGATGGCATCCAGCAAACGGTGCAAATCTTGGTGCGCCAGCCCCGTGCGCTGGGCCAGACGCTGCTCAATGGCGGGCCGCTGCAAAGCGCCTCGGTCAAATTCCGTCCAGTCGCTGCCGGGCTTGAACGACTGGAAAATGTTCAGCGCCAGGGCTTGGGCCTGATCGCGCGTGGTGGCCAGGTGCGGCCACAGCGACAGGATCAGATCAGGCGGGCTCCAATTGAAGACCACGCCCCCAAAGTCAAACACCACCGCCTCGCAAGGCCCCACGCTCACCGCAGGCGCCCGATCAGGGCCGCCGTGGCGGCATCCAGCCCGGTGACATCGCCCGTGGCCAAACGCGGCAACAAGGTCTTGCTCAGCGCTTTGCCCAGCTCCACGCCCCATTGGTCAAAAGAGTTGATGCCCCACAGCGCACCGCTCACGAAAGTGCGGTGCTCGTAGAGCGCCACCAGCGCACCCAAAGATTGGGGCGTGAGCTGGTCCAGCACCAGGGTCAGGCTGGGGCGGTTGCCCGGGAAAGTGCGGTGGCGCGCCAGCACATCGCGCGGCACGCTGCTGGATGCCGTGGGCACGGTCTCTTGCGCGGCCTCAAGCTGCGTCTTGCCCCACATCAAGGCTTGCGCCTGCGCCAAGCCATTGCTCAGCAAAACCTGGTGCTGCTGCGCCATCAGGGCCTGCAGCGCGGGCGACCACTGGCCTGCATCGCGGTGCGTGGCTTGCCTGACCAAAATGAACTCCAGCGGGATGACATCGGAGCCCTGGTGCAGCATCTGGAAGAAGGCATGCTGGCCATTGGTGCCCGGCTCGCCCCAGACCACGTCGCTGGTGGCGTAAGGCAAAGGCTGACCATCCTGGTCCACGCTCTTGCCATTGCTCTCCATCAGCAACTGCTGCAGGTAAGCGGGCAAACGCCTCAGCCCATGGTGATAGGGCGCGATGCCATGGCTGGTGTAACCCTTGAAGTTGCGGTACCAGACGTCCAGCAGGCCCAGCCACACCGGCAGGTTGGATTCAAGCGGTGCCTGTGCGAAGTGCTGGTCCATGGCGTGGGCGCCCGCCAGCAAGGCCTTGAAGTGATCACGCCCCAAGGCCAATGCGATGGGCAAGCCAATCGACGACCACATCGAGAATCGCCCGCCCACCCAATCCCAAAAGCCAAAGGTGGTGGTGATGCCAAAGGCGGCGGCGCCTTCCACATTGGTGGTGGTGGCCACGAAGTGGCGGGCGATGTCCTGCCCGCCCTGGTCCAGGAACCACTGGCGAGCGGCTTGCGCGTTGGCCATGGTCTCCTGGGTGGTGAAGGTTTTGGAGGCGATGATGAAGAGCGTGTGCTCGGGCCGCACGCGGCGCAGCACCGCCGCCAGATCGTGGCCATCGACGTTGGACACGAAATGGAAATTCAAGCTCGGGTGCACGAAGGGATCCAGCGCCGGCACCACCATCTGCGGCCCCAGGTCGGAGCCACCGATGCCAATGTTGACCACATCGTGGATGTCACCGCTGACCAAGCCGCCTGCCGTGGCGCGGATGCCCTCTACATAGGCCAGCATCTGGTCCAGGGTCTCGTGCACCAGCTCGCTGTGAGGCGCCTGGCCACGCGGCGCCCGCAAGGCCGTGTGCAGCACCTCGCGCCCTTCGGTCTGGTTGATGGGCTCGCCCGCCAGCAGCGCATCGCGCCGGGCCTCGATGCCACATTCACGGGCCAGGTCCAGCAGATGGCGGGTGGTGGCGACGTCCCAGTGCGCGCGCGAGGCATCCACAAAGACACCGGCGGCTTCAAAAGCAAACCGTTCGGCGCGCTGAGGATCCTGGGCGAAGAGATCGCGTAAATCCAGACCGCGACCATGCGCCTCGAAATGCCCTTTCAAGGCCTGCCAGGCCACCGTTTGATCACAGCGTGGAAAAGTCATGCCCACCACCTCGGCCATCAACGCTGCGCTTCGATGAGCGCGTCCAGCTTGGCCGAGTCAACGGCAAACGATCGAATGCCTTCGGCCAGTTTTTCGGTGCCCATGGCGTCATCGTTCAAGGCGTAGCGGAAGGCGGCCTCGGTCAACGGTGGCACTGGTGCAGCGCTGCCAGCGGCGGATCCACCCAGTTGCCTTTGCACCGGCTGGCTGGATGCATCAGCGGCCTGCAACTGGGCCAGCAACTCGGGGCTGATGGTGAGCAGATCGCAGCCCGCCAGGGCCAGGATCTGGCCCACGTTGCGGAAGCTGGCGCCCATCACCTCGGTGCGGATGCCCTGCTGCTTGTAGTACGCGTGGATGCGCGTCACCGAC
>CAZKPN010000073.1:0-2249 GCA_964554655.1 uncultured Aquabacterium sp. | reverse complement strand
CACCTCGGTGCGGATGCCCTGCTGCTTGTAGTACGCGTGGATGCGCGTCACCGACTTCACGCCGGGGTCGTTCAGGCCCGCGTTGGCGGCCTCATCCCAGGCGCTGCCGGCAGTCTTCTTGTACCAGTCGTAGATGCGGCCCACGAAAGGTGAGATCAGTTGCACGCCCGCGTCGCCACAGGCCTGGGCCTGGCAAAACGCAAACAACAAAGTCAGGTTGCAATGGATGCCTTCGCGCTCCAGCTCACGCGCGGCCTGGATGCCCTCCCAGGTTGAGGCGATCTTGATCAGCACGCGTCCACGGTTGATGCCTGCGGCCTCGTACAAACCGATGATTCGGCGGGCCCGGGCCAAAGTGCCCTGGGTGTCGAAGCTCAAACGGGCGTCCACCTCGGTAGAGACACGGCCCGGCACGACTTTGAGGATCTCCAAGCCGAAACGCACCAGCACCTGGTCCACGATGGCATCCAGGGCTTCACCCCGATGTGCAGCCACGGTGTCGGCCAGCAAGGGCGCATAGTCGGGCTTCTGCACCGCCTTCAGGATGAGCGACGGGTTGGTCGTGGCATCTCGCGGCGTGAACTGTGACAACTGCTTGAAGTCGCCGGTATCGGCCACGACTGTGGTGAATTGCTTGAGCAGATCGAGTTGGGAAGCCATGAAGTGAGCTCTTGCTCTCAAATTGTTTTATCGTGGGCTTGATTTTGAATGGTTTTTCGTGACAAACCGCTGCGAACCCTTTTTTACACCCTCCTGAGCCATGTCTTTTGACCTTGTTTTTTTTGGCGGCACCGGCGATCTGACCTGGCGCAAGCTCATGCCCGCTTTGTTCCAAGCCTGGCGCCACGGCAAACTGCCCGCCCATGGCCGCATCCTGGCCGTGGCCCGCGACGACCGTGACGATGCCGGCTACCGCGCCTGGTTGAAGGATCGGCTGCAGGAGGCCGAGAGTGCCAAGCGGCCCAGCGAAGAGGAGTTCGCGCGTTTCTCCGAGCTGATCCACTACCTGCGCATGGACCTGTCACAGCCCACGGACTACCTGCGGCTGAAGGAGTGGCTGGGTGCCCGAGGCGCCGACACGGTGGTCATCTACCTGGCCACCAGTCCGCACCTGTTCCCGTCCATTTGTGAACAGTTGGGCATTTGCGGCCTGAACCATGACCGCGTGCGCGTGGTGCTTGAAAAGCCTTTGGGCCACGACCTGGCCAGCGCCCAGGAGATCAACCGTGTGGTGCGCTCGGTGTTCTCTGAACAGCAAGCCTTGCGCATTGACCACTACCTGGGCAAGCCTTCGGTGCAGAACCTGATGGCCCTTCGCTTTGGCAACGTGTTGTTCGAGCCGCTGTGGCGGCGCGAGAGCATCGCCAACATCCAGATCACCCTGGCCGAGAGCATTGGCGTGGGCACGCGCGGCGACTTCTACGACCGCACAGGCGCCCTGCGCGACATGATCCAGAACCACGCGCTGCAGCTGCTGACCATGATCGCCATGGAGCCGCCCTCCAGCGCGCACGCCGACGCCATCCGGGACGAAAAACTCAAGGTACTGCGCTCGCTCAAACCCTTTGACGCCATCACCGTGGCCCGCGATGTGGTGCGTGGCCAGTACCGGGCCGGCAATGTCGAAGGCCATGCCGCCGTGGGCTACGTCGAAGAAGGCAAGGTGCCCCCCGGCAGCCACACCGAAACCTTCGTGGCCCTGCGCTGCGAGATTCAGAACTGGCGCTGGGCGGGCGTGCCCTTTTACCTGCGCACCGGCAAGCGACTGGCCCAGCGGCAAGCAGAGATCGTGATCAATTTCAAGGCCACGCCGCACCCCATATTTCCGGGGCCGACCGCGGCCAACAAGTTGGTGATCAAGCTGCAACCTGAAGACGGCCTGGAGTTGCAACTGTTGGCGGCCAAGGGGACCTCGTCTGGTGCCGAGCACGAGGCTTTGTCACCTGTCTCGCTGGACCTGGACTTCGACAAGGCGTTTCCGACCAACCGCGTGGGTGCGTACGAGCGCATGCTGCTGGACGCGCTGGCGGGCCGCTTGAACCTGTTCGTGCGCTCGGATGAGCAGGAACAGGCCTGGCGGTGGGTCGAGCCCATCCTGGATGCCTGGGACGCCAATCCGAATGGACTGCGGCCCTATGCCGCGGGCACCTGGGGCCCACCGGCCGCCAGCGCCCTGGTGGCGCGCGACGGGTTTGCCTGGGCAGAGGAAGAGTGCTGAAAACCTTCGTCAGTCGTCAGACTGATTGCAA
>CAZKPN010000072.1:0-20055 GCA_964554655.1 uncultured Aquabacterium sp. | reverse complement strand
GCCATGGTGGTCGAGGCCATGGGCATCTACAAGTACCCCGACAAGGGCAACATGACCAAGAAGGAGATCGACCTGACGATCAAGACCTTGATCGAAGCCAAGCGTGCAGGCCAGTTCCGCAGCCTGTGGAAGGACTTCAACGAGTCGGTCAACCTGATGGCTTCGGGCGAAGTGGTGATCCAGTCGATGTGGTCGCCCGCCGTGACGGCCGTGCGCACCAAGGGCATCGCCTGCACCTTCCAGCCTTTGAAGGAAGGGTATCGGGCCTGGGCTGCGGGCTTTGGCGTGCCCACCACCGCCTCGGGCAAGAAGCTGGACGCCACCTACGAGTTCATCAACTGGTTCCTGGATGGTTGGGCCGGTGCTTACCTGAACCGCCAGGGCTACTACAGCGCCGTGCTGGACACCGCCAAAGCCAAGATGGAAGCCTACGAGTGGGCCTACTGGATGGAAGGCAAGCCCGCTTCGCAAGAGATCAAGTCGCCCACGGGCCAGGTGCTGGCCAAGGTGGGCGAAATCCGTGACGGCGGCAGCTACGAATCGCGCATGAGTTCGATCGCGTGCTGGAACGCGCTGATGGACGAGAACACCTACATGGTCCAGAAATGGAACGAGTTCGTGGCCGCCTGATTTTTTGTTTTCATTCAACGGAGTCATCTTCCATGAACATGTTTTCTCGCCTGTCGGCCACCGCGGCCGCCTCTTTGCTGTGCCTGATCGGCACGGCCCAAGCCCAGTCGTCGGTCACCCTCTATGGCGCCATTGGCCTGGACGTGCTCAGCGCCAGCAAGGTCTACAACGGCACGACCACCAGCTCGGTGGTCAAGATCGAAGACAACGCCATCGTCAACTCGCGCATTGGCGTGAAGGGCAGTGAAGACTTGGGCGGTGGCCTGAAAGCCATCTTCGACCTGGAGTCCTCGATCGCCCCTGACACGGGTGCCGCCCGCTCGCAGTTCTGGAACCGTGGCGCCTACGTGGGCCTGGCCGGCAGCTTCGGCTCCCTCAAGCTGGGCCACCAATGGAACGTGGCCGACGACTACATGGGCAACTACTTCATGTACGGCTACTACTCGCCCTTCCTGATGAGCGGCTTCTATGCCTTGAGCGATTACTACGACAACGCCATCAAGTACAACTCGCCCAACTGGGGTGGCTTCGAAGGCGGCCTGTACTACTCGGCGGGCGAAAACGCCACCCGCAAATCGGCAGGTCAGAAGATCCAGGGCGCCGTGGTCTATGGCACGGGCCCGTTCAGCATCGGCTTCACCGCTTTCAGCGAGAAGAACCCGGCCCTGCCCGCAGCCGGCAACAAGATGTATGCCGGTGGCGTGAGCTATGACTTTGGCGTGCTCAAGGCCCGCCTGGGCCTGGCCACCGCCGATGTCGAGTACGCCGCGCCCTTCAAGGCCAAGCTCATCGACGTGGGCGTGGACATCCCGATCACCGCCGCGTTTTCCACGTCGGTCGACTACGTCAAGAAGGACGTGAAGGACAGCCCCGATGACACCGAGTTCGTGCGGGGTCGGCTCAGCTATGCATTGTCCAAGCGCACCAGCCTGAACGCCAACCTGATCTTCCTGAAGAACTCCGGTGCGGCCAACTTCGCCTTCGTGTCGGACCTGGCAGGCTTTGCCGGCCAACCTGGCCAGAAGCAAACGATCCTGACCGCTGGCATCACGCACAGCTTCTGATCCACCACCACGCCGCAGCACCATCATGAAAACCTTGCCCGCCTGGATGCAGGCCTTGCCCATGGGCGGGGTCTTTCTGGTCTTCTTCGTGATGCCGCTGCTGCTGGTGGGCGCGGTGAGTTTCTGGCCGCAGAACGAGTACACGCTGGAGCCCGGCTTCACGCTGGACAACTACGTGTCCTTGTTCGACGGCTGCTTTGGCGGTGGTGATTCAGGCGAGCTGTGCACCACCTTCAAGACCTACCTGTCCACCTTGAAATTTTGCGGCCTGGTGTGGCTGATCACCTTGGTGATCGGCTTCACGCTGGCCTACTTCGTCGCCTTCCACGTGCCCAGCGTGGGCGCGCAAACGGTGATCTTCACCGTGATGACGATCCCCTTCTGGACCTCGAACGTGATCCGCATGATCTCGTGGATCCCGCTGCTGGGCCGCAATGGCTGGGTGAACCAGACCTTGCAGACCCTGGGGCTGACCAACGCGCCCATCGAGTGGCTGCTCTACTCCGACTTTGCCGTGGTGCTGGCCTTCGTGCACCTGAACACCACCTTCATGATGGTGCCCATCTTCAACTCGATGATGAAGATCGACCGCTCGCTGATCGAGGCGGCCGATGACTGCGGCGCCACCGCCTGGCAAACACTGTGGAACGTGATCGTGCCGCTGTGCCGCACCGGCATCCTGATTGGCTCCATCTTCGTCATCACCCTGGTCATGGGCGACTTCGTCACCGTGGGCGTGATGGGTGGGCAGCAGATCGCCTCGGTCGGCAAGACCATCCAGGTGCAGACCTCTTACCTGCAGTTCCCGCTGGCCGCCGCGAACGCCGTGGTGTTGCTCGGCGTGGTGCTGCTGATCATCGTGGCGCTGAACCGCCTGGTTGACCTGCGGAAGGAACTCTGATGGCTGGCACCGTTCGCCGCCGCTCGCGCGGCTTCATCCCCCTGGCCATTGTTTGCGCGCTGTACATCCTCTTCTTGTACGGGCCGGTCATCACCATCTTCGTGCTGAGCTTTCAAGGGCCTGAAGGCGGCCTGACCTTCCCGATGCGCGGCTTGTCATTGCACTGGTACCACGAGCTGTTCAAGGGCCTGGGCGTGGTGGACATCGGCGCGGCCA
Organism: uncultured Aquabacterium sp.; assembly: GCA_964554655.1. GTDB lineage: Bacteria > Pseudomonadota > Gammaproteobacteria > Burkholderiales > Burkholderiaceae_C > Aquabacterium. The sequence continues at coordinate 17,244 of CAZKPN010000072.1, read as the reverse complement.
TCCGGCGCTCGCTGGCACTGGGTGTGGTGGTGATGCTGCTGACCACGCTGTTCTCACTGATGGCGGGCCTGGCCTTCCGCAAGGGCTTCAAGGGCAGCGGCGTGTTGTTCTACACCGCCGTGGCCAGCCTGATCATGCCGTCCATCATCATCTCGCTGGGCATCGGCCTGCAGTTCCGTTTGTTTGACGACGTCATCAAGTCGATGCTGGAAGGTGCAGGCTGGACCGAGACCCTGGAGTCCTACACCACGCTGATGGGCCTGTACACCTCGGGCCTGGGCGCGCACCTGACGTGGACGCTGCCCTTCGGCATGCTGATCATGTTCGCGGTGTTCAACCGCTTCAACCCGGCGTATGAAGAGGCGGCGCGCGACCAAGGCGCCACGCCATGGCAAACGCTGCGCCACGTGGTGTTGCCGTTGATCGGGCCCTCGCTGGTCGGTGTGGGCATGTTCGGCTTCACGCTCAGTTGGGACGAGATCGCACGCTCATCGCAGGCCATTGGCGATGTCAATACACTACCGCTGGAGTTGCAGGGCCTGACCACCACGGTGACCACGCCCTCGATCTACGCGCTGGGCAGCAGCACCACGGTGGTGTCGCTGCTCGTGATCTTCGCAGCCCTGGGTGCCGCCGCTTTGATGCGGCGCCGCGCGGGCGCCAAGGCTTGACCCTCTTTCCATGCCCACCCCTCGATCGCCTGCCGCCGCCCCTTCCCCCGCGCCCACGTCCACCCTGTCGGACGAGGAGATTTACCAGCGCCTGATCGAGGCCATCGTGGACCAGCGCCTGCTGCCCGGCACCAAGCTGGTCGAGGACAAACTGGGCCAGGCTTTTGGCGTCTCGCGCACGCGCATCCGCCAGGTGCTGATCAGGCTGGCGCAGGAGCAGGTGGTGACCCTCCAGCCCAACAAGGGCGCCAGCGTGGCCGAACCCACCGTGGCCGAAGCCCGCGAGGTGTTTGAAGCGCGCGCCGTGGTCGAATCCGTGCTGGTGCAGCGCTTCGTGGCCCGCGCCAAAGCGCGCGATTTGAAGATCCTGGCCGACTGCATCGATGCCGAAGAGGTGGCGCGCCAATCGGGCGACAAGACCATGGCGCTGCGCCTGTCCGGGCAGTTTCACCTGCTGCTGGCCGAGACCGCCGCGCACCAGACTTTCGCCAGGTTTCTGCACAAGCTGGTGTCACGCACCAGCCTGATCCTGATGAGCTACACGCCGGTGGATCGCCTGCAAGTGGCCGGTGGCAAGTTGCCCACGCGGTGGGTGCAGGCCTGTCGCTGCGAAGAGCACCGGGGCCTGCTGGCCGCCTTGCGCAGCGCCACCCAAGGCAAGGGCAGTGTCGATCAGGCCGTGCAATTGATGGCCGAGCACTTGGCCCACATCGAGGCCAGCCTGAGCTTTCAGCAGCCCGAGCCCGCCAACGTGGACGTGGTGCAGGCGCTGGCCAAACCACCACGCCAGCGCAAGCCCATGGCACGCTGAGCCACCGCAACGCCCCAAGGAGCTGGCCATGCACGTGCTCATCATCAACCCCAACATGCGGATGGAACTGACGGCGGAATTGGTCGAACAGCTCACGCCTTTTGTCGCAGACCTGGGCCTGGACGTGATCGGCACCACCGCCACTTTTGGCCACGACTACATCGCCTCAGAAGCCAGCTACGTGATGGCCGCGCACGCGGTGCTGGACGCCTGGCACCTGCACCTGCTGCAGCACGGCCAACCCAAGGCCGTGCTGGTGGCCTGCTTTGGCGACCCCGGCGTGTGGGCCCTGCGCGAGATGAGCAGCGTGCCAGTGATCGGCCTGGCCGAGGCCGCGATGAAGGAAGCTCGTGCCATCGGGCCCTTTGGCATCGTCACGGGCGGGGCGGCCTGGGGGCCGATGCTGGAGCGATTGGCGCGCGGCTGGGACATGAGCGGGCCTGCGGGCCTGCAACGCGTGCGCACGGTCGAGGCCCATGGCGGCGAGCTGGCCGCTGATCCAGCGCAAGGGCTCACCAGCCTGAACCAGGCGGTGATGGACATCCTGGCGGCAGATCCGCCTTTGAATGCGGTGATCCTGGGGGGCGCGGCGCTGGGGGGCTGGGCAGGCCAGTTGCCCGCCGGGCAAAGCACCGTGTTGATCGACAGCGTGGAAGCGGGCGGGCGCTGGCTGGCTGCCGCCGTGGCTTGATCAATCAGTCCGTGGGCTACAGCGCGAGCAGGCCCAGGAGTTTGTTCAAGGCCGCCTGGAAAGCCAGGCCCAGCACACAAAGGATGAAGGCCCCCAGGAACGAGGTCTCCAGGTAGAACTTGTAGATGCCCAGGTACACGAAAGGCATGATCAGCAGGGCTTTCAAGCCCAAGGACCAGATCAGCAGCCCGGAGATGACCCCGCCTGCCAAGACGGCCGCAGCCACATGCAGCAACTCGGACTTGCCCGCGCCCACAATCTTGGCGGCAAACCAGATGGGTGGTGTCTGCAAGACCAGGACCCCTAAAACGAGCACGAGCGCCGCGCCGACGGAAATGGCCGCCATGTCCATGAGCTGGTTCCCCCTGTTGGTGTGAAGACCCTTGGCAGGTCCGTTCCCCGGATGCTACCGCCGCATCGTCACCTCGGGGCCACCCCAAAATGGGGGACGACGCGCCAACTCAGATCCAGCCCGTGATCTTCAGCCCGCTCAGTTGCTCGGCCTCTTCGCGGCTGACGCGGCGCACGTTCTGGCCAAAACTCCAGACGTGTCCTTCCGGATCGGCGGCCGAATAGACCCGGTCACCATAGAACTGATCCGCCGGCTCGCGCACGATGGTGGCCCCCGCCGCGCGGGCTCGCTCGCAATGGGCATCCAGGCCATCGCGCAACTGCACGTGCACCGACTGCGTGTTCTTGCCCTCCAGCGCCAAGGGGCTGTCGGTGGTCTCGTTCCAGGCCGGGCCGACCATGATGTAGCCATCGCCAAAGCGCATTTCCGAATGCCCCAGGTGGCCTTCGGCGTCGGTGATGACCATGGTGCGTTCAAAGCCAAAGGCTTTTTCAAGCCAGTCCAGCGCGGCGAAAGGGTCTTTGTAGTAGACCGCCGAGGCGAAGGTGGCACGGCGAAAGGGATCGTCCATGAGGGGGCTCCTGACCTGAATTTTTTGTGTGATCGCCACTTGAGTGTTGATCAAAATCAGGCGCAAGCCAAGTGCCGGGCGCGCAAGACCTCAGGGCTTGTGCACCCATTGTTCAAAGGCCAACCGCGACACCGGCTTGCCAAACAGGAAGCCCTGCACCACCTCGCAGCCCAGGCCACTGAGGTAGTCGGCCTGCTCCTTGGTTTCGACCCCCTCGGCCACCAGGGCCATGTTCAGGCTCTGCCCCAGCGACACGATCGCCTTGACCAATTGCTCCGCATTGCCCTGGTGAGAGGGCAGCTCCTTGATGAAGGCCCGGTCGATCTTCAGGATCTGCACCGGAAAGCGCGTCAGGTAGCTCAGCGCCGAGTAGCCCGTGCCGAAATCGTCAATGGCGATGGTGATGCCCAGTTGCGACAGCTCTTCCAGCACGCTGCGCACCTCGTCACGGCCATCCAGCAGCAGGCTTTCGGTGATCTCCAGCTCCAGCCACTGCGGCCGGCACTGGGCGGCGCTCAAGGCTTCGCGCACGGTGTTGACCAGCTCGCCCCCGGGGAACTGCCGGGCCGACAGGTTCACGGCGATCTTCAAGGGGTCGCTGCTGCGGCTGTTCCAGTCGGCGGCGGCCAGGCAGGCCGCGCGCAGGGCCCAGGCGCCCATGGGCACGATCAGGCCGGTGTCTTCGGCCAGCGGGATGAACTGCACCGGGGGCACCAGGCCGCGCTCAGGGTGGTTCCAGCGCATCAGCGCCTCGGCCCCCACCAGGCGCCCGGAGGCCAGGTCGAACTTGGGCTGGTAGTGCAGCTCCAGCTCGTCGCGCTCCAGGGCCTTGTGCAGCTCGCTTTCCATCGTCAGGCGGGCCGAGGCCTGCGCCGTCAGGTCGCTGGAGTAGAACTGGAAGTTGTTGCGGCCCTTGCCCTTGGCGTGGTACAGCGCGGCATCGGCATGCTGCAACAACTGGTTGGCGTCCTGCGCATCGCTGGGGTAGAGCGCGCCGCCAATGCTGGCCGTGACAAACACTTCCTGGCCACTGACCGTGAAGGGCGCCTTGAAGGCACTGATCACCTTGTTGGCAATGCTGCCCATGTCGGTCGCATGGCGCACATCGGGCAGCACCACGGCGAATTCGTCACCGCCCAGCCGAGCGATGGTGTCGTAGTCGCGCAGCACCTGGCGCAAACGCTGCGCGGCCTGCTTGAGCAAGTCGTCGCCCGCGCTGTGGCCCATCGAATCGTTGATGTCCTTGAAACGGTCCAGGTCCAGCAGCAAGGTGCCCACCTGCTGGTGGTGCCACGACGCATCGATCAAGGCCTGGCTGAGTCGGTCCACGAACAGGGCGCGGTTGGGCAGTTCGGTCAGGGGGTCGAAGAAGGACAGCGAATGCAACTGGCGACGGTAAGTCTTCAGCTCGGTGATGTCCTGAACCGTGGCCAGCAGGCGCTTGGGATGCCCGTTCGCGTCATAGGTGATGCGGGCCACCGTGTGCAGGTCGCGGGTGCCATCGTCCTCGACGTGGCGCACCTCGTACCGCAAGGTTTCCACCTTCTCCGCGAAGGCTTTCATGTACAGGTCGACCACCCAATTGCGCTGGTCCTGGGGCACCAGCTCCATCAGGTCCTGCATGCCGGGCGTCCAGTCCATGGGACGGCGCAACATGCGCAAGGTCTCGGCCGCGAAACGGGCCTGCTGACGCGTGTAGTCCCATTCCCAGCAACCGAATTGGGCAATCTCGTGGATCTCTTCCAGCCGCGCTTCGCTGTCCAACAACGCTTGCAGCACCGCATGCTGCGCGCTCAGGTCTTGCAGGCCGATGATGCCGTGCGACACACGGCCATCGGCCGCGTACGCCAGCAAGGCCACACCGCGCAAACGCCGCGATGAGCCATCGCGCAACAGGGCGGCAAACTCGGCGTCCACCGTGGTGTGGCGTTGCGCCAAGGCTTCGGACCACAGGCCGTGAACCCGGGCCGCGTCTGGCGTGGCGATCAGGCCCACCAGATGCGCCGCCGTCATCTCATCCTCCAGGCCATGGCCCAGCATGGCGCGAGCCTCTGGGGACACATGCAAGGCATCGCTCGCGGCATCCCAGCGGATGAAACCCACCTCCATCAGGTGCTGTGCAGCGCGCAGGCAATCGTCGCTGCCAGGAGGGGCGGCGGTCAGCACGTCCCGTTGTACGAGGGCTGGCATGTAGTTATGGTCCTTGTGAAGGAGAACAGGGCTTTCATCCCTTATCGGCGCGCTCAGGTCTAGACTTCAATCACCTTCCCCCAAACGGAGATCACACACCATGAAGCTGGCCGATAGCGTGTTTTTAGTCACAGGTGGCAGTTCAGGCTTGGGGGCCGCCGTGGTCCGCATGGCACTCGCCGCGGGTGCGCGCGTGGTGATCGCCGACCTGGCCGAGCCCGACGAAAGCGACCTGCTGCCCGAGTGGAAAGCGCGCTGGACCTATGTGCACACCGACGTGGCCCAGGAGGCCAGCGCCCAGACCGCCGTGCAGATCGCCATCGGCCGCTTCCACCGGCTGGACGTGCTGGTCAACTCGGCCGGCATTGCCCGTGCCGAGAAGATCCACGGCAAGGAGGGGCCACACCGCCTGTCGGTGTTTGCCAAGACCATCGAGGTCAACCTCATTGGCACCTTCAACATGATGCGTCTGGCCGTGCCAGCCTTCGTGGCCTCGGGCGCACTGCCGGATTCGCCGTCCAAGGGGGTGATCATCAACACCGCCTCCATCGCGGCTTTTGACGGGCAGATCGGGCAGACGGCCTATGCGGCGTCAAAGGGTGGCATCGTGGCCATGACCTTGCCCGCCGCCCGAGAGCTGGCGCGCGACCAGGTGCGCGTGATGACCATCGCGCCCGGCATTTTTGAAACGCCCATGCTCAAAGGCATGCCGCAGGATGTGCAAGATGCGCTGGCTGCGGGCATTCCACACCCGTCGCGTTTGGGCAAGCCGTCGGAGTACGCGGACCTGGTTCGCCACATTGTTGAGAACGAATACCTCAATGGTGAAGTGATCCGTCTGGATGGCGCCATCCGTTTGGCGCCACGCTGAAGGCGGGCTGCTGACCGACGAGCAGCGCGTTCAACCGCAGGCGCAGAAAGAGGCTTGGCTGCCGGCCTTGGCCGAAGCGCAGTATTGGTGAGGTTTAGATAGACAAACACCATTTATTGTGGATACAATAAATAAATGGGAGTAACTTACGACCCCGCCAAAAGCTTGCGGAATGAAGCGGAGCGCGGCCTGTCATTCGCGCTGGCCGAGCACTTCGACTGGAGCAGTGCGTTCATCGCCGAAGACACCCGCGAGGACTACAACGAGAAGCGCTACCAGGCGCTTGGCTTCATCGGTGAGCACCTGTGCATGCTCGTGTTCACCCCTAGAGACGGCGCCGTTCATGTGATCAGCCTGCGCCGAGCGAACCGCCGAGAAAGGGCCCGCCATGCCGCGCAAACCGAAGAATCCTGAATTGCTGGATGAGGAATCCCCTGAAGCCACTGACCAGTGGTTCGCCAAAGCGCGGCCGGCTTCTGAGGTGCTCGGCGACCTGCTGGGCCAAACTGCGGCCCAAGAGATGTTGAAGCCAAAGCGCGGCAGGCCTGCGCTGGCCACGCCCAAAGAGCACGTGAATATCCGCCTTGATGCCGATGTCCTGGGCGCGTTCAAGGAAACCGGCGCGGGCTGGCAAACCCGAGTGAATAACGCGCTGCGTGACTGGCTCAAAACTCACCCCGAGATCACCTCTTCAAGTTGAAGGGGTCAAAGCACTGCGTTCTCGCATGGGCCGGTTGTCGGCGTACTTGAGTTCTTCGTCTCCCCCGATGTAGCAGCATCGCGGGTCAGACGGCAGGGTCACATCTTTGGCGAAGCCAGCCAGTGAGTCGTGCACGAACGAGTCGAAAAAGTCGATGACCAGTGGGTCAGTCAGGCCTTTGCCTCGTTCAAACTCATCATCGTGCACTTCGATCAGCGCGGCGTAATGGGGCCGGAGTTTTGCGTTGGTCTTTTTAGCGTGCTTTTTGAGGTGGGCCACGTCCTTCATCAGCTGGCGGTCATAGGCATCCAGATTCCCGACCAGTTCGCCATCGTGGCTAGGCATGGTGCGCAGTTTGGCGCGCTCGCGCAGGTAGGGGTCGTTGAGCGCATCGAACTTCGCTTTGGCCTCCAAGTAAGCTTTTTCTTCAGCTTCATTTGGAAAATCAGGTGACCTTTGGGTGGCCTGCGCCCACGCGTCTTTCTTGCTGTTCATGTCTCGCTCGGCGGCCTTGCGCTCGGGATCGTTTTCCAGCGCCGCTTCTCGGGCCTTGAGTTCTTGTGCTTCCTGCTTGAACTTGGCCTCCTGGGCATTGATGCCGTCCACATCCTGGGCCCTCAGCTTCAACTTGATCTTGCGAAACCGCCAACGTAGGTAGAGCCGGCTGTGTGCCAGCAATGCATCGCCCAAGCGACCGCCTTTCACGCCCGCCTTGGCCAGCGTTTGGTTGAAGCGTTCCTGAAGTTCAGGGTCAAACTCGAAGTCGGCTTTGACCGATGGCGTTTCCAGTGGCAGCAACGGAACACCTGCCCGCACCGCTTCGTCGTACATCTTGCGCAGCGGGATCTTGCTGAGCATCAAGCCACGGGTAGTGCTCTTGCCGCCTTCTCCTGGGCGGTAGCCTCCACCAACGTTAGAGTGTGCTCCGGGGTAGACGATCTCTTCCGCGTTGTCAGGCATTCGGACGCCATCCCAAATAGTGTCCAGCGGAAAGGAGTTGCGAATCTCGTTCATGGCCATCAGGTGCACTGTGCGCTGAACCACGGACGGCACCCGCAGGTTCTTGGCCCAGCCCATGTGGCCATCCCACCATCCAGGCGTGGGGTCGGCGCCGGGCTGCTGGCCAAAGGCCTGGGCTGCCAGGCCGCTGAATTTACTGCTGCGTCGACCCTCCAACGCTGGCTCCAGATCCGACCACTTTTTGGCCAAGAACAAAGAGCCCACGCCCGCACTGGCGGGGATACCGACGGACGCCACCGTGTCGAACAAGCCAAGGAACTGGATGGCAAAGGGTTTGTTGACGCCGCGCCAAAGGTGTTGACTGATGTCCGCCGGATTCAGATGACAGCGAGACTGAATTCGGCGAGCGAATGCCCGTGCCAAGGTTGCCCCGCGAGAAAATCCGAACACGGATACTTGGATTGATTCGATCTTGTCAGCAGGGTGCTTGGCCACCGTGTCATCCAGCCATTGCATGGCTTTGTCGAGCCGGGCATCGCCGTACTTGGCAAAGGCGGAGCCGTCGTCATCGCCGATGTCCCCGATGTCTCTGAAATAGGTACCCAGGCCGGGGATGTAGTGACGATAGATACCTTGCTCCTGCAAGTGATCTGGGTAGCTTCGAAGTAGTCGAGCGACGTTGCTATGTTCGTCAGTCCCAATGTCTGCGTCCAGGTTGTTGCCCGTGCCGTCAAAAAAGAAGCCAATCCGCAACATCACTTTGCAGGTGTGGGGCAAAGGTCGATCGCCGAGTTTGCATTGCAGCGCCCTTGCTTGTTCGGCAAGATCTGGCTGGCCTTTGGGTGCGTGTGGCGCCGACGAAACTGGCGCAATTAACGTGTCGTAGGCTGACGCACTGGCCATCAACGCCGTCAAGTTCTGCTTGAGCGACGGCCCCGATGTGGCCGTGGCCTTACTGCCTTGATTGCTTGAGTTGATCATCGGTGCAATTGGGATAGTTGTGTTGAACACCAGGGCGTTCGCCCTTGTCATCCACCTGCAATTTCAGCCGAGCAGGTGAATTTCCATCGGATATAGCGGCCTCCAGATGTCCATCTGCGTAGAAATGGACCTCAAGTGTTCGTGGCTTGCCGCTGGAGATGTCCTCAGCCAAAGCGACCGCCTCGCGCCAAATGCCTTTGCGATAGGCGTTTGTCTTGCCGTATTTACTGGTTTCGTACTCAATGCAGTAACCGCCCACCCAGCGAATTTTCAATTTAATCGGCAGCGGCGTCCCTGGGCTGTACGACACGCAACACACACCTCCCCCTCCTCCGGTGTAAGGACCGCTAGGGCGGACATTGCCGCCGCCCTGCCCATTGACCGTGAAGCTATCAATATAGTCATCGGTGTAGTTGTAGCCCTGTATCAGCAACGACTGCGGCTCACCCAGTTTGACGGCGGCAGAGCTTGCTTGTGGCGCTTCAGCTTGCGCGCAGCCCAGCAGCAGCGCACTCATCACGCTGGCGGCGGCCATCTGAAACCAACGGCCCAAGGTGTCATGCCAATCCGGTTGGGTATTCATTTGGCCGTGGCCCCTTCAATTGCCTGAATCAGATCAATTCTGCCTTGCCTGAGTTGAGCAATCCACGGAGCCCAAGACTTCTGTTGATGGAAGCCTTCGCCCAATTTCAACGCCAGCACCCCCACCATCACACGCTGTGCAAAGGCCTGCACTCGCCATTCGTCAGCCAGCTTCAAGCAACGCTTCGTGAAGCTGGCGCGCTGGTCCGCAGGCAAGGCCAGAAAGGCGTCGGTCGCTTCACGCGCCAGTTCCGGCATGACACTGTCCACCTCTGATGCGTCGAGCAAAGACTCAAACTGGTCTTGATCAAGATAGAGGGGGGCGGCAAATACATCTCTGTCAGGAGCGGGGCTCAGAACAATGCTCTTCATTTCTCTCGCCCGGTCAAGGTAGGCCCAGGTTTGCCCCAAAGCCCAATAGCTGCTGGCCTGATCAGCGTGCAAAGCTTTGTGCAACTCAGGTAACACACGTGGGTCGTAGCAACGCAGCAGGACAGGTTGATTTTGGGGCAGCATCGCCTCGGTGCGCTGGCGAAGCCTGTCCACCAAATGGGGTGCAGAGAGTGAACTCGAGAGCCAGGTGACACATGGTCCACGCAAGGCCCAATCCAGCGTCGTGCTCAACAGCTTTCTGTTCAGGCCTTGGTGATCCGTCAATGGCACCAGCCAAGGAGTTGCCAATTCGGCTTGGGGTCGCGGATCCCCCAAAACCGACATGGCCCCAGCGGCACGAATCTGTCGAAGTGCTTGCGCGGCGGGCGGCTCTTGGGGCATGGATGCCATGTCCACCAGCGCATAGACCGCCCAGTCTGCGGCTACCGATGATTCGGTCCATGCAGTCATGGTGCGCTGGGTATCCTGACGGCTACTCATGGTTCATCCGCGCATGGCAAAGGGTGAACCGGACTTGGCTGCATTCAGCAAGCAGGTGATGCACACGCTGTGCGGCATCTCTGGCATTGGCCAGTTCAAGCTGCCGCCCCCCACCATCGACTTCATCCCCGCCTGCACCGTGATTTTGCCCGGGCACTCCACCGTCAAGCTCCCGCCATCGATCGTGATGCTGGCTCCGCCACTCACCGCCAGCACCAATTTCTTGGCAGCCGCGATGTTGATCACCCCCTGCGCCGTCTTGATCTCCAGCACATCCTTGGCCGCAATCTGCGCTGGCCCAGCCTGCGCCTGCAAATCAATCGCCCCCTGCGCAGCGATCATCGTCAGCCCTTTGCCTGCCGCCTCACCGCCTGGCTGAATCGCCCCCGCCAGGATGCCAATGGCCTGCGCCGTGTGAACGCGCGCTTGCCCACCCACCGCCCAATGCGTGTCTTGCCCACTGGCGATGGTCGTGGTGTCCTCGCTGCTCAGGTGAATGTCTTGCCCCGCCGTGATGCCCACCCCAGCCTTGCCGATGATCACAATGTTGGGGTCGGCCATGTGCGGCACCTTGCCTTGGCCGGTGCTGGTGCTCCTGTCGCCCGCATCGGCGGTAGCACTGGACAAGTCGGCGTGGCTGACCATGCCGCTCAGGCTCTTGGTCAGGGCCGCCGCTGGCGCCAGTTGGTCGCTCAAGGCGCTTTGATTGGCTTGACGGCTGCCCGCCGCACTTGCCAGCCCCACCGTCTGGTGCGTGGTGGCTGCCTGGTGAAACGTCTGTGCCAGTTGCTGCATCTGCTTGGCCAGTGCAATGCCAGCTGCGTTGTCGCCTGCCCCTTCGGCAGTCTGGCCCGCGCCGTTGGCCAAGCTGTAGGTGCTCAGCATCAAACCCCGAACCGCACGCACGCCACCCCACGCATCGGTGCGCAACTCAAAGCCCAGGCCGCGAAAGCTGCCCCGGTGGTTGTCGGCCTGGTGCAGCAGGTGCCCCATCTGCAGCCAGGTCTGGCTTTGGGTGCTGTGCAATTGAGTGCGCAATTGGCCCGGTGTGTCGTCAAACACCAGCTGGTTGTAGCCCTGGCCGCCAAACTCCTTGCTCTTGACGCCGCTCATGGCCGCCGCGTTGTTCTGGCCTTCGGCGCCATCGTTGGCCGCCGCCGGTGCCCCACCGTGCCAGGCGGGGCTGTTGCCGCCGATGCCCGAGCCCACCAGGTTCATCTGGCTGCTGGGACTGTGGTCGCTGGACTGGACAAAGGCGCTGCGGTTGGCGACTTCAGGCGCACCACCCGGTGTGCGCGGCACGCCGCCTTCGCCTCGGCCGCTGTACAGGCTGGCTTGCACACAGGGCCGATCGATGTCGTTGTTCAAAAAGCCCACCAGCACTTCGTGCCCAATGCGCGGGATGAACTGGTGGCCCATGCCCGCACCCGAGAAGCGCTGCATGACGCGCACCCAGCAGCTGTGGTCGCTGTTGGCCCGTTGCGGCGCATGCGGGTTGGCCTGCCAGTGGAACTTGACTTTGACGCGGCCCAGCTTGTCGGTGTAGAGCTCATCCGCCCCGTTGGCGGCGGTGCTGCCATCCGGGCCGACCACGATGGCGGTCTGCATGCCCAGCGCGGTGGGGCGCGGCCGGGGGCGCAAGCCCGTGCCATCCAGCAGCACGGCGCGCCAAGGCACGTTGCGGCGCAGGGCCTGGAACTGACACGCAAAGCCGGTCTCGGCGGCTTGCTGCTGCAGGTCTTGGGTGTCCACCAGCGCCTGGTCCACCGACCCGCTCAACCGGGGCAGCTCAGCCTGCCCCAAGGTCTTCATGATCTTCTCGCTGAGCTCTTTGGGCAGGTTGTTGACGCCATAGGCGTCCACGCCATGCACGAAGAACTCTTTGTCTTGCGCGCTCAAGCCAAAAGTGGCCAGCGGGTCCAGCGTGGATTGCGTGACGGCCATCCAGGTACCGGCGCGCAAGGTGCGCACGGTGCCCCGGCCCAGCCAGGTCTTGAAGCGGGCCTCGTGGGCCTCCTGCAAAAGCGTGGCGGCGAACTGGGCCTCGGTCTGGTTGCCGAAGAGGTAGTCGCCGGTGGGGTCGTAGCTGGTGAGCCAGCTTTGCAGGCTGGTGGCCTGTTCACCGCCCCATGAGTGGTGCGTGGGCGCGTCTGCCGTGATGGCGCGGTTGCTCACGTAGTCCCAGCCTTGCAGCACCGTGGCGGTGGGGCCGATGCGGCGGATGGCGGCCATGGCCTGGATGCTGTCTTGCGCTTCCTGGCTGCTGCTGCGGTGAAAGCGGATGCCTTGGCCGCCCACGCTGCTGGCGCTGACCTGGTCTTGCGGCTGCTTGGCGCTGCTGGCGAAGAAGACCACGGTGTGGCCGCCCGGCGCGGCGTCGTCTTCCTCCACCCGGTAGCACAGGCCTTCTTCCACCAGCAGGCGGCTGACGAAGTCGAGGTCACTTTCGCGGTACTGCACGCAGTAAGCGCGCTGACCGCCGTTGCGAGCGAACAGGCCTTGCGCCACGTGGCTGGCCACGTCGTCGTCCCACTTCCAGTCAGCGATGGACGCGTGCTCGGCGAACACGTCTTCCACGATCTCGATGAGGGACTTGTCTTGCCAGACGCGGCTGGTGAGCGTGTGGCCCAGCAGGGCGATCCACGGCTGCACCAGCAAGCCCTTGCGGGCCAGGCCGCCGTCGGCCTCTAAGGAATCGGCGCTGACGACGTAGCCACTGCGGCGCGCGCGGCCGCCGTCGGCCAGCGTGGTGTGCAGGGTGATGGGGCGTGCGCAGAGCTGCTTGAGCTCGACGTGGGCGTTGAGCACCAGGGCGTTGATGTACAAGGCGAAGGGCTGGGAGACGGCCTCGTGCAGCACGAAGCTTTCGACCATCAGGTCGGCGGGCAGGCTGCCTTCGGGGCCGCCGGGCGCCGACAGCGTGTAGAGCCTGGCCTCGGTGCCCCATTGGCCGATGACGGCCGCCAATGCGCGGCTGATCTCAGACTTGAAAGAATCCAGACCCATTGAGGGTTCCCTGACATTGTTTTATGTGTGCAAATGCAGGGGGGATTTTCAGGGGTGAATGGGGCGAGGCGAGGCCCCCTTATGGGGTGTCGGTGTAACGAGTTGAAAGTGACGTGGGCGAAAGCGGTGGTCCGTTACTGGGCCACCGCCTTACTCATCACTGAGGCACTTTGGCGGCCTGCGCGCGCGCGATGCCCTTGGCGAATTCCACCGGGCGGATGTAGCCTTTCAGCAAGGCGGCGGTGGCGGCCAGCGTGTACTTGGCCACGTAGTCCGCGTGCGTTGGATACAGCGCCTTCAATTTGCTGGCATCAAAGGCATTGGTGTTGCCACCCGCCACGCAGGCAAACAGGTCCAGAAAGGCCAGCGAGCCCGTCGTGAAGTTGGCGTGGCCGTACTTGGCGATCGGCACATCGATCTCGGGCAGGCGCAAGCCGCCCAGGGCGTTGCCATTCGCATCCTTCTTGATCGAACCCAACCAGTCGCGCTGCAAACGTGGCGCAGTGGGTGGCGCGATGCCCGTGCTCATCCAGTTCTTCAGGTGGTTGATGGCCGCGATCTGGGTCGCGTAGAACGGCATGGCGTTGTAGGGGCTGATGCACTTGGGTGGCACCCAGTTCACGTCACGCCCGCTGACCTCCGCAATGTTGTCCAGCAGGTACTGGTCAGCGTGTGAGCCTCCGGCCACTTCCCATTGGCGGATCTTGTCGGTGTCAACCTGTTTGGACGTGCCTGAACTCAATGATGAGTCCATCTCGCTCTGCAGCAGGAACACCGGCACCTTGGTGTCGCTGCGGATGGCGGTGGTGGAGGGCAGGTTGTCGCCAGAGGCCAGCTTGGCGCCGGTGGCCAGGCGGCCATGGATCAGCAGCCCATCGAACACCTGGTCCAGCGGCTGGATGGCGTTGGCGTAGGTCAGCAAGCGCATGGCCGATTGAGAGTGCCCGGTGGCCAGGATCTTCTGCGGCTGCAGCCCGCCCAGGAGCACGGCAGCTTGGTCGCGCACGGCTTGCGCGGTCTGCGACAGGATGTCGTAAGAGATGTCGTCATCGGGGATGCTCATGGCGGCATAGCGGTCGCCAAACTGCTTGAGCTTTTGCACACCGGTGACGCCCACCTTCTGCACGTTCACGCCGATGTAGGCATAGCCTTCGCGCAGGATAGCCTCGCGGGTCATGCTCCAGTCCACGTCCAGCGGGTAGCCGGTGCTGACGTTGAGCCATTCCACGATGACGATGCCGTTGAACTGCGCGGCACTGGCTGGCCGGCGCACGATCATCAGGGTGTTGTAGGGGTTGGTGCTGGAGACCACGCTGGCCGCCCACTTGCCATCGGCGCCCAAAGTGCCCGTGCCCTTGTATTTGCGGGCCAGCCCGCTGATGGAGAACTCGCGCTCCACGAACTGGCTGTCGGCCACGGGGTCCAGGCGATCACCAAAACCTGGGGCATCCGGGCTGGGGGTGAGTGTGGCTTGTGGCGCCGCCGCCATGCTCGATGCACTGGCGCATGCCAGCAACGCGGCCAGACGGCATTGGCGCAGGATAGTCTCAGTGGGTCTCTTCTTCATGGGGATCTCCTTGGAACGAATTTGGTTGCATGGCTGACGTTAAGACTGCGTCGCCAAGGTAGTTCCACTCCATAACAACTGCACCGGGTAGAACCCCGCACAGCCCCCTGAGTCCGGGGGGTCCAGCGCGCCAAGGTTGAAATGGCGGCTTTTCTGACACGCGATGAAGCCAAAGGCCTACAAGAGCGCCGGACAAGGCGCGTTGAAATAATGAGCAAGAAGAACAACCTCAACCATGAAGCCATCCATGTCCTCGCTGTTCCGTGCCGGTGCGCCGTCCTCCCCCAGGCTTTTGATGATGTGCGCAGTCATGGCCGCTGCGGGCTTGGCCAGCACGCCCGCCAGAGCACAACAGACCAGCTCGACCGATGACGGTGGCGCCGAGCTGAAGGGTTGGGCTTTCGTTCTGGAGAACGATCTGTTGGGCACCAATAACGCCAAGGACCGCTGGTACACCAACGGCATGCAGTTGATGCTGGCGTTTCAACAAGGCCGCGAGCCTGAGCTGCTCAAGCCCACGCTGTCATGGGGCCGGTGGCTGGTGCCGCAAGACTGCGAGGGCGATGGTTGTGCGGTCACCTTGAACACCGTCCTGGGTCAGAGCATCTACACGCCACGCCATGTCAATGTGGTGGAGCCTCAACCGCGTGACCGGCCCTGGGCAGGGTGGTTGTATGGCGGCATCGGGCTGTCCAACTTCAGTGGCAACCGCCACCAGGTGTTGGCATTCAAGGCAGGGCCAACAGGGCCAACCTCTTTTGCCGAAGGCACGCAGAAAGCGGCGCATTGCTGCCTGGGCTCGTCCAAAGAGCCGATGGGCTGGGACAACCAGTTGCGGCCCAGGCTGGGCGTGCAGCTCAGCTACTTGTCCACCAACTACCATTTCGTCGGTAGCCCTGTGGGGGTTCAAACCTCGTGGGGTGGTGCCGTGGGCAATGTGCGCACCTTTGTGCGCGGCGCCGTGGCCGTCACGTGGAGCCCGGCTGGCGGCCAGGGTCGGGGGATGCAATCAGGTGGCCTGGACGAAGGTGAGTTCTTCACGCCCGACTTCAGCGCGCGCGCCGCCCGTGGCACCTTGATGGACAGCTTGCGCCACACCGTGTTCTATGCGCACATGCAGGTCAGCGCGGTGGCCTACAACGTCTTCCTGCAGGGGCAAACCTACAAGGGCCGCTCGGAGATCGATCCCGAACGCCTGGTGGGCACGTCCACCGTGGGTTTCACCGTGCCATTGGGTGAGCGGGGTCAGCACAAGCTGGGCGTGGCCTGGAAAAGGCGCACGCCCGAGTTCGAGGTGCGTGGAGACGATCCCAACCGGGATCGATACCAAAGCTGGGGTGTGCTCAGCTACTCGCGGGACCTTTGAGTGGCAGGGCACGGCGGATTTGAGGCTCAAGCCCGGTCGGTTCAGGCTATCGGGCATGGCCACGCTGGACATGGCCCCCGGCATCGTCTGGAACTGGTGGTTGATCGGGGCTCGACCAACTTTCCGCGCTTATCTCGGCTTCCCTCAGAAGGGGTAGCACTGCTGGCGGGTAAATCGCTGCCAGCACGTTTGCCACCCCGTGAGGTTGATGCCCAAATCAGCCGCGGCGGCGGCGAGCCAGGACACCCGCGGTGGCCAGCCCGGCGATGAGCAAGGCATAGGATTCGGGCTCTGGCACGGCGGCAAACTGCGTGCGGTCATAGGCCACGCCGTCATTGGCCTGTGTGCCGCTGAAAGTGATGGTGGTGAAACCAACACTGCTGGAGATCCCCACGAAGTTTTTCGTACCACCGGGCTGTACCAGATCGACGAACAGGTCTGTGCCATCTCCATTGGAGAGGGCCACGCTGAACGTGGTCGCGCCCACATCGGCCAAGCCAATCAGGTCGGTTGCGAACACATTGATGGGCGCATCGAAGGTGAATCGCATTTTGTCTGGCGTGGCGCCATAAACAGAATAAGCACCTTCGCTGGCCAGAATGGTCCAGCGGCCATAAAAGCCGGGGCAGTAGGCCGAGCCATCACAGGAGAAGGTGAATGCACCAAAGTCTTGCGACGTCGCGGTGCTGCTCGGTGCCGGGGCTTCGTAGGTTTCAACCGTGCGGGGGCCAAAACTGGCGACGGCGGCATTGAATGCTGCCTCGCTGGTGAAGAATGACGTGGCGGCTTGCGAAGACACCGCGGCCAAAGCCAGGCCCAGGCCTGCGATCACTTGGTTTGCGTTCATGAGTTACTCCCGATGGTATGCATGTTGTACACAGAGACGTCACATTGGACCGTGAATTCACTGAATTTTCCCCATACCTTAGGGGGGGGCCACTTGTTCAGGGGGGATGGCGACAGTCTCCAGCCACCCGCGTCAATCCACACCGTCGCCGTTCGTCGTGTAAATGCACAAGCTCTCATGTCAAAGAAAGGACGCCCCATGACTC
>CAZKPN010000071.1:10770-20562 GCA_964554655.1 uncultured Aquabacterium sp. | reverse complement strand
ACTTCCACTTGGCGGTTTCAGCATTTTCCAGCGAGATGTGGCCAATGGCGAACGACGAGGTGTCGTTCGCCTTGTCCAGGCAAGAACGCACGTTGCCCGACGACGAACCTTCGTACACCATGATCAGGCCAGCGTTGCCAATGTTGTTGATGTCGTTGGCGAACTCGGAGTTGTCAGCATTGGTGGCAGGCGTCAGGCTAGCCGAATTGCGTGGGTACTCGAGGAAGAAGGCGTTGGCCGAGGTTTGGGTGCCTGAACCGTTCACGCGGCGGCAGATATTGATCTGCTGCTCGTTGACCAGAGGGCTGTTGGGCAACAGGGCCTTCCAGCTGATGCTGGGGTCAAAAGAGTTGGACAGCATCGAAGCGATGACAGCCTTGGGCACGGTGGGGCGGACGGTAGCAGCCAGGCCTTGGTCAGCTTGCAGGGCCGTGTACAAAGGCGTGCTGACAGCCAAGCCGAAAACGGTGTTCACCACACCATCAACACGGGCAAAGTTGCTGTTGGACACGTTGGGGAACAGGCTGGTGTCCGTGAAGTCCACAGGAACGGCAGGGCGGTTACTCCCAGGGTTGAAGCCGTTGGGGGCCACGTCGGAAACGCCACCATCAGGGGCCTTCACATAGCCGTTGCTGTTGCAAACCAGGGCAGCGCAATTGGCGGCCGTCAGGTTCAGGAAAGGCAGGGTCTTGTTGTAGGCCACGGGGAAAACGCCGTTGCCAGAACCACCTTGGTCAGACTTCTGGAAAACAACGTACTTGCCGCTGAAGGCTGCGCCGAAGTCGTTCTTGACCGTGGCGGTGTCAACGATGATGCGGCAGCTGTAGGCCTTGACGGATTGGCCGTTGGCGGTGTCTCCAGCGAATGCGCCGTCGGTGAAATTGCTGACGTAGGTGTCGAGGGTGCCAGCCACGCAGTTTTGCGTGAACAGGCCGCCGATGACGGCCGACAGGGCCGAAGCGCCGGAGAAGTGAACTTCAACCAGCTTGTCGGGGTTGGTGGCGGGCAAGGCACGCTTGGTGGCGATGTCGGCAATGGTCAGGGCTTGGGCTTGACCAGCGATGGCGGCCAGAGCGGCCAGGGTAACGATGCGCAGTTTCATGGTGGAATCCTTGAAAAATTCAGCGAGGGGGCGTGCTCAAACCACCTACCGGACCAGAAGGCCCAGTAGGTTGAGTCAGAGATGCGAGTGAAACGACAGGCCGAACGGCCTGCCAGGGGGATTTACTTGGCTGCGCGGCGACGAGCCATCAGGCCCAGACCAGCCAGGCCAACCAGGGCCAAGGCCATGCTGGTGGGTTCAGGAACAGCCGAAGGAGGGGTGCTGAATTCCACGCTGTATTGCGTTTCGTTCAGTTGGCTGACCGTGAACGTGCCAATCTTGGTTTCGGTGGCATTACCCAACGACGAAGTGCTGGAGCGAACAAAGCTGTACACGTCCAGAGTGGTACCCAACAGGCCGTCGTTGCCGACTGGCCACTTGTTGAGCATTGTGGGCTTGTCGTTCACATAGTAGTGACCGGCGCCTTCAGCTTGGGTGAAGAAGCTGGAGCCATTGGCGACCGTGCCGCCACCTTGCTTGCCATTGACGGCCGAAAGATAGAAGTCCATCTGGTTCATGCTGTCAACCATGTTGCCATTGGTGATGCCAGAAACATCGCCACCGGCACGAATGGTGGAGACCATGCTGCGTTGAGCAGCGCTCACGCCGCTGTTGTCGCCGCCCCAGAAGGCAAAGCTCAGGTCCGAAGCCGAACCGGCCACAGCCAGGAAAGAGGCAAAAGCCGCGTCAGTGGCGGTGTCCAGCGTGGTGCTGTAGGTGTAAGGCGTGGGCGAAGGAAGTGCCTTGGCCAGTGCAGCCGCATTGAAGTTCTTGAACAGAACGCCTGTGTCAAATTGGTAAGTAGCTTCAGCGGATGCGCTGAACAGGTGCAAGGACAATTCGCCGCCATCGGTGGTAGCGACAGGGCCGCCGATGGCAGCGAAAGCGGAACCGGTCACGGCGAAGGCGGCAGCAGCCACCAGGGTCTTGATCTTCATCATGCTTGTTTCTCCAAAAGGGTAGTGAATAGGAAAGGTTGTGAACAACCGCCTGATCGCGACCACTGGCAAGCGAAGCCCCCCTGTGTGAGGCCTTGTGCGGTGATGTCGTTGGGCGGCTTGCCCGCCAGGGCAAACTCATCAAAGAACGCGTGAAATCCAACTTCTTGTTAATTTCTCAACAACTCGGATTCTTCGATACGCAAGTGACACGCCATGCCGATTTCGGGGGTTGGCTCGTAGTCCGTTCGGACTATTTTTCAAGTTCCAAACAACAAGATCGCACTCATTCGGCACGTCGGCGGGCAGCCAGCGCACCAGCCGCAACCAAGCCGATCAAGGCCAGCACCATGCTGGAGGGCTCCGGGGCCTCGGATGTGAGGGGACGAAAACCGAAATCGACGTCGTACTGATCGGGGCTGACTTGTCGAACATCCAGGAAACCCAACAGAGCTTCATTGGCGTCACCCAACGAGCTCGTGCTGGAACGCGTGAATTGGTAAACCGCCGTCAGGGTGCCAAGCCGGTTGTCGTTGCCGATGGCAAAATTGCCGCTCAGCGTATCGGTTTGCGCGGTGTAGTAGTGGCCATTGCCTTCGGCCTGGGTGAAGAAGCTGGACCCATTGGAAAGCATGCCCGCCGGGTGCTTGCTGTTCACTCCGCTGATGCCATCAAGGTAGTTGGTCGTCATGGCCGACATGCCACTCACCAGGTTGCCATTGGTGATGGCGTCAACATCACCGCCATCGCGCACCGTGGTGATCAATGACCGCGAAGCAGCTGTCACACCGCTGTTGTCTCCACCCATCAACGAGAAACTGATGTCACTGGCCGAGCCCGTGGCCACCAGAAAGGCTGCGAAAGCAGCATCATTGCTGGCGTCAAGGGTGAATCGCCATAAATTCCCAAACGAATTGTTGGCCAGGGCGGGAAAGTCCTTGACCAAAATGCCGGTGTCCAACTGGTAAGTGGCTCCGGCACTTTGGCTGAACAGGCTGAAAAACGTTTCGCCGCCATCATGCGTTTCAATGGGCGTGCCAATTTTTGCAAATGCCGTGCCGGCCATGGCGATGGTTGCGGTGGCCAAGAAAGCGATCGATTTCATGTTCAATTCCTCCCAGAATTTTTCTGATCCGATCGGAGTTGACGATCACGTCGTCCACTGCACCACGGGGGTTGAAGATGCCACCTCTTGGCCAGACCCGAACAAGTTCATGGACATGGCCTTGGCCACCGCTTGCGCGCGGTTGGCGGCAGTGAGCTTGCGCAAGATTTTTTGAATATGGTTTTTGACTGTGAGCGCGCTGATGTTCAGCTCCTCAGCGATGGCCTGGTTGCTTTTGCCATCGCGCACCCACCGCAGGATTTCGCGCTCGCGTTCGGTGATGGACACCGCTGACCGCGCACGGCCGGGTTCGGAAAACCCCCCACGCCCCGCCCGGCCTGGCACGGCCATCTCGCGCTCGGTGGTGTGCACGCGCAAGTAGGTGGCGTGCAGGTAGGGCATCATGATGTTGAGGGCGTAGGCCGACTGGTCATCAGGCTTGGCCCCAGGCAGCCCAAACACGAAGAAGCTTTCCATGTCGTTGGGGCGCCCCGGCCGGCTCGCACCGTGCGTGAGCAAGCAGCGGTAGCCAATGTCACACAAGCCCGCAGCCACGGCGTCCAGCGCGGCGAAGTCGCTCAAATCGATCCAGCAGGCTTGCTGGCGTGACTTGCCCCACTCGGTCAACAAATAGGTCATGACGGGGGAATGCCCATCCGCCAGGGCCGCGATCAGCTCGGGAGGCACCACCACGCTGTTGAGCACGTCAAAGGCCAACTCGCGCATGCCGATGTCATAGGCGCCACAGCTGGACAGCTTGTGCTGCATCAGGCGCTGCAGGTCGCCTTGCGTCCACAGGTAGAACTGGTAGCGTCGCGAGACCTGCACCGATGCCTCGATCAGGCGCAGCAGTGACTCGGATTGTTCAGGCGCAAGGGATAGGAGGCTCATGGGAGAGCGATACTAGGCACATCAGGTGACGGTTTGTTGACGGTTGATTCATCTGCTTCAAATCGCCACTCGTGGTAGCTGCTGACACCGGCTGGCGCGCGCAAAGGCTGGCGCTCCGAAGGGCTGTAAACACCCCGGATGAAGCCACCCTCGCGCACCAACCCCCAGGTCATGGAGCCCGTGATGGGGTCGGGCCACAGGCGCCGCAGATGCCGCTTGATGTCGGGCCCACGCTGGTCTTCAATCAGGTCTTCCAGGCGTGTCGGCAAGGTCTTGGGCAGCGTGGGCGAGGCTTCCTGGTAAGACAGCAAGGCCGCCTTGATCTGCTCGCCGCGAAACACCAGCTCCATTTCACGCTGGCGGCGTGCCTCGATGGCCCAGCTTTGGCCCAAGGCCGCCAGCAACACACTGCTGACGGCCACCCACCACAGCAACATCAGGTAGGTGAAGCCGCCAAGGCGTCTGGTGCGTGCAAGCATGGGCACGCACTCACCATTCGCTGAAAGGGACGCCATCCTGGCCTTTGCCCGCAGCGCCACTGCGCACATCGGCCATGCCGCCCTGGTTCATGCTGTCCGCAGGGGGCGGCAACATCTGCCAGCTGTCCGACTGACCGGTGACCGGATCCTGCGGGATCTGGCGGATGTAGCCGCGCTGAACCAGGTCATCCAGGGATGCGGGGTATGTGCCCCGGTCGCCCACGTACTTGTCAATGGCATCACGCATGACATTGAGCGAGGTGCGCAAGCTGGCCTCGCGAGCATTCTCCACCGACCTGAAGTAGCGTGGGGCGGTGATGCTGGCCAGCAGCGCAATGATGGCCATCACGACGATCAGCTCGATCAGGGTGAATCCGCGGGCTTGCTTCATGGTCACCTCATCACCAATCACGGTAGGACGTGCCGTCCATGGCCACCCCATCTCGCGAGACGTGGACATCGAACACGTCTTTGCCCGGCGCGGGGACATCCGGTGGGCTGGCGTAGCTGCGCAACCCCCAGGTGGCGGCGGCCGGCAAGCTGGGGTCATCGGCGAAGGGATCACGGGGCAGGCGGCGCAGAAAGTAGATGCGCTCACCCTTGGGCGAGGTGGCATCGGGCACGCCCTGGACCAGCGCCTCCAGGCTGGGTGGGTAGCCCGTTTCATCGGCTTTTTTCTCGATGTGCCCCTGGTCCCAGGCACGCTTGTAGTCGTCAATGGCGGTGCGCACGGTGCGCAGGGCCTGGCGCAGCTCGGCCTCTTGCGTGCGCCGCTTGTGCAAGGCAGCTAATGGCATGGCCGCGCTGGCCAGGATGCCCACCATCATCACCACCACGACCATCTCGATCAGGGTGAAGCCACGTTGCGGACGGGATTGCCTGGCGGCCATGTCAGCGGTCCGGGCTGGGGGCCACCGGCTCTTCGGCAGCGGGTGGGGCGTCGACGCCGGCTGGGCGGATGCGCACCACCAAAGCGCCGCCGCCACTGGCCAGGCTCACCGACGCTTCAGCCGGGGTGCGTGAAGGCTTGGCCGACAAGGTGACCACCTGCGTGCCCTGCGGCGGGACCTCGATCGCGACGCCGCCCTCGGCGCCTCCGGGCCCGGCGAGCCATTGCGAATCAAACAGCACGGTGGTCTGCAAAGGCTGGT
Organism: uncultured Aquabacterium sp.; assembly: GCA_964554655.1. GTDB lineage: Bacteria > Pseudomonadota > Gammaproteobacteria > Burkholderiales > Burkholderiaceae_C > Aquabacterium. The sequence continues at coordinate 14,896 of CAZKPN010000071.1, read as the reverse complement.
CCGTGGGGTTGCGCACCGTCACTTGAAATGAGGCGCCCGGCATGACTTCCTCAGGGCCGGTGATCTCGGGTTGTGCTTTGGCGGCGGCCCCGGGGCGGAAGCGGTTCTGCACCGCGCCACGCGGCGATGCCCCTTGGCCAGCGTTGGTGCCCGCCGTGCCTTCTTTGATCAACAAGCGAGACGCACCCGGCTGGGCATCGGTGCCCGAAGGCATGGATGACCCGGCGGTGTCCGGCTGCGGCAGGTTGCGCACGATGTGCGGCGTGACCAGCAGCACGATCTCGGTCTTGTTGTGCTCGTCCTTGGTGGTGCCAAACAGGCGCCCCGCCACAGGCAGGTCATGCAAGCCGGGGATGCCGGCTGAGCTGCGGCTTTCATCGTCGTTGATCAAGCCGGCCAGGATCTGGGTTTCGCCATCTTTCAAACGCAAGGTGGTGGTGGCCTGGCGCGTGCCCACCTGGTAGGCCGACGAGCCCGAGCCCGCAGGGCCATCGACCCGGCCGGTCACGGTGCTCACCTCCAGCGCGATCTTGATGGTGACGTCGTTGTCCAGCTGCACCTGGGGTTCGATGTCCAGCTTGAGGCCCACGTCCAGGTAGGTGATCGTGGTTGACGCACCGCCGCCGGTACCGGCCACGAGGTTGGAGGTGAACACCGGCAGCTTCTCGCCCAGCATGATCTTGGCCTTCTCGCGGTTGCGGGCACGGATCTTGGGGTTGGCCAGCATGTTGGTGCTGCCGCTGGTGCCCCGCAGGGTGGCGATCGCCAGCGGGTTGGTGGTGCTCCACTGCAGGCCTTTGAGCGAGGTCAGGGTGTTGATGGTGGTGGGCAGCGCGCCATAGCTGGCCTTGTCCACCGGGGTGATGCCGATCTCGGTGAGCTTCTTGCTGGAGACCTCCATCACCTCAACCTCCAGCATGACCTCGGGGTCGGGCAGGTCCACGCTTTGAACCAGGCGCTCGACCAGGCGGATGACCTCGGGCGTGTCGCGCACGATCAACAGGTTGAGCCGATCGTCCACGTAGATGTCGCGCGACTTGGCCACGGCGCGGATCATGGTCTGCACCTGCTTGGGATCAGCATTGACCAGGTAGAAACTGCGCGTGACGGTGTCCAGCAGATCGCGCTGTTTTTGCGCGGTGTTGGGGAACACCAGCATGGTGTTGTCATTGAGCAGCTTGGAACCCAGTTGCTGCGTGCTCAGGATCACCCGCATGGCCTCGTCCACGGTGGTGTTGCGCAAGAACAGGGTGACCTTGGCGTCGCCCCGCACATCCTTGTCGAACACGAAGTTGACGTTGGCGGCCCTGGCCAATGATTCGAAGACGGTGCGCAAGCTGGCTTCGCGGAACTCCAGCGTGATGGGCTTGCCCGCCGTGGCCAGTTGCACCGTGCTGACCTGGCGCGTCTGGTTGGCGCGCAGTTCTTCCACGCGCGTCAGCATGCTGCGGGCCGAGGTGTTGCCCAGGTCTTCGCTCAGGATGGTTCGCAAGGTGACTTCGGCACGCTCGTAGGTGCCCGCGTCAAAGGATTGCTGGGCCTCGTTCAACAAGCGCTGGTGCCGTTTGAGCCGGTCCACCTCGCTGCGTAGCCACACGGTTCGCGGGTGTTCTGGAGCGGCGGCCTCCAGGCGCCTGAGCACAGACTCGACCTCGTCCAGGCGCCCTGCCGCGCGGGCCACATCGGCCTGGTAGATCAGGTAGGCCACGGTGGTGTCGGTTTGCTTGAGCACGGCGATGCGCAACTCACGGTCGTCCGGGTGTTGCTTGAGGGCGGCCTGCAATTGCGCCAGGGCCGTCTCATGCTGCCCCCCCTGGATGAGGACCTGGGCATCACGCAAGGCCGGATTGGCGCAGGCGCTCAGCAGCAAGGCCGCCACACAGGCCAGCGTTGGTAGGAAATACTTCATGGTGCTTTCATGGCAACGGTCTGACGCTGCTGCAGTGGCAGATAAGTCAGGCTCATCTGTCGTTCTTGAATTTGGTCAACACGCCACTGGCCGTCGATGACGTCGCCCACCGCCACCACCCAGGTCGAGTCCGCGCCAGAGACGATGGCGCGTTGGGCCGGATCATTGAAGCGGCCCACCCATGCGTGAGGAAATGGCGGCGCCATGGGCGGTGGCGGTGCGACCGACACCACTTCAGGAGGAGGTGGCGGCGGAGGCCGTTGTGATCCCCACGGCATGGCGGTGTCCGGCGTCAAAGGCGGCAGGGGCAGGCGAGACTGCCATTGCGCCACGCTGGCCACCAGCCGCTGGGCTTGGTCATCATCCGCCTTGGCGGGGCGCTTGGCCGGGGCGCCGCCGCCTCGGCGCTCAGCGTTGGCGCCTTGGCGCACGGGCTCCACAGTGCTCTCGTCACCTTGCAAGGCCACCCAGGCGGTCAATGCCACAGCCAGGGTCAAAGCGATCAACATAGGCGGCCGCATCAGCGCACTCCCTTGGTCAGCACGGGGGCCTGACGCCACCACAGCGACACACTCACCTTGGCCTGGACGATGTCGCTCATCACATCAGTGCGTTGGATGTCCAGCGCATCCAGACTCAAGGCTGGCTCGCCCAACAACTGGCCCAGCCAGGAGCGTACGTCTGCGTAGCGGCCCTCCACCGGCAGGATCAGGCGTTGGCGCCACAGGCCGGTGGTGCCTTGCGCGGCACCATTGAACTGCACCGTTGTCAGGATCAGGCCGCGCTCTCGGGCCGAGGCCATCACGGCGGATTGCAGGGGTGTGCGCTGCGCTGCTTCAGGCATGGTTTGCCACAAGGTCTGCCAGGCTTCGGCGGGCGTCAGGTTGCTGACGGCGCCTTCAGCCGCTTGCCCGGCCTGCAGCAACTCGTGCCGGAGTTGGCGCGCCTTGGAGGCTTGCGCCTCAGCCTGCTCGCGCTGCCGAGGCAACCAGTCCCACTGGCACCAGGCCGCACCGGCCAGCAACAAGATGCCGAGCAATCCTGGCAAGCCCAGGCGTTTCAACACCGTACCGGCCATCATGGCCGCGCCCCGGCAGGCCAGGTGGCCTCGGCGCGCAAGGCATAGTGACCTGGCATGGCCTCGAAGGGCGCGCTCAAGGCGCTGCGACCCAGCATTTGAGCGCCTTCACCATGCGCCGCAACCCAACGCAAGGCCGACGCATCGTCGCGCAGCGCGGCCTGCAGGCGAATGGGCGGGCGCGCATCAAGCTTGCCTGCGCCCAGGCTGCTGATGTCCAGGCTGAAGCCGGTCAACACCGCCTGTTCCTGCAGCGCCGACTGTTCCACACGCCCGATCACCGCTGACCAGGGATAGGCCAGCCACTGCGCCACCTGGGCCGCCTGGCGGGTGGAGGCTTCATCCAGTTTCTGGCGCGTGGACAGGCCCGCCGCCGAAGCCGCGCGAGGTGCTGCGCGCGCCATGGTTTGCTGGTGCTTGGAACGTTCAAGCCGATGCAGCATGGCCTGGGCCTCGGCTTGGGCAACGGTCGCTTGCTGCGCTTGCTCGGCCACGGCCATGCAAGCGGCCACGCCCATGATCAACAGCGCCCAGGACCACAGCGCGGTCCGCACACGGGGCCCCACAAAATCCAGCTCATCAGCCCAACCAGACTGCAAGCTGCCTGACCCCGAGTTGGGCCAAGGGGCAAGCGACGTGTCGGCGGCCATGTCCAGCCTGATCTGTTCGGTGCGCGCTTGAGTGGGCGCCACGGCATCCGACAGACTGGCCTCATCAGACGCTTCCGCCCAAACCTGGCGAAGGCAGCGCTTGCCTTGGTCATCCAGGCCCACCCTGATGTGAGTGCACAAGCCCGGCTCCATGGCCTGCAAGGTGTGTTCACCATCCCCGGACAGGCCTGGCGCTTTGAGCAAGGCCGTCAGCCAGCGCTGGGCGTCACGCGCCCACCAAGGACCGACCCACTGCAGCTTCACCGAATGCTCACGCGCTGTGTTCTTCAGGCCATCCATCAAGGCGCGTGGCGCGGCACAACTGAGGCTCAAGGCGGGCGCCGACACCGAGCGCAGCACCCAGGCCTGATCCAGCGCCGCGGCGCTCAGGCCCAGGTAGTGGTCCCATTGCACCAAGGCCTGCTCTGGTGGTTCGGCGCACGTGATCAACCAGTGGCCCGACAAGGCCAGCTCGCACGTGCTGCCCGC
>CAZKPN010000071.1:0-10670 GCA_964554655.1 uncultured Aquabacterium sp. | reverse complement strand
CGGCGCACGTGATCAACCAGTGGCCCGACAAGGCCAGCTCGCACGTGCTGCCCGCGTTCTGCTCGCACCATTGCGCCCACGCCTTCAGCGCCACTTCGTGCCCCGCCTGCGGGCTCAAGGGCCGCAAGAACACCTGGTGGGGACGCCAACTCGTCGTCAAGCGCATCATTCCGCCAAGGTCACGCGGTTGAGTTCGTCCAGCGTGGACTCGCCCCGCAGAACGCAGGCCAGCGCCGATTCGCGGAGCAGCCTGGTGCCACTGGAGCGCGCATGCGCCTTGATCCTGATCAGCGAGGCACGGCTCACGATCAGGTCACGCAAGGTGTCGTCCATCAGCAGAATCTCGGAGATGGCCTTGCGCCCCCGGTAGCCCGTGCCACGACATTGCGGGCAACCCACCGCTTCGCGGAAGTGCCCATGCGTGTCCAGCGGCAGCATGGCGGCCTTCAGGTCAGTGGCCTGCGGCTGCCAGGGCCGGGCGCAGTGCGTGCACAGCTTGCGCATCAGGCGCTGCGCCACCACGCCGTTCAGGGCCGACACCACGTTGTACAAATCCAGCCCCATGTGCATGAAGCGGCCCACCACGTCGAACACATTGTTGGCGTGGATGGTGGACAGCACCAAGTGGCCGGTCAGCGCGGCTTGCGAGGCGATCTGCGCGGTCTCGGCATCGCGGATCTCGCCCACCATGACACGGTCGGGATCGTGGCGCAGGATGGAGCGCAGGCCCCTTGCGAAGGTCAGGCCCTTTTTTTCGTTGACGGGGATCTGCACCACGCCGCCCAGTTGGTATTCCACCGGGTCTTCGATGGTGATGATCTTGTCGCGGCCATCGTTGATCTCTTGCACCACGGCGTACAAGGTGGTGGTCTTGCCACTGCCGGTGGGGCCGGTGACCAGCAGCATGCCATAAGGCTTGCCCGCCAGGCGGCGAACCACGGCGCTGTCGTCGGCATCAAAGCCCAGGCCCTCCAGGCTCAGGGCTTCGGCCTCGGTGGACAAACGCGAGCGGTCCAGGATGCGCAGCACCGCGTCTTCGCCAAAGCTCGACGGCATGATCGAGACGCGGAAATCGACATCGCGCACGCCGCTGTCGGTGCTTTGCTGCACGCGCAGCTTGAAGCGGCCATCCTGCGGCAGGCGGCGCTCGCCAATGTCCAACTCGGCCATCACCTTCAGGCGCGACACCAGTTGCTCGGCCACTTCGCGCGAGCCCACATCGCCCACCTTCACCATCACGCCATCCAGGCGGTGGCGGATGACCATGCCAGAGGCGGTGGATTCCAGGTGCAGGTCGCTGGCCTGGGCTTTGAGAGCGTCGAACAAGGTGGCGTCCAGCAAACGCACCACGGGGCTGCTCTGGCGGCTGATGGTGTCCACCGACAGAGCGTGACCGGCTTCTTCCGACCCCGGCTCATCGTGGCCCACGTGGGCAAAGGTGCCACGGGCTTCGAAGTCGGCTTCACCCAGGGCCAGCAAGCCCGACAGCACCTCGTCGCTCACCTGCCGCCAACGCATGGATTGGGCCACTTGGCGGCCCACGGCATCGCGCAGCATCACATCATCGGGTGTGGGGCTCAGGGCCCACAGGACCTGGTTCGCGTCACGGGCCACCACCACGCGCAAGCGCATGGCCTGCGCCAAGGACCAGCGGGACCAATCCGGCTGGTGCTCCTGCGCAAGCGCAGGCACAGGCGCTTGATGAGGCACCGATTGCAAGACCGCGCTCATTGGATCTGCTCCGCCACCTGGAAGATCGGCAGGTACATCAGCACCACAATGCCGCCAATCAACACGCCCATGATCAGCATCAGCACCGGGCTAACCACGCGCCCGACCCAATCGGTGAAACGGGCCAATTCTTCGTCATAGAAGGTCGCAGCCCGGTCCAGCATGGGGCCCAACTCGCCCGTGTGTTCACCCACGCGCATCATGCGCAATGACACGGGCGTGGTCAGTTGATGCTGGTGCAGGCAGTCGGACAGGCGCGCGCCCTCGCGCACCCGTTGCGTGGCTGAAGCCAAGGCCGGTCGCAATGAAGGGCTGACCAGTTCGGCCGCGGCTTCCAGGGCCGCCACCACGGCCACACCGGCTTGCAGCAGCAGGCCCAAGGTGCGGTACAGCGCGGCCAATTCGACCAGACGCAGACGCTCGCCCACATAAGGCACTTGCCACAACCAGTCGGACACCGCCGCACGCACCGGGGGCGCACGCCAGGCCGCCACGGCTGCGGCCACCAAAGCACCCAAACCCATCAACACCAGCCAGGGGTGTTCACCCACGGCCTTGCCTGTGCTGAGCAAGGCGCCCGACAACCAGGGCAACTCGCCGCCCATGCCTTCGTAAATGTCGGCGAAGCGCGGCACCACGAACACGGTCAGGAAGGTGATCACCAGGAAGCTGGCACCGATCAGGATGGCCGGGTAGATGGCCGCGCCCACCAGTTGGTCGCGCAGGCCACTCAACCAGGCCAGGTAGACGGCGTGCTGGCGCAAGGCTTCGGGCGTCTGGCCGGTGCGTTGGCTGGCTTCGATCGAGGCGATCAACAGGGAACTGAAAGCCACCGGCGTCAAGCGCATGGCCTGCGACAAGGTCTTGCCTTCCGACAATGCGTCGATCAGGGAACTCAGCACCTGGACCACGGGCTTGGCCGCTTCCTTCTCGCGCAGCGTGATCAGCGATTCCAGCAAGGGGATGCCGGCGTCCAGCAGCACCGCCAGCTCCTGGCAGAACAGGCGGCGCGGAAAGTCCTTGGCCCGCAGCACGGGCGTGCTCGGCGCGAACAAGGTGTTAAGGGAAGGAAGGCTCATGGTCGGGCCCTGCATCACCAATTGGTGATGTCCTGGTCTTCGCCCTCGCCGCCTTCGCGGCCATCCTTGCCCAGCGAGAACACGTCGTAGTCACCATGCTCGCCCGGGGCGCGGTACTGGTACTCACGGCCCCACGGGTCTTTGGGCGGGGCTTTGCGCAGATAGGGGCCCCACCAACGGGTCTCGTCACCTGGCTTGACCCACAGGGCGCCCAGGCCTTGCTCGGTCGCGGGGTAGTGGCCGGTGTCCAGGCGGTATTGGTCCAGGGCCTTGCCCAGCGCATCGAGTTGCGCGGCCGCCGTCTTGACTTCGGACTTGCCGATTTGCGCAAAGAACTTCGGGCCCACGTAGCCCGCCAGCAGGCCAATGATGACCAGCACGACCAGCAGTTCGAGCAAGGTGAAGCCCGACTGGCGAAACTTGGGGACGAGCTCAACCAACACCCCGGATCGGGGCGTTTTGTACTTGTTCATCAGGGGGATCCTTCATGCCCCGCCAAACCTCGCGACGGGGAGAACCATGATCCTATCGGCCCATTGCTGACAGCTTTGTGACAAGCCCTTTCAGCGCGCCAGTTGTCTTCATGCTGACACGTATCTTTTCTATCCTGCGGTCCATTCACATCCACTCACCCGCCGGAGATGCAGTATGAAAGGTATCAACCACCCGACCAATGACCTGACGATCAACCCGTCAGGCAACGAGTCGATCCTGGACGTGGCCCAACGTGCCAACGCCAGCCGCCGCACCTTCATCAAGGGCGCGGCCTCGGCCTCCATGCTGAGCGCCGCCGGGGGCCTGACCCTGTCGGGCCTGGCCGGCACCGTGCAAGCCGCCGGCACCTGCGGCGTGGCCAACACCACCGTGGGCATTGGTTTTGACAACCTGTCGCCCGCCCTGGCCCCCGTGGTGGACGCCGTGCGCGTGGCCACCGGCCACCAGGCCGCCTTGCTGGTCGCCTGGGGCGATCCGATCATGCCTGGCGGCACCGCCTTCCGTGGCGATGCCTCCGAGACCGCCGCTGAACAGCTCAAGCAATTTGGCGAGCACAACGACGGCATGCACTACTTCGGCTTCAACTCGCGCGGCGTCGAGTCGAGCGAGCGCGGCCTGCTGTGCGTGAACAACGAGTACACGCACGAAGCCATCCTGCACACCGATGGCCTGAACGCCAACAACCAGACCATCGCCAAGGCCCGCAAGTCGCAAGCTGCCCACGGCATGTCCGTCGTTGAAGTGCGCAAGACCGCGGGCAACTGGTCCGTGGTGTCCAACTCGGCCTATGGCCGCCGCCTGTCGGCCAACACGCCGATGCGCATCTCAGGTCCGGCGGCAGGCCATGCGCTGATGAAGTCCAAGAAGTTCGACATCAGCGCCACCGCGTCCACCGAAACCGGTGTGAACAACGGCTTTGAAGCCAATGGCACCATCAACAACTGCGCCAATGGCTACACGCCCTGGGGCACCTACCTGACCTGCGAAGAGAACTGGAACGGCAACTTCGGCAGCGATGCCACCCTGCCCGCCACCAGCACCGAAATCGGCAAACTGCACAACCGCTATGGCGTGACTGCCGCCGGCTTCAGCTACTTCTGGCACAAGGTGGATCCCCGCTTTGACGCCGCCAGCAACCCGCTGGAACCCAACCTGTTTGGCTGGGTGGTCGAGGTCGATCCGTTTGACCCCTACAGCGTGCCCGTCAAGCGCACCGCGCTGGGCCGCATCAAACACGAGAGCGCCCAATACGTGCTCGGCCCCAACAACGAGTTGGCCGTGTACATGGGCGACGACGAGCGCAACGAGTACATCTACAAGTTCGTTGCCGAAGGCCGCTACAACCCCACCAACCGCGCCGCCAACCGCAACCTGCTGGACAGCGGCGTGCTGTACGTGGCCAAGTTCCTGGACACCGGCATGGGCCTCTGGCTGCCTTTGCTGCCAGGCTCCATCGGCGTAAGTGGCGTGGCCCTGCGCGACAACCCCAACTTCGCGGGCGCCAATGACACCGAAGTGCTGGCCAAGATCCTGATCAAAACCCGCATGGCCGCCGACGCCCTGGGCGCCACCATGATGGACCGCCCTGAATGGACCGGCGCCCGTCCCAAGGTTTGCGGCTTCGACGAGATCGAGATTTACTGCACCCTGACCAACAACAACCGCCGCGGCTCCTCGGCCACGCCCAGCAGCAACAACGCGGACGGCTCCACCGCCGCCGCCAGTGCCCGCCCTGCCGTGGACGCGGCCAACCCCCGCGCCGACAACATCTACGGTCACATCATCCGCTGGCGCGAAGCGGGCAAGAACGTCACGGCCACCAGCTTCGCGTGGGACTTGTTCGTGCAATGCGGCGACACGGCCACCGTCAAGACGCCTGCCACCCGCTACGTCGGCAACATCAACGACACGCCCGACGGCACCGCCGACTTTGGCGCGCCCGATGGCCTGTGGTTCGACCAGTTCGGCCGCTTGTGGGTGCAGACCGACCAGGTTGGCACGGCCACGGGCGATTGGGTCAACATCGGCGCCAACAGCATGGTGTGCGCCGACCCGGCCACGGGTGCCATCAAGCGCTTCCTGACCGGCCCGATGCAGTCTGAAGTCACTGGTATTGCCATGACCCCGGACGGCAAGAGCATGTTCGTGGGCTTGCAACACCCCGGCGAAGAAGCCGCCAACCCGGCCAACCCCACCCAGTTCTCGAACTGGCCTGCCAGCCAGTTCGCCACCAATTCGGCGGGCCAGACCGTCGTGGGTGGCCGCCCCCGCTCGGGCGTGGTGGTCATCACCAAGACCAACGGCGGCATCGTCGGCAGCTGATCCGCACCCATCAAGGAGTATCCACATGCGTCACATTTTCACCATCGCCGCCCTGGGTTTGGCCTCCATGGCTTTCCAGGCCCAGGCCCAAGCCGCGCTCATCACCCAGCCCAGCCAACTGCCCGCCCCCGCGCAAGTCATCGACTTCAACGCGGAAGACGGCCTGTTCATCGGCATCGGTTCGTCCTACAGCGCCAACCTCCCCCCGGTCACGCTCAGCTCGCAAGACGGCGACTTCACCGTCGGCCAGCGCATCGCCACCGATCTGGGCATCAATGGCAGCTGGGGTGCTGGCAAGTCCTTCCTGTCGTTCGACAAGATTGGCGACATGACCCTGCGCATCGACTTCAACGGCCTGAAGACCCGCGCCTTCCTGGCCGACTGGAGCATGTACGAAGAAGCCAACGACAACCGCCTGACCACGGTCACGGCCTACGGCATCGACGGCAGCTCGGAGAGCTTCTCCCTGGGCTCGTTCGCGACCTCGCTGGATGGCGTGGACCTGGATGACAGCCAGTTGATCTACTCCACCAACTTCTCGGTGACGCAAGGCATCCGCCTGGCCCATGCCGACATCGCCTACATCACCATCCACGGTGATGGCGTGGTGATGGACAACTTTGCCTACACCCAGGCGGTGCCCGAGCCGGAAAGCATCGTGCTGGCCGCACTGGGCCTGGGCGCCGTCGTTTTGCTGCGCCGTCGTCGCCAGGCATGAACTGACCCATCCGCGTGTGATCCTCGCGGACTTGCAAGCATGCGTCTTGCTTAACCCAGCAGGTGTTCCCGGACACCTGCTGGGAATGCACCACCATGTCCTTTCATTCACCCAACGCACTGGAGTAATGAACATGAACCCGCAAGTCTCTTCTTCACGCACCAATGTTGTCTACCGCCGCACCCTCAAAGGGCAGGCGGCGGCCATGCCATCGGTGACGCCCACCATGAATGACGAGCACCGCCGCCTGTTGCTGCTCGTCAATGGCTTCACGCCGCTCGACGCCCTGGCCCGCGTCTGCAAGTTTCAGCAGGGCCCGCAAGACATGGCGGACACCCTGCAATCGTCTGGCCTGATCGAAGAAGCCAGTGAGCGGCCACACCACGACGGCATGCGTGCGCCCTGGCGAACCCACGATCCCCAGTGAGGGCCCGCTCCAGCGGCCCATGATCCCTCTGGCTGGCGGCTGTCGCCGGCCTGTCAAACAAAGTTTCCATACTTGCCTGACGCCAAAGCGATGCCCGCTTTGGTGCTCCCTCAGCCAGCAAGGAAGGAAACGCCATGGGTCGCCCGCAACGTCAAACGCGCCAAACGCCACGCCCCCAGGGCACCAATCGCCGCGAGTTTTTCAAGCGTTCCGGCTCAGCGGCCATGGTCCTGGCCGCAGGCCCTGCACTGCCCATTGGCAACGCCCTGGCGGCCCCCCACACCGGCAAACTGTTTCAGCATGGCGTGGCCAGCGGTGATCCGCTCGCCGACCGCGTGATCTTGTGGACCCGCGTTTCATCGCCGCGCAACGCCGCGATCACGGTGATCTACACCGTCGCCACCGACCCGGCATTGACCCAGGTTGTGCTGCGCGGCACGACCAAGACCAACCCGAGCCGCGACTTCACCGTCAAGGTGGACGCCGGCCACCTCAAACCCAACACCACCTACTACTACCGCTTCGACGCTGAAGGCAGCAGCTCGCCGATTGGCCGCACCAAGACCTTGCCCGTGGGCGCTACCCGCCACCTGCGCATGGCCGTGGCCAGTTGCGCCAACCACGCCCACGGCTACTTCAACGCCTACCGCCACATCGCCGAGCGCGCCGACCTGGACCTGGTCATGCACCTGGGCGATTACCTGTACGAGTACGGCAACGGCCAGTATGGCAACGTGCGCCCCACCGAGCCCGCCACCGAGATCCTCACGCTGACCGACTACCGCACGCGCCACGCCCAGTACAAGCGCGATGCCGACCTGCAAGAGGCGCACCGTCAGCACCCCTGGGTCATCATCTGGGACGACCACGAAACCGCCAATGACGCCTACAAGGACGGCGCGCAGAACCACACCGAAGGCGCTGAAGGCACGTGGCAAGGCCGCCGCGCTGCGGCCCTGCAAGCCTATTACGAGTGGATGCCGGTGCGCCCCGTGGACACGTCGGACCTGACACGCAACCACCGCGCCTTCCAGTACGGTGACCTGGTCGACCTGGTGATGCTGGAAGAACGCCTGAGCGGCCGCTCGCAACAGCTTCAGGCCACGATCCCCGTGCCGGGCCTGGGCAATCTCTTCACACAGACCGGCAGCTTCGCGGACCCGACGCGCACGCTGCTGGGCACCACGCAAGAAGCCTGGTTGGCCCAACGTTTGCGCGGCTCGGCCACGCGCTGGCGCTTTCTGGGCCAGGGTGTGATGTTCGCCCAGCTCAAAGGCGTGGCGGCGGCCAATGCGGCAGGCGGTGGCCTGTTCCTCAACTCCGACCAATGGGATGGCTACCAGCCCGCCCGCAACCGCGTGTACGACATCCTCAAGGGCGCCATCGGCCTGCCGGCTGTGAACAACGTGGTCGTGCTCACCGGCGACATCCACAGCTCCTGGGCCGCCGACCTGAGCCAGGACCCGAACAACCCCATCGTGGCTGCCGGGGGCTACAACCCCCTGACTGGCGAAGGCTCGCGCGCGGTCGAGTTCGTTGGCACCTCCATCACCTCGCCCGGCATTGCCGACCCTCAGGGCGGCACGGCGGCCTTCCTGCGCAGCGTCAACCCTCACTTCAAGCACATCGACCTGAACCAGCGCGGCTACATGCTGATCGATGCCAAACCCCACCGCGTGGTGGCCGAATGGTGGTACGTGGACACCGTGGCCAGCATCAGCCATGTGCAGGCCTTCGGTACCGCGTTTGAAGTGCAAGACGGCAGCAACCGCCTGGCGCCCTCGGCCCAGACCACACCGCGTGCCACCGCGCCAGCACTGGCGCCTTGAACCCGCTTCACCTCAAAGGAATCTGACGATGCAAACCCTGTCATTCGTTCGCCCTGCGGCCATCGCCACCGCGCTGGCTTTCATCGGCCTGCACGCCCAAGCCGCCAACTTCAACTTCGAGGGCGACATCGCCTACAACACCGACGTGGTGAAGGTGGCGTTCACCCTGAACGCAGACAGCAGCCCGGTCCGCCTGTGGACCGACTCGTGGACCGACGGCCTGAACTTCGACCCGACCATGACCTTGTGGATCAAGGAAGGCGCCGGCTACAGCCTGGTCGCCGCCAACGACGATGACAACACCATCGACCCAACCCAAGGTTTTTATGACGCGGGTTTGTCACTGGCCACGCTGACGGCGGGCCAGTACCTGGTCACGCTGGGCGCGGCACCCAATGACGCCAACGGCACGCAGTTGTCCCAAGGCTTTGCCTTGGATGGCAGCACGCCCACCTTGATCTCGCAGTGGAATCAACCCAGCTACGACATCAACGCCAACGACCAGAAAGGCACGTTCTGGCGCTTGAACCTGTCGGGCGTGGACACGGCCGCCACCGTGCCCGAGCCTGCGACCGCCGCCTTGATCCTGGCGGGCCTGAGCGCCATGTTGCTGTCGCGCCGGCGCCCGTGACCGGATGAGCGCCAGCGAAGAAAACTACCTCTGGGAGCACTGGAAGTTCAACGCCGACCAGCGCCTGAAGGCCTTCAACTTCTTCGTGGTGTTCTCGATTTTTGCCAACGGCGGCGTCTTTACCGCTTTTGACAAAGCCACCCACCCGATCGTCCTGATCCTGCTGGGTGGCTTTGTCGTTTTTCTGTCGGTGATTTTTGCGATGGTGGACAGCCGTTGTCGGCGCTTGCTTCGCATCACCAAGGCGGGTTTGAAGGTGCATGAAACACAACTGCGGCCAGAGTCCCGGCTTTTTCACCGCGACGACGTGCAAGCAAGCCGCCTGGTGCGTTTTACCGTGGCCTTCAACGCGCTGTTCACGCTGCAATGCTTCTTTGGCCTGTCGGTGGTGGCCTACGGCGCGGCCGTCTGGCGCCATGCTTTCAAGCTGCCATGAGCCGAACAGCTCATGGTCGGTGGCCGGAACGCGGCCCAAACAGCCTTAGCAAATAAATATGACATTTTTATTAAGGTAAATCCCTCATTCGCGGGGTAATGGATGAGCGCATGCTGGGTTACTCACAAACAGGAGGCCCTATGTTGACCATTACCCTGATGTCGCTCGTCATGATCCCCATTTTTGTGCACCTCACCGCGCGCGGCCTGCACAGCACGGCGGAGTTGTCAAAACAGCGAAACCATTGACGCACGATGCGCAGGCCGCAGGTGTCATAGTGCGGATCCATGACCACCACGCACCTGCTCTACCTGCACGGCTTTCGCTCCTCGCCTCGCTCTGCCAAGGCGCAGCAGATGGCCGCCATCGTTGCCGCCTTGAACGCGCAAGGCCAGTCCGTCACCTGGGCCTGCCCTCAGTTACCCCCCTCCCCGGCGCAGGCCTGGGCTGACATCCAGGCACAGGTGGCCCACTGGCCCCAGGGCACCATGGCCGTCATGGGCTCCTCGCTCGGCGGCTTCTACGCCACGGTGCTGGCGGAAAAAATCGGCTGCCCTGCCGTGCTCATCAACCCGGCCGTGGCCCCGGCACGCGACCTGGCCCGCTACATCGGCGAGCTCAGCAACTTCCACGATCCCGACGCCAAATTCTTCTTCCGGCCCGAATTCATCGACGAATTCAAGGCGATCGCGCCCTACCCCATCACCCGCCCCGAGCGCTACCTGCCCATCATCGCCAAAGGCGACGAAGTGCTGGACTGGCGCGAAATGACCGCGCACTACCTCCGCACGCCACTGACGCTGCTGGAAGGTGGTGACCACGCCCTGACTGATTTCGCGCCCCATTTGCCCGCCGTTTTGCGGTTTCTGGGCCTGGGCCAGCAGCCGTAGGACAATACGCGCTGCCCCTTCTTTCTTCCTAGCGACACCTTCTGAATGTTTGCCCTTTTTGACGACGCCGGAAAATTCCAGGCTGGCCGTGTGATGTCCGAAGCCGACAGCT
>CAZKPN010000070.1:9990-20903 GCA_964554655.1 uncultured Aquabacterium sp. | reverse complement strand
CAACCCGCCAGCGAGAACTCGGCGCGCACCCTCGCCCAGCTGGATTGGGCCCTGCCCGAGAACGAGGTCTACGAGACCCCGCTGCTGCTGCCCCAAACCGTGGACCTGCCCGTGACCTTCCCGCGCTGGCGCTGGCTGGACGCGCCCGTGGTCGAGGTCACCCCCGCCTTGAAGATGCAAGCCTTGGCTTTTCTGCAGCGCCTGGCCATTGATCTGACGCGTGGCGACCCGGAAGGCTTCATCGCCGCCGCCCGCCTGCGCTTTGAAGAGCTGGCCCTGGCCTACCAGCGCGAGGCCGCCGTCGATGTCGGCCGCTTCCGGGCGCACGTGCAGCAACTCAGCGCCAGCAAAACCTTGCGCATCGCCCCGCCCACTGCCGCCGACCTGGTCCTGCGCCCCGTGGCCGATGGCCGCTTGCTGGAATGCCTTGGGCCCACCGGCCAACCCATCCTGCGCACCGCCCCCACCGAGTCGGGCAGCAGCCACGCCTGGCCCATTCGGTTGGCGGTGGTGGATGGACAGTTCTACGTGTTGAGATAAGCTGCCAACGTGATCACCCTGACCATCCTCACCTTCAACGGCGGCCCCACCGAGCGCCTGTCCGCGTCCTTTGACGAACTGGGCGGCACCATTGGCCGGGCCGACACCAACCAGTTGATCCTGCCCGACCCGGAGCGAACGATCTCGCGCGTGCACGCGCAGGTGGCGTTCCGCAACGGTGGCTTCGCCCTGGTCGATCGCGGCAGCAACCCGGTGCTGGTCAATGGCCGGGCCCTGGGCAATGGCGCCGAGGCCCCCTTGAAGGCAGGTGACCAGGTGCAGATTGGCGGCTATGTGCTGTCGGTGGAGGCCAGTGCTGGCGCCGCTGCGCCCGCCGATCCTTTCGCAGACCTGGTCGGATTTGGGGGCGGCTTGGCAGGTGCGCCGCCCGCGTTTGCGGCCACCGCGCCCATGGACCCGTTTGCCTCGCTGGGATCCGCTGGCGGCGGTGGTTCGGCCTGGGGCAGCCCGGCGCCGTCGCCTTTCGGCAGCCCAAGCAGCCCAAGCCCGGTGGCAGCCAGCGCATCCGCCGGAGGCATCCCCCTGGACTGGGACCCGTTCGCGCCCGACCCGGTGCCCGCCCATGACCTGGGCCGCAGCCTGGGCGCCGCACCCTCTGCCATCCCCGACGACTTCGGCCTCGGCCTGGGCGGCCCCTCCGCCTCGCCTTTGGTCACCGATGTGGGCATCCGCGCCACCGCCGCCGAAGACTCGCTCGACAACCTGTTCGGCCTGGGCCCGGCCAGCAACCGCAGCGGCGACCCGCTGGCGGGCTCGGCCTTCCAGGATCCGCTGTCCAAGCCCAACACCGCGCAGAACGCCGACCCCTTGCGCTCCTTCATGAGCGGGCCCGCTTCGGCTGGCAGCGATGCCATGGCCGACAACGTGTCCGAGCTGAACACGCCTTTCATCGCGCGCAAGGTGTCGGCCCCCAAGCCAGTTACCCCCCCGCCTGCGGCCCCGATCGCGCCCGCCAGTGGCCCCGCCCCGCAAGGCGCGGTCCTGTCCTGGGGCGACCAGGCCGGTGGTGCCGAAGGCCGCACCATCATCCGGCCGGCCAGCAAACCCACCGCACCGGCCGCCACGCCGACGCCGCCTGTGGCCACGTCCCCCTCGGCCGCCTTTGCCGCTGCCCCCGCACCCGCCTACGTGCCACCGCCCGTGGCCGCCGCGCGCCCCGCAACCAGCCACGCCATGGCAGGCAGCGCCGATGTCCAGGCCCTGCTGGCCGCCTTCCGCGAAGGCCTGGGCGTGCCCAGCCTGCAGATCGATGCCTTGACTCCCGAGATGATGAAGCTCATCGGCCAACTGCTGCACGAATCCGCCAAGGGCACGGTGGACCTGCTGGTGGCCCGCGCCGCCCTCAAGCGCGAGATCCGCGCCGAGGTCACCATGATCGTCGCGCGTGAGAACAACCCGCTGAAATTCTCGCCCTCGGTCGAGGTGGCGCTGACGCATTTACTGACCCCGCCCGCGCGCGGCTTCATGCAACCAGCCCCCGCCATGCGCGATGCGTATGACGACCTGCGCGCCCACCAGTTCGGCTTCGTCGCTGGCATGAAAGCCGCGCTGGAAGGCGTGCTCAAGCGCTTCGACCCGGCCATCCTGGAGGGCAAGCTCACGCAAAAATCCGTGATCAACAGCCTGTTGCCTGCCACCCGCAAGGCCAAGCTGTGGGAGGTCTTTCAAGACCTGTACGGCCAGATCTCGGAAGAAGCCGCCGAAGACTTCCACGACCTGTTCGGCCGCGAATTCCTGCGCGCCTACGAGGCCCACATCGACCAGCTCAAAGACGGCCAGCACTGAAAGAAGCCCCGCCCGTGGAACTTGAAATCGCCATCATCTCCAAGCAAGGCGGCCGCAACTACAACGAAGATGCCTGCGGCCACTGGAACTCCGATCGACACCTGTGCTGCGTGATGGCCGACGGTGCCGGGGGCCATGGCGGCGGCGACATCGCCTCCAAGCTGGCCGTGCAGAACGTGCTCAACGGCTTTGCCGCGCAACCCACCACCACCTCGCCACAGCTGCGCGAGCTGGTGGTGGGCACCAACCACGTCATCCTCGACCACCGCATCGACGGTACCGTGCAAGCCAACATGCACACCACGGTGGCCCTGCTGGCGATCGACTTCATCGACCAGACCGCGCTGTGGGCCCACGTGGGTGATTCGCGCGTGTACTGGTTCCGCCAAGGCCGCATCCAGACGCGCACCCGCGATCACAGCCTGGTGCAAGCTTTGGCCGATGGTGGCCTGATCAAGCCCGAAGACATGCGCACCCACCCCAAGCGCAGCGAACTGCAATCGGCCCTGGGCAGCCCGGCCGAGTACCTCGAGGTGGGCGTGCCCGAACAGGCCGTGGCCATTGAAGACGGCGATGTCTTCCTGCTGTGCACCGATGGGCTGTGGGAGTATGTGGACGACGAGGTGCTGGAGCAATCGCTGATCGACGCCCCCTCGCCCCAAGCCTGGCTGGACGTGCTGGAAGCCACCGTGCTGACCAACGCCGCCCACAAACCCAGCCACGACAACTTCAGCGCGCTCACGGTGTGGACCAGCGCCACGCCCGCCTGAACCGTTTGCCCCGATCAAAGGAGCCCCGACATGCCCCAACAAACCTGCCTGGGCGCCATGATGAAGTGCACTTTCGGCGTGGCCCCCAGCACGCTGGTGCCCACGCCCAAGCCCATCATGACCAGCCACATGATCGCGGCCAACATCATGGACCACATCCCCATCATGAACATCCCGCCCTTCGGCATGTGCAACTGCCCGGGCAACCCCATGGTCGCCGCAGCCACCGCCGCCGCGCTGGGGGTGTTGACGCCCATGCCCTGCATCCCCAACACGCCAACGCCCTGGTCACCCGGCGCCGCCACCGTGATGCTCAACAACGCCCCGGCGCTGGACAACATCTCCATGCTCACCTGCATCTGGGGTGGCGTGATCACCTTCACCAATGCGGGCCAGACCACGCACATGATTCCCTGAGCGCCGTGGCGCTTGGCTGAATCTGATCAGCGTGTTTTGCCTGGCGCACGGCTGATTCGGCGACGCCAGACGCTCCAGAACGCCAAAGCCAGGCCGCTCAAGGCCAGGGCCACCGTGCCAGGCTCAGGCACCGACGACACGCCGAAGCGCAGGACTGCCGACTCAAGCGCTACCCCGCCGCCCAACACGGTGAAGCCGTAGGCCAGCCGTCCCGTGGATGCCAAGGCCGCCAGGGTTTGGGCGTCCAGCAGCGTTGAATAGCTGAACGAGCCCTTGTACCCAATCGTCTTGTCATAGGCTTGGTCGCGGCCCGCCTCAACGTAGTAGCCACCACTGCAGCTGGGCACAAAACCACCACTGCAAGTTACAGGAATATAGACCTTGACGGGAGTTTCGCCAGTGAGCGTTTGCAACTCGTAAAACAGCGCGGCATCGTCGACAAACGCGATCGGCCCGCCTTTGTTCAACAGCATGACCTTGATCGTGTCCAGCGTGTCGTTGTACGACCTGGTGGTATCTCGAGTCACGACCGGCGAGGCCTGGACGACCACGGACTCTTCCGTCACGAAAGTGCGCGCGTCCGACCCCACGAAGTTCAGCGTGATCGAGGCCGGCGACAGATGGTCCTGCCCAGGGGTGAAGAACAGGCCGATGTCGAAAGCGCCCGCGTGGGACTGGCCAGACACCAGGTTCGCGCCACCCGCATTCCAAAGTTCAAAGGTTTGAGAAGGCGGCTGAAGTGCCCAGGCAGAGGACGCCAAACCACAAGTGCCCAGCACGGCGCTGAACGCATGGCTGCGCAGACTTGAAAAAGGCTTGTTCCGAGTGGACATGGGACTCTCCCGATGGGATTGAACGAACAGGGTGCGCAAAGCCAAATGGCTTCGAGCCCAGTATTCCGTTCGCTCCGAGTCCTGTCAGCAGCGGCTTGTCCCGCTTTCAGGGGACAAGCCAGACCACCGTGATCAGTTCTGGCGCCCAATCTCAACGCGGCGGTTTTCACCCGAAAACGGGTTGCTCGCGTTCTTCAGATCCTTGGTGCCCACACCGACCGAGGCCAGCAGCGCCGGGTCAACCCCCTGGTCCACCAGGTAGGACTTGACCGCGTCCGCACGCCGTTGCGACAACACCAGGTTGGCTTCGGCCGAACCGGACGCATCAGCATGGCCTTCGATCTTCACCACGCTGCCCGAGCCCTTTTTGGACTTGAGCACCTCGGCGAACACGTCCAGCTGCTTTTTCAGCACGGGGGGCACTTCGGCTGAGCCCAATTGGAAGGACGACGCCGGCAGTGAGTAACGGATGGCAGGCTTGAAGCCCATGCACTTGAAGCCATTGGCTTCGAGCTCCTTGCACGCGTCTTCAGGGAACAGGCCTTCCTTGATGGCCTTGGCATCGGGCACTTTGGAGCCGATGTCCTGGGCGCTGTCGGCCCGGGCTGGGGAAGCCACACCGCCGGCCAGCACAATCAGGGCGGCCACAGCGGGGACTGCAAATTGAGCGAATTTCATGGGCAATCTCCCGAGGTCAAACAATGGGTGCACCCCAGACACGCCGAGGGCTCAAGCTGACATCATAGAGACTTCAGCGGGCACTGTCCGCCCTGAATCAAGGGGTAAGGCTCAGTGCGCTGTGTCTGAACTGGCGGAATGCAGGCGGTGCAAACACACCCCGCTCTGCGCCCCTTGCAGGGTGCCATCACGCGCCATGTCCAGGTGCTCGCCGCTGGCCAGCTTGTACTCGACCACCCCGGTGGGCTCCCACTGCACGGCCGCGTCCAGCCAGGGATAGGCGCGCGCCATGAGTTCGTAGCCGTAGACCTTGTAGGCTTTGCCCTGGGTGTCCTGGGCAGAAAACGATTCCAGTCGGTGAAGCTTGATGTCCATGGGATCCCTCCATGAAAAGCCGGCCCGCAGGCCATGAGTCAACCTGTGGTGATTTTGCGCCGACTGATTCCAAACTGCACGCGATTTTTGAGCTGCTAGGGGGGTCTCCCCGCTCTGTCATGCCCCTTCTGTAACGTACAGTTCAAGATCAGCCCTACACACGATTCGGATATGACCTGGCACAACAAGGTGGTTTGGACGGAGGGCATGTTCCTCCAGCCGCAGCATTTCCAGCAGCACGATCGTTATCTGGCGCACCAGCTGGATGCGCGGCTGGCTTCCAGCCTGGGCTACGGCTGGGGGTTTTACTCGCTGGTGCTCGACGAAGCGGCCATGGCGCAGGGCAAGATCGCCCTGGCCTCGGCCAGCGGCGTGCTGCCCGACGGCACCGCTTTTCACATCCCCGGCCATGACGCCGCGCCCGCCGCGCTCGATGTGCCGCTGGACGCCCGCAACGAGCTGGTCGTGCTGGCCGTCTCGCTGGCCCGCCCCGGCGTGGCCGAATCCGACGCCGAAGACTCTGGCGGCTCCATGCCGCCGCGCTTTCGCGTGGCCGAAGTTGACGTGGCCGACACCAACGCCGCCGCCGAGCGCGAAGCGCCGCTGCAGATCGGCCGCCTGAACCTGCGCCTGATCCTGGCCCGTGATGCCAGCGAGGGCTACACGCACCTGGGCGCCGCCCGCATCACCGAGCGCCGCGCCGACAACCGCCTGATCCTGGACACCACTTATGTGGCGCCCACCCTGCACGCGCCCAACAACGCCATCCTCGATGGCTATGTGCGCGAGATCCACGGCATGCTGCACCAACGCGGCGAGGCCCTGGCGGCCCGCATGGGCCAGGGCGGCCGCGGCGGCGTCGGCGAGATCGCCGACTTCCTGCTGTTGGAAACCGTGAACCGCAACGAGCCCGTGTTCGTGCACCTGCAAAAGCTGTCGGTGCTGCACCCCGAGCGCCTGTACGAAACCTGCCTGAGCCTGGCCGGCGATTTGTCCACCTTCCGCGACAAGCGCCGCCCCGCCAACCTGCCCGAGTACAAGCACGACGACTTGGCACCGTGCTTTCGCGCCGTGATGCAGGACCTGCGCCAATCGCTGTCGGCGGTGCTGGAGCAGACGGCCATCCCGATCGAGTTGCAGGATCGTAAGTACGGCATCCGCGTGGCCACCATCCCCGATGTCGAGTTGCAGCGCAACGCCAGCTTCGTGCTGGCCGTGGGCGCGCAGATGCCGGCCGATGCGCTGCGCGTGCGCTTCCCCACGCAGGTCAAGATCGGCACGGTCGAGCGCATCCGCGACCTGGTGAACCTGCAACTGCCGGGCGTGACGCTGCGGCCGTTGCCGGTGGCGCCGCGCCAGATCCCCTACCACGCCGGGTTCAACTACTTTGAGTTGGACACGCGTGGCA
The DNA here is from genome assembly GCA_964554655.1 of uncultured Aquabacterium sp. Lineage (GTDB taxonomy): Bacteria > Pseudomonadota > Gammaproteobacteria > Burkholderiales > Burkholderiaceae_C > Aquabacterium. Next base: position 14,076 of record CAZKPN010000070.1, on the reverse strand, counting down.
ACGACATGTGGAAGCAGCTGGAAACCTCGGGCGGCCTCGCCATGCACATCGCTGGCGAGTTCCCGGGCCTGGAGTTGCAGTTCTGGGCCATCCGTGCGTGACGCGGCCCCCAAGCCCAGTCATCAAGCGGTCCCTTGAGTTCTTGAGGTTGCCATGAGCGAAGAAGATCCTTTCGCCGCGTTCGAATCCGACCGCACCATCATCAAGCCCAGCGCGGGGCGCAAGCCGGGGGCTTCAAGCGCTGGCCAGCCGCCGCCTGCGGGTGCTGCCGCTGCGGCGCCCTCGTCTGCGCCCATTGGCGGGTTGCCGCCCGGCGCTGGCTCGGTCACGCTGGATGCGCTGATGAGCGCCAGCCTGAACCCGTTGGTGTCAGCCGCCGCGCCTTTGTTGAACGCCGCCCCACGCATCCGTGCCATGGCGCAGCATCCCAACCCGGCTGGCCTGAAAGACGCGCTGGCCGATGGCATCCGCAAGTTCGAGGCGCAATCGCGCCAACGCGGGCTGCCCAATGAACAGGTGATCGCCGCGCGCTACGTGCTGTGCACGCTGCTGGACGAATCGGCCGCGAGCACGCCCTGGGGCAGCTCGGGCGCGTGGTCGGCGCAAAGCCTGCTGGTGCAGTTCCACAACGAGGCCTGGGGTGGCGAGAAGGTTTTCCAGTTGATGTCCAAGCTGGCCGAGAACATCGAGACCAACCGCGACCTGCTGGAGTTGTTGTACGTGGCCTTGGCCTTTGGCTTTGAAGGCCGCTACAAGGTGCAGACCGATGGCCGCGCGCAGCTCGACAGCGTGCGCGTGCGCCTGGCCGACCTGTTGCGCAAGAGCCGTGGCGGTTACGACAAGACCTTGTCACCGCGCTGGCAGGGCGTGCCCGCGCAAACCGCGCGCTTGAGCGATGGCCTGCCCATGTGGGTGATTGGCGCCATCGTGGGCGTGCTGCTGATGTTCGCTTTCATCGGCATGCGCTTTGGCATCAACAGCCAGTCGGATGCCACCTTCTCGGCACTGCAAAGCCTGGACGTGAAGGCAGCGCCGGTCACGGCACCGCCGCCACCGCCGGTGGCCGCACCGGCACCGCGCCTGGCAGGCTTCCTCAAGCCCGAGATCGAAGCCGGCCTGGTGGCCGTGAGCGACCTGGCCGACCGGTCCATCGTGACCATCAAGGGCGATGGCTTTTTCGAGCCTGGCAGCGCCGACATCGCCGACCGCGTCAAGCCGCTGCTGGTGCGCATTGCCGATGGTTTGAACGGCGTGCCTGGCCAGGTCTTGATCACCGGCCACACTGACAACCAGCCGATCCGTTCGGTGCGTTATCCGTCGAACTGGCATTTGTCGCAAGAGCGGGCCAACTCGGTGAAGGCCATGCTGGCGTCCAACCAGGTCAAGCCCGAGCGCATGCGCGCCGAAGGCCGCGCCGACGCGGAAGCTGTCGAGGACAACAGCACGCCTGCAGGCCGTGCCAAGAACCGCCGCGTGGAAGTCACGCTCTTCGTGCAACCCGCCGCCGCTCAATGATTTTCAGGATCGCCGCATGAAAAAGCTGTTGCAGGTGCTCTTGCACCCCGTGTTCCTGGCCGTGCTGGGCTTGCTCGCGCTGTCGGCCATCATCTGGTGGGTCGGGCCGCTGATCGCCATTGGCGAGTCGCGCCCGCTCGACTCGGTCTGGGTGCGGTTGGCGATCATCGCCGTGCTGTTCTTGCTGCTGGCGGCCAAGGTGGCCTATGGCGCCTGGCAGCGCAAGCGCACGAATGCGGCGCTGGTGCAGGGCATGACGGGTGGGCCCACGGCGTCTGACCGTGAAGTGGCCACGCTGAACGAGCGCTTCACGCAAGCGATGGGCGTGCTTCAGACTTCTCGCAAGCCTTCGCTGTTCAAGCGCAGCCAGCACCTCTACGAGCTGCCTTGGTACATCTTCATCGGCGCGCCGGGCTCGGGCAAAACCACGGCCCTGATGAACGCGGGCCTGAACTTCCCGCTGGCCGAGAAGCTGGGCCAGGCCTCGGTGAAGGGCGTGGGCGGCACGCGCAATTGCGATTGGTGGTTCACCGACGAGGCCGTGTTGATCGACACCGCCGGCCGCTACACCACGCAAGAATCCGACAGCAAGGTTGACGCCGCCGCCTGGGATGGCTTTTTGGCCCTGCTGAAGAAGACCCGCCCACGTCGCCCTTTGAATGGCGTGATCCTGACCGTCAACATTCAGGACCTGCTGCAGCAAGGCGTGCACGAGCGGCAAGAGCACGCCGCGAAGCTGCGCGCGCGCCTGCAAGAGCTGCACGACAAGCTGGGCCTGAGCGTGCCCGTGTACGTGCTGGTCACCAAGGCCGACCTGATCGCCGGCTTCAACGAAAGCTTTGGCGAGCTGAACAAGGAAGAGCGCGACCAGGTGTGGGGCTTCAGCTTGCCCTACAACGCGGACGCGCCCTTGCAAGACAAGGAAACGCCGCTGGGTGATTTCATGGGCGAGTTCGGCGCGCTGGAGCAGCGCCTGCGCGACCGCCTGATCGACCGCATGGACGCGGAGCGCGAGGTGCTCAAGCGCGCCGCCGTGTTCGCCTTCCCGCAAGAGTTCGCCAGCCTCAAGCCTGTGCTGTCGGACTTCCTCACGCAGGTCTTCACCGGTGGCGGCCAGTTCGAGCAACGCCCGCTGTTGCGCGGCATCTACTTCGCCAGCGGCACGCAAGAGGGCACGCCCATCGACCGCGTCATGGGCACGCTGGCCAGAGCCTTTGGTGTGGAGCGCAAGGTGGCCTCGCTGTCCAGCGGCAAGGGCAAGAGTTTCTTCCTGCACCGCCTGCTGCGCGATGTGATCTTTGCCGAGCAAGGCCTGGTTGGCGTCAACAAGAAAGAAGAGCAGCGCCGCACCGTGATGCGCATCGCGGCCCTGGCGGGCATCGGCGTGCTCGCCACCGCGCTGCTGGTGGGCTGGGCGGTGAGCTACAGCCGCAACAAGGCCTACATCGCGCAAATCCAGGGCAAGTTGCCCGAGTTGCAGCAGGCCGTGAACGCGATCCCACCCGCCAACACGGGCGACGTGACGCCGCTGCCCGCCATCCTGGACCTGGTGCGCAACGCCGCCCACCCGGCCGAGTTCGACATCGCGCACCCGCCCTTGCTCAACACCCTGGGCTTGTACCAGGGCGACAAGCTGGACGCGGGCGCGCAGCAAGGCTTCAACCACCTGCTGCAGCACGCGCTAATGCCGCGCGTGGCCAAGCGCCTGGAAGAGCGCCTGCGCGGCGCCAACAAAGACAACCTGGAGTTCGCGTACGAAGCGCTCAAGGCCTACCTGATGCTGTACACGCCCGACAAGTTCGACGCCGACACACTCAAGGCCTGGATCAGCATCGACTGGGAAGTGAACCTGGCCAACAGCTTGACGCCCGAACAGCGCGGGGCTTTGAACTCGCACCTGGACGCCGCCCTGGCGCAGGGCGCACCGCAACCCACCGTGGCCATGGACACGGCCCTGGTGGCCAGCGTGCGTGACATGCTGGTGTCCTACCCGCTGGAGTACCGCGTCTACAGCCGCCTGAAACGCGCACAGACCGGCGCCGACATCCCCGAGTTCACCGTGGCGGGCGCCGCTGGCCCCAACGCCGCCCAGGTGTTCGAACGCACCAGCGGCCAGCCGCTGACCAAAGGCATCCCGGGCCTGTACACGCGTGACGGCTATCAAAAGGCCTTCCAGAAATCGGTGGAGAAAGCCACCTTGCAACTGGCCACCGAAGAAGGCTGGATCCTGGGCACCAAGACCGACCCGGCCAAGCTGCGCGACATCGCCCTGACCGGCGAGCTGCCCAAGCGCGTGCGCCGCCTTTATCTTGAAGACTATGTGAAGACCTGGGACGCCTACCTGGCCGATGTGCACCTGGTCAAGCTGACCGGGCTGGACCGCAGCATCCAGGTGGCGCGCGTGGTGTCGGCGGTTGATTCGCCGCTGGCCGCCTTCCTGCGCGCCGTGGCCCGCGAGACCACGCTGGTGCCGGCGCCTGCTGCCGCCGCGGGCAGCAACCCTTTGACCGACGTCGCCAACAAGGCCGAGGCCGCCCGCAAGGAGCTGGCCGCGCTCAGCGGTGCGCAACC
>CAZKPN010000070.1:0-9890 GCA_964554655.1 uncultured Aquabacterium sp. | reverse complement strand
CAACCCGAGCCCATCAAGTCGATGCTGACAGCGCTGTCAGACGCGGGCGCCTCGCAAAGCCGCGTGGCCGAGCGCGCCAGCCTGAGCGACGAGATCAAGCCCCTCGCCGATTTTTGCGCGCGCGCCATCTCGGGCCGCTACCCCTTCAGCGCCAGCTCGCAGGCCAATGCCATGCCCGACGACTTCGGCCAGTTCTTCGGCCAGGGTGGCCTGATCGACGACTTCTACCAACGCAAGCTGGTCAACCTGGTGGACACGGGCAGCAACCCCTGGTCGCTCAAGCCCTTGACCGATGGCACAAAGCCACCCTCGCCGTCATCCTTGGCCGACTTCCAGCGCGCTGCGCGCATCAAGGACGTGTTCTTCCGCAATGGCGGCAAGGCGCCGTCCTTCCGCGTGGACATCCGCGCGCTGGAGTTGCTGGATGGCGCCAAGGAGCTGAACCTGGACATCGATGGCCAGGTCACCAAGTTCGCGGCGGGCAACACCACACCGGTCACGGTGAACTGGCCCAGCCAGCGCGTGGCCTCGCAGATCAAACTGTCGGCCGGTGGCGCGGGCGTGACCTTTGATGGGCCTTGGGCGCTGTTCCGGATGTTTGACCGGTTTGAGGTGCAGCCATCGGGGCAGCCGGAGCGCTTCACCGTGGTGGTGAACGTGGACGGCAAGCGGGCCAAGCTGGAAGTGACCTCCAGCAGTGCCTTCAACCCGTTCAGGTTGCGCGAGATCCAGCAGTTCAGGTGCCCGGGGGCGTTCTGATTTGAACTCAGGGGCAGGCGTGATGCCTGCCCCTGTTGAACCATCACTCGACCAGGTATTCCACCTGCCACCCTTGATCGTCCCGGCGCATGATGCTGTTGCCGTTGGTGACGCAACGCTTCTCGGTGAGGTCGGGCCCCCAGACGAGGCGCCTGCAGGCGGCAGGGACTTCGTCCGTGCGGACCCACTTGTTCGCCGCCGCTTCGTAACGCAAAAATTCGAAGTTGCCCGAGAATGCGCCAGGGCTCCAGCGCGCGGCCACAGCGGCATCCGGCTTGGTGAAGTAGATGTCGGTGGTGACCAAGGGGGGCGTCTCCTTCTCTTGCCAAGTGCCGCCACTGTCCTGCGAGGTGTACAGCTTGGAAAATATCCCCATCGACTTGTAGGCCACGATCATCTTTGCCTGCTCGGCCAACTGGAATTGCCTCACGTCAGCGGGCACGCTCAGGCGCGTCCAGGTCATGCTCGGCAGATCCAAGCGCCACAGATCAGGCAAGACATTGATGTAGACCGCATCTCCCCTGGCTTCAGCGCGGGCTGCCCAGACCTCGGGACCACTGAAGTCGACATGCTTGAGCTCTGAAAGGTCCGAAAGATCGCTTTGCTTGGCCGCATAGACCGTCACCGCGCTGGTGGTCTTGACGGGGTTGATGGGCGCAAGGATCCCCAGCTTCGCGGTCATGACGACCCAGTGCGTTTTCGTCTTCAACAAGCTGACCACAGCCTCGGCGCGAGGCAGCTTCTTGAGCACGGCCCAGCCTTGCCCGGTGATGCCGCCACGCAGGATCACCCCATCCTCCGTGGCGGCAAAGACGCCCTCTTTCGCAACGGCCACGGCGGTGATCGTGCGCAAGGTGCCCGTGTCCCAGGCGCTCCACTGGCGGTCGGTGCTGCGCACCCGGATCTGACCCATGTCCGCCCCGTAGATCACGGAGCCGTCGGGCAGCACCGCGTGGCCCTGCGACACCGGCGGCATGGTCTGTTTGACGTTGGCGAGCAGCTCATCAATGGACTTGGACGCGCGGATCTGTTTGAGCGCTGGCGGCTTGTTGACGTGCCGTTCGTAGATCATGAGCCAGTCGGCCACCAAGCCCAGGCCGGTGACCGGGCTGGAGACATGAAACACCGAAGGCAGCTGATTCGGCGTCCACTCAATCCGGTTCCCCGCGTCCAGATGGCTCGACTGCGCGGCCACAGCCTTGTCAAACTTCTGGCGCGCTTCGGGTGTCTGCACGGGCAGCACGGCAAAGTCGTATTCGCCCAATGAGACGGGAACCAGTGCACCCAGGTTGGTCGCCTGATGGCGCTTCACCGTGAACGATGGGTAGGTGGCCCACTTGTGCTCGTTCCACTGCGCCATGACGTAGTCGCCCTCGGGCAACCAGGTGCCGTAATCGTTGCAATCCACGCAACGCCTGAGGAATTCAAACTCCTTGCCCTCGGGCACCGACTTGACCACGATGCGGGCGCCGCCCGTCGTGGGCAAATCCACATAGGCATAGCCATGGGTGGCCGACAAAGCGGCTGGATCCTGCGTTGGCGGTGCGGTGGCGCAAGCCGTCAGCAAGCTTGCCGACAGCAAGACCAACGGCGCGTTCAAAAACTGACGAGACAGCATGGACACAACTCCCTGAAAAACATGACAACAGAACGGTGCGATCTTACAGAGCCAGGATGAAGGCCTGAACCCGCCTGGGCACATTGCGCCAGTGCGGGCGCAGCCCTTGGTGAACCGAGGGCATCCGGCCAACCGTTAAAGTCCACGGATCGATCCTCGACTCCCTGGGCATGTTGACCTTCTACCGCGCGTCCTTCCGCCAGTTGCTGCTGGTGGCTTTTCTGCTGATCGCCGGCCTGCTGGCGGCGGCCTCGCTGGGCGGCCTGTTCACGCTGGAACGCCTGATGGTGCAAAGCCGCGCTGCCGCCGAGCGCACCGTGCAACTCACGGCGGGCGCCCAGCACCTGGCCGAACGCAGTGTGGCCATGGAGCGCGCCGCACGCCAATACCTGGTGCTGGACGACCCCCTGCTGCTGCGCCGTTTTGAAGACGCCAGCAAAGACGCCAACCGCATGCTGGAAGAGCTGCAGGGGCAGCAACTGCCCCCCGCCCTGGTCTCACGTTGGCGCGGCCAGTTGACGGTGATCACCGATCAGTTCAAAGGCCCCAAATCCACCGGACACTTGCGCGAGCTGGCCCTGGCCCAGCAGTTCCGCGAGCTGGACCTCACCAACGCGGCCATCGCCGAACAGGTCCGCAAGGACAGCGAACAGCGCAACCACCGACTGCAGGATGAGCTGGAGGCTGGCCGCGCCGCCCTGGCCCGGCAGGTGTTGATCGCCATCGCGCTGGCCGTGCTGATGGCCCTGGGCTTTGGCGTGTGGCTGACCCGCCCCTTGAAGCGTCTGGAGCGCGCCATCGTGGGCCTGGGCGAGAACCGCCTGGACGAGCCCGTGAACATCCAGGGCCCCAGCGACTTGCGCTCGCTCGGCCAGCGTCTGGAGTGGCTGCGCCTGCGCCTGAAAGAGCTGGACGACGACAAGTCGCGCTTTTTGCGGCACGTTTCGCATGAACTGAAGACACCGCTGGCCGCCCTGCGCGAAGGCGTGGCCTTGCTGGAAGACGGCGTGGCGGGCGAGCTGAGTGCCGATCAGCGCGAGATCGCCCAGATCCTGGGGCACAACACGGCCGCGCTGCAAAGCCAGATCGAGGACCTGCTGCGCTTCAACGCCGCCGCCTTCGATGCCCGCCGACTGAGCCGCCGCAAGACCGACCTGGCCGAGCTGATCAAGGGCTTGATCAACACCCAACGGCTGCAATGGCAAGCACGCCAATTGCAAGTGAACGTGACCGGCGGGCCGCTGCCCGTCGAGGTGGACCCCGAAAAACTGGGCACCGCTTTGGGTAACCTTTTGTCCAATGCCATCCGCTTCAGCCCACCGGGCGCTACCATCCAATTTTCACTGTCGCGCGCGCCTGGCCTGGCGCGCATCGACATCGTGGACCAAGGCGCCGGGGTGGCCGACAGCGACATGGCCAGGGTGTTTGAACCCTTCTACCGTGGTGAACGCCAGCCCGAAGACGCCGTGCGCGGAACCGGCATCGGCCTGTCCATCGTGCGCGAGTACGTCGAGGCGCATGGCGGCCGCGTGGACCTGTTGCCCGAAGGACCGGGCGCCCATTTTCGAATCGAGCTTCCGCATGCTGTCATTTGATTCCCAGCCCTGGCTGGCCCGTTCACGACAACGCTGCATCGCCGCGTGCCTGATGGCGGCGGGGGTGTCCATGGCCTGCGCGCCGCTGCAGCCACCGCCGCAGGCCAAGGTCGTGGAGTTGCCGCCCGCCCCGGCCATCGTCTACGTGCCCACCCTGGCGCCGGTGGACACCGCCGCGCGCCACCTGCTGGCCTACCAGGAGACCCTGGCCAAGCTGAACCCGACCGACCTGTCCCGCGAGTTGAGCCGCTTGGGCGATGGCGCCAGTTCCATCCAGGCCACCATGGACTTGGCCTTGGCGCTGGGCTACACCCGCACCAATGGCGACCTGGCCAAAGGCCAAAGCCTGCTGGACCAGGTCATCGGCAACCCATCCCCCGAGGCCCAAGCCTGGCACGGGCTGGCCCGCCTGCTGTCCGCCCGCTATGCCGAGCAGCGCCGCGCCGAAGAGCAAACCGAGCGCGTCAACCAGCAGTTGCGCGACACCCAGAAAGACAACCAGCGCAAGCTGGACCAGCTCAATGAAAAGCTGGAAGCGCTCAAGTCCATCGAGCGCAGCCTGAACAGCCGCAACACGCCGGGCCCAGGTCCAGCAGCGCCGCAGGCCTCCTCGGCCAAGCCCGCCCAAAAACCATGAGCGCCCCCATTGGCGCCCATGTGCTGCTGGTCGATGACGACCCCGACCTGCTGCGCCTGCTGTCGATGCGCCTGACGGCGGCCGGCTACCGCGTCACGGCGGTGGAATCGGCCGAAGCGGCGCTGTCGCACCTGGCCATGGAGCGGCCACAACTGGTGCTCAGCGATGTGCAATTGCCCGGCAAGGATGGCCTGGCCCTGTTCGACGCCATCCGCGCCAAGCACCCCTCGCTGCCCGTGATCTTGCTGACCGCGCACGGCACCATCCCCGACGCGGTCGAGGCCACCTCACGCGGCGTCTACACCTACCTGACCAAGCCCTTCAATGGCAAGGCTTTGCTGGAGACCATCAGCCAGGCTTTGGCCCTGGGCTCGCCCAACAACGACCCAAGCAAGGGCAACACCGCCAACGAATCCTGGCGCGAAGCCATCGTCAGCCGCTCCAACGTGATGGCAGAGTTGCTGGCCGAGGCCAAGCTGGTGGCCGGCTCCGACGCCAGCGTGCTGATCCGGGGCGAAAGCGGCAGCGGCAAAGAGGTGCTGGCCCAGGCCATCCACCGCGCCAGCCCGCGCGCTTCGCAGCCCTTCGTCGCCGTCAACTGCGGCGCCATCCCCGAGAGCCTGCTCGAATCCGAACTGTTCGGTCACATCAAGGGCGCCTTCACCGGCGCGGTGGCCAACCACGCCGGCCTGTTCCAGGCGGCCAATGGCGGCACCCTGTTCCTGGACGAGATCGGCGACATGCCGGTGGCCTTGCAGGTCAAGCTGCTGCGCGTGCTGCAAGAGCGCGTGGTGCGGCCCGTGGGCGCCAGCCAGGCCATCCCGATCGACGTGCGCATCATGTCGGCCACCCACCGCGACCTGGACGCGGCCATGGCCGCCGGCGAGTTCCGCGAAGACCTGTACTACCGCCTGAACGTGGTGTCGCTGACTTTGCCCACCCTGGCCGAACGCCGCGAAGACATCCCCCTGCTGGCCAACCACTTCCTGGCCAAGCTGGCCCTGAAGTACCACAAGCGCGTCAACGGCTTCGCGCCCGAGGCGGTCAAGGCCCTGGCCACCGCGCCCTGGCCGGGCAATGTGCGCCAGTTGCACAACGTGGTTGAGCAAGTCAGCGCGCTGGCCACCACGCCTTTGATCCCCCTGGCGCTGGTGCAGCGGGCGCTTCGCGTGCCGAGTGTGGAAGTGCTCACTTTCACAGAAGCGCGCCTGCGTTTCGAGCGCGAATACCTGGTCGATTTGCTCAAGCTGACCGACGGCAGCGTGGCCGACGCCGCCCGTCTGGCTGGCCGCAACCGCACCGAGTTCTACCGCCTGCTGCAAAAGCATGGCCTGACCCCGGGCGTGTTCCGCGCCGACGGTCCTGTCGCCGAATAGCGACAAGTCTTTTCCCTTTTAAATCAAGCACTTGGCACCGTTTACCGAGGTGCTCGTCGGGCTGGCCCGACGCTTTGGGGGCTTGATGGCGGCATTCCTGGTGAATTTGGCGACGCCTTCAGGCCAAGTGCTTGATTCACAAGGTGTTTTCAGCGTGGCACGCACATTGCGAATCAATGGGCATGAGCACCGCCCCAGCACGTCTCGCCACACGCACAGCCCACACGCTGCGGGGATGGGTGTTGGCGGGCGCCGCCTTGCTGGCGGCCTCGGTCCCGGCCCAGGCCTTTGACCTGCAGGACGTGGCCGCCCAGGCCCAGCAACTGGCCGCCAAGCCCTATCAGCCCCGCCCATCCACCCTGCCCGATGAGCTGAAAGCCCTGAGCTACGACCAGGTCCGCGACATCCGCTTCAAGCCCGAACGCGCCCTGTGGCGCCAGGACAAACTGCCCTTCGAGCTGATGTTCTTCCACCTGGGCAAGCTGCAGAGCCAGCCGGTGCTGATCAACGAGATCACGCCCAAGGGCGAGGTTCGCCACCTGGCCTTCAACCGCGACGATTTCGACTACGGCCAGAACAAGCTGTCGCCGCAAACCTGGGGTGATGTGGGCTACGCCGGCTTTCGCGTGCACTACCCCATGAACACCGCCCAATACAAGGACGAGGTCGTCGTCTTCTTGGGCGCCAGCTACTTCCGCGCGATCGGTGCGAACCAGCACTACGGCCTGTCGGCGCGCGGCCTGGCCATCGACACGGTGGGCGGTGAGAAAGAAGAGTTCCCACGCTTCTCGGAGTTCTGGATCGAGAAGCCCAAGGCCGGCGCCAAGTCGCTGGTGGTCTACGCGCTGATGGAATCGCCCCGTGCGACGGGTGCCTACCGCTTCGAGGTCAAGCCCGGCGCCGACACGGTCACCGAAGTGCAGTCGCAGCTCTTCCTGCGCGGCCCCGTCGCCACCTTCGGCGCGGTGCCGCTGACCAGCATGTTCCTGTCGGGCGAGAACCAACCACGCCCAGGCGACTTCCGCCCTGAGGTGCATGACTCCGATGGCCTGATGGTGGCCACCGGCGAAGGCGAATGGTTGTGGCGCCCGCTGATCAACCCCAAGCAAACCTTGACGACCTCGTTCGCGATGAAGTCCCTGCGCGGCTTCGGCCTGATGCAGCGCGACCGCCACTTCGCCAGCTATGAAGACGCCGAAGCGCGCTACGACCGCCGCCCCAGTGCCTGGATCGCACCACAAGGCGACTGGGGCCCGGGCCGCGTCGAACTGGTGCAACTGAACACCCCCGATGAAACCCACGACAACGTGGTCGCCTACTGGGTGCCCGAGAAGCTGCCCGCCGCTGGCCAGCCTTTGAAGCTGTCGTACCAGATGCGTTGGCAAAGCGAGCGGCAACAGCGCCCGCCCACCGCCTGGGTCACGCAATCGCGCGTGGGCCAGGGCCTGGCTGCGCTGGCCGCCAATGAGCACCAGTACTTCGTCGAATTCACCGGCCCGGCGCTGGACAAGCTGCCCGCCAAGGCGGTGCTCAAAGCCGTCGTCAGCAGCGATGCCAACGGCGAGATCGTTGAACGCAATCTTTACCGCAACGGGGGCAACCGCACCTGGCGCATGACCTTGAAGGTCAAACAGATCAAGGCCACGCAGCCCGTCGAACTGCGCGCCTTTTTGCAACACGGCAACGTCACAGTGAGCGAGACATGGACCAACGTCATTCCTCCCCAATGAGCAGTCAGTCCCGGCCCGCGAAGGGCGTGAGCGCCTTCGGCCCCAGCATGCCGCGGCACGCCCGTGGCGCGATGGTGGCGCAACCCTGGCGCGGTTTCACACGCGGCCTGGTCGACGCCATCAAGGGCCGTGGCCCCGCCCACGGTGGGGCCACTACCGCCAGCACCGGGGTGGCCCCGGCCGCTTGGGAACAGGCCGCGCGCCTGCGCCGCCGCGTGCTGATGGCCTTGATCGCGCTGAGCACAGTCCTGGCCACCACGGTGCTGGCCTACTCGCAACCCACTTACGAACACCCCTTGCTGCAATGGCTGCAGATCGGTCTGTTCGCGCTGCTGTTCGCCTGGGTGTCGGCCGGCTGCATCACCGCCGTGATGGGCTTCTGGGTGCTGGTCAAGGGCGACCAGCACGCGCTGTCCAAGCACACGGCCAGCAACCGCCCCTTGAGCGCCAGCGCCCGCACCGCCGTCATCATGCCCATCTGCAATGAAGACGTGAGCACCGTGTTCGCCGGCCTGCGCGCCACCTGCGAATCGCTGGCCACCACGGGCGCTGATCGCCTGTTCGACGTGTTCATCCTGTCGGACAGCAGCGACCCCGCCGTGCGCGCCGCCGAGCTGGCCGCGTGGTCCGAGTTGCGCGGCACCTTGAACAGCGACCGCATCTTCTACCGCTGGCGCCAGCGCCGCATCAAGCGCAAGGCCGGCAATGTGGCCGACTTCTGCCGCCGCTGGGGCCGCAACTACCGCTACATGGTCGTGCTGGATGCTGACAGCGTGATGAGCGGCGATTGCCTGGTGACCCTGGTGCGCCTGATGGAAACGCACCCCACTGCGGGCATTTTGCAAACCGCGCCGCAAGGCTGTGGCCTGAACACCGTGCATGCGCGTGGCCAGCAGTTCTCGTCCCGCGTGACGGGCCGCCTGTTCACCGCGGGCATGCAGTACTGGCAACTGGGCGAGGCCCACTACTGGGGCCACAACGCCATCATCCGCGTCGAGCCTTTCATGAAGCATTGCGCGCTGGCGCCACTTGAAGGCGAAGGCGGCCTGAGCGGCGAGATCATGTCGCACGACTTTGTGGAAGCCGCGCTGATGCGCCGCGCCGGTTACCACGTGTGGCTGGTGCCCGACCTGGTCGGCAGCTACGAGCAACAACCGCCCCACATCCTGGCCGAGCTGCAACGCGACCGCCGCTGGTGCCAGGGCAATCTGCAAAACGCCCGTCTGATCACCGAACCTGGCCTGCATGCGGTGCACCGCGGCATGCTGGTCACGGGCGCCATGGCTTACTTGTCGGCCCCGCTGTGGCTGGTCTACGTGGCTTTGGGCGCGATGTTGTGGCTGGTGGGTGGCAATGTGTTTTTCACGCCTGAAGGCGACCTGACCGTTGGCGTGCTGGGCCTGTGGGCCGGCACCATCACCATGTTGGCGCTACCGCGCTTGCTGGGTGTGATGGCCGTGGTCATGAAGGACGAACAACGGTTTTATGGTGGCACGCCCAAGCTGATCAAAAGCGCGTTCATCGAGTTCGGCCTGTCGGCCATGCAAGCCCCGCTGCGCATGGTGGCGCATTCGATCTTCGTGGTGGCCGCACTCACCGGCTTGAAGCTCGACTGGAAGTCGCCCCCGCGCGAAGCCACCGATGTGACCTGGCAGGAAGCCACTCAGCGCTTTGCTGGGGCTGGCGCCGCCGTGCTGGTGATCGCGGCCGTGCTGGCCCTGGTCCACCCGCCCGCGCTGGTGTGGTTGCTGCCCGTGGGCTTGCCGCTGCTGCTGGCCATTCCTTTCACCGTGTTCACCAGCCGCACGGGCTTGGGCGCGAAGGTGCGGCAGTCGGAATTGCTGCTGGTGCCCGAAGAATCGTGGACGCCCTCGGTGCTGCGCCGCGCCTGGGCTTACGCCCAGCAAACCAGTGCCCCCCTGCCTTGGAGCGACGTGCTGGACAACCCCCGTCTGTGCGCGGTGGTGAGTGGCGCGATGGGTTCGCGCCGCACCTCGCAAGGCCTGCGCGGCCAGGCGCGCCGCCAGCGCATCGAGCAACTGGCGGCCAAGGGCGCCAAGCCCACGCCCGCCGAAGTCATGCGCTTCCTGAGCGAGCCCGGCAGCTTGCAGCAGTTGCGCGCGGCGGTCTTGTTTCCCAGCCATGGGCATCAAGTGGGGGCCATGCGCCACTGAC
>CAZKPN010000069.1:0-21295 GCA_964554655.1 uncultured Aquabacterium sp. | reverse complement strand
CGGGCCGCTGTAGTTCATCCAGCCAATGGTCTTGGCATTCAGACTCTGGATGAACAGCTTGCCGTCCAACTCGGTCGCGGCCGTGGTTTCGGGGTAGGCCCCGCTGGGGTCCTGCAGGTCGTCCACCACCTTGCCGGCTTCATCCAGGGCCACAACATGGCCGTACGCCTTAGGCACCGGCCACAGGAAACGCGGCAGCCGCAAGGTCAGCTTGCGCAGGATCGGGTGCTCGGCAGCGAAGTCGATCACCGCGCTGCGCGGCTTGGTCAAACCCACCCACAAGCGGCCTTGCTCGCCCGCCACCAGGTTGTCGGGAAAGCCGGGCAGGTTGTCCACCAGCACCGTGGCCGCGCCCTGGCTGAGGGCATTGGCCAGCGTTGGCGTGTTCATCATCCCTTGGGTAGGTCGGGTCAGGGACAACTTGGCCAGGTCGATCTTGAGGACGCGGTAGGTGCCCGTCTCCGACAAGTACATCGTCTTGCCATCTTTGGAAAACGCCACGCCGTTGGGGAAGCACAGGCCCGACAAGGCCACGCGCGATTTCAAGGACACCGGGTCGGCCGCGATGAGCCGGCCGGTGCAGCTGTGCTCCAGGATGTCCAGCACACTGGCTTCGAGGGTGCTTTTCCACTCGGCCACGCCAAAGCGACGGCTGGCATCGGTCAGCCAAAGCGTGCCATCGGCGCCCACCTTGATGGCATCGGCGTAGCGGATCGCGTCGCCCGCCACCGGGTCATCAATCGTGGTCAGCAAGGTCTCGACCTTGGCGCTGGCGCCGCTGCCTTCAATGCGCAGCAGGCCTTTCACACCATCGGCCACCAGCACGCGGCCCTGGGCATCCACGTCCGAGCCCAAGGGGCGCCCCCCGGTGTTGGCGATCACCTCGCGCGTTTTGCCGTCCGGGCTGAACTTCAACACATCGCCGTTGGCCAAACCGGTGTACAGCCAGCCCTGGTGGGCCGTGATGTACTCGGGGCCCACCTGACCGCCCTCCAGGGTGATCTGCTGCAGAGCCGCCAGTTTTTGGTTGGCGGCATGAACGCCCGCATAGCCCAGGTCCTTCGGGGCCGACCAAGCCACGGGGTCAGCGGGCACCGGCCAGAACGCCAGGTAAGCCACCAAAGCGGCCACGGGAGTGGCCCAAGAGGCCAGCCAACTCAAACGGCCACGTTTTGGCGCAGCACTTGATGGGATCACACTCACTTGCGAACTCCAGCCACCCCATCAACAGAGGCTATTGATTTTATTGAATCGATTGAATTTACAAAACAACCCGCCGCCACGATGATGAGAACAATTCTCAACGGAGCGCGATCATGGCCAAAACCGCCACATTCGGATTGATGCACATCGGCACCTCATTCACCGTGACCTATGCGATCACCGGCAGCATCAGCGTGGCCGGGATCGTGACCTTTGTCGAGCCACTGGTCAACACGGTGATGCACTACTTTTTTGACAAATACTGGGATCGAGTCCCAGCCGTAGCTTACTTCTCGACGAAGGCGCGCTCGATCACGTAGTCGCCCGGCTCGCCTTGCGAAGGCGAGATGTGGAAACCGCGGGCGTCCAGGATCTTGCACAGGTCGGTCAGCATGGACGGGCTGCCGCACATCATGGCGCGGTCGGTGGCCGGATTCAAAGGGGGCAGGCCGATGTCGGCGGCCATCTTGCCGTTCTCGATCAGGTCGGTCAGGCGGCCCTGGTTGCGGAACTCTTCGCGCGTCACCAGCGGGTAATAAATCAGCTTGTCGCGGATCAGGTCGCCCAGCAGTTCGTGGTCAGGCAGGTCTTCGCTGATGTAGTCGTGATAAGCCAGCTCGCTCTTGTAGCGCACGCCGTGCACCAACACCACCTTGTCAAACTTCTCGTAGGTGTACGGGTCCTGGATGATGCTCATGAAGGGCGCCAGGCCGGTGCCGGTGCCGAACAGGTACAGGTTCATCGCTGGCTTGAGGTCATCAACCACCAAGGTGCCCACGGCCTTGCGGCTGACCAGCAGCTTGTCACCCACCTTCAAGTGCTGCAGGCGCGAGGTCAAGGGGCCGTCCTGCACCTTGATGCTCAAAAATTCGAGGTGTTCTTCGTAGTTGGCACTGGCCACGCTATAGGCGCGCATCAAGGGCTTGCCGTTGACTTCCAGACCAATCATCACAAAATGGCCGCTGGCGAAACGCAGGGCGGGATCGCGCGTGGTCCGAAAGGTGAACAGCGTGTCGTTCCAGTGGTTGACGTGGGTAACAGTTTCTGTATTGAAAGCGGCCATGACCAGGTTCCTGCAAGGCTTGCAACTTGCAAGCCGGACTCTCGAAAACCCTCTATTGTCGCCCAGCTTTGCAACCCCTGCCACCAGCTCGCCACACCCACCCCTGAAGTCCGGGGATTTGATCCGCTATGCTGCCCTGTTACGACACCGACGTTGTTCGCCATGCCCGCCGCCCCTGACACCCATTCAGCCTTTGCCGACCCTCGCGCCGCCCTGGTCGTGTTTTCTGGCGGGCAGGATTCCACCGCCTGCCTGGCCTGGGCCCTGAGCCGCTTCAGCCGGGTCGAAACCATTGGCTTTGACTACGGCCAGCGCCACCGCGTTGAAATGGATTGCCGCGAACCGGTTCGCCAAGCCGTCGCCCAGGCTTTTCCTGATTGGGCCAGCCGCCTGGGCGAAGACCACGTGCTGGACCTCGCGCTGCTGGGCCAGATCTCAGACACCGCCCTGACCGAAGACCGCGCCATCGAGATGCAGTCCAACGGCCTGCCCAACACCTTCGTGCCAGGCCGCAACCTGCTGTTCCTGACCTTCGCCGCTTCGGTGGCCTACCGCCGCGGCCTGAACGTGCTGGTGGGCGGCATGTGCGAGACCGACTACTCCGGCTACCCCGATTGCCGCGACAACACCCTCAAAGCCTTGCAGGTGGCGCTCAGCCTGGGCCTGGCCACGCCGATGACGGTGGAAACACCGCTGATGTGGCTGACCAAGGCGCAAACCTGGGCCCTCACCGACCAGTTGGGCGGCCCCGTGCTGAACGACATCATCGTGGAACACACCCACACCTGCTACCTGGGCGACCGCACCCACCGCCACACCTGGGGTTACGGCTGCGGCCAATGCCCCGCCTGCCAGTTGCGCCGCGACGGCTTCGAGCAGTGGACGACTGCTAGGATGGATTGAATGAACACCACCCAAATCATCACCCTCGCGGTGGTCGCCTTGATCGTCTTCTGGGGCGTGGGCGCCTACAACCGCCTGATCAAACTGCGCAACGAGATCACCAACGCGTTTGCGCAGATCGACGTGCAGCTCAAACGCCGCCACGACCTCATCCCCAATCTGGTCGAGGTGGCCCGCAAATACCTGGAACACGAACGCGAAACCCTGGAGCGTGTGACCGCCGCCCGCGCGCAAGTCGTCGCGGCGACCGACCTGGTGCGCAGCCAACCCAACC
Source organism: uncultured Aquabacterium sp. (assembly GCA_964554655.1). Taxonomy (GTDB): domain Bacteria; phylum Pseudomonadota; class Gammaproteobacteria; order Burkholderiales; family Burkholderiaceae_C; genus Aquabacterium. Next base: position 17,852 of record CAZKPN010000069.1, on the reverse strand, counting down.
AGGCCGGTCCCATCAAAAGCCTGAACCTGGCCGAAGGCGTGCTCAGCAGTGCCATGGGGCGCTTTCAGGCCATCGTCGAGGCCTACCCGGAACTCAAGGCCGATGAATCCCTGCGCGACCTCAGTGAAGAGCTGACACACACCGAGAATAAAGTGGCCTTCTCGCGCCAGTTGTTCAACGACGCCACGCTGGACTACAACAACTCGGCGCAGCAGTTCCCCGCCAACCTGGTGGCCGGGGTCTTTGGCTTTAAAGCAGCCACCATGCTGCAGTCCACCTCCACCGATGCTGAACGCGCTGGCGTGAAAGTGGCGTTCTGATCCCTCCGTGAACGGGCAGTCTCGCCGTTAACCATGAAATTCCGCCAGCATCAGGAACAGGCCCAAGCGCGAACCTTCAAGTTGTTCGCCTGGTTCGCCATGCTGTTGGCGGGCTTGATCGTGGCCATCAACGTGCTGCTGGCACTGGCCTACAAGTTGTTGATGCCGCTTAGCCACGGCTACCCCGCCTTGTTCTTCGAGACCAACTCCGGCGTCATCCTGCTGTTCGTGCTCGGCGGCTGCCTGATCGAAACCCAGCGCCTGCGTGAAGGCGGCGGCCAGCGCGTCGCCCACTGGATGCACGGCCGATTGGTCAAGGACACCGACGACGCGCTGGAGCGCCGCCTGCTCAATGTGGTCGACGAAATGGCCATGGCCTCTGGCCAGACCGTGCCACACGTCTACGTGCTCACACGCGAAGACGCCATCAACGCCTTCGTGGCCGGCTGGTCCCCCGAGGACTACACCCTGTGCGTGACCCGTGGCGCGCTGGACCGCCTCACCCGTGCTGAATTGCAAGGCCTGGTGGCCCACGAGTTCGGCCACCTGAAAGAAGAAGACTTGCCGATGGCCATGCGCCTGCTGGCCTTGGTGTGGGGCCTGTCACTGGTGCATGGCTACGGCCAGACCCTGATGAGCCGGGACGACAACGGCCACGTCAACCCGGTGCGCTGGGTGGTCGGGCTGGTGTTCACCGCGGTGGGCTGGCTGGGCTGGGGCGCAGGTCGCTTGCTGCAGGCGGCCGTGGCACGCCAACGCGAGTTCCTGGCCGATGCCAACGCCATCCAGTTCACCCGCACGCGGGATGGCTTGGGCAATGTGCTGCGCAAGATCTGGTTCGACCAGCAGATGATGGCCGGCCAGATGCGCCATCCCCAGGCCGACATGGTGGCCTCGCTGCTGCTGCACCAATCCAGGCTGTCGCGGTGCATGGCCACGCACCCGCGTTTGCCTGAACGCATCCGCCGCATCTGCGGCGCCGTGCTGGCCCCCATGCCGGCACCTTTGCTCAGGCTGGAAAAAGCCGAGCCTCGGCGGCCGCCGCCCATCGCCCCCGGCGCCATGCGGGCGGCCGCGTCACCCACCGAAGTCCCCACCCAAGCGCCCGGCAAACCCACACCGCCCGAAGACGCCGATGCCGTGGGCCGACTGCGCCGCCTGGCTGGCCCCCGCGAAAAGCGCATGGCCGTGCTGGCACTGATGATGTCGGCCGGCAACCGCGACGAGCACAAGCTGTGGCTGAAACTGGCCGAGGGCCTCACGCACGCCCAGCAGATCCTGGACGATGTGCAGGGCCTGCGCCCCGAGCGCCTGGTCCCCGAATTCGAGCGTCTGTCCAAAAGCATCGCCAATGATCCGATCAGTGATCGCCGCGCCCTGGTCGAAGCCGCCCGTGATCTGCTGAAAGCCGATGGCCGCGTCAGCCCTCGTGATCGCCTGTGGTGGCTGGCACTGCGCCATCAGATGAGCGACAAGAAGAACAGCCGGCCCTTCATGCGCCCGGTCACTGGGCAAGGACGCGAGCTGTTCGATCTTCAGGAAGACGAGCTGGCCCACGTGATCGCGCTGTCGGCGTATCTGGCCCGATTTGTGCCCGAGGCCGAAGTGCAGGGCCTGCTGGCCGCCACCAGCCGTGCCTGGTACGCGCGCGTGGTCGCACGCTGCAACCACCTGCAGGATTTGAAACCGGATGGCAAGATCCCCGACGCTGACGCCCTGATGCACGCCCTGGCAGGCGTTCAGGAGTTGTCGTGGATGATCAGGCCCGTGTTGCTGCGGGCCTGGGTCGAAGAAGCGTTGAACCACAGCACGGGGGGCCTGATGTCCAACGACACCGCCAACGCCCTGCGCTTGATGGCCGGGTTGATGGACTCACCCATGCCGCCCGCCTTGGCATCGCACTACCCGCGCGACTGAGGATCATCAGACGTCGCCGTCTTTGTCCTTGCTGTCCTTGCCACCGGTCGACCGGGGCAAACGGGTCAGGCCCAGCAGGCCATTGCGCAATTCTTCAGGGGCAGCTGGTCCGATGTACATGCGAAGGTAGATCTGGTAGGCCAACTCGTTGTTGATGGCGTTGTTGATGACCCCCCCAGTGGCCCCGGGGTCAATCATCAACTGCTTGCCGTTGATGTAGCACATCCAGCCTTTGCCCGGCAACCAGTCCAGGTTGACCACATCGCCCTTGCTCACCCGCTTAACCGCGCTGTAGGCGGCGCCCACTTGGCTGATCTCGTTGATCAACTGCTTGAACTCTGCATCGGTGGAGTTCTGCTTGAAGTCGGAGATGAAGATGCGAGAAATCGTGGACGAGGTGAACTCGCGCAAGATGTTGAGCTGGATGCGGCGGATGCCGTTCAGCTTGAAGATCGCATCGGGCGTGGTGCGTTTTTCCGGCAGGTAAAGCGCGGTCACGTCCGCCTTGAAGTAGCCTCGCTTGCGAACCGCCGCGCCATTGAGCACCAGCTTTTGCCCATAAGCAGTGACAGTCTCTTCCAGTTCGACCCCTTCCAGCACGGCAGTCGCTGCGTGCGCGGGCTGGGCCCACGGCACAAGCGCCGCCGCCATGGCACTGGCCATCAACTGGCGTCGGTGGTTTTCAAACGGGGACAAAGCAATACGGTCATCTTGCATGATGTGACCACTCCTACGGCACAGCCATCAACTCGCCCGTGACACGGGCTCCCCTGGCCACACGGACCAGGAGGATTCCATCCATCAGGACCTTGATGAGGTTACAGCGGCTTGGACAAGGTCAACCAGAAGGCTTGGCCTTCAGTGCGATTTTTCGCACCAAATTCCTTCAAGAATTTGCCTTCCAGCAGGAACTCGCCGCCATTGGCCAGCCAGGCCACGGCGGGGCCAGCGGCATATGCGCGCATCTTGTTGCCGGTGCTGAGGTCAGACGAGGTGGCCAGCGCGGTTTGTTGAGCAGGCGAGTAGCCCGTCAAATCCTGGGAGTCTTTGGTGAACTGTTCCACCACATAGCCTTGCAGACCCACGCGGATGTCCTCGGTCACGAACTTCATGGCCTGGTAGTCGATGTTCAGGATGTTGCCCGTGCGGTAGCCATTTTCTTTGTTGCGCGTGTTGAAGGACAGCACGAAACGGGCACCCACGTCCCAGCCATCGCCCACAAAGGCGTATTGCACCGAGGGGCGGAAGGTGAAGAAGTTGCCAAAGCCCGAATTGGCCCGTTGGGTCGCGTCGTAATCGCCTGTGGGCAGCACGATGGTGGGGGCAATCGACACGTGCTGGTGATCACCGATTTCCATGTGCCAGATGGGCGAGAGTTCGAGGTCACCGATGCCATAGGCAGCGCTGCTTTTGCCCGCGATGGAGGCCTGGACCGCCGATGGCAGCTGAGCGCCTAACGCCGCAGCAGTTGGGCCGCTGGACCCCGGAGAACCTGGGAAGCCATTGGCTGTCAACTGAGCCGCGATGCCTGCGGTATCAATCGTTGGTGCGGTGCCGGTCAACTCAATTTTGCGTCGTACCAACGGCAACATGGCGGTGAACCCCACATTGCCGCCCAGCACCTGTTCACTGCTCAGATAAGTGATGCGCGGAAGAATGGCGTAGGTATCGGCCTTGATGCCGATTTTTGAGCCGCTGTAGTTGACCCCCGCAGGCAGAAAATTGCCAACGCCCGCCGTCGCAGGATTGGCCAGAAGTGTGCTTTGCGCAATCTTCCCCGACTGCGTCAACTGCTTGCCATCATTGCCTTTGATCTTGTTGGCGTGGTACGCCACCATCGCCACCTGCCCGTACCAGCCGGGTACCAGCGGCGAGGTCATGTCGCTGCCACCGACACCCGGCGAATACCGCTGGTTGCCGTTCTCGGCCGCCAGGGCCACCGACGACGCGCTGAGGGCCGCTGCCAGGGCCACGGTCTTGAGGGTCAGCGCACAGGCCGACGATGCATCACGGCGAAAGGTGTTCATACAGACAGCTCCTAATGAATTGAATTCGTTCAACGGGTTGTTAGAAAAATGCACGTTGCAAAACGTATCTGTGCAATATCGGCCTAACTGTGCCTTGCTTGACCCCAAATGTGTGCGCAAGTTGTCGCAATGGCGCGACATGGATCACCCGGAGTGCGGTGGTTTCGCACGCCAGATCACTCAATCAAATGAGGATCGACCCTGAGGAGGGCTTTACTCGCCTTCGCCGAACTTGTCGTTGATCAGCGCCACCAACGCCTTCATGGCGTCTTCTTCGCGGGCACCGTCGCACTCCAGTTCCACCGCGGCGCCCAGGCCGGCGGCCAGCATCATCACGCCCATGATGCTTTTGGCGTTCACACGCCGGTCGTTGCGGCTCATGAAGACGTCACATGGAAAACTGCTGGCCAGCTTGGTGAACTTGGCCGATGCGCGTGCGTGAAGTCCCAGCTTATTGCTGATGTTGACGGTGGTCTTGATCATTAGTGGGCTGACTGGCCTGGTTTTGAGGCTTGTTGGTCGCGATTTGCATGACGCCCTGGGTGCCGCCAGCCACCGCGCGGGTGATCAGGGTGTCCAGGGATTCATTGGAATAGTTGAGGGCGCGCCAGAGCATGGGCACGTTCACGCCGGTGATGACTTTGACGCGCACGCCGTCGGACAGGCGCTGCACGATGTTGCAAGGCGTGGCCCCGAACACATCGGCCAGGATCAAGGCTTCTCCCCGGGGATCGGCCTTTTGCAGCATCTCCAGGATGATCCGGCACTGCGCTTCGATTTCGTCGGGCGGCAGGTTGGCCGGCACATCCAGGATCTGCATGGCCTGGGCGGCTTCCGGAAAACAATGCTGCGCCGCCAGCTTCAGGGCTGAAGCCAGAGGGGCGTGCGCAATGAGGAACAAGCCGGGCATATCAATGATTATGGGCTGCTCAATCCGAAAATTTGAAGCCCTGGATGAATGTCTCTACCGCGTCGGTGGAATCCTTGGCATTTGCAGGCGGCACGGGGCGCCACAGGCTGGCCTGGTAAACCATCAAACCGTGGGAAAAATGCCACGCGTGCACTTCAACGGGCACGCTTTGCCCGTTGCCCGCCGGGCGCCGCCCCACCAGGCGCCAATGCCGCGACAAGGGGTTGGGGGTCATGCCGATGACCTGGGCAGGCCCCAAGTCCACCGCCGCAACCGTGGCCACGGCAGATGACGCACCCAGGCGGCTGACTGCTTCCAGGTTGTCGCGCAGAGCGCGGTTGTCCGCCGCCAGGGCCAGCGGCACCCTGGTGATGTCTTGCGCATCAAAGTAGCTGAGCGCCCAAATGGACTCGCCCACTTTGCAGGACACCAGGTGCATGGTCACGGGCGGGCCAGGCAAGGCAGGCAAATTCAATGAACGGTCGACCTGGTTCGGTTTGCAGGGAAACACAGCCTGCAATGCCGGAGCGTGCTCGGGCCGAACAGTGCGCCAATCCAAGGCCGGGCTGCACGCCACCAGGGCCAGGCAAACCACGACCGACAGCGCCCAAGCGCCCTTGTCAAACCAGCTTTGTTTCATGGCGCCAATTATGGACAAAGGACCGTGATTTCACCCATGCGTGGGATAGACAGGCCGGATCGACCAGCAGAAACTGGGCTCGAACGAACCGAGATGTGCCATGAATTCGCCCTTCCCCTCCTCGGCCAAATTGGTGGCGACCCAGCGTGAGGTCAACCCGAACGAGTCCCCGCTCAGCCCGGATGAATCCGAGTTGGCGCGCTGGCAGGAGTTGCTGGCCCAGGCCGGCCGGGAGTTGGCCGAACCACTGACCACCGCGCTGGAACGCGTGGCCACGCTGACCACCACCGGCCGCATCGACCGGGCCGGCTTGCGTACACTGCTGGAAGAAGTCGATCGCGCCCGCCAGGCCGGCATCTGGTGCCAGCAGATCTCGCGGCTCGCCTCAGGCCGTGTGCGCCAGTCGCACGAGCGCATCCACCTGACCAACACCGTGCAAAGCGTGCTGGCCCACCGCGCACGCGAGTTGCAGGCACGCGGCATCCACATTGTTCAATCGCTGCACGAGGTGGAGGTGCAGGTGGACGCGTCCATGCTGCATGGCCTGTTGAACGCCTTGGTCGAGTGGTGGCTGAGTTGCGCCCAGGGCCTGGTCGATGTCCGCATCAACATCGGCCCGTCTTCGGGCAACGCTTCGCTGGTCTGCCAGTTCCAGCACCGATCACCTGACCTGCCGCAGGACCAAAACGGCACCCACAACCCCGCCCTGGACAGCATGAGCTGGCACCTGCTGGAGCAAACGGCCCGCACACTGGGCCTGGTGCCACAACGCCAGATCGAGCCCTCGCAAGCGCGCTTGACGCTAGAGTTTCCACGCACGGTCACCGCACTGGTGGGCCCCAATGCCGAGGCACCGGATGCCGGGTTTGCCGACTCGATCAACTCCAAGCCTCTGGCCGGCTGCCACGTGCTGGTCGTGGTGGCACGCCGCGATGTGCGCGGGCTGGTGCGCGAGTCCATGAAGTCCATGGGCTTGGTGGTGGACTTCGTGAACTCGGTGAGCGATGCCGTCGAGTTCTGCAATGAAGGGCTGCCTCACGGCATCGTGTTCGAGTCCAGCCTGAAGACGCCGCGGTTCATGCAAATGGTGGGCAGCATCCGCCAGGAAGTGCCCGAGTTCGTGTTCATCGAGCTGCTGGATGAAGGCCACACCTTCGAGATCTCCGGCATCAGCCCGACCGGCATGGCGCGGGTGGGGCATGCGGCCGTGGCCACGTCGCTGCCTTCAGCCTTGGTCTATGAGCTCACGCGCATCATGTGAGTGGCTGGGGGCTCAGGCGGGCTCGGCCAGCAGTTGGCCCAGCAGCGTGTGCAAGGCGGCAAAATCAGGCTCGCCAATGTAGCGCTTGACGATCTCGCCCTTCTTGTTCACCACGAAGGTGGTGGGCGTCAACTGCACCGGGCCAAAGGCTTTGGCCAGATCGCCCGTGTGGTCCATCACCACCTGGAAAGGCAGTTGCCGGCTCTGCGCGAATTGCATCACGTAGGCCGGCGGGTCGTACTGCATGGCCACGGCCAAGGTTTGCAGGCCTTGCGCCTGGAACTTGTTCTGAGTGGCAATCAACTGCGGCATCTCTTTGACGCAGGTCGTGCAACTGGTGGCCCAGAAGTTGATCAAGGTGACCTGCCCCTTCAGATCAGAAGTGCGGTGTTGGCTACCATCGATGCGGGTGTAGGGCAAATCAGGCAGGGACGCCTGGGTGTCCCAAAAACACCCGGATAGAAACAGTGGCACGGCCACGGCGATCAAGGCAAGATGTCGTCTGTTGGAATTCATGGCCGTTGGGTCAGTGGAGCTGTATCAGTGGATCACCTAATGAACCGTCGTCAAATCATATTGTCGTCTGCTTGCCAGGCTTTGGCAGGCAGCATGGCATTGTCCTTGTTGGCGTCGTCCAGTGCACGGGCTGCCGCCTTCAGCCAGGCGGATGCCACCGGCGCCGTGCGTGCGGCGCTTGAACGCGGCGCAGACATCGCCGTCAAGCAATTGGGCCAGGTCAATGGCTTCATGGGCAATGACAAGATCCGCATCCCTTTGCCCGAGGTGCTGGAGAAAGCCGCGCCCTTGCTGCGCGCGGTGGGCCGTGGCCGCCAGATGGACGACCTCATCAGCGCCATGAACCACGCGGCCGAAAACGCGGTGAGCCTGGCGCTGCCGCTGCTGCGCAACGCCATCAAGGGCATGTCGGTGCAAGACGCCCGGCAAATTCTGTCGGGGGGCGAGCACGCGGTGACGGATTTCTTCGCCGCCAAAACACGCGCGCCATTGAGTGTTCAGTTCACGCCCCTGGTCAACAAGGCGGTTGAAAAACTGTCGCTGGCCCAGCGCTACAACGAACTGGCCGGCAAGGCCGGCAGCATGGGCCTGATCAAAGGCAACCAAGCGGCCACCGTGCAGCAGCACGTCACCACCAAGGCGCTGGACGGCTTGTACTTCGTGATCGGCGAAGAAGAGCGCCGCATCCGCAATGACCCCGTGGGCACGGGCAGCGCCTTGCTCAAGAAGGTTTTTTCGTCCCTGTGAGCCCGGCGGGTTGAGGGGCTGCAGGCACGGGTGCCAGCAACGATCGCTGCACGCGCTCGACCTGCGGATCAGCCCAGGAGCCGGTGATGCTGAACTGCCGGGTGCTGGCCTCGGCCACCTGTTTGCGCAACAACACCTGTGCGATGAACGTGCCCAGGCCCACCGCGGGATTGATGACCGCGTAGGCCAGGGAAGCCGTGCCCGCATTCACCTCGGGCACCACGAACACGTGCAGGTTCTGGGTTTCGCGTGCCAGATCGGCCTGGCCTTCCATCATCACCACGGCCTGCACACCGCGCATGCGCAGGTTGCGGGTGTCGGCCACCCCTTGCTTGATGGAGACGTCGCCATCGATGGCGTCAAAGGCAAAGCCTTGTTGGAAGACATCGCGGAAGTCCAGCACCAGGCGCCTGGGCAGTGATTGCAGGCTGAGCACGCCCAGCAACTTGGCCATGCCGGGATCGACCTTGAGGAACTGCCCTTCCTTGATGTCCACGGACAACTCACCCGACATGGTGGCGGGGTTGGGTTCCAGCGGCGAGCCCATCCAGGCGATCTGGCCGGTGAGCTGGCCCTTGCCGCCCTTCAAGGTCTGCGGCAATCCCAGGCGGCCCAGCAAAGCGCCGCTGTTGTTGAGCTCCAGCGTGAAGTCGAAGGCCGCTCTGTGCTTGGGCTTGGCGCTGCTGGAACCAGGCACCAGGCCCACCGCCATCCAGTTGCCGCTGGCATTGAGCTGGGCTTCGGGGTTGGTCATGCGCAGTTTGTTCAAGCGCCATTCGGGCTGCCATCCGCCACCCGCCACGGGCACCAGGCGGTTGATGGCCTCCACCTCCATCTTGCCCAGAGGCAAACCCCGCCATTGGAGGTCATCAATGACGATGTCCAGCGCCGGCACGGCCGCGGTCTCAGGGGTGAGCAATTGCAGCGCCGCCTGGTCCTCAAAGGCTTCGGCCTCGGCGGCAGGCACCGACAGGCGCGACAAGCGCGCCACGATGCGGTTGCCAGCTGGCCCACTGGCCAGGGGCGAGGTCTCGGGGCGCATCTCGATCTGGCCGGCCAGTTGGTCGGCCTCGATCTGGGCACGCCAGACGCCGGGGTTGGGGTGGGCCAAGGTCACATTCACATTGCGCAGATTGCGCTGCTGATAGTTCAGCACGCCCGTGCGCAAGCTCAAGGTGTCGGGCAGGTAGTCTTCGCCCGGTCCGATGCTGTCGCTGGAGGGTGAACGCACCACGCGGGCCAATCCTTGCCAGGCATCCAGGTCCAGGGTCGGCACGGTGACCTGGGCCACCACACCTTTGGGCGGCAAAGCCGGCACGGCGATGGCACCACCACCTGCAGTGGATTGCACCAGGCTCAAAGCCCCACGGGTGACCTTGGCCTGGTCGCCCCTCACATCACGGCGGAAGTCCGCCCGCAGCCAGGGCGCACCAGCGGCATTGGCCGACTGGGCCGCGCCCAACTCCACCAGCAAAGCGTCGCTCAGCCCGCTGGGGTCGTCGCTTCGGTGGGTCATGGTCAGGGGCCAGATGCTCTCGGCGCGTTTGTTCAAAGGGGCGGGCAGGTCCACCGCCAAGCCTTGCAAGGTGGACACGACCTGCAGCTCTGGCTGGGCAGCTGTGGTCGACTGGCCTGCCGCAACCTTGGGCAAGGCCACGGTGACGGTCACCGCCGTCTGCCCGGTCATGCGCTGTGCCAGTTGGGCCAACGCGGGCCATTCGCTGGCCGTGCGCAGTCCTTCGGCCGTGATCAGGCCCTGGGCCACGAACTTGGGGGCGCCGCTGGCATCCTGCTGGCCTTCCACGGCAACATCCTGCCCCCACACATTGGCCACGGCCGAGACCTTCAGGGTCTTCTGGGTGAAATCAACCTGCCCCCGCACCTTTTGCAACAGTGGGACGCTGGGATGCAGTCGCAACGCGGCCTGGTCCTGCTCGACCAGGCGGACACGGCCACGCAAACCGGTGTTGGCCGTGTGGTTCAGCGGGATGTCCAAGGCCAGTTGCAAACTGCCGGTGCCGGTGCCCTCGGCTTTGTGCAAGAGGTTGCCCGTCCACACTCCCACGGGGGACACGGCCATGTAGCGCAACAGGTCGTTCAAGGGGCCTTGCCCCTGGCCACGGATTTCCAGGTGCGGATCGTCGGACGCCAGGTTCTCGATCCGCCCCTCGACATCGCGCAGCAGGAAACTGCCGGTGCCCAAGCCACCCAATTGCGCCTTGGCGCCCTGGATGCGCAAACGCAGCCCCTCGAAAATCAAATTGCCATCCAACCCGGTGAATGCAGGCCAGCGGGTCTGGGTGGGCACGCCACCGGCCTCCAGCATGGCCGCAGGCACGTAGTCCAGGGTCACGTTTTTGGCAGGCACATTCACCCGGAAGCGACCGCCCTGGTCATCCTTGAAAGGGAAACCGGCCAAATCGCCTTTGACCTCGAAGGTGACCTTCTCGCCACGCCCCTCGCGCACGGCCATGCGCACGTAGTCGCGGGCATGGAAAGGGATGACCGAGGGCAGGTAGCGCCAGACCCGGTTGGCCTGCCCCCAGGCCAGCTTGCCCTCCAGGTCCAGGTGGCCCGGAAAGCGTGCCGCCACCCCCGCGCCGGTGCCAGGGCCCGTCTGCCAGGTGGCTTGCAATTCGCCTTCGGCATCGTCGTTGGCGAACGTGGCTTTCTTGACTTCCACCTGCAACTGCGGTGGCAATTCAGGCTTGTCGGCTGGTTTGATGCGCCAATTCACGCGGGCGGCCATCGCGTTCAAAGGAATGCGGGGCTCGTCGAAAGCACCCGGCAATTCGACCCAGCCTTTCTCGATGGCCACGGAGGCCTGGCCGCCATGCTCGTCGGCCTTCAGATCGATGTTGGCCTCGGCCAGGCCGGGCCGCCCCTGCTGGGCCGAGGCTGCCCACCCAAAGCCCTTGATTTGAGCGCGCGCGCTGTATTCGCGCGGGTCATCGGCGGGGCCTTCCCAGCGCCAGGTCAATTGCCGGCCCACACCCTCGGGGGCCAGGTCCGCCAGGGTGCGCCGCATGGCGGTCGAGATCGGCAAGCGATCGGCCAGGCGGGCCAGCACGCCCAGGTCAAGGCGGTCGGCATCCACCTGGCCGCCCACGGTCTGGCGCCAGACATCGGCATTGATCTGCCCTTGCAACGGCGCGTGCCGCCATGCCAGTTGAGCCGAGCTGGCCGGCCACACCAAGCCTTCGGTGGTGGTGAAAGCCAGCTTCTCCAGCGCCACATGGGATTCGGTGCGCTCATTGCGGGCCGTGATGCGACCACTCAGCCCCCGAAATGCCAAGGGCCGCAAACCTTTTTCCAGGCGGATGCTCACATCCTGCACATTCAGGTCCAGCGCCAGGCTGGTGGGCCGCCCCTGCTTGAGGACCAGCTCCGCCGCCATGCGGCCACGCCCCCCTTCCACATCAATGGGCAGATCCACGTGTTTGCGCAAGGACTGCACATCCGCATGAGGCAGGTTCACCGACAACTTGCCCGACCAACTGCTCAGGTCGGTGGTCTTGGGCGCATCGCCCAGCCAACGCCGCCACCAGGGCAAGTCCACCGCCTTGGACGAGGCCGCCTCTTGTGCGGTCAAGGTCCACAAAGGCTGTGTCATCCGCGCCTTGACCTCGAAGCGCTGGCCGAACTCCGGCAAAGGCGTGGCCAGCAAGGACAAATGGTGTACCTGCGTGCCCAGCCCGGGATGGCTGCTCAAATCCAGATCCACCCTCTGCAGCACCAGCGTGGGCGCCTGGCGCAACTCATCGGTCCAGCGCACAGCGCCCTGTTCGATGCGGATCAGGCGCTGCGACAGCACCCAGTCCAGCACCTGCCCATTGCCGGTGGGCGTGGCGTTGGACGCCAGCTTCAAACCCGCCACATGCAGGTCACCGGCCAAATCCCGACGCACCTGCAACTCCGGGCGCACCAGCACCAACCTGTCCAGCCGAACCTCCTGGCGCCACAAAACGGTGGGCCACAGGCTGCTGGGCGAAATCCGCGCGGTCACCTCCGGCAGGCGCAGGGCCACGCTGCCACGTTCGTCCAGCAGCGCCACCTCTTTCAATGACAGCACGGGTGACCAACCCTCGGCCCGCCCCGACAAAGCGCCAATGCGCACCGGCACCCCCAGTGCCTTTGTGGCTTGTTGGGCCAGCGCCTCACGCCAAGAACCGATTCGGGGCAGAATTTGGAACAACAAAGCCCACCAGGCAATCGCGGCCATGAACAGCAGCACCGCCAGCGTCAGCAAGCACCATCGCCCCACTCGGAGCAGCGCGTGCGCCTTGCTCACCTTGGGATGGCCAGAAGAATCAGAAGAAATCGTGGGCATGAAACAAAACTGTCGTCCAGGTGGGCCAAATTCGCCATTTTGTGAAACGCAACTGCCCTACCATCCCGGAACCAGTTGCAGGGCCCGACAACCGATCACCCTAGCACAGACCCTCACCTAGGCTCATGGGCTTCACATTCTTTAACCCCCACAACCCGGCCCCGTCCCGGGCCAAAGCAGACCACGCGCGATTCGTGCAGCGCATCCGTCGCCGCTACACCCCCGAACGCGACGTGTTTGCCCAACAGGCGCCCGGCACCCCCACCGAAGACACCATCGCCGCCCTGATCGACCACTTGCTGGCTGGGGGCCGCGCCCTGCCGTCGGCCTTGCGCGTGGCACGCCAACTGGTGCTCGAACGCCTGGCCTGCATTGACGTCGAGCAATCGTGCCCCCTGGCCGACGTCACCAGCGCCATGACCGAGTTGGCCCAAATCACCCTGGAGCGCGCCCTGATCTGCGCCCAGGAAGAGTTCGACGCCGTCCACGGCGCCCCCTTCAACGAGCAAGGCCAGCGCATCGACCTGTGGGTCATCGGCATGGGCAAGCTGGGCGGGCGCGAGTTGAATGTCTCGTCCGACATCGACCTGGTCTACGTTTACGAAGACGACGGCCACACCACCGGCATCGACGATGGCCGTGGCGGCCTCAAAGGCCAGATCAGCGCCCACGAGTACTTCTCGAACGTCGCCAAACGGCTGTTCAGCCTGATCGGCGACACCACCGAAGACGGCTTCGTCTTCCGCGTTGACCTGGCCCTGCGCCCCAACGGCAACTCCGGGCCCCCCGTGGTCAGCCTGGCCATGTTGGAGGAATATTTCCTGGTGCAAGGCCGCGAATGGGAGCGCTTTGCCTGGCTCAAAAGCCGAATCGTGGCGCCGCGCGCCGCCATGCCCCAAGGCAGCCGCCACGCGCGTGCACTGGCCCTGCGCGATGTGGTCATCCCCTTCGTCTTCCGCCGTTATCTTGATTACGGCATCTTCGAAGGCCTGCGCCAGTTGCACCGCAAGATCCGCGACGAGGCCAACCGCCGCGCCGCTGGCCGCCCCGAGCGCGCCAACGACGTCAAGCTCTCACGCGGCGGCATCCGCGAAATCGAATTCACCGTGCAACTGCTGCAGGTGGTGCGCGGCGGCCAGTTCCCCGAGATCCGCACGCGCTCCACCCTCAAGGCCCTCAAGCGCCTGGCGGCACGCGGCCTGATCTCCGATGCCACCGCCGACAAGCTCGCGCAGGCCTACACCTTCCTGCGCCAGGTCGAGCACCGCATCCAGTACCTGGACGACCAGCAAACCCACCTGCTGCCCACCGACGACGCTGACCTGGCCTGGATCGCCGCCAGCCTGGGCCTGGGCAAACCCAGCGAAGACAAGCCCGACTGCAACAGCGGCACCTGCCAACTGCTCGACATCCTGTGCAACGTGCGTGAACTGGTCGCCACCGAGTTCGACGCCTTGCTGCACGAAGGCAACGCGCCCAGCAGCAAACCCGGCGGCTGCCGATCCTGCGGCGGCCCGCCCCTGCCGGTCGACAGCGAAGAGTTCATCGCCAAACTGCCCGAGCCCATCGCCTCGCACGTGCGTACCTTCGCCGCGCAGCCGCGCGTCAACCTGCTCAGCGACACCGCCAAACTCAGGCTGGCCAAGCTCATTGGCCGAGCCACCCTGCTGGCCTACACCAGCGAAGACTGCTCTGACGCCACCCCACAAGACTGCCTCGGCCAAGACGCCGTGCTGCGCTTCATCGACTGGCTGAACCCCCTGCTGCGCCGCGACAGCTACCTGTCCCTGCTGGCCGAACGCCCCGAAGTGCTCAAGCGCCTGCTGCGCCTGCTGGGCCTGGCCAAATGGTCCACGCGCTACCTCATGCTGCACCCCGGCGTGATCGACGAACTCGCCGACCCGCGCCTGATGGAAGGCCGCTTCGACCCCGTCGCCTACCAGCAAGACCTGCAGGACCGCCACCGCGGCTGGGAACGCGCCGGCCAGGCCGACGAAGAAGCCCTGCTCGACACCCTGCGCCGCGCCCACCACGCCGAAATTTTCCGCACCCTGGTGCGCGACGTTGAAAAACTGCTGACGGTCGAGCAAGTCGCCGACGACCTCTCCGCCCTGGCCGACGCCACGCTCGACATCACCCTGAAATGGGCCTGGGGCCACCTGCAGCAGCGTCCGCCCAAACAGGCTCGTTATGCCGTCGGCCGCGAACCGCATTTCGCCGTCATCGCCTACGGCAAGCTGGGCGGCAAGGAGCTGGGCTACGGCAGCGACCTGGACGTCGTCTTCCTGTTCGACGACACCCAGGACCGCCCCGCCCCGGATGCGGGCCCTGATGCCCCCGACCCCATCGACGCCTACCTGGTCTTCGCCCGCAAAGTCATCAACTGGCTGACCCTGCGCACCTCGGCTGGCGAGCTGTTCGACATCGACACCGCGCTGCGCCCCAATGGCAACGCTGGCCTGCTGGTCACCTCCTTCCACTCCTTTGACGACTACCAGCGCCAGCGCGGCAGCAACACCGCCTGGACCTGGGAGCACCAGGCCCTCAGCCGTGCACGCTGGTGCGCGGGCGACCCGGCCCTGGCCGCCCGTTTTGAGACCACCCGCCGGGCCATCCTGTCCACCGTGCGCGACACCCAGGCCCTCAGCGACGAAGTGCTGGCCATGCGCGAACGCCTGCGCGCCGCCCACACCTGTCCGCCCGACAAGTTCGACGTCAAACACAGCGCTGGCGGCATGATCGACGTCGAATTCGCCGTGCAATACCTCGTGTTGGCCCACAGCCACGCCCACCCCGACCTGCAGGACAACGTCGGCAACATCGCGCTTCTGCTGCGGGCCGAACAGGTCGGCCTGCTGCCCGCAGGCATCGGCCATGAAGCGGGCCAGGCCTACCGCGAACTGCGCCGCGTTCAGCACCGGGCCCGCCTGGACGAATCCGCCCTGCAACTGACCGGCGACGCCAAAGACGCGATCGAGCCCCACCGTGACGCGGTCCTGCGCCTTTGGAACGCCGTCTTCATCGGCCCCAGCACCCCCACCGCCACGTGACCCCCCGCCCGCTCGGGCCTCTGGCCTGGACCGGCGTCGCCTTGGCGCTGGGCCTGCCCGCCCTGCTGGGCCTGCTGCCCGGGCACTGGCCCCCTGACACGTGGGCACTGCACCCCAGCGCAGGCCTGCACCAAAGCCCCCTGAGCCTGTGGACCTGTGCCTGGCTGCACGCCAACACCCGCCACCTGGTGGCCAATCTGGCCGGCCTCACCCTGATTCTGAGCCTGGGCTGGATCCTCAAGCTGCACCCCCGCGCCGCCCTGGCTTGGCTGCTGGCCTGGCCCATCACGCACCTGGCCCTCCTGCTCGACCCTCGGCTGGACACCTACTACGGCCTGTCCGGTGTCCTGCACGCCGGGCTGAGCATCATTGCCACCAGCCTCATCACCCAAGCCAACCCTGATCGGGCGGCCAAGGGAACCGCCCTCTACGGTTGGGCCCTGCTCCTGGGCATGCTGGCCAAATGCTGGCTTGAAAACCCCGACTGGCAAGCCCTGCTGCCCCGCCCCGGCCTGGGCATGAATGCCGCCCCGATGTCACATTGGGCGGGCACCCTGGTCGGCATCGGTATCACCTTGACACTGGCGTTACGCCGAGGTCACTGCTGCTCGAAATCCCGCCCATGAGACAGGGTTGGGGGACCGTACACTCATTGGCTGGATTTTTGACTTCAGGGAAGTCCCCAGGGAACTTACCGCCTTGGCGGCGGGTCTCTCTGCACGATCGAGTCTTCACACCAATCATTAACTTTTCGTTTCAGCCTCCTATGCACACCAACCAGCCTACCTTCGCTCGTCATCGCGCCCTGCAACGTGCAGCCCTGGCACCCATCTTGGTGGCCACCGCCCTCTTGGTAGCTGGCTGCGGCAAGGACGCCAAAGAGGGCGGCAAGGCCACCCAGACGGCCGCCCGCATCAACGGCGAAGAAGTCACCGTTCACCAGATCAACATGGTGCTGGAGCGCCAGCAAGGCCTCAAGCCCGAGCAAGCCGAACCCGCCAGCCGCCAGATCCTGGAAAGCCTGATTGACCAGGAACTGGCCCTGCAAAAAGCCACCGAGCAAAAGCTGGACCGTGACCCCCAGATCATCCAGATGCTGGACGCCACCCGCCGCAACCTGCTGGCCCGCGCCTACCTTGAAAAAGCGGCCCAAGCCAGCGTGGGCGCGCCCCCGGCCGAAGACATCAAGAAGTACTTTGACGAGCACCCTGCCCTGTTCGCGCAACGCCGCATCTACATGCTGCAAGATTTCACCATCCAGGGCGATGCCGAGCAAATCAAGGAACTCACGCCCAAACTGCAGGTCACCGACAGCTCACAAGCCTTCGTCGAAGTCCTCAAGAACAGCGGTTTGAAGTTTGCCGTGAACCAAGTCACCCAACCAGCCGAGGCCTTGCCGCTGAATCTGGTGGATCAATTTGCCAAACTGGTCGATGGCAAAGGCATGTACCAAGGTATGAATGGCGGGCTGAAAGTCGTGCTGGTCGCGGCCAGCAAACCCCAGCCCATCAGCCTGGACCAGGCCAAACCCATGATTGAGCGTTTCCTGACCGAATCGCGCAAGCAGGAATTCATTCAAAAAGAGACCAAGAGCCTGCGCACCGCCGCCAAGATTGAATATCTGGGCAAATTCGCAGAGAAACCTGCAGGCGCAGCTTCTGGTGCAGCCGCCGCCGCATCGGCCCCGGCCCCCACGGCCGCCGCCAGCACGGCTTCATCGGCCGGAGGCATTGACGCAGCAGCACTCAACAAGGGGCTTTCCGGCCTGAAATAATTTTTCTCGCCGAAAAAGCCAAGGAATTTGCATCTGGCTGCAAGCTACGGGGAAAGCCAAATGGTTTTCCCCGTCTTTTTTGACAGCAGAGCGCAGCCATCACTCAATACAATCCAGGGATGGCCCAGGAGTACGCCGCATGACGTTCAATCAGTTTTTAAGAATTATTCGAGCCCGCTGGATTTTGGCATTGGCGGTTTTAGCGTTTTCTGTCATCGCGACCTTGGTCATCAGCCTGATTCTGCCCAAGACCTACACCGCCAGCGCCACCGTCATGGCCGACGTTCGGCCAGATCCGGTATCCGCCTTGGGCGGCGGCGGCATGATGATGGCCAGTGGCTATCTGGCCACCCAGGTCGA
>CAZKPN010000068.1:7637-22142 GCA_964554655.1 uncultured Aquabacterium sp. | reverse complement strand
GCCGTCGGTGGCGACCTTGCCGTCCTTGGCGTCCAGGCCGACGATGATGTGCCCGCCAAACGCCGTGCAGGCATCGCGCAGGAAGCCGGGGTTCTTGACCGCGGCCGTGCCGATGATGACGTAGCTTAGGCCGTCGTCCAGGTAGCGCTCGATGGTGTCGAGGTCGCGGATGCCGCCACCCAGTTGCACCGGGATTTCGTCGCCGACTTCCTTGATGATGGCTTTGATGGCCGCCTCGTTGACGGGCTTGCCAGCAAAGGCACCATTCAGGTCCACCAGGTGCAGGCGCCGGGCACCGGCATCAAGCCAGCGCCGGGCCATCGCGGCCGGGTCTTCCCCAAAGGTGGTGGAGTCGTTCATGTCGCCTTGCTTGAGGCGCACACATTTGCCGTCTTTCAGGTCAATCGCAGGGATCAGCAACATGGCTGTGACAGGTGGTGGTGAAAGAGAGTTCAGGGATTCCAGCGCAGAAAATTGCGGTACAGGGCCAAGCCGTGCTGCGCGCTTTTTTCTGGATGGAACTGGGTCGCAAAAATGTTATCCCGGGCCACGGCGCTGGTAAAGCGCGCGCCGTAATCGGTTTCACCCGCAGTATGTTGCGGATTGTCCACTCGGGCGTAGTAGCTGTGGACGAAATAGTAATAGCTGCCGTCGGGGATGCCTTCCCAGACCGGGTGGGCTTGGCCACCCCGGACATCGGCGTGCGTGCTTTGGAAAACGCGGTTCCAGCCCATCTGGGGCACCTTGTAGCGGCTGCCGTCGGGCTGGCGCTGGTTTTCGAGGCGGAAACGAATCACCTGGCCAGGGATGAAACCCAGTCCGGGGGTGTCTTGTTCTTCGCTGTGGTCCAGCAGCATTTGCATGCCCACGCACACGCCCATCAAGGGCTTGTTGTTGGCCGCATGGCGCACGGCGCCCAGCAAGTCGCCGCCATGAGCGTCCCGCAATTCCTGCATGCAGTCGCGCATGGCGCCCTGCCCTGGCAGGACCACGCGTTCAGCGGCGTGCACCACGTCGGGGTCGTTGGTGACGACCACTTTCAGGTTCAGGCCCTGGGCGGCGTGTTCCACCGCTTGCGACACCGAGCGCAGGTTGCCCATGCCGTAATCGATGACGGCCACAGTCGAGGTTGAACTCATGGCATCAGATCAGAGCGAGCCCTTGGTGGACGGGATGACCCCGGCCATGCGGGGATCGCGCTCCAGCGCCATGCGCAGCGCCCGGGCGAAGGCCTTGAAGACCGTTTCGCATTGGTGGTGGGCATTGACGCCTTTGAGGTTGTCGATGTGCAAAGTCACGCCAGCGTGGTTGACGAAGCCCTGGAAGAACTCATAGGTCAACTGGGTGTCAAAACCGCCGATGCTGCCCGCCGTGAAGGGAATGTGCATCTCCAGGCCGGGGCGCCCGGAGAAATCGATCACGACACGCGACAGGGCCTCGTCCAGCGGCACGTAGGCATGGCCGTAGCGGCGGATGCCCTTCTTGTCGCCCACGGCCTTGGCAAAGGCCTGGCCCAAGGTGATGCCCACGTCTTCCACCGTGTGGTGGCCGTCGATGTGCAGGTCGCCTTCGGCGTGGATGTCGAGATCGATCAGCCCGTGGCGGGCGATCTGGTCGAGCATGTGGTCGAAAAAACCGATGCCGGTGTGCAGCTTGGCGGCGCCCGTGCCGTCCAGGTTGACGCGCGCGGTGATCTGCGTCTCGGCCGTGTGGCGGGTGACTTCGGCCACGCGGTCGTCGAACGAGGCGTCGGCGGATTGCGGCGCCGTCTCAAAAGCATTCATGTGGGGATCGAGTTCAAAGTGGACTGCAATGCGGCAATCAAGGCATCATTTTCAGAGGGCAGGCCCACGGTTAAGCGGACACAGTGTGCCAGCAAACCATGCATGCCCGCCACATTTTTGATCAGGATGCCACGTTCCTTCAGCCCCGTGAAGACGGCGGCCGCGTCGGGCACACGCACCAGGATCATGTTGGCCTGGCTGGGGTAGGACTTCACGCCCGGCATGGTGGCCAGGGCCGCCTGCAGGCGCTCGCGCTCGGCCTTGATGACCTGGGCCTGGCGGGTGAATTCGGCCTCGTGCTCCAGCGCGAAGAGCGCGGCTTCGGCGTTGAGCACGCTGACGTTGTAGGGCGGGCGGGCCTTGTCGACCTCGGCCACCACGGCTTGTGGGCCGATCAGGTAGCCCAGTCGGACACCAGCCAGGCCGAATTTGCTGAGGGTGCGCATCAGCAGCACGTGAGGGTGCTTGGGCAAGCGGCCCAGGTAGCTTTGGCTGGCGAAGGGTTGGTAGGCCTCGTCCATGACCACAAAGCCGCAGCCCTCTTCGGCCACGGCGTCTACGATGGCCTGGATGGCGTCGTCATCCCACAGGTTGGCGGTGGGGTTGTTCGGGTAGGCGATGTAGGTGATGGCCGGGCGGTGCTGGCGCACGGCGGCCACCATGGCGGCGGTGTCGAGTTCAAAGTCAGCGGTGAGCGGCACGCCCACGAACTTCAGGCCTTGCAGCTTGGCCGACATCTCGTACATCACGAAGCCGGGCAAGGGGGCCAACACGGTCGCGCCGGGTTGGGCGCAGGCCATGGACAGCAGCGAGATCAACTCGTCCGAGCCATTGCCCAGCACGATGCCGTAGCCCTCCGGCACGTGGGCATGGCGGCGCAAGGCGGCGTGCAAGTCGTTGATGCGCGTGCCGGGGTAGCGGTTCAGG
Source organism: uncultured Aquabacterium sp. (assembly GCA_964554655.1). Taxonomy (GTDB): domain Bacteria; phylum Pseudomonadota; class Gammaproteobacteria; order Burkholderiales; family Burkholderiaceae_C; genus Aquabacterium. Next base: position 19,431 of record CAZKPN010000068.1, on the reverse strand, counting down.
GCCACGGCCCCCAGGCGCTGGCCCAGCTCGGCTTGCAGCGCGGGCGGCAAGGTGAAGGGGTTCTCCATCGCGTCGAGCTTGATGAAGCCGGCGGCGTCTTGCACATGGTAGGCGTGCATGGCCCGCACATCGGGGCGGATGACGTCAGAAAGGCTCATGATTTGGCGTGCGACTTGAGTCGGAATTCAGCGGCCTGGGCGTGGGCTTGCAGGCCTTCGCCATGGGCCAGCACGGAGGCGATCTGGCCCAGGGTTTGGGCACCGGCTTCGCTGACCTCGATCAGACTGCTTCGCTTTTGGAAGTCGTAGACCCCCAGAGGCGACGAGAAACGCGCGGTGCCCGAGGTGGGCAGCACGTGGTTGGGGCCGGCACAGTAGTCGCCCAGGCTTTCGCTGGTGTAGGCGCCCAGAAAGATGGCCCCGGCGTGCTTGAGCAGGGGCTCCCAGCGATGCGGGTCACTGCTGGAGACTTCCAGGTGCTCAGGCGCGATGCGGTTGCTGAGGGCGCAGGCCTCTTCCATGCTGCGGGTCAGGATCAGGGCGCCCCGCCCTTCCAGCGACGCGCGGATGATGTCGGCGCGCTGCATGGTGGGCAGCAGGCGGTCGATCTCGACCTGCACCTGGGCGATGTAGGCCGCGTCAGGACACAGCAGGATGCTTTGGGCCAACTCATCGTGCTCGGCCTGGCTGAACAGGTCCATGGCGACCCAGTCGGGCGGCGTAGTGCCGTCGGCCAGGACCAGGATCTCGCTGGGGCCCGCGATCATGTCGATGCCCACCTGGCCGAACACGTGCTTCTTGGCGCTGGCCACGTAGGCGTTGCCGGGGCCGGTGATCTTGTCGACCTTGGGGATCGTGGCCGTGCCGTAAGCCAGCGCGGCCACGGCCTGGGCGCCGCCCACGGTGAAGGCGCGGGTGACGCCGGCGACGTGGGCTGCTGCGAGCACCAGCGGGTTCTTTTCACCGCGCGGCGTGGGCACGACCATGATGATCTCGCCCACACCGGCCACGTGGGCGGGGATGGCGTTCATCAGCACGGAGGATGGATAGGCCGCCTTGCCACCGGGCACGTAAATGCCCACGCGGTCGATGGGCGTGACCTTCTGGCCCAGCAAGGTGCCGTCTTCATCGCGGTATTGCCAGCTCAGGCCGCAAGCCTGTTTTTGACGCTCGTGGTAGTCGCGGACCCGCTGTGCGGCGGCTTGCAATGCTTCGGCTTGCTCAGCGGGCAGGCCATCGAACGCGGCCTTCAACTCGGCCGCGCCCAACTCCAGCGCGGCAACGCTGTCGGCCTGGAGGTGGTCAAAACGCCCGGTGTATTCCAGCACGGCGTCATCCCCCCGCAAACGCACATCGGCCAGGATGGCGCCGACGCGGTTTTCGATCTCGACGTCCGTGTCCGCCGACCAATGCAGCACCTTGTGAAAGGCGGCTTCAAAGTCAGGCTGGAGGGTAGCGAGGTGGCGGATGTTGACGGTCATGGTGTCGTGCAAGGACTCAAGCGGGGATGGCCGATTCAAAGGCCTGGATGACTTGGCGGATGGCTTCGCGCTTGAGCTTGAGCGAAGCCTGGTTGACCACCAGGCGCGAGGAGATCTGCATGATCTCTTCGACCTCGACCAGGTGGTTGGCCTTGAGCGTGTTGCCGGTGGAGACCAGGTCAACGATGGCATCGGCCACGCCGATCAAAGGGGCCAGCTCCATCGAGCCATACAGCTTGATCAAATCCACGTGCACGCCCTTGTTGGCGAAGTGCTCGCTGGCAATGGTGGTGTACTTGGTGGCCACACGAATGCGCGAACCCTGCTTGACCGCCGTGGCGTAGTCGAAGTCGGCGCGCACGGCCACGCTCATGCGGCATTTGGCGATGTTCAGGTCCAGCGGTTGGTAGAGGTTGTCGCCGCCGTGCTCGATCAAGGTGTCCTTGCCAGCCACACCGATGTCGGCACCGCCATGCTGCACATAGGTGGGCACGTCGGTGGCGCGCACCAGCACCACGCGCACGTCGGGGCGGTTGGTGCTCAAGATCAGCTTGCGGGATTTTTCAGGGTCTTCGGTGACCTCGATGCCAGCCGCGGCCAGCAAGGGCAAGGTCTCTTCGAAGATGCGGCCTTTGGACAAAGCCAGGGTGATCATGCCGGGGTTGCTCATGCGGGGGCCTTGACTCGTTCGATGTCGGCACCGATGGCGCGCAGTTTGGCTTCCATGCGGTCGTAGCCCCGGTCGAGGTGGTAGATGCGGTCGATCAGGGTTTCGCCATCGGCCACCAGGCCCGCGATGACCAGGCCGGCGGAAGCGCGCAAATCGGTGGCCATGACGATGGCGCCCGACAACTGCGGCACGCCTGTCACCACCGCCGTGTGCCCGTCGATGTCGATCCGGGCACCCAGGCGCACCAGCTCGTTGACGTGCATGAAGCGGTTCTCAAAGATGGTTTCATGGATCACGGCCGTGCCCTCGGCCACGCAGTTGAGCGCCATGAACTGCGCCTGCATGTCGGTCGGGAAAGCGGGGTACTCGCGGGTGCGGAAACCCACGGCCTTGGCGCGGGCGCTGGCCTGCACGCGGATCCAGTCCTCGCCTGATTCGATCGACACGCCGGCTTCGCGCAGCTTTTCGATGACGGCCTCAAGGTGGTCGGCGTTGGCGCGGCGCAAGGTGACGTCGCCACCGGTGGCGGCCACGGCGCACAGGAAGGTGCCGGTTTCGATGCGGTCAGGGATGATCTGGTGGGGGGCGCTGCTGCTCAATCCGTGCAGCTTGTCCACGCCCTGGATGCGCAGGCGGTGGGTGCCACGGCCTTCAATCTTGGCGCCCATGGCGATCAGCATGTCGACCAGGTCGGTGATCTCGGGCTCTTGGGCGGCGTTCTCAAGGATGGTCTCGCCTTCGGCCAGGCTGGCGGCCATCAACAGGTTTTCGGTGCCGGTGACAGTGACCATGTCGGTGGTGATGCGCGCGCCTTTGAGGCGCTGCGGCTGGCCATCGGCGCCCAAGGCGGTGCGCGCTTCGATGTAGCCGTGCTCGACCGTGATCTGCGCGCCCATGGCCTGCAGGCCCTTGATGTGCTGATCGACCGGGCGCGAACCGATGGCGCAGCCGCCGGGCAGCGACACCCGCGCACGACCGAAACGGGCCAGCAGCGGACCCAGCACCAGGATCGAGGCGCGCATGGTCTTGACCAGCTCGTAAGGCGCCTCGGGGTTGTTCACCCGGCCGGCGTCGAGCGTGACGTGGTCGTCCTGGTCGGCATGGCGCTCGCACACCACGCCCATGTTGCTCAGCAGTTTGAACGTGGTGGCCACGTCCTTGAGCAAGGGCACGTTGGCCAAGGTCACGGGCTCGGCGCTGAGCAGCGCGGCGCACAGTTCGGGCAGCGCGGCATTCTTGGCGCCAGCAATGGTCACTTCGCCTTGAAGACGGCGACCGCCACGGATCAGGAGTTTGTCCATGAAAAGCACAAAGGGCGCGAGGTCAGCGGAGGTCTAGATCCGCAACTCGCGCCGGGGTGAATCGGTAAAAAACGAAAATTCGCGATCAGATCAGGCTTTTTCGGCCCATTCAGCCGGGGTCAATGTCTTCATTGACAGGGCGTGGATCTGAGCCCGCATTCTATCGCCCAGGGCCTGGTAAACGCGCTGGTGCCGGGCAACGCGGTTCTTGCCCTCGAACTCGGTGGAGACGATGGTGGCGAAAAAATGCTGGCCGTCGCCCTCCACTTCCAGGTGGGCGCAGGGCAAGCCCTCGGCAATGTAGTGCTGGACTTCAGCGGCAGTGGGGTCGGCCATGGTGGGTGCTCTCGGCAAAAATCAAACGGAAAAGGTCGGTCAATGCCGGATTTTGTACCCGGTCTTGAGAAGGTGCAGGGCGATCAGCGAAACCCCGAGTGTGGCGCTGCCCACCACGCCCAGGCTGAGCCAGGGGCTGACATCGCTGACACCGAAAAACCCGCGCCGGAAACCGTCGATCAGGTAGAAAAACGGGTTCAAGTGAGACAAGCCCAGCCAGAACGGCGGCAGCGAATGCACCGAATAGAACACGCCCGACAAAAAGGTCATGGGCATGATGATGAAGTTCTGGAACACCGCCATGTGGTCGAATTTTTCAGCCCACAGGCCCGCGATCAGGCCCAGCGCACCCAGCAGCGAGCCCCCCAGCACCGCGAAAATGATCGCCCACCAGGGTTCGGCCAAGCCCGGCGGTGCGAACCAGCCGGTGACCAGGAACACGCCCAGCCCCACGGCCAGCCCACGCACCAGGGACGCACCCACGTAGGCCACGAACCAGGCGCGGTGCGACAAGGGCGTCAGCAGCAGGAACACCAGGTTGCCGGTGATCTTGCTTTGCACCAGCGACGAGGAACTGTTGGCAAAGGCGTTTTGCAGCAGGCTCATCATCACCAGGCCGGGGATCAAAAAGCGGGTGTAGCCCACGCCGTTGAACACCTCGACCTTGCCCTGTAGCACGTGGCCGAAGATCAGCAGGTACAAAACGGCGGTCAGCACCGGTGCGGCCACGGTCTGGAAGGCCACCTTCCAGAAGCGCAGCACTTCCTTGACGAAAAGCGGCCAGGCGCCCGACAGGCCCAGGGCGTTGATCAGGCCGCTCATGCGTGCACCCCTTGCATGATGCTGAGGAAGACATCCTCCAGGTCAGCCCGGCCGATTTCCAGGTCTTCAACCCGGCACTGGCTTTGGCGCAAGGTGGCCAGGATTGCCTCGATTTCGGCCGCGTCATGGGCCGGCAATTGCACGATGCGGCCGGTGATGCGCGCCTGCTCGGCCAGCGCGGCCGGCAAGGGGTCATCGGTCTTGAAGCGCAGCATGGTGTGCGCCGTGCCAGCCAGCAAAGCCGAGGTGCGGTCCAGCGCCACCAGCTTGCCTTGCTTGAGCATGCCGATGCGGTGGCACAGGGCCTCGGCCTCTTCCAGGTAATGCGTGGTCAGCAACACCGTGTGCCCATCTTTGTTCAAGCGGGCAATGAACTGCCACAGCGTCTGGCGCAGTTCCACATCCACGCCCGCCGTGGGCTCGTCCAGCACGATCACGGGCGGCTTGTGCACCAGGGCCTGCGCCACCAGCACGCGCCGTTTCATGCCGCCCGACAGCTGCCTCATGTTGGCATCGGCCTTGTCGCTCAAACCCAGGTGGTGCAGCAGCTCGTCGACCCAGGCGCCGTTCTTGTTCAGGCCGAAATAGGCGCTCTGAATCATCAAGGCTTCTCGCACCGAGAAGAAGGGGTCGAACACCAGCTCCTGCGGCACCACGCCCAGTTGGCGGCGCGCGAAGGCGTAATCCGTGACGACATCGTGGCCCCGCACCGTCACCTTGCCGGTGGTGGCTCGGCTCAGGCCCGCCAGGATGCTGATGAGGGTGGTCTTGCCAGCGCCATTGGGCCCCAGCAATCCGAAGAATTCTCCCTCCTGGATGTCAAAGCTGACGCCCTGCAAGGCCGCGACGGTTCGCCCGGCCGAAACATAGGATTTGGTGACTTGCTGGAATGAAACGGCACTCATGAGGTGCCGCATTGTAGGGAGCGCGTCAAAAGCTTGCCGCTGGCCGGGAAGCAGCCACCGTATTCAAGGGGCTGATGACCGAAAGACTCAGCAGTAAGATTGGCAGACCAATAAGGAGACAGACATGACCGACCTGACCGCCCAATTCGAAGCCGCCGTGGCCAATTCCAAGCTGCTGCCCGCCAAGCCCGACAACGACACCCTGCTGAAGCTGTATTCGCTCTTCAAGCAAGCCACCACTGGCGACGTGCAAGGCGACCGCCCCGGCATGATGGATTTCGTGGCGCGCGCCAAGTTCGACGCCTGGGCCGCCCTCAAGGGCAAGACGTCCGACCAGGCCAAGCAAACCTACATCGACCTGATCGAAGCGCTGAAGAAGTGAAGTGAACGCTATTCGGTGAAAAGCTTCAGCACACCCTTGACCGTCAGCAGGTGGCCGGGGTTGCTGGTTTCATCGAGCAAGCCACTGATGCGCTGGCGGATTTTGGCGCTGCGTTGCGCACGCCAGACCACCACGTCGGCCAACCAGGGCTGACGGTTGACCCAGTTGGCGCGCTGGTACATCTTGAAGCGCGGCTTGAGGGCATTCAATTGCCCCTCAAAGCCGGCGCGCACCTGGGCATCGCTCCAGCCCCGCTTCTGTCCATCGATCACGGCCCGCGCGGCCAGCATGCCGGTGTGCAAGGCCTTGCCAATGCCCTCGCCCGTGAACGAGTAAGTGCTGCCTGCCGCTTCGCCACAGACCATCAATCCTGGCCTTGAAAAACGCGCGCCCTCCAGGTTGAAACGCAAAGGCGCCCCCTTGATCTCACCCATGGGCACGCCGCCTTGCACCAGTTCGCGCGCGGGGGCATACACGCGGGTGAAGCGGTCGTAGATCTGGCGCAGGTTGGGCTGGCCGCCAGCGCGGGCTTGGCGGATCTCCGAGATGCCCACGCCGATGTTGAACACGCCATCCCCGCACGGGAAGATCCAGCCATAGCCCGGGCGCAGCGCCCGGTGCCAGACGATTTCAAGGCGATCGATGCGACCTGCCATGGCGTCATTCTTGATGTAGCCGCGCAGCGCCACGCCGCTGGGGGTGTGGCGCTCGGCCATGCCGGCGGCCAACAAGGCCTGCGGCACGGCGCCCGTGGCCAGCAACACCCACGAAGCCCGGATGTCAAGTTGCCGATCGCCCTGCTGCAGCCGCGCGCCCACCACCAGGCCATTCACCTCGATGGGCGCGGCAAACCGCACCGGCGCATGCATGCGGGCGCCCGCCGCCACCGCCGCGCGGCACAGGATGTCGTCGAGCACCTTGCGCGGCAACACCGCCAGCTGACCCGGCACGTCGACACGCCCGCCTCGGGGCGCGATGCAGGCCACGTGGCCGACCGCCTGGGCATGGCGCATCACCTCGTCCAACACGCCCAGCTCGCGCAGCGCCTGGTGCGCATCGGGGATGAGTCCATCGCCACACACCTTGTCGCGCGGAAAAGCCTGCTGGTCCACCAGCACCACGGCCAAGCCGGCACGCGCCAGGGTCAAGGCTGCGGCGCTGCCAGCCGGCCCCGCCCCCACGACCAGAACGTCGCAAGCATCGGGCAGGGCGTCAAAACCCAGGTTCATGGTGAACGTGGCCACTTCAAGCCTTGGGCGTGCCGCCTTCGGCCTTGGCCAGGATGCTGGCGAGGTTCTTGTCGATCTCGGCCTCGATCAGCGGCTTGAACGCCGACATCATCATGCCCAGCTTGGTGTCCAGCTCGAACGCATCGGCGCGCACCTTCATCTGCCCGGTGACGCCCATGCGCTCGAAACTGATCGTGTCCTCGCCGTCGCCTTGCACCATGTTGCAGGTCAGGCCCAATTGCCTGGCGGCATCGCCCATCCAGTCCTGGGCCAGGGCGCGGGCCTTGTCCATGCCCAGGGCATGGGAACGTTGAATCTTGATGTCGGCCATGGGGGCCCTCCTCAGTGATGGACAGATGGGGCATCAGTTTAGCGGTCACCGGCTTGTGGCTGGCCTTGCCCAGGCCCCGCAGGTAAGATCAGGCTTCCTTCTCATCAGGCCTCCTTCGCCATGTCCGCCGACATTTCCGACCTGTCGTCATTGGTGCTGCCCTCTTTGCTGGATCAGGCTGAATCGATCCAGGTTCTGCGCCGCGACATCCACGCGCACCCCGAGCTGTGCTTTGAAGAGGTGCGCACCTCGGACCTGATCGCCAGAACGCTGGAGGGCTGGGGCATCGAGGTGCACCGGGGGCTGGGCAAGACAGGAGTGGTCGGTGTGATTCAAGGCCGCCCAGGCCCCAACGCGGTGGGCCTGCGCGCCGACATCGACGCGCTGCCCATCACCGAACGCAATCATTTTCCGCATGCCAGCCGCCATGCCGGGCGCATGCACGCGTGCGGCCACGATGGCCACACGGCCATGCTGCTGGCTGCGGCGCAGCACCTGGCCCACCACCGCGACTTTGAAGGCACGGTGTACCTGGTGTTCCAACCTGCTGAAGAAGGCGGTGGCGGCGCCGCAGCGATGATGCGCGATGGCCTGTTCACGCGCTTCCCGATGCAGGCGATTTTTGGCGTGCACAACTGGCCGGGCATGGCCGTGGGCCAGTTCGCCATCAAGCCCGGCCCCTGTTTTGCCTCCAGCAACGAGTTCCACATCACCGTGCGCGGCAAGGGCTCGCACGCGGCCATGCCGCACCTGGGCATTGACCCGGTCCCCGTGGCCTGCCAGATGGTGCAGGCCTTTCAGACCATCCTGACGCGCAATGTGCGGCCCATCGACACGGGCGTGATCTCGGTGACCATGATCCAGGCGGGCGAAGCGACCAACGTCGTGCCCGATTTCGTGACCGTGCAGGGCACCGTGCGCACTTTCACCACCGAAGTGCTGGACCTCATCGAAGAGCGCATGCGGGCCGTGGCTCAACACACCTGCGCGGCCTTCGGCGCCGAATGCGACTTCGAGTTCAACCGCAATTACCCCCCCACCATCAACCACCCGGCAGAGACCGATTTCGTCCGGCAAGTGATGGTTGATCTGGTGGGCGCGGACAACGTGCTGGCGTTCGAGCCCACCATGGGCGCCGAGGATTTCAGCTACTACCTGCAGGCCATTCCTGGCGCCTACTTCCTGATCGGCAATGGCGATGGCGCGCACCGTGAAGGTGGCCATGGACTGGGCCCTTGCATGCTGCACAACCCCAGTTATGACTTCAACGACCAGTTGATTCCACTGGGGGCCAACTTGTGGATCAACCTGGTTCAGCGGTGGCTGGCAAAAGCTTGAACCGCTAAGCTTCGTCCAGGTCTTGCAACACGCTGTCCACGGCCCGCTGCATCAAGCTCAACTCCACAAAGGTGGTGGCCAGACCCTCGATGCGCAAACGCTCCAAAGCACGCCGCGTCATCGAGTGCATGCCGCCGACCAATGAGCTGGTGAACATGAAGAACTCGCCGTTGTCGCTGCGCCAAAGCAAGTGGGCTGTGACCCATTGCCCCTGCAGGAAGAGCTTGCAGCGCACGCCCTTGGTCAGGGTCTGCAACCAGCGTTGAGCGGCAGCCTTGACTCGGCTGTCTTCGTCAGCACCGCCCAGGGCCATGGGCACCGTGGGCAGCGCACCCACACTGGTGTCTTGGGTCCAACTGTCAGAACTTTGCTCCTGGTCATCGTCCAAAACCTCATCTCGCATTTGCTGAACCAGGTCCTGCGGCGTCGCGGGCTTGGCCTCGCCGCCAGCCGGGGCGCTGCGCAATCGCCGGCTGTGAGCGCGCATCAAGTCGTCCAGCACATGATCGCGTTCTGCTTGCGGCAGGCCGATCATTTCCATGCCCAGTTTCAGCCGCTCAATCAGCGAAGGCAGGCGCTGGCGAACTTCGTCGCGGTCCAGTTCACTCGCGGGGCGCTCCAGGCTCCAGAGCAACTCATCGACCGTGCCCACCAGAGATTGGGTGTGGGCATTGTCAGTGCCTTGAGACACCATGGTGCGCGCCAACACATCCACCCAGGGTCCCGTGAGAAAGCGCCGCAAGGTCTCGCTCAATTCAGCACTCTGCAGTTGATGCATCACTTGCTGGCGCAACAAGGGCATCAAGGTCTGGCGCTGCTCGGCCTCGGCCAAAGCCTTCACCGCGGCCTGCGAATGCTGCAATTGCGCTTCATCTTCGCGGTCGATGAAAGCCTGCAAATCCGACAAGGCGCCTTCGTACAAAGCAGCACTGGGCGCATCCTCCACGGCCAACCGCTCAATCAAAGGTTCGACGAATTCCATGAACGCCGACCCACGAGAATCGCTGAACTGGGGGTGGTCGGAAGCATGCGCGGCAATCTGGTTGATCAGCGACCAGGCCGGGTGTGCGTGAGAACGCATCAGCGTTGGGTCGGTCAAGGCCACGCGCACCACAGAGGCCTGCAGACGCCCGATCACGTCCTTGACCGACGACTGCAAACGGGGATCGGCCAGGATCTGCTCGAACAGGCGAGAGAGCAACTCCACCGTTTGTTGCTGCGGCGGCCCGCCGGTGACTGGGTGCTTGGGCAAGCGATCGCGCAAGCTCAGCAGCGCATCGGGCTGGGTCAGGTCCACCTCGGGCACCGTGCCCGCGCGCACGATGGGCGCACTGCGGAACTCGAGCGGCTGCAGACCCCAGCTTTTGAGCCTTCGGCAAGCGTCGCCGTACACATCCCGCAGCACATCGGCCATGGCAAAACCCGCCGTCCGCAAGAACATGCCACGACCGGCCTTGGACACCTTCAGGCCATGCGCGGCACGGCTCAAAGCGCGCGCATAGACCATGGGCCGGCAAGGATTGGCCTCCAGGCGCAGCACGGTTTCACCCAACAGCGTGGCGGTCAGGGCTTGCAACTCACGCAACTCCCATTCGGCCTTCAGGTCGATGAGCTGGATGGTGCGTGAAATCTCGATGTCTTTCTCGGCCTGGTCCTCGTCCATCAAGGTCAGGTCTTCCAGGCGCAAAGGCCCTGCGGACACGCGCAGCGGCGAGGCTTGCACTTGCGAGGCTGATTCGATCTCGGCCTTGATATCACCACCAAACGCCGTGATCAAAGCCAGTTGGTGCATCTGCAAGGCTTCCAGCACTTCAAACAAATGCTGGCGGTCTGTGGCCAAGGCCATGGTGGCGCCAGAATCGCGCAAACGCTGAACCGTCACGTCAATCACCTGTTGCGCGACCAAGGGGCCGCCAGCCAGCATGGCATCGAGGTGCTTCTTCACGAGGGGGCCATCGTGCATAAAGGATTTCCCTGGACACCGGTCATTGGTTCACACAGTGTAGGGCGGGAGGTTCATGTCGCGATGGTTGAAAAGCCCCAGGAGATGGCGGGAAAAGGACAAATCGACAACTGAACGGGCCACCGGTCCGCCAGTGGACAGGGCCCGCCAGTGGCAACCCGCATCAGTTGGCCGTCTTGGGGGCAGCGACCGTCGCCTGCTGGCCTGCGGCGGTGGGAGACAACTCTTCAACCTTGTTGGTCGTGGCCAGGGTCGAAGGGCGCGACACCGGGGTGACGAACTCACGGGCGAAGTCCAGCTCACCGGCCTTGAGCGCGCGGATGTATTCGGCCTTGACCTGGTCACGGGTCACGGGGGTGTTGGTATCGGCCAGTGCGGGCAAAGCCAGGGCAGTGGTCAAAACGGCCAGGAGGGTAGTGCGTGTTTTCATCGTGCTTCCTTCTTCAACAGTCATCAGGAAAATCCCTGATGTGCTCACTGTAAAAGTGAGCAAAGCCCGGAAAAAGCACCGCAGCGCGAATGCACTATTCCAAAAACAAGAACAAACCGAGGGGGCATCGTGAATTAAGGTCGCCCCAAGCCAGTCGCGAAAGGACACCGGATGGACCGCCTTCAAAGCATGCAGATCTTCTGCCGCGTGATCGACCTCAACGGTTTTGCTGCGGCGGCGCGCGACCTGGACCTGTCGCCTTCGGTCATCACCCGCATGATCAACGAACTTGAGGAACACCTGGGCTCGCGGCTGATCAACCGGACCACCCGCAAGCTGGTGCTGACCGAAGCAGGCGAGCGCTACCTGGAGCAGGTGCGCCGCATCCTGGCCGACGTGGCGCAGGTGGAGGCCGAAGTGGGTTCGGACACGGCCGAGCCGCGGGGCGTGCTGAAGGTGCTTGCCCCGCCGGCCTTCGCGTCCCGGCAGTTGGCGCCAGCCTTGCCGAGGTTCCGAAGCCAATACCCGCACATCTCCATCGAAAAACGGCGGGGCGTGCCGACACAACTGCCGGATCTGCGGCAACACGACATGATCAGCGCCAAGA
>CAZKPN010000068.1:0-7537 GCA_964554655.1 uncultured Aquabacterium sp. | reverse complement strand
GGCGTGCCGACACAACTGCCGGATCTGCGGCAACACGACATGATCAGCGCCAAGATGCCGGAGCTGACCTTTTGCCCCGTCTCCGGCGAATCGGGCGATGGCCGGGGCAGCGTCACCATTCCCCTGAACAAGACGTCCCCGGTTCTCAGCACCGGCCACATTGACACGACCTACGCCGCCACCGTGGCGGGCCTGGGCGTGGGGGGCTTTCCGTCCTATGTTGTCGCGCAGGCCCTGGCGCAAGGCACCCTGGTGCGCGTGCTGCCGCAATGGAAGCTCTTCGACCTGGGCATCTACGCGGCCATTCCTTCACGCCGTCACTTGCCAGCGCGCACGCGGGTCTTCCTGGACTTCCTGGTAGGCACCTTCGGAGGGCACCTCGGCACCGACCCTTGGGTGGAAGCCCCAGCCTCAGTTCAGCTGGCTTGAGGATGAAATTTGATGTGTGTGACATGAATGGGAAAGGGTCAAGGCGTGGCGGGTACAGCGTTGGGCACCTCATGCAGGCGCCCCGAATGCGTGGTCACATAAATGCTGCTGGCGCGGTAAGCCCCGCCCGCCCGCCCCACCGCCACCGCACTGGGCATGGAGAGCCCCGAGGCCAGCAGGCACATCTGGTGGCTGACCGGGTCCAGACGCCACACCTCGCCCGCCCAGTACGACACCACATACAGGCGACCCTGGTCGTCGATGTCCAGGCCATCCAGCCAGCTCCATTTGCGCGCGGGCGGGGCATCGGCCACCACGGTGGTCCGCCCGGTGGCGCGGTCCACTGCCAGGATGCTGGCGGGCACCATCTGGTTGACGTACAGCGTCTTCTGATCCTTGCTGATGGCCAGGCCATTGCTGTTCTGCTTGAGCCAGGTGCGCTGCACAGTGCCATCGGGCAGCACGCGATCGAGGCTGGCCGCCAGGTCGTCTGAAGCGTAGAAGGTGCCGTCAGCGGCGCGCACCAAGCCGTTGGACATGGACAGGCCGCTCACATGGGGCGTGACCTGGCCGTTCTCCAGATCGACACGAACGATCCCAGCCTTGCCCAATGACGGCGCGAATCCGTACAGGCCATTGCCGACACCCACGTAAGCCTCACGCGGACCGGTCACGGCGATGCCCCCAGGGCTGGAGACACCCACGGCCACCGTGAAAGGCAGGGCCTGCGGCCCATCCAGGCGGGCCAATTCCCCCTTGAACAGCTTGGTGTACAGGAGGCGCCCTTGCTGGTCGAAGGTGATCGACTCCAAAGGCCCCTGCTCCGACAGCAGCACCGCCGGCGCCCGGACACCCTCGCACGTCGCCAGGCCTGACTCGGCGGCCCGGGCGGGGGCCAGCAGCAGCCCACCCGAGGCCACCAGGCAACACGCCCATTGAACGGATCGACCCACCATGCCGCTTTTGAAGCTCTTCATCGCGCACTCCTCAGTGATAATATGATGTGATATTAATATCACTCAGGACGCATCAAGGCTCCATCCGGACTTTCACGGATGGGAAAAAAGCGGTCCCTCTACACTCCCCGCATGCCCCCCCAAGACACAGCATTGCCGTCCTCGCTGGCCACCACCGACGATGTCAACCTCCACGTCGCCCATTGGCCGGTCCCATCCCCCCGGGGCGTGGTGCAGACCCTGCATGGCCTGGGCGAGTACCAAGGCCGCTTCGACCGCCTTGCCCGCGTCCTCAATGCGGCCGGTTGGGCCGTGGCAGGCATCGACCACCGGGCGCATGGCCGATCGGGTGGCGAACGTGGCGTCATCCCCAACCCTCAGGAACTGCTGAACGACCACGCCAGCCTGCACGACCAGTTGAGCCGGCACTACCGCCGCCTGCCCCACGTGTTCCTGGGCAGCAGCTTCGGGGGCTTGCTGGCGGCACAGTTCGCAACAGCGCTGAGCCGCCAGGCCCCTGCGGTGCCCTGGGCCCGCCCCACGGATGGCGTCGTGCTGCTCGCCCCCGCTCTGGTGCCCACCTTGCCCGGACCTCAAAGCGCCACGATGAGCGTGCTGTACCGCCTGGTGCCAGACCTGCCCGTGTCCCTGGCCTACATGCAAAGCTGGGGCAACAGCGACCCGGCCGTGCTGGCCGCCAAGCGCGCCGACCCCTTGATGCACACGCGCCTGACGCCCCGCACCTGCCACTTCATGATGCAGACCGCGCGGCAGGTGCTGGAACACAGTGGTGATGACTGGACCGTGCCCACCTTGCTCAGCTTCACCGACCTGGACCGGCTGGTACCGGGCGAGGCCTGCGCACGCTTCGCCGAACGCCTGCCGCCTGGCTTGCTGCGCACCATCCGTTACAAGGACATGGCGCACGACCTCTTGCACGAGCCCTGCGCCGACGACCTGAACCAGCAGATCGTCGCCTGGCTGGATGCCATCCGATGAGCGTCGCGACCCCAGAGAAAAGCAGCGACACCCGCACCCGCCTGCTGGAGGCCGCCATGTCGGAGTTCATCGAAGCGGGCTACGCCGGCACGGACACCAACCGCATCGCGCGGCGGGCGGGCTACGCGCCACAGACCTTCTACCGCTGGTTCAAGGACAAGGCCACCGTGATGGCGGAAGTGTTGGCGGTGTGGGACGAGGCCGAGATCGCGATGTGGCAGGCGGTGATCCAGGACCGGCACCTGAGCGCGGCCGAACTGGCCGAGTCCTGCGTCGACAACATGCGGCCTTTTTTAACCTTCCGGCTGAACCTGCGCTCAGTGCTGCATCAGGTGCCCGACATCGCGGCTCGGCGTGTGCTGGGCAGGCGGCAATTGATGCAGGAACTGGCGCCGCTGGTCGCCGACCATTTGGACCGGGAGCAACTGGGCAGCCTGCTGGTACAGATCGATCAACTCGGCGAAGCCATCGCCCGAGGTGATCTGGCCGACCTGGGCCTGAGCGGCGTGGTGGCCCAACAGGCGCTCGCGCACCTGATCGCCCAGTTGCGGGGCAATGGCCCAGCCCGCTGACGGCGTTGAGGTGAGTTGCCCATGAAAAAAGCCACCCAGAGGGTGGCTTTTGATTTGGTGGGCCCCGACAGATTCGAACTGTCGACCAACGGATTAAGAGTCCGCTGCTCTACCAACTGAGCTAGGAGCCCGAAATTCTTGTTTTTACCCTAGCATTGCTGCGAGGTCGCAAAGATTGAGTACTTTGCCAAGACTTCAATTATAAAACGAAAACCAAGGATTCGTCAAAATTCTTGGGATTTTGGTGGGTCGAGCGAGACTCGAACTCGCGACCAACGGATTAAAAGTCCGCTGCTCTACCGACTGAGCTATCGACCCCCGAAAAGCCTAAGATTATAGCGTGGTTTTCAGCCTTTGATCAACACGTTGATCAGTTGGGCCGCTGAAACCATGCCAAAGGTCGCGGTCACCACCACGCTGGAGCCATAGCCATGGCAGTTCAGCGAGCCATCCCCGATGTCGCACTCGGCGTCTTGCGGCGGCAGCACTGCCTCACGTGAAAACACGCAAGCCAGGTTCATGCGCCCCTTGCGCGCGCCTTCATGGCGCTGCCGCAAACGCTGCCGCACACTGGCCAACAAGGGGTCATGCGTCACCTCGGACAAGTCGCCCACCTGCACCAGCTGCGGCTGGGATTTGCCCCCCGCCGCGCCCACGGCCACCACCGGCACCTGGTGCGCCCAGCCCCAGGCGGCCATCGCCGCCTTGGCCTTGACCTGGTCGCAGCAATCGATCACACCGTCCAGCGCCGGGGCCGACAGCAACTCGGCCACATTGGCCTCGTCGATGAACTCTTCAACCGTGTGCACCACGCAACCCGGGTGGATCTGCGCAATGCGGTCCTTCAAGGCCAACACCTTGGCCTGGCCCACGGTGCTCTCCAGTGCGTGCACCTGGCGGTTGATGTTGGACTCGGCCACGTGGTCCAGGTCGATCAGGGTCAACTCGGCCACGCCACTGCGCGCCAAGGCTTCGGCCGCCCAGGAGCCGACGCCACCCACGCCGATCACGGCGATGCGGGCCGCGCGCAGGCGCTCGTAAGCCGCAGCGCCATGCAGGCGGCGCAGGCCGCCAAACCGGCGCTCCAGGTCGGGATCGATCGCGCTCACCAATGGCACCACACTCAGTTCTTGCGCGATGCTGATGCTGCCTTGGCTGCGGCGGTGGACGCGCTGGCCAGCCGCTCACGTGCAGCCTGGGCAGCTTCGGAGTCCGGGTAGTTCTTGATGAGGTCGTCCAAGGCCTTGCGGGCCGCCTTGGTCTCTTTGAGCTCGGTGTGGCAATTGGCAATGGACAGCATGGCCTCGGGCGCACGGGCATGCGTCGGTGCCTGCGTCAACAAGGCCCGGAAGCTGACCAGCGCCTCCTTGTAGTTGCGCAAACCGTATTGCGCATTGCCCTGCCAGTACAAGGCCGACTCGCGGTAGCCCGTCGATGGGTAGCGTTTGATCAGACCCGCCAAGCCCGCCGCGCCACCCGCAAAATCGGCTTTCCGCAGCTTGGCCAGCGCGTCTTCAAACAGCGCTTTCTCTTCGGGCTCGACCTGGAAGTTTTTGCCATCCAGGCTCACCGTTTGCGGCTCCAGCTTGCGCACGCGCTCGTCCACGCCCTGCTGCAGGTCTTTTTGATGACGTTGCAGCTCGGACAGGTCGCGGGCCAGCAACTCGTTCTGGCCACTTTGCCTGGCCAGATCGCCGCGCAACTGCTCGATCTGGGCGTTCAAATCAACCAGGCTGCGCTTGACCTGGTCCAACTGCGCGTTCAAAGCACTGAGCTTGGCGTTGCTGGACTCGCTGTCCTTGACACGCTGCTGGCGCAACTCCAGGATGGCACGGCGTGCCTCGTCATCGTCCAGCAAACCCGCATGGGCGCTGAGCGCCCCGCAAGCCGAGGCCAGGGCCAGCACCCAAGGGCGCACACGGTTCAACATCAACGCGGCCCCCATGATCAACGGTCTTTGAACTCAGCGCGGCGGTTCTTGGCCCAGGCTTCTTCGGTGCTGCCGGTGGCGGCAGGACGCTCTTCGCCAAAGCTCACGGCTTCAACCTGGTCGGCCGACACGCCCAACAGCGTCAGGGACTTGACGACGGCTTCAGCCCGCTTCTGGCCCAGCGCCAGGTTGTACTCGCGGCCACCGCGTTCATCGGTGTGTCCTTCGATGAACAGCTTCTTGCTGCGGATGGTCGTCAGCACCTTGCCATAGCCGTCCAGCACAGGGCGGAACTCGTCCTTGACCACAAAGCTGTCGAAGTCAAAGTAGATGACACGGGGCAAGCCACTGAGTGCGGCATTGGCGGCACCGTCGGCATCGGCCGCCACCACGGGGGCCACGGTCGAGGCCGCGTTGGACGACGATGAGCTGCCAGTGCTGCCAGACACATTGCGCGACTCGATCGGCGGCGCTTTGTCATCCAGCTTGACGGAGCTGCAGCCGGCCATCCACAGGGTGGACGCGCCCACCAGGCCGACCACGGCCAGGCGGACGGCACGTGCGGACATGGAAGCGGAAGTTGATTGGATCGGGTTCATGAAGGCTCCTTACAAAGGTCAATCAAAGATTCAAGAAAATGAGGTGTCAGCGCTTGGGGCCGACGATGTCAGGGCCCCAGACGGGTTCGCGAACATCGGCTTGCGGCGTGGCCAGGCTGGCCTTGATGCGGCCATCGAGTGAGGTGGTCATGAGCACGTCGCGGCCCTGGCTGCGCGTGGCGTAGATGATCTGTTTGCTGTTGGGCGCGAAGCTGGGGCTTTCGTCGTCGCGGGTGTCGGTCAGAACACGCACCGTGCCGGTGGACAGCTCCATCAGGTGCACCTTGTAGGCGCCATTGACCTGGCCAACGAAGGTCAGCCAGCGACCATCGGGGCTCAAGGCGGGGCTGATGTTGTACGGCCCGTTGAAGGTCACGCGCTGCGCACTGCCACCCGACAACGGCGTCTTGTAGATCTGAGGGCTGCCGCCCCGGTCGCTGACAAAGTACACGGTGCTGCCATCGGCCGACCAGGCGGCCTCGGTGTCGATGCCACCACTTTGCGTCAGGCGCCGGACGTTGTCCCCGTCGATGCCCATCACGAACAACTGCGAGCCACCATCACGGCTGAGCGTGACCGCCATCTGCTTGCCATCAGGTGCCCAGGCCGGCGCGCTGTTGGTGCCTTTGAAGCTGGCCAGCACGCGGCGTCGGCCGGTGCTCAACTCTTGCGACATGACCTTGGCCTTGCCACCTTCAAACGACACGTAGGCCAGCTTGCCACCATCGGGCGACCAGGCCGGCGAGATGATGGGCTCGTTGCTGGTCAGGGCATCGCGCTCGCCCTTGCCATCGGAGTCGGCCACCCACAGCACATAACGGCGGCCGGTCTTGGCCACGTAGGCAATGCGCGTGGCGAAGGCGCCCTTGTCGCCGGTCAGCTTTTCATAAATGTCGTCGGCGATGCGGTGGGCGGCCAGGCGCAGGTCAGCGGCGGGCACGACCAGGCTCTGCACGCCCAGATCCTTGTTCCTGGCGGCATCCCACAAGCGATAGCGGATGTCGAAGCGGCCATCGGCCAAAGGCATGATGGAGCCAGCCAACAAGGCATCGGCGCCTTTGCCGCGCCAGTCGGTCAGCACCGGGCGCGAGGTCTCGTCCAGCTTGTCGGCCGAGGCGTCCAGCGTTTTGAACAAGCCGCAGCGCTGCAGGTCGGCGATCACGATGCTGGCGATGGGCTGGGGCACACTCTCTTCGCCCTTGAAGCGCCCGATGGCCACCGGAATCTGCGTGGCGCCCACGCCCGCGATCTCGACCCGGAACTGAGCCCAGGCCGGGCTGCTGGACCACAGGCCTGCGGCCGCCATGGCACCGCACAGCGCCAGGGTCTTCAGTTGCCCACGGCGGGCGGTGTCCAGCGCGGGCTCGGCAGAAGTGATCGGGTGTTCAAGCATCGTGTCTACAAGGGGATTCATCAATGTGAAGTGTCGATTGTGCCGCGTGTGCCATGCACCACCGCCGCGCAAGGTGTTGCCTCTTGCAAAGTCATGTAAAGCGCATCACCGGGGTTCTCACAGCAGGACGATGTCGTACTGCTCGGGCGACACCCAGGGTTCGGTCTGCAAAGAGATCGGCTTGCCGATGAAATCGATCAAACCGGCCAGGTGCTGGCTTTCCTCGTCGAGCAGCATTTCCACCACCGCAGCACTCGCCACCACGCGGAATTCGCGCGGGTTGAACTGGCGCGCCTCACGCAGGATCTCGCGCAGGATGTTGTAGCAGACCGTGCGCGGCGTCTTGACCTGGCCGCGTCCTTCGCACGTGGGGCAAGGCTGGCAGAGCATGTGGGCCAGCGATTCACGCGTGCGTTTGCGCGTCATCTCGACCAGGCCCAGCGGCGAAAAGCCACTGATGGTGAGCTTGGTGCGGTCGCGGCTCATCTGCTTGCGGAATTCGGCCAGCACATTGTCGCGGTGGTCCTCGCGCAGCATGTCGATGAAGTCGACGATGATGATGCCACCCAGGTTGCGCAGGCGCAGTTGCCGCGCGATGGCCTGCGCGGCCTCCAGGTTGGTCTTGAAGATGGTGTCGTCGAAATTGCGCGCGCCCACGT
>CAZKPN010000067.1:0-22321 GCA_964554655.1 uncultured Aquabacterium sp. | reverse complement strand
ACATCCAGGTAGTCCACGCCCTTGGCCTTGACCAGCTGGATGCATTTGACGATGTAGTCCACCTGCGCCTCGATCATGAAGATGATGGAGTTGTGGCCCAGGCCGGTGTGCGGCCCCACCAGCTGGTACATGTTGGGGTAGTTGGCGGTGGTGATGCCCAGGTACGAAGTGGGGCTGGTCTTCCAGTCCTCTTGCAAGGTGTGGCCATGGCGGCCACGCATCTCAAAATTCTTCATGTAGATGCGTGGGTCCACGATGAAGCCGGTGCCCAGGATCAGGCAGTCCATGGGCCGCTCCACGCCATCCTTGGTGACGATGCTGTGCTCGCGGATTTCCTGGATGCCATGGGTCACCAGCTCCACGTTCTGGCGGTTGAAGGTGGGGTACCACTTGTTGGAGATGAGGATGCGCTTGCAGCCCAGGGTGTAGTCGGGCGTGAGCTTCTTGACCAGGGCCGGGTCTTTCACCTGGTGCGCAATGAACTTCTTGAGCGCCGCGCCCCCAATGCGCGCCATCCACGGGTTGAAGATGGGCCACACGCGCGACTCGTTGGTCCAGTAGCAACGCCAGCGGTGCAGCGTGCGCGTGATGGGCAGGGCCGCGAACAGCTTCTTGCGGAACTCGGAGTATTTGCGCGTGTCGCGCGGAATCACCCAGGCTGGCGTGCGCTGGAACACATGCAGCTTCTTGACCAGGGGCGCGATCTCCGGCACGTACTGGATGGCGCTGCCGCCACTGCCCAGGGACACCACCGTCTTGCCACGCAGGTCATAGCCGTGGTCCCACTGGGCCGAATGCATCACCTTGCCCTTGAAGGTGTCCAGCCCCTTGATGTCAGGGAAGGCCGGCACGTGAAGCGGGCCCGACGCCAGCACCCAATGGCGCGCGCTGATGGTTTCGCCGCCCGCGGTCTTGATGGTCCAGCGCCCCGTGCCTTCGTTGAACACCGCGCTGATCACCTCCTGGTTGAAATGGATGTGCGGGCGGATGCCGTACTTCTTGGTCACGTCCAGGATGTACTGCTGGATCTCGTCCCAGGGGGCGTAGCGCTTGGTCCAGTCGGGCTTGGTCTCGAACGAGTACGAGTACATGTGCGACTGCACATCGCATTCGGCGCCCGGGTAAGTGTTGTCACGCCAGGCGCCGCCCACCTCGCTGGCTTTCTCCAGAATCACGAAGTCGTGGATGCCCGCCATCTTGAGCTTGACCGCCATGCACAAGCCGCCAAAACCGACGCCAGCGATCGCCACTTCAACCTGGCGGGGGCGGGGGGATGAGGAAATGGTCGTGTTCTGTGAAGTCATGCGGCACCTTGTTGATTTGTCTCCGAACGTGAGGCCATGGTGCGTGCGCAACGCCAGCGCCGCCATGCTAGATTCGCCCGTCAGATTGATTATTTCGGCCAAACTGCCGGCGCCTCCGCCCTGGCAGGCCAGTCCTTGACGCAGATCAAACCAAGCACCACCCATGGGTACCCGTCCCGTCCTGGGCCTCATTTACATGCTGCAAGGCCTGCAGCAACTGGGCGAAGACCCCACGCCCGTGCTGGCCCGGCACGGCCTCGTCCTGGAGCAGCTGAACCCCAGCACCCCCATCGACCGCGCACGCGAACTGCGCATTTATGCCGACCTGGCCCAGCACCTGCACGACCCCACCATCGGCCTGCGGCTGGGGCAGTTCTACAACCTGGCGGGCTATGGGCCGTTGGTGATGCTGCTGCTGACCTGCGCCAATGCTTATGAAGCCTTTCAGATGGGCATCCGCTACCAGCGCCTGACCTACAACTACGGCACCCTGCGCTTCGAGCCTGGTGAGCAGCTCAGCGCCCTGGTGCTGGAGCCCTTGCCCATGCCCCCCAAGGTGTTTCGCTTCCGGGTGGATGGCGAGGTCTCGGGCACCTACAAGATGATGCGTGATCTGCAGGCCTCGCTGGGCCTGGACCTGCGCGCCGAAAGCATCGACATGCCCTACCCGCGTCCACCAGAGGCGGCCGCCTATGAAGCCCACTTCGGCTGCCCCGTGCGCTTTGGCGAACCCGTGGCCCGCCTGTGGATGCGCAACGAGTACCTGCAACTGCGTTTTACCTCGGCCGATCCGGCGGCCCACGGCATGTACCGGGCCATGTGCGATCAACAGCTGGTGGCGCAAAAGGTGTCCCTGAGCACCTTGAGCGACCGGGTGCAGGCCCACCTGGCGATGTTCACGCAGGGCTACCCCAGTGCGGAAGAGGTGGCCCGCTCATTCCAGCTGTCCGAACGCAGCCTGCGGCGCCAGTTGAGCGAAGAAGGCCACAATTTTCGCGACCTGCTGAGCGGCGTCCGTTACGACAAGGCACAGCACCTGCTTCGCAGCACCCCGATGTCGATCGAGGCGATTGCCCAGGAGCTGGGCTATGCTGAGTCCGCCGCCTTCATCCACGCCTTTCAGCGCTGGAGCGGTAAAACGCCCGCCGCTTTTCGAAGCCGCCCCCCGACTGATACAGTGTGCGCCCCGTCCGCCCTGCCAGAGAGCCCGCCCCTTGAGTAGTTATTGCGCCATCGACTTCGGCACCTCCAATTCGGCCATTGCCATTCCCACGGAGCAGGGCATGCGCCTGGTACCGCTGGAAGGCGACAGCCTGACCATGCCCACGGCGGTTTTCTACTGCACCGACAGCGACGACCTGCCCACGGCCTTTGAAAAGGCCACCGGCCGCGCTGGCGCCGAACTGCCCCGCACCTTTGGCCGCGCCGCCGTGCAGTCCTACATCGAAGGGTATGAAGGCCGCCTGATGCGCTCCATGAAGAGCATCCTGGGCAGCCCCTTGGCCGAACAGACCACCGACCTGGGCCACGGTTTCGGCGTCAAGTACATCGACATCATCACCGGCTATTTGCACCACCTGCGCAGCCGCGCCGAGCGGGCCAGTGGCCAGGTGCTCAGCCACGTGGTGCTGGGCCGCCCCGTGTTCTTTGTGGACGACGACCCCGAGCGCGACGCGCAGGCCCAGGCCTCGCTGGCCGCCGCCGCCCACGCCGTCGGCTTCAAAGACGTGGCCTTCCAGTACGAGCCGATCGCGGCAGCCTTTGACTACGAGCAACAGGCCACGCGCGAAGAACTCGCCCTGGTGGCCGACATCGGCGGCGGCACCTCCGACTTCTCGGTGGTGCGCGTGGGCCCGCAACGCGCCGCCCTGCTCGACCGCCGCAGTGACATCCTGGCCAACCACGGCGTGCACGTGGCAGGCACCGACTTTGACCGCCGTGTGTCCCTGTCTTGCGTGATGCCCCCCCTGGGCCACGGCGGCATGGGCCCCAGCATCGGTGGCCAGCCGCCGCGCCCCATCCCCAGCCGTGTCTATTTCGACCTGGCCACCTGGCACCTGATCAACAACGTCTACCAGGCTCCGCGCGTGGCCGAGCTGAAAAGCATGAACGGCTTCTACGCCGACCCGGCCCAGTTCAAGCGCCTGATGAAGGTGGTGAACGACCGCCTGGGCCACGCCCTGGTGGGCAGCGCCGAAGCCGCCAAGATCGCCGTGGCGGCCGGAGGTGATTTCGACATCGACCTGTCCATCATCGAAGCCGGCCTGCACGTCCCCTTGAAGGAAGCGCAAGCCGAGCAGGCCTTCCGCGAAGACCTGGCCCGCATCACCGCCTGCGCTCTGGAGACGGTGCGCATGGCCGGCTTGCAACCCTCGGACATCCACGCCCTGTATTTCACCGGCGGCTCCACCGGGATGAAACTGCTGACCGACCAGCTGGAAGCGGCCTTCCCCGAAACCCGCGCGGTGCGCGGCGACCGCCTGGCCTCGGTGGCCACCGGCCTGGGTTTGCACGCCGGGCGCTTGTTCGGGCGAGGGCCATAAGCCACACTACAGGGCGCCGTCAACGCAGGTGTGGGGAGATTTTGTGCCTTTGACCCGCTGGTTTGTTGCATCGCCCAAAGCCGCCCGGGTGCTCTTGACCGTGTGGCTGAGCATGCTGGTGGGGTCGGCCTCGGCCAACCCCACGGTGCTTCGGGTCGTCACCGACGACGCCTTCCCGCCCTACACCTTCCGCGATGTGGAAGGACGCCCCGCCGGCTACCTGCTGGAGTTGTGGCAGTTGTGGGAGACCAAGACCGGCGTCAAAGTCCAGTTCACGGCCACCAACTGGGGCGAGGCCCGCCGCCTGATCGACACGGGCCAGGCCGACGTCATCGACATGATGTACCGCACCCCGGAGCGCGAGGCCCTGTACGACTTCTCGCCGCCTTACGAGGTCGCCCCCGTGACCGTCTTTCGGCACGCCTCGGTCAACGGCATCGACAACGTGGCGGCGCTGCGCGGTTTTCAGATCGGCGTGCAGGAAGGCGATGTCTGCATCGACAAGCTGCGCCAGGGCGGTGTGACCAACCTGCGCATCTTCAAGGGCCACGCCGACGTCATCAAAGCAGCCGCCGCCCAGGACATCAAGCTGTTCTGCCTGAACGAGCGCACGGCCAACTACCACCTGGCCAGAGAGGACCTGCACCAGGCCTTCCGCAAGGCCTTCGAGATTTACCAAGGGCAGTTCCACCGGGCGACGCGCAAGGGTGATGCGGCCACCATGAAACTGGTGGAGGACGGCATGGCCGCCATCACGGCGGACGAGCTGGCCAACCTGCACCAGAAATGGATGGACGAGCCCATCAACCTGGCCCCCTATGCGCAGCAGCTGGGCATCGGTGTGCTCATCCTGCTGGGCCTGGGCATCCTGCTGCTGGGCTGGATCACCAGCCTGCGCCGCATCGTGCGGCGGCGCACCGACGAAGTCCTGCTGCAAAAGGCGCACCTGCAGACTCTGGTGCAAAACATCCCCGACCTGGTCTGGCTCAAAAGCGTGGGCGGCGTCTACATGGCCTGCAACCCCGGCGTGGAGCGCCTGTACGGGGTCACCGAGGCCGAGATCATCGGCAAGACCGACCACGACTTCGCCGACAAAGCGCAAGCCGACATGTTCCGCGAACAAGATCGCCTGGCCCTGGCCGCAGGGGGGCCACGCGCCAACGAGGAGTGGTTGAATTTCCCCGGCGAGGCCGAAGCCCGCCTGTTCGAAACCTTGAAAGCCCCGGTCTTTGACGCTCAAGGCCAGCCCATCGGCGTGCTGGGCGTGGCGCGCGACATCACCGAGCGCAAGGTGGCCGCCCAGGAGCTTGAAGGCCTGCGCCACCACCTGCAGGAGCTGGTGGACGAGCGCACCGCGCAACTGGCCGAGGTGGCCGATGCGCTGCGCAAGGCCAACGTGGAGCAACAGGCCCTGTTTGACGCGGCCACGGTGGGCATCGGGCTGCTGCGGGGCCGCGTGATCCTGCGCTGCAACCGCCGCATGGAAGAGATCCTGGGCTACGAGCCCGGCCAGTTGGCAGGGCAAGCGACCCGCGTTTTCTACGCCAGCGAAGAGGCCTACCTCGCCGCCGGGGACAAGGTCTACGCGCAGATGATGACGGGCGAGACCCACGTGCGCGAAGAGCAGCTCATCAAGCACGATGGCAGCCTGTTCTGGGGCCGGATCAGCGCCCGCCTGATCGACAAGGCGCACCCGGAGCGCGGCACGCTGGGCATCATCGAAGACATCACCACCGAACGTGAAGCCATGCAGGCCATGCGCCAGGCCAAAGAAGTGGCCGAGGCCGCCGCGCGCATCAAGTCGGATTTTTTGGCCAACATGAGCCACGAAATCCGCACCCCGATGAACGCCATCATCGGCCTGACGCACCTCGCCTTGAAGACGGACCTGAAGCCCCAGCAACGCGACTACCTGCAAAAGATCGCCGGGGCCAGCGACCACCTGATGGGCATCATCACCGACATCCTGGACCTCACCAAGATCGAGGCCAGCAAGCTGGACATCGAGCACCGCAGTTTCGAGCTGGAGCAACTGCTGGTCAACATCTGCGCCCAACTGGTCGAGATGGCCAGCAGCAAGCACCTGGAGCTGATCCTGGACGTGGCGCCCGACGTGCCTGCCCAACTGGTGGGCGATGCCTTGCGCATTGGGCAGGTGCTGCTCAACTACGGCTCCAACGCGATCAAGTTCACCGAGCAGGGCGAGATCGGGATCATCGTGCGCGTGCAGCGGCGCCAGGATCGACAAGTGCAATTGCACTTCGCGGTGCGCGACACCGGCATCGGCCTGAACGCCGAACAGCAGGCCAGGCTCTTCCAGAGCTTCCAGCAGGCCGACACCTCGATCACCCGCAAATATGGCGGCACCGGGCTGGGCCTGGTCATCTCCAAGCACCTGGCCGAGCAGATGGGCGGCGAGGTGGGCGTGGACAGCGCCCCCAATGCCGGCAGCACCTTCTGGTTCACCGTGGCGCTGGAGGTCGGCCCGCACGAATCACGCCTGCCCAAGCCCGTGCCACATGGCCAACGCGCGCTGGTGGTGGACGACAACGACCGCGCACGCCAGGTGCTGCACAGCCTGCTCGACCACCAGGGCTTCGTGGTCAGCGATGCCGCCACGGGCGAACAGGCGGTGGCCGCCGTGAAGCAGGCCGCCACCTCAGGCCAGCCCTTCGCGCTGGTGCTGGTCGATGCGCAGATGCCCGGGCTGGACGGCGTGGACACGGCCCGCCAGATCCGCGCGCTGGGCTTGCCCACACCGCCCCACCTGGCCTTGCTGTCCCACTATGGCCAAGATCAGGCCATGGAGCAGGCCCGCCTCGAAGGCATCGAGCATGTGCTGATCAAGCCGGTGCACGCCTCGATGCTGCAAGAGCTCACCGCCCTGGTGCTGGGCGGGCCACGCCCGCAGCCCATGGCGGCCGCCCAGCCCTCCGCGGCCGAGCTGGCCGTGAAGGGCAAGGCCCAGGGCGCGCGCATCCTGGTCGTGGAGGACACCGCCTTGAACCAGATGCTCATGAAGGAGATCCTCGTGAGCCTGGGCTTTGCCGTGGACTTCGCCGAGAACGGCGCCATCGGCGTGCAGAAGGTTTTGTCCACGCACTACGACCTGGTCCTGATGGACATGCAGATGCCGGTGATGGACGGCATCACCGCGACCACCGAGATCCGCCAGCATGCCGGCTTGGCCCAATTGCCCATCATCGCCATGACGGCCAACGCCATGCGAGAAGACAGCGAGCGCTGCCTGGCCTGCGGCATGAACGACTACATCGCCAAGCCGATCCGGCTGCCGCAGCTGTGGTCGGCGCTGGACCGCTGGCTCCCCCCCCATTCAAGTTTTCGGTGAAACGACCGTAGAAGACCGGTCCCCCCGGTTCCAAGGTCTCTCGCCATGCATCTTTTTCGTCAGCTTCACATCGGCCAGCGCCTGGCCTTGTCGTTCACCGTGGTGGTGCTTCTGAGCCTCATCGTTGCCGCGATTGGCAGCCTGCGCCTGGGCGAGTTGGCCAACACCACCCATTTCCTGGTGTCCGACCGCATGGTCAAGGTCAAGGCCATTGGGGGCCTGCGCAACAACATCAACCTGATCGCCCAGGCCAGCCGCAACCTGCTGCTGTTCCGCGAACCGGCTCAAGTGACCGCCGAGACCCAGGCCATCGAGACCGCGCGAAGCGCCAACGATGGCATCTACGAACAACTCGACAAGAGCTTGGTCAAGCCTGAATCACGGGCATTGCTGAAAACCGTTGAATCGGGCCGTGATCAATTCCGCCAATCACTGCAAGCGTTCCTGGGCCACATCGAGAAGAACGACGTCAACACCGCCATCGAAGTGCTGAACAACCAGCTGCAGCCCGCGCAAACTGTCTACCTGAAGGCAGCCGGTGCGCTGGCCGACCACCAGTTCGCCCTGATGAGCGCCGAGGCCAATGCGTCGGAAGACAGCGCCACCAACGCATCGCGCCTGAGCCTGGGCTTGAGCCTGGCGGGTGCCGCCATCGCGGCCTACCTGGCATGGGTCACCACCCGCTCGGTGACCCAACCCTTGGCCGAAGCCGTGAAAATGGCCAACAAGGTGGCCAACGGAGACCTGACGCACCACGTGCAGATCACCTCGAACGACGAGGTGGGCCAGTTGCTCAATGCCCAACAGGCGATGTCCGACAAGCTGCGCACCTTGATCGGTGACCTCAAGTCCGCGTCGGACAACATTGCCACCGGCTCGGGCGAGATCGCCGCCGGCAACCAGGACCTGTCGCACCGCACCGAGCAGCAAGCCAGCAACCTGCAACAGACGGCGGCCTCGATGGCGCAACTCACCACCACGGTGCGCCAGAACAAGGAGGCCTCGCAACAGGCCAATCAGCTGGCCTCGTCGGCATCGCAGGTGGCCGCGCGTGGCGGCGCCGTGGTCTCGCAGGTGGTGCGCAGCATGGGCGACATCGCCGACAGTTCGCGCAAGATCAGCGACATCATCAGCGTGATCGATGGCATTGCTTTCCAGACCAACATCCTGGCCTTGAATGCGGCCGTGGAAGCGGCCCGTGCTGGCGAGCAAGGCCGTGGCTTTGCCGTGGTGGCCAGCGAAGTGCGCTCACTGGCGCAGCGCTCGGCCAACGCCGCCAAAGAGATCAAAACCCTGATCACGACGAGCGTTGAAAACGTGGACAGCGGCACGCGCCTGGTCGACACCGCCGGCCAGACCATGCTGGAGATCGAGAACCAGGTCAAGCGCGTCACCGACCTGATCGCCGAGATCACGGCCTCGTCCACCGAACAGGACACGGGCATCGGCCAGGTGAGCCGCGCCGTGACCGAGCTGGATGAAGTCACCCAGCAGAACGCGGCCTTGGTGGAGGAATCGGCCGCTGCCGCAGAAAGCCTGCGCTCGCAGGCCGACCGCCTGGCCGTGGCCGTGTCAGCTTTCCGCCTGAACTGAGCGACTGGGCGCTGACCTCAGCACAGCCGCATGACCAGGCGGCCCAGCATGAACCACAACGCCAGGCTGGCGCCCAGGTAGGCCATGAAGCGCACCATCACGATGTTGACGGTGCAATGCACGGCACTGTGCACGGCGCGCAGGCCCACGAAGAGCCAAGCGGCGGTCACATCGGTGTGCGTGGCCCAGCCCAGCTGGACCAGGACCAGGCACACGGCGTAGAACAGCACCGGCAGCTCGAACAGGTTTTTCAGGTTGTTGGAGGCGAACTCCACGCCCTCTGGCACTGCCGCCGTCATCTTTTGCGGCGTGTTCACCGTTTGCGCGTCAATGCCGTGGCTTGTCATGTAGCCCAGGCGGCGCGCGTACATGAACAGCCACACCACGCCGGTCAGCACCATCATGGCCACCATGGGGCGCAGCAGCGGGGGGATCAGCTCTTGGGGGGTCATCTTGAAGGTCTCCTGTCGGTTTGCGGTTAATCTCCGCGCGCATCGTCGCCCCAAACCACCCCGCTGTCATTAACGATGGATAAGCAATCCTTGCTGAGCTGGCCCCTGCTGTGCAAACTGGCGGGCGAAGACGTGCCCTTGCCCACGGACCTGGCCGAGCACCTGCGCATCGTGTCGCTGGCCAAGGGCCAGACTTTGTTCGATGCCGGCCAGCCGCACCCATACCTGTACGTTGTGCGACAAGGCTGCCTGAAGCTGGTTTACCGCGCGCTCAACGGCGATGACTGGGTGCAGGACCTGGTGGCCGAAGGCGCCTTCTTCTGCAGCCTGACCGCCCTTCATGGCCAGGGCGTGACCAGCTTTGCCTGCGAGGCCCTGGAAGCCTGCGAGCTGGAATGCATCGACTACCTTTGGATGGAGGAGATCTCCACGCGACAGGCGCTTTGGCAACGCGCCCTGCTGCGCGGTTGGCAGGACTTCGCCGCACGCAAGGAGTTGCGCGAGCGTGACCTGCTGACCTTGTCACCCGCAGAGCGCTACGAGGCGTTTGTGGAGGGACACCCCGGCTTGGCACAGCGCGTGCCGCAGAAGGACTTGGCACGGTTCCTGGGTATCACGCCGGTGTCGCTCAGCCGCATCCGCGGTCGGCTCAAAGTTTGAGCAACCTTTCCAGCGCCGCCGCCAAGGTCGCCGCCGACTTGGCAAAGCAAAAGCGAATCACGCCAAAGTCGGCCTGGTCCTTGTAGAAGGCCGACACGGGGATCGCGGCCACGCCATGCTCCACGGTCAGGCGCTCGACAAAAACGCGGTCGCCGTCATCGGAGATGGCGCCGTACTTCACGCATTGAAAGTAAGTGCCCTGGCACGGCATCAACTCGAAACGCGACCCGGAGATCGCCTGCCGGAAGATGTCGCGCTTGCCCTGGTACAAAGCGTTCAGCTCGGCATACCAATCGCGCTTCTTCAAAAAATCGGCCAGCGCGTATTGCGAAGGCGCGTGCACCGTGAACACGACGAACTGGTGCGCCTTGCGGAACTCGGCCATCAACTCGCGCGGGGCCAGGCAGTAAGCCACCTTCCAGCCGGTGATGTGGTACGTCTTGCCAAAGCTGGACACCACGAAGCTGCGCTCGGCCAGGCCGGGGTAGTGCATCACGCTTTCATGGCGCACGCCATCAAACACCATGTGCTCGTAGACCTCGTCGCTGAGCACCACGATGTTGGTGTCCTTGACCAAGGCCTGCAGCGCCAGCATGTCATCGGCCGAGAACACCGCACCCGTGGGGTTGTGCGGTGAGTTGATGATGATCATGCGCGTGCGCTTGTTGATCAGCTTCTTGACTTGCGCCCAGTCAGGCTTGTAGTCGGGCAGGGCCAGGCGTGCATGCACCGGCTTGCCGCCATTCAATTCAATCGCGGGCCCATAGCTGTCGTACACCGGCTCGAAGACGATCACCTCATCGCCGCGCCGCACCATGCTGGCCACGGCCGTGAAGATGGCCTGAGTGGCCCCCGCCGTGACAGTGACCTCCGTGTCGGGGTCGTAGGTGGCGCCATACAGGGACTGGGCCTTGGCCGCGATGGCCTCGCGCAGCACCGGCACGCCGGCCATGGGCGCGTACTGGTTGTGACCGGCGCGCGCATGCTGGTTCAGCAAATCCAGCAACTCGCCGGGCGCGTCGAAATCAGGAAAGCCCTGCGACAGGTTGATGGCGCCATGCTGCTGGGCCAATGCGGACATCACCGAGAAGATGGTGGTGCCAACCTCGGGCAAGCGCGACTCAATCTGCAAGCTGCGCCCTCATCGCGTCGATCACCGCCTTGTAATCGGGCTGGCCAAAGATCGCGCTGCCCGCCACGAAGGTGTCGGCACCGCTGTCGGCCACGCGGCGGATGTTGTCCACCTTCACGCCTCCATCGATCTCCAGGCGGATGTCGCGGCCCGACGCATCAATGATCTTGCGCACCTTCTCGGCCTTGCGCAGCGTGCTGTCGATGAAGCTCTGGCCGCCGAAGCCGGGGTTCACGCTCATCAGCAGCACCACGTCGACCTTGTCCAACACCCACTCCAGCACATCCAGCGGCGCGGCGGGGTTGAACACCAAGCCGGCCTGGCACCCTTCGGCCTTGATCAGTTGCAAGGTGCGGTCCACGTGCGCGCTGGCATCGGGGTGGAAGGTGATGATGTCGGCGCCCGCCTTGGCGAAGGCCTGGGCCAGCGCATC
The DNA here is from genome assembly GCA_964554655.1 of uncultured Aquabacterium sp. Classification (GTDB taxonomy): domain Bacteria; phylum Pseudomonadota; class Gammaproteobacteria; order Burkholderiales; family Burkholderiaceae_C; genus Aquabacterium. The sequence goes on along the minus strand of CAZKPN010000067.1, from coordinate 10,855 downwards.
GACCGGCTGCACCATCAGGTGCACGTCGATGGGCACCTTGGTGCCATCGGCCTTGACCGCGTGCTTGCGCAGCGCCTGGCAGATCATCGGCCCGAAGGTCAGGTTGGGCACGTAATGGTTGTCCATCACGTCGAAGTGGATCCAGTCGGCACCCGCGTCGATCACGTGGCGAACCTCCTCACCCAAACGGGCAAAGTCGGCGGACAAGAGGCTGGGGGCGATGCGGAAAGTGCGCGACATGGGAGGAACCTCGTGAAAGGCCGGTTGAAGGTCAAGCCTGCATTTTATGGACGCTGGCCCTCCCCGCTGTGGCACCCGACTTGAACTTGGGCAAGACATGACCCCTGGTCGCCGAATCCGCAACATTTGCTTGCACTTTTGCGCCCGAAGACAGGCCCCCATGCGGGGGTTGGCCCCGATTCCCGGACGGGTTTTGCGATAACTTCCCGACTCTGCGCCGATGCCTTGCCGCACCGGACGCCACAAGAATTCAGGGACCCCCGCATGACCGACCTTTCCGCCCTGCCCAACGCCTTGGCCAGCGCCGCGCACGACCTGTTCGATTCACTGTTGGCCGACCTGTCGTCGCTGGGCGCTCGTCAGCACACGCGCCTGCTGCGGCTGCACACCCCGCTGGGCCCCGATGTGTTGATGGCCGAGCGCGCCGAGATCACGCAAACCATCGGCCCGATCGGCAGCGGCGCCCCCGACCGCATCGAGATGCTGGCCCTCAGCCGCAACGCCCACCTGCAAGCGGCCGACCTGCTCGGTCAACCCGTGCTGCTGGAGTTGCTCACCTCGCAAAGCCGCACCGCGTTGCGCCCCTTTCACGGCCACGTCACCGAGTTCCGCCTGTTGGGCTCGGACGGCGGCCTGGCCCGCTACCAGCTCGTCATCGAGCCCTGGCTGGCTTTCCTGCGCGCCCGCATCGATTCGTGGACCTTCCAGAATTTGAGCGTGCTCGGCATCCTGGAATCCGTGTTCGCCGACTACGTGGGCCAAGGCGCCCTGACCGCCGTGCATCGGCTCGAGATCGCCGACCCGGCGGTCTACCCGGTGTTGTCCACCTTGAGCCAGTTCAACGAGTCCGACCTGGATTTCGTGACCCGCCTGCTGGCGGACAACGGCCTGTTCTGCTGGTGGGAACACACCGGCAACCCGGGCGACCCCGCCACGCTGGGCAGCCACACCCTGGTCATCGCCGACCACAACGGCGCGCTGCAAGCCAACACACAGCCCAGCATCCGCTTCACCCAGCCCGGCGCGGTGATGAAGGAAGACAGCATCACCCAATGGCACGGCCACCGCCGCGTGGGCACCTCCAGCCTGAGCCTGGCCAGTTGGGACTACCGCAGCGTGGACAACCACCAAGGCACGGCCCAGGTCGATGCCGGTCACGGGCAAGCTTTCGCGCTGGCGCACCACGATCAACCGGGCGTCTACGCCTTTGAGACGCCCGCCGAAGCGCAGCGCCTGGCCACGGCCCACCTGCAGGCGCTGGAGGCCCGCCGCAAGCAGTTCCATGGTCGCGGCACCGTGCGCACTTTGGCCCCGGCCACCACCTTCGTTCTGCGTGAGCACAGCGACCACGATCTGGCAGCCGGTGAAGACGCCGCGCGATTCGTCGTGCTGAGCGTGACGCACCGGGCGCGCAACAACCTCAGCGCCGATGCGCAAGCCGGGCTGCAGCACCTGCTGGGCCACGTTGCCCCCCTGCTCAAACGCCCGCAGGCCAATGGCAGCGACGAGCCCTTGTACGAAGCACGCTTCACCACGCAACGCGCCAGCATCCCTGTGCGGCCGCTGCTGGTGGATGAGCATGGCTGCCGGCTGCACCCTCGCCCCTCGGCGGACGGCACGCAGACCGCCCTGGTGGTGGGCCTGGACGAACCCGTTCACACCGACCGCGATGGCCGCATCAAGGTGCAGTTCCACTGGCAACGCGGCGCCAGCAGCAGCCACCGCCTCGGCCACGGTTCGCCCACGCCGGATGCCGACAACGCCCCCGCCTCCGATGCCTCAGGCACCTGGGTGCGCGTGGCGCAAGGCTGGGCCGGTGCCAACTGGGGCGGCGGCTTCATCCCCCGCCTGGGCCAGGAGGTGGTCGTGGCCTTTCTGGAAGGCGACATTGATCGGCCCGTGGTGATTGGCGCGGCCTACAACGGGCAAGGCTCGGGTAACGCGCAAGGCAATGAGGCGAACGCGGGCGCAGCGCAAGCCACCGGCAATGCGCCCGCCTGGTTCCCTGGTAACCAGCGCCAGGGTGAGCAGGAAGGCCATGCCCACACCGCCACGCTGAGCGGCTTCAAGAGCCAAAGCCTGGACACCAGCCAAAGCGGCGGTGGCGGCCACAACCAACTGGTGTTCGACGACACGCCTGGCCAGGGGCGCGTGCTGGCGCACACCACGCAAAGCCAGACCTGGCTGCAGATGGGCCACCTGCTGCAACAGAATGACAACCAGCGCCTGGCCCGCCGCGGCCATGGGTTGGAGCTGCACACGCAGGCGCAGGGCGCCGTGCGTGCTGGCAGTGGTCTCCACATCAGCACCTTTGCGCGCGGTGGCGGCACCAGCACATCGCAAGGCCAGCCCACCAACACGCGCGAGGCACAAAGCCAGTTGCAAAGCCATGCCGAGTTGCTCAAGTCCTTGAGCGAGAACGCGCAGACGCACCTGGCCAAGTTACCCAACGAACCTGCGCCCGATCAGATCAATGCGCAGAAGGCCTTGCAGGCCACGCTGGCCAGCTTGAAGAGCACGCGGTCATCGGGCGGCGGTCAAGCCGTCGATGCCTCGGCGGACCAGGGCGAGATCATGGCCATCGATGGCGGCCATGGCAGCATCCCCATCACCGCGCGCCCCGATCTGATCTTGAGTGCCGCCGCCGACATCAGCAGCGCCACGCCGGCTCACACCGTCATCAGCGCCGGGCAGAACGCCACCATCACCACCGGGCAGGACACCAACCTGCTGAGCCAGCGCCACGCGGCGTGGGCCGTCAAGGATGGCATCAGCTTGTTCACCCGGGGCGAGTCCAAGGATGGGCAGCGCGCGGTGCAGGACGTGGGTTTGAAACTGCACGCGGCCAGCGGCAATGTGAACACGCAGGCGCAAAGCGATCGCTTCACCTTGACGGCGGAGAAGGGCATTGATCTTCAAAGCACCGCAGGCAGCATCGTCATCAGTGCGCCCAACAAGATCGTGCTGAACGGGGGCGGCAGCTACATCAAGATCGAGGGTGGGGACATTGAGGTCGGGACGAGTGGCACTGCGGCGTTCAAGGGGGCGATGAAGGAGTTGACTGGGGGTGGGAATGCGTCAGTGCCACCGCTGTCTTTGCCTGTGGCCCGGTCAATGACCGACCTTCATGCTCGTGTTCAAGCGATGTTTGCAGAGGCGCTCGACCACACCGCCATCCCGGACGCCTGGCTGCCATTTCAAGTGGGCGCATCGACCACCGTGTACGCAAAGGGCCGCGCATTGGCCGAAGGTCACCGCCTGATGCGCGGTCGGCCCACGGCTACTGTGACCACGCACGAAGCGTCAGAGGTGCAGTACTGGCAACGCCATGACGGTCCAACCTGGCATCTCGATGAAACGATCAACATCGCCGACCCCACAGACCCCGATAGCGAGTTCCAGCATGACGACGATGAGTGACTCACACCCCAACACGCCACTGCCCGATCCCTATGGCGTTCGGCGCGGTGACACGTTGAGCAAGATTGCGGCGCGTTGCGGGCGCACCGTGCCCGAGCTGATGCGTTTCAATGCACTGGCCAACGGCAATCGACTCGCCATCGGCCAGACGCTGTACTTATCGGAGTCCACCTCTTTCGGCGCGAGTGTGCTGTTCCTCGACTCTTTGCGCCACCCGATCGAGAAACTGCGCTACCGCGTGGCGTTTGATGAGCGCAAGCATGAAGGCGCGACGGGCGCAGATGGGTTGATCCCCCCGTTCATCACAGGCAGCGCGCGTTCACGAATCAAAGTCTGGATTCAAGATGCAAGCGGCGCCTGGCAGCAAGTGGCCCACGTCTCTTCAGACTATGGCCACAAACTCGTGACCTTGACCAGCAACGCGTTGGTGGTGGCCAGCACGACGCGGCAAATGGCCACCAATGCGCTGCACGATCTGAGCACCAGCTTGCAAACCGCGGTTCACGCTCTGACAACCGCTCAGCCACCCGCGCCTGGGCCGACCACAGGCAAACCGAGCAAGAATAATCCTGCTGTCAAGACACAGCAAGCCAAAGGCATCAAGGGTCAACCCATCGTTAAGATTGAAGTGGATTTGCCTCGAGGGTTATTGGATTTGTTTGGCAAATATTCGGGTCATGAGATTACCGAAGAAGACTGGCAGAAAGCGGCCTACCGACTCGATTGCGAGCCCGAAGTTCTGAAAGCTTTTTCTGATGTTGAGAGCGGTGGGAAGTCGTCGTTCTGGCGACTCAACAAAGGTGACGGCGCCAGCATCCCAGCGCTGCTGTTTGAGCGGCATTACTTCAGCAGGCTTACCAAAGGGCGCTTCGATGCTGCGCACCCCGATCTTTCGTGGCCTGTTGCTTACCGAAAGAAGAGCCTTCTGGGTAAAGATGACAAACGCATGCATGACGGCAAGGTTGAGCTCACGGATATCTACTCTGATTACGCCAGCGCCTACCTGCGACTGATCAATGCTTATCGGCTTGACCCGGATGCCGCTTTGCGCTCGTGCTCATGGGGCAAGTTTCAGATCATGGGGGACAACTATGGTCTGTGTGGCGCCAATAACGCCGATGCATTCGTCCAAATGGTTTGTACATCTGAGTACGCACAAGTTAATCTGATGGTCACTTTCATTCAGAAAAGACCTGCCCCCTGGAAAGACTCTAAGAGCAAAAAACTTGGCAAAGCAGTGTCATTGTGGGATGCCATCAAAGCCAAAGACTGGGCCATGATTGCCTACAACTACAACGGTCCCGGTTATAAAACCTACAACTACGACGTCAAATTGAAGGCAGCCTATGAAAAACACAAAACAAAAAAAGCGTGAGCAGTGGCACAGCGCGCTATTTCTTTTCATGGTCATGACCACGGCCCTTCCTTCTTTGGCCCATCTTCAACTCTCCACGAAATGGGATTCGAGATACCGAGTTGATGGCTCTCGAATTCCTGATAGTGAGCATGAGGTCCCCAAGCTAGAACAAGTGGGCATGGCTGCTGTAAAGGCCCGAACTGCAACCCCGTCAGATATTGACTTTGCACTTCGCGAGTTGAGTTTCAAGCTGTTTATCGATCAAACAAAGTTCTACATGCAGCCTATGAAGTTCATGCCTCAAAGTCATCCTGGCGAGACATGTACTCCATCTGGCAAGGTCACTACCTACCAATGCAAGGAAGGTATGCGTTTCACCGAAGCCTGCCACATAGGCTTCTTCGACGCCCAGTTTCGCGAAGTAGGCTGGCACACCATCCGCATCAACGAATCAGTTCCAATTTTTTGCAATTCGGTGCCTGCCGTGGGTGTGTATGACGCAAGCCAAAATACCATCCTGGTGACGGTCCAGTACTTCGCGATCGATCACAAGCCAGCAGCCAAGCCCAGTGAGATAGGTTCAAGCTGGAAGCGCATGACCGTGTTGCTGAGACTCACCTCGGACAACGGCAAGATCAATGTCGAACAAGATGATCGCTGCCTTGGCAATCCCAATCAAGTAGATGCCGTACCCGATGCCAAGCGCGCCTTGCGCCGGTGCACTGCGAATTCGCCATCCGTGGCTGTCCATTAACACCCCCGTCCGGATGGACAGGATCCCCGATTTTCTTCAGGCCATCAAAGTCGGAAAAAACCTCCCCCTCATCCTCGCCTCATACGCCACCAGATTGGCATGCCGCTTCACCTCGTCCTTCATCGGCGTTTCAAAATGCGCACACAACGCCGAGGCCAGAATGGCGAACATCATGGCGTCGGTGCCGCAAGGCTCTTCACCCATCAGAAAAGGCTTGTCTCCCAGCAAGGTCGCCAGCGCTTTCAAGCCCTGGTTGCCAATGGCCTGCATCTCGACCTCCGAATGCCGCCCCATGCCATGCCCATGCAAGCTCTTGCGCACACGCCGCCTGACCAAGGCCATCACCGGCGCGCGCACCAGCCACGGCACGGGCTTGAAGAACACCTCGGCCACCTTGGCAAAGTTGGCATCGTTCACCCAGCGCCAATGCACGCCGATCCAGTAGAGGTTGTCTTCCAGCATCTTCTCAACCGCCCAGGCCGTGGCGCGCTGCTCGGCGCTCAGGCCCTGGTCGAAATCGATGCCGTACTGGCGTTCCAGGTGCCAGCGGATGAAGGTCGAATCGGCCACCACGGTGCCATCGTCGTTGATGTAGGGCAGCTTGCCCTTGGGCGCCTTGAACATGCCCTTGGTGTTGACCTGATAAGGCTGGCCCGACATCTTCAGCAAGATCTCGGCCTTCATGACGAAGGGGCTGGCATCGGGCAGGCCGAAGGCGGCCCCGAAAGCGTAGAAGGTGATCATGCGGCAGGCCTTTCCAGCACGATAGGCGCCCAGCCCAGCAACTCCGCCAGGCGCGTCACCACCCAGCCGGCCTCGTCCAGCGACACGCCCGACTCGGGCGACGCCAAGCCCCGGTGGCAGCGCACCAGCACCTCGTCTTCGGCCACGCCGATGTCGAGGTGCACGCTCTGGCAATGCTCCACCATGTGGCTGGCCAGATCCTCGCACACCTCATACCGCTCACGCACCAGGGCCATCGGCACCGTCAGGCGGTGGCGCGCGTCGGTGTGCAGGTCGTAGAAGGAAGGCGGGATCTCGATTTGGTACTCGTCGGTCATGCGACGTTGTACCTCAAAGTCCCAGCGGCAATTCGTGCCACCATGTTGGTCCGCCTGAACAGCATCCCCAGCGTGATTGAGGGTTATTCAGGCGCCGTTTCACCAAGTTTGCGCTTTGCCTTCCTAGAATGGGCCGAATGAGTCATCCCCAATTCACCTGTGCGGTGGTTCCGCAGTTCCTTGAGGAACAAAGCAACCCAGCTCAGCAAGAGTATGCGTTTTCATACACGGTCACCATCGTCAACAGCGGCGATGTGGCCGCGCAGTTGATCGGTCGGCACTGGGTCATCACCGACGCCACCGGCCATGTCGAGGAAGTGCGCGGCCTGGGTGTGGTGGGCCACCAGCCCATGCTCAAACCCGGCGAGAAGTTCGAATACACCAGTTGGACACAGCTGAACACGCCGCATGGCCTGATGCAGGGCACCTTCTTTTGCATGACTGACGAAGCCCGCCCCTTTGACGCGCCCATCGAGCCTTTCTCGCTGGCACGGTCTCAGTCTTTGCATTGATTTGAGGGTGCGCGTTTGACTCAGGACACGACGATTCGACAAACCAAGCGGCGCTGGTTGCCGCAGCCCGGTGGGCCGGTGGACATCAGCCAGTTGCTGGATTCGGCCAGCGGCGATTTGCCTTTGGCGGAACGCCACCTGTGGCTGGTGCAGCTGATGGACTGGATTCGCTCCGGCGAGCCCATCTCGGGTGTGAAGTACATCGTGCGGCAACTGGCGCCGCCCGGAGAGCGCCGTGCCGGGGTCGTGGCCCTGCTGTCGGCCTTCTGGCGCGACATCGACGTGGCGGCCCTGCTGGCTGACTACGGCTTTGCGGCGCGCACCTCGTTCACCGACGAGTTGGGCGAGCGTTTGCGAGCGCGCATGCTGCCCATGAGCCCGGCCACCACCGACCTGGCCAGCCTGTTCAACCTGCTGTTCAGCGACCCCAAGGACGCCCACTGGCTGATGCAGCTGGACGACGCCGTGCTGGCCGAGCTGGCCTCGTTGTGGCGCGAAGCCATTGATGCGATCGAGTCAGCGCCGCTGGGCTGGCACGAGCCCTTTTATGACGCGATCATGTTCCTGTCCAGCCAGGTGCGCGCCGAAGGCTTCTCCCGCGAGTTGCGGGGCCGCATGGGCATGCGGGTCGACGTCGATTTTGATGGCGTGGAATCCGGCGCCGAAGTGGCCGCGCCCACACCCACGCGGCAGGCCTTCCGGCAACTGGTGCACGTGGCCGAGAACCTGCACACGCTGGCCCTGCAAGGCGCGGTCGGGCCGTCACGCGATGACCAAGCGCAAAGCACCTTGTTGCAAGAGGCTCAGTATTTGCGGGCCTTGCTGGACACCTGCGTCAAGTCGGCGCAAGGCATCCACGACCACCTCGAATCCAACGGCATTTCGATCGACATCGTGTTCCAGATCGACCAGTTGAGCGAGCGTTGCCGGCGCATCGAGCAGTTGCTGGACTGCGTGCTGTCCAGCCATCCAGCCCAGGACTTGCGCACGCTGATCGTGGACCTGATCCACGTGGGAGCCAAGCGCAGCGGGGTGCGCGCGCTGTTCACGCAGCACTACTCGCTGCTGGCCCGCAAGGTGGCCGAGCGCAGTGCCGAGACCGGCGAGCACTACATCACCCGCGATCGCGCGGCCTATGTGGACATGCTCAAGCGGGCCGGCGGTGGCGGCGCGGTGATGTCGGTCACGACCTTCCTCAAGTTCGCGATCCTGGCGCTGGGCTTGTCGCCGTTCTGGAGCGGCCTGGCGGCGGGCACCAACTACGCCGTGAGCTTCGTGGTGATCCTGCTGTTGCATTTCACCGTGGCCACCAAGCAACCGGCCATGACCGCGCCGGCCATGGCGGCCAAGTTGGCCGACACGCGAAGCGACGAGGCCGTCGAAGGCTTCGTGGACGAAGTGGCCAACCTGATCCGCTCGCAGGTGGCCGGCATCCTGGGCAATGTGCTGGTGGTGGCGCCGATGGTGCTCGCCATCCAGGCCTTGTCCTGGTGGGTGTTCAAACGGCCCTTGATCGATGTGCACTCGGCGCAGTACGTGCTGGAGGGCTTGACCCTGCTCGGCCCTTCGCTTTGGTACGCGGCCTTCACCGGCGTGCTGCTGTTCGTGTCCAGCCTGTTCGCAGGCTGGCTGGAGAACTGGTTCGTGCTGCACCGGCTGGACAGCGCTTTGCGCTGGAACCCCCGCATCCGCGCCACGCTGGGGCCGGAGCGCGCGGTGCGCTGGGCGGCCTGGTGGCGCCGAAACATTTCGAGCCTGGGCTCGAATGTGTCGCTGGGCCTGATGCTGGGCCTGGTGCCGGTCATCGCGGGGTTCTTCGCGCTGCCGTTGGACGTGCGGCACGTGACCTTGTCCACCGGCCAGTTGGCAGCGGCGGCGGGCACCCTGGGGCCCGCCGTGCTGAACCACCCTCAGTTCTGGTGGTGCATGGCAGCCATCCCGCTGACGGGGCTGTTGAACGTGGGTGTCAGCTTCGTGCTGGCCCTGCGCGTGGCCATGCGCTCACGCGGTGTGCGCATCAAGGACCGGGCGCGTCTGCAGGCGGCTTTGGGGCGCCGGCTGCGGCGTCATCCTCTGAGCTTTCTGCTGCCGCCTCGTTGACCTCGGACAGCTCCCCCTTGGAGCGGCCCGAGAACATCGTCCACCACATGAGAAACAGGAAGAGGGCAAGCGCCCCCACAGCTTCCAGCACAATCAGCCACATATGATGGTTTACCAGTTTTATAAGCGGGCCACGGCGGCCCTGATTGTAGGCAGCCTGGCGGCTTGCAGCAGCGGCCCTTCAGGGCGTTCTTCGGCGCCCATTGTCTCTCGGGCGCCGGCCGTGGCCCCCGGCACGGTGTTGCCCCAGCCCGATGGGCGTGGTGACCTGGTGCGGCCCAGGGCCCTGTGGACACCCGCCCAATACACCGACCTGCCCGGCTGGTCACAAGACCGCGTGAGCGAATCCTGGCCCGCCTTGTGGCAAAGCTGCCAGCGGCCCGGCCCCGGCTGGGCCACGGTGTGCGCCGAGGTGCGCGAGCTGGGCGTGGATTGGGGTCGCCAGGTGGCCGACGACTTCGTGCGGCAATGGCTGGAAGGGCAATTGCGCCCGTGGCGACTGAACACGCTGGATGGCCAGACCACGGGCTTGCTGACGGGTTACTTTGAGCCTCTGCTGGACGCCCGCCGCAAGCCCGATGCGCGCTTTCAGTATCCGCTTTACCGCGCACCGGCTGACCTGGGCGTGCGCAAGCCCCACTACACCCGAGCCGAGCTGGACACCTTGCCTGAGGCGCGTGCCTCGGTCGTGGGTCGCGAGGTGGTCTACGTGGCCGACCCGCTGGACGCCTTGCTGATCCAGGTGCAGGGCTCGGGCCGCGTGCGCGTGCAGGACGAGTTGACGGCGCAGGGGCAGCCCCGCACGGTGCGTCTGGCCTTTGCGGGCCACAACGACCAGCCTTACCAATCGGTGGCGCGCTGGCTGGTCGATCAGGGCGCCTTCTCGCTGGAGCAGGCATCCTGGCCCGCGATCCGCACCTGGGCCGCGCAAAACCCGCAGCGCGTGCCCGAGATGCTGCGCGCCAATCCGCGCATGGTTTTCTTCAAGGAAGAGCCCTTGCTTGATCCGCAGGTCGGGCCGGTGGGGGCGCAAGGTGTGCCCTTGATCCCTGGCCGTTCGGTGGCGGTGGACCGCGAGGCCGTGCCACTGGGCACGCCCATGTGGCTGGACAGCACGGTGCCGCAACCCTGGAGCCCAACGCCGCCCGCGCCGCAGTCCCTGCAACGCCTGGTGGTGGCACAGGACACGGGCGGGGCCATCATCGGTGGCGTGCGGGCCGACTACTTCTGGGGCTGGGGTGACGAAGCCCTGGCGCAAGCGGGCCGCACCAAGCAGCCGATGTCGGCATGGGTGCTTTGGCCGCGCGCGCAGTGATGATTTGATCGATCGACCCATCTTCTTGGTTGCTATCGCAATTCAGTAGTGTCCGGTTTATTTGGCGCCGACAAGCGGCAATGCCAATGCTGATGG
>CAZKPN010000066.1:0-22387 GCA_964554655.1 uncultured Aquabacterium sp. | reverse complement strand
ACGTTCATGGTGTTCTGGTCAAAGGAAGGGCGAAGGGTTGATCAAGGCCTTGATCTTCGGCGAGTGGGCCTGCTTCCTAAGCCGTGAACAGAAGCATGCGGGCGGGGCTTTTTTCATGGCACAGAAAAAAGCGGGCCCGGTTGGGGGGCCCGCTAAAGCACTCATCGTGCTAGGAGGAGACAAGCAAGGACGTTTCGTTTCCAAACCGCCCACCAGTTCTATCGACAGAGTACGTTGGAGCTTGAGCGTGGAAGGCGTGCGTTTTGCACAAAATCAATGCATGTGCAGGGCACCAGCGGCCTTGCCCTTGCCAGCGCGAGCTGGGGGGTTGCACAGGCCACAGGTGAAGTGGCGGGCGATTTCATGGGGGTGTGTGACGTAAGAGCCACCGCACTTGTTGCATTTGGTCAGGCTGAGCATGCCGTTGTCGATGAACTTGACCAGGCGCCAGGCGCGGGTCACGGACAACAGGGGCTCCAGGCCTTGGGACTGGGTTTGTTCCAGGTACAACTGGTAAGCCTTGATCACGACATCGATCTCGTCGATCTCGGAAGACTTGTTCAGGTACTCGTGGATGTTGAGGAACAAGCTGGCGTGGATGTTGGGCTGCCAGGTCATGAACCAGTCGGTGGAGAAGGGCAGCTGGCCCTTGGAAGGCGACTTGCCAGACACTTCCTTGTACAGGCGCAGCAAGCGCTCGTAAGAGATGTCGGTCTCGGACTCCAACACTTGCAGGCGGGCGCCCAAGCCGATCAAGGTGACAGCGCGTTCGATTTGCTTGGCTTCGGTCAACAGGCTCTTGGTGCGCATGGTGGGGCTTTCGAGAAGTGTGGGGTCGGTGCTAAAGAACGAGAACGAGGATCGTTTGAATCAGCGAAGGATTCAGGCAGCTTCTTGATGGCGGCCGGCCATCAGGATGTTGGCGTGCAGGCGGGTGACATCGCTGGAGCCCGACTTGCCGTGGTTGGTCAACAGCGTCCAGACCAGGTCATCGTCAACGCGCATGCGGCACAGCAGGGTGTTGCTCGACGCAATCTTGAGCACTTGGGCGGGCGACAGCATCGCGATCATGTTGGCGGCTTCTTCCGACATGCCCAGGCGGAACAGGGCTTGTTCGCGGTCGGCACGGATGAGGCTCTGGGCCAGCATCAGGTACGACAGGTTGGTTTCGCGAATTTCCATCAGGATTTGGTCGGCGTTCATGGGGTGGCTCCGGGTGTCTTGGCTATCGGGTGGGGGTGGGATTGGCGTCTCACCATGGAATGAATAGTGATCCCAATGCCGGCTTTACTTAATGGGCGCACACCTGTATCCCGCGTTAGGCGCCGGCTGCACGTCTTGTCAGAAGATCCCTTACAAAGCCTTGATAACCAGGGGAAACACCATCCAGAAATCAGCTGGGTCAATCGATCAGACCGTTAGTCGCTTGACACAAGAAGACGCCACACCATCCGCACCAGTTCATCCTCCAGCTCCTGGGTGTCCAGCAGGGGCGAGTTCTCCAGCGAGGCGCTGCGGATGACACCGATCACCGCACGGGTGCCCACGAACAGCATGGCGGGGCTGGGCGCGCGCAGCTTGGGGTCTTTCAACTGCGACAGGGCGATGGCCAGGTGCTCCGTGCCCTCGCGCTGCGCCTGGGCGACGTGCTCGTAGTGGTCCATGTGCCAAGCCAGGCGAACCATGGCGCGGTTGAGGTGGGTGCCGGTGCCCAGGGCGGCCAGCAAAGCCCGGATCTGGTTGCGCAGGATGGACTCCACATCCATCGGTGTTTGTTGCACCGCGCAGACCAGCATGCCCTGCAGCTCGGTCATCACGCGCAGCCTTTACTGGGCGATCATGGCCACCACGATGGCCTCTTTGGTGGGGAAGTACTGGTACAGCGTGCCGATCGACACCCCAGCCCGTTGCGCCACCTTGTTGGTGCTCAAGGCCTCGGGCCCATCGCAGTCAACAATCTGAGCAGTGGCTTCAAAAATCGCGGCAATCGTGCGCCGAGCGCGCTCTTGCGTGGGCCATTTGCGCATGCCCTCAGAGGGCGGCAAGGCGGCGGGCTTGGAGGATTTGGGCATGGGTAAAAACCGAGCGGTATGCGAGTTGCGCTGCGGTTTTAAAACTGAATAATCCTCACATTAAGGCCGCCTTCATCGGACCAAACCAGAGGAAAGTCCCCATGAGCACCACCGACACCACCGCCGCATCGCTTCGCGAGATGAACGATCTGCCTGGTCCGCCCAGCTTGCCGCTGGTGGGCAACGCCTTTCAGGTCGACCGCGACCTGATCCACCAGAACGTAGAGCAGTGGGCCAGGCGCTACGGCCCCTTGTTCCGCGCCTACTTTGGCCCCACCTCCGTGCTGGTCGTGGCCGACCATGAGTTGATCGGCGCCATCCTGCGGGCACGGCCCGATGATTTCAACCGTTCGGAGCGCCTGGCCATCATCTCGCGCGACATGAACCTGAAGCTGGGCCTGTTCGCGGCCGAGGGCGAAGCCTGGCGCCATCAGCGGCGCATGGTCATGGCCAGCTTCGCGCCTGGCCATGTGCGCGCCTACTTTCCATCGTTGCTCAAGGTGACGCAGCGCCTGGGCACACGCTGGCAAAAAGCCGCGCAGGCTGGCAGCGCCATTGACCTCCAGTCCGACCTGATGCGCTTCACGGTGGACGCCATCACCGGCCTGGCCTTTGGCGTTGATGTCAACACCCTGGAGTCGGACGAGGACATCATCCAGCAGCACCTGGACAAGATCTTCCCGGCCCTGTTCACGCGCATCCTGACCCTGGTGCCTTATTGGCGCGTGTTCAAGCTGCCCGCTGACCGTGATCTGGACCGCAGCGTGAGCGCTGTGAAAGTGGCCATTGACCAATTCATCGCCCAGGCGCGTGATCGCATGCAGGCCGACCCCACGCGCCGCGACAACCCGCCCAATCTGCTGGAAGCCATGATTGCCGCCGCCGACCAGGCTGACAGCGGGGTGAACGACCAGGACGTGGCCGACAACGTGCTGACCATGCTGTTGGCCGGTGAGGACACCACGGCCAATACCCTGGCCTGGATGATTCACCTGCTGCAGCGCAACCCGCAGGCCTTGACGCGCGCGCAGGAGGAAGTGCGCCGTGTGGCCAACGACCCCGCCGCCTTCACCCCTGAAAAAATGGCCGATCTGGACTACCTGGAAGCCTGCGCTCACGAGACGATGCGCCTCAAACCCGTCGCGCCTTTCCTGCCTCTGCAGGCCTCGCGCGACACGGTGGTGGGCGATGTGCGCGTGCCCGAAGGCACCCTGATCTGGAACGTGCTGCGCCACGACAGCGTGAGCGAGCGGCATTTCGAGGATGCTGCGGCCTTCAAGCCCGAACGCTGGCTGGCCGAGGGCAACGGCCCGCAGCACAGCGCCAGCCATGCCAAGCGCGTGTCCATGCCTTTTGGCGCGGGGCCGCGCGTGTGCCCGGGCCGCTACCTGGCCCTGCTGGAGATGAAGATGGCCATGGCCATGCTGCTGTCCCGCTTCGACATCGTTAGCGTGGACACACCCGACGGCAAGGAGGCGCAAGAGCACATGGCCTTCACGATGGAGCCCGTGGGGCTGACCATGAAGTTGCGCGAGCGCGTCGCTTGACATCGCGCGGCCAAAAAAAACGGACTCCGAAGAGTCCGTTGGCAAGTCACTGGCGTGACGCTAGGAGGAGAAAACAATGAAACAAGCAAAACTACAAGAACAACTACAACCACTACTTCGGTTACTACAGAGAACTACTTAAGACAAATCAATGCATGTGCAGGGCACCAGCGGCCTTGCCCTTGCCAGCGCGAGCTGGGGGGTTGCACAGGCCACAGGTGAAGTGGCGGGCGATTTCATGGGGGTGTGTGACGTAAGAGCCACCGCACTTGTTGCATTTGGTCAGGCTGAGCATGCCGTTGTCGATGAACTTGACCAGGCGCCAGGCGCGGGTCACGGACAACAGGGGCTCCAGGCCTTGGGACTGGGTTTGTTCCAGGTACAACTGGTAAGCCTTGATCACGACATCGATCTCGTCGATCTCGGAAGACTTGTTCAGGTACTCGTGGATGTTGAGGAACAAGCTGGCGTGGATGTTGGGCTGCCAGGTCATGAACCAGTCGGTGGAGAAGGGCAGCTGGCCCTTGGAAGGCGACTTGCCAGACACTTCCTTGTACAGGCGCAGCAAGCGCTCGTAAGAGATGTCGGTCTCGGACTCCAACACTTGCAGGCGGGCGCCCAAGCCGATCAAGGTGACAGCGCGTTCGATTTGCTTGGCTTCGGTCAACAGGCTCTTGGTGCGCATGGTGGGGCTTTCGAGAAGTGTGGGGTCGGTGCTAAAGAACGAGAACGAGGATCGTTTGAATCAGCGAAGGATTCAGGCAGCTTCTTGATGGCGGCCGGCCATCAGGATGTTGGCGTGCAGGCGGGTGACATCGCTGGAGCCCGACTTGCCGTGGTTGGTCAACAGCGTCCAGACCAGGTCATCGTCAACGCGCATGCGGCACAGCAGGGTGTTGCTCGACGCAATCTTGAGCACTTGGGCGGGCGACAGCATCGCGATCATGTTGGCGGCTTCTTCCGACATGCCCAGGCGGAACAGGGCTTGTTCGCGGTCGGCACGGATGAGGCTCTGGGCCAGCATCAGGTACGACAGGTTGGTTTCGCGAATTTCCATCAGGATTTGGTCGGCGTTCATGGGGTGGCTCCGGGTGTCTTGGCTATCGGGTGGGGGTGGGATTTGCGTCTCACCATGGAATGGATTCTGCGCAGTCACCTGGGATAACTGAATAGGGTGGTCGCTGTAAGGCGCGTCGGGTCCACGCTGCCTGTCGTGTAGGAAGAAACCTGACAAAGCGGTTTTGTCGGCCGCAGAAACAGGCCAAAACCCATGCAGAAAAAAGCCCGGCATTGCCGGGCCAGTCTCACGATGTGAAGGCCTGGAAGCCCCAGGGCGTGCCCTGTGTCACGAAGGGGCGTGAGCGGCGGCTTCCACGGCGGTTGCCGGGCGCGACATCGGGCTTTCGCCACCGGGAAAACTGTGGCGAAGCACGCGCCACACCACCGTCGGAAACTGCCTGGCCAGGCTACCGGTGTTGTAAGGCACGCCATACCTGGCGCAGATCTCGCGCACGCGGGGTGCGAACTGCCCGTAGCGGCGCGAGGGCAGGTCCGGGAACAGGTGGTGTTCGATCTGGTGGCTCAGGTGCCCGGTCATGAAATTGAACACCTTGCCGCCGCTGATGTTGGCCGAACCCAGGCATTGGCGCAAGTAATACTGCCCCTTGGTTTCCGTCTCCAGATCGACCGGGTCAAAGGTGTGGATCTGGTCGGTGAAATGCCCGCAAAAAATCGTCACGAAGGTCCACAAGTTGCGGATGACATTGGCGATCAGGTGGCCCAGCAAGGAGGCGCCCAGGCCGGCCCAGAAGCCATGCCCCAGCGCCACGCCGGCGATGCCGCCCAACACTGGCCACAGCAGGTAATCTTTCTTGATCTGGCGCCACATCTTGGCGCGGGCGGCCGGCCACAGCCGCGCAATGTTCACCTTGGTGGCCTCGCGGTCGTTGCGCAGTTGCTCGAAGGCCATGTTGTGGATGCCAATGGCCCACTCGAACAGCAGCGCCACGATGACCATGTAGATGCCCTGCACCGCGTGGCGCGGCTCCCAGGGCGTGTCGCTGGACAGGCGCAAAAAGCCATACCCGAAGTCGCGGTCAATGCCCTCGACGTTGGTGTAGTAATGGTGCATGTGGTTGTGGGACTCTTTCCAGTTCTGCTGGCTACAGACCGTGTCCCAATCGCAGGTGAGGCCCTCGAAGCGTGGATCGTTCAGCCAGCTGTACTGGCCGTGCATCACGTTGTGCCCGAACTCCATGTTCTCGATGCACTTGCTCAGGCCCAGCAGCACCGCGCCCAGCAATCCGATGGGCCAGCCGATGGCGGCCAAGGTCAACAAGGCCCGCCCCAGTGACTCCAGGCCACGGATCAAATACAGCACATACCGGATGTAGCGCGAATCAGATTCACCCAGGCTGGCCTTGAAATCAACGCGGACCTGGTCGATCTCGCGGGCAAATGCGTCGAACTCCGCTGCCGTCTGGGGGCCAGGCGTGATCCGCATGGTTGGACGACTGGCGGTGCGGGCGTTCATGTCATGCGTTCTCGGGCACGATCGATTCGACTTCGATGTGGACGGCCTTGTGCGGGCCGCCCGGCAGGCTGTAGCGGGCCACGCGCTTGAGCACCGTCATCAACTGCCAGGCGAACTTGCCGGTGTTGTAGGGCACGCCGTACTTGGCGCACACGGCCTGAACCTTGGGCGCCATCTCGCCATAGCGGTTGGCCGGGATGTCCGGGAAGAGGTGGTGTTCGACCTGGTGGCTGAGGTTGCCGCTCATGAAGTGCATCCACTGGCCGCCCTGGATGTTGGCCGAGCCCAGGATCTGGCGCAGGTACCACTGGCCGCGCGATTCGTTCTGGATCGACTGTTTGCTGAAGGTGTAGATGTCATCGGTGAAGTGGCCACAGAAAATGATGGCCCAGGCCCACACATTGCGAATGATGTTGGCGGCGAAGTTGCCCACCAGCACGGCCAGGGCGGCATCCACCGCGTGGCCGAAAGGCATGGCCAGGGCAGCGGCCAGCAAAGGCCAGGCGGCGTAGTCGCGCAGGAGCTGGCGAGCGAACTTCTGGCGCACCACGCGCCACTGGGGCTGCACATCGGCCCACTTTTTGCGGCCGATGACCACCTTGTCCATCTGCATGTCGTGCACGGCCACGAACCATTCGAAGTACAGCGCCAGCAGGGCCGTCAACACCAGTTGGAACGGGTGCAGCCAGCTCCAGCGCAGATCGTTGGACAAGCGCAGCAGGCCGTAGCCAAAGTCGCGGTCCATGCCGATGACGTTGGTGTAGGTGTGGTGCACGAAGTTGTGGGCATGGCGCCATTCGGAGGCGGGGCAGGTGTTGTCCCAGTCGAAGGTGTCGCCATGGAAGCGGGGGTCGTTCATGAAGTTGTACTGGCCGTGCATCACGTTGTGGCCCAACTCCATGTTGTCCACGATCTTGGAGATGCCCAGCAGCAAGGTGCCCAGGAACCACGTGGGCGGGAACCAGCCGAACAGCAGCAGCGCGCGGCCCAGGGCTTCGGTCACACGCACCGTGCGCAGCACCTTGCGGATGTGTCGGGCATCCTGCTCGCCGATGAGCTTGCGCGTGTCGTCGCCAATGGCGTCCAAGTCGCGCTGAAAGGCGTCCATCTGTTCAATGGACTTGGGGCCGATCTGTTTCGTGGGGTGATTCATGGTCGTACCTGCAAGATCAATTCAGGGATTCAAGGTCGAGGTCGCTCATCGCCGCGCTGACGCACAGGCGGATGGGCTGGCCTTCGCCATCGATGCGGGCGCCAGAGGTCAGGTCGCGCACGCTGCCGCTGCGCAAGCGGCAGGTGCATTCGTGGCAGATGCCCTGGCGGCAGCCGTGTTTCAAGGTCAATCCGGCGGTTTCGCCCGCGATCAGGATGGTCTGGTCGCCAGCGGCCTGGAAGCTTCGCGTCTGGTGCGCGCGCTCCATCTGAACGGTGTGCACCGCGTGGGTGTCGCCGCTGGGCTTGGCGGGCGCGAAGGCTTCCAGGTGCAGCTGCGCGCCGATGCCCGCATCCAGCCACAGTTGTCGGGCGGCGTCCATCAGCGGGGCGGGGCCGCAGCAATAGGCAGGCATTTGACGCCATTGCGGCAGGGCCTGGTCCAGCAGGGCGATGTCCAGCACCCGTTGTTGCGCCTGGGTGCCGGGCACATCGGCCGTGTTGGCCACGCTGTCGATGGCGACATAGTTGAACTGCGGCCAGTGTTTGGCCATGTCGTCCAGGGCCTGGGCAAAGATGCGGTCTTCACGGCCACGCGCAAAGTAAATCAGTGTGGCGCGGGTGGAGGCGTTGCTGCGCACCAAGTGCTCCAGCATGGCCATGCAGGGCGTGATGCCGCTGCCACCAGCCATCAGCAGGACATCGGTGGGTGCGGCGGGGGGCAGCGTGAAGGCGCCACCCGCCTGGTCGATTTCAACGATATCGCCCACGTTGACGTGATCGTTCAGGTGGTTGGACATCAGCCCGCCCGGCTGGCGCTGCACGGTGATGGCGAAGCGATCCTGGCGGCCGTCGACGCTGCGGGGCGAGTAGGCGCGGCGGTGACGAATGCCTTGGATGACCACGCTGAACAAGATGAACTGGCCGGGTTGCAGGCCACGGAAGGCTGAGCCGGCTTGCAGCACCAGGGTGCTCGCGCCCGGGGTCTCGGATTGCTTGGCGATGACCCGCGCATGCAGACGCGTCACGGTCAGCAGGGGATTGATGAGGCTGAGGGTGTCATCGAAGGCCAGGGGGCTGATGCCCCAATGCGTCAGCCACCCCGACGCACGGGCCAAGGCCGTGGGGGTCAGGGAAGGTGAGGAAGGTGCAGCCATCAGGGGGAAACTCCGGGCAAATAACGAATTGCGTGTGGCATTAATCGTTTTATTAATGCACATGTGTATAGCCTACCGGGTGGGGCTGCCTGGGTCATCGGGGGAAGTCCTTGAAATCTCAGGGTTCCCCCGCAAACAAGGGGGTTCCGTCTTTCTGTCACAAGGGGCTGCTTTTGCCTGAGAATTAAGGGTCAGACCCGAATCCAAGGAGCAAGCCATGGCGCGCATGCCACGTTTGAGCGGGGCCGAGTGGCCCCACATGGTGGTTCAGCATGTTCACGAAGGCCAGGCGCTGGTGCGCGATGAGGCCGACGTGGCCTTGTTGCTGCGCATTTTGAAAGACGCAGCCCGTGAGGAGTCGGTGGCCATCCACGCCTATGTCATCGCCATTGACCACCTGCACCTGCTGGCCACACCCTCCACCGACGAGGGCTTGAGCCGTTTGATGCAGTCGGTGGGGCGGCGCTATGTGGCCGCCTACAACCGGCGTCATGACCGGCGGGGGGGATTGTGGTCTGGGCGTTACCGCTGCACGGTGATCGAGGCGGCGCGGTACTTGCTTGATGGCATGGTTTTCATCGAACAACATGCTTTGCGGGCGGGGGCGGTGCAGCAGGTGGCGGAAGACCGGTGGTCCAGCGTCGGTCACCACCTGGGTTTGCGGGTGGATCCGCTGATCCAGGACCATTCTCTGTACTGGGCTCTGGGCAACACGCCTTTTGACCGCGAAGCGGCTTGGCGGCGACGCTTGGAGCAGGGCTTGTCGCACCGGCAGGTGTCCGAGTTATCCAGTGCCACGCACAAAGGGTGGGCTTTAGGGAGTGATGATTTTCTTCAGAAGGTTCAGGGGATGCTGGGGCGGCATGTGCAGCCCAAGCCTCGCGGGCGACCCCGTCGGCTCACCCCGGTGGATGAGGCACCGAAATAGGGCGCTTTCCTCGTGAACTTGGTGATGTGTCCCTGATTAAAGCCCTTGTTTATGTCGTTGATCGGTTAATTGTGGTCTGACCCTATTTAATGGACTTGAAATTGGCTGCCTTGCGCAGTATCCTTGGGCCTCTTTGCCGTTGTTTTATCTCCACTCACTTCTGGAGCGCGCCATGAACCAGGCGACTTCGGGAACTCAGTTCCCCACCTCAACCGAAGCTTCTACCTCGGCCACCAAACAAGAAATCCTGCATGCCGCCGAGCATGGGATGTACGCCAACGCCGAGCACGACGCGTGCGGTGTGGGCTTCGTGGCGCACATCAAGGGCCAAAAAGCCCACAGCATCGTGCGCCAGGGCTTGCAGATCCTGGAGAACATTGACCACCGGGGTGCCGTGGGTGCCGATCCGCTGATGGGCGACGGTGCTGGCTTGCTGATCCAGATCCCGGATGAGTTCTACCGCGCCGAGATGGCCAAGCAGGGTGTTGATCTGCCCCCGCCCGGCGAATACGGCGTGGGCATGATCTTCCTGCCCAAGGAAAGCGCTTCGCGCCTGGCGTGCGAGCAAGAGATGGAACGCGCCATCAAGGCCGAAGGCCAGGTGCTGCTGGGCTGGCGTGACGTGCCCGTGGACCGCGACATGCCCATGTCGCCCACCGTGCGCGAAAAAGAGCCGGTCATGCGCCAGGTGTTCGTGGGCCGTGGCCCAGACATCCTGGTGCCCGATGCCCTGGAGCGCAAGCTCTACGTCATCCGCAAGACGGCGTCCAGCAAGATCTCCAGTCTGAGCTTGACGCATGGCGGCGAGTACTACGTGGTGAGCATGTCGTGCCGCACCATCATCTACAAGGGCCTGCTGCTGGCCGACCAGGTCGGCAAGTACTACCTCGACCTGGCCGATGAGCGCGTGGTCTCGGCCCTGGCCCTGGTGCACCAGCGCTTCTCGACCAACACCTTCCCAGAATGGCCGCTGGCCCACCCCTACCGCATGGTGGCGCACAACGGCGAGATCAACACCGTCAAGGGCAACTTCAACTGGATGCGCGCCCGCGAAGGCGTGATGAAGTCGCCCGTGCTGGGCGATGACCTGAAGAAGCTGTATCCCATCAGCATGGATGGCCAGTCGGACACGGCCACGTTTGACAACGCGCTCGAGTTGCTGACCATGTCGGGCTACCCGCTGGCGCAAGCCGCGATGATGATGATCCCGGAAGCCTGGGAGCAGCACTCGACCATGGACGAGCGCCGCCGCGCTTTCTATGAGTACCACGCCGCGATGATGGAACCCTGGGACGGCCCCGCCGCCATGGTCTTCACCGACGGCCGCCAGATCGGCGCCACGCTGGACCGCAATGGCCTGCGCCCCGCCCGCTTCATCATCACCGACGACGACCTGGTGGTCCTGGCCTCGGAATCCGGCGTGCTGCCCATCCCCGAGAACAAGATCGTCAAGAAGTGGCGCCTGCAGCCCGGCAAGATGCTGCTGATCGACTTCGAGCAAGGCCGAATCATCAACGACGAAGAGCTCAAGGCCCAGTTCACGCAGGCCAAGCCTTACCGTCAGTGGATCGAGAACGTCCGCATCAAGCTGGACACCATCGAGGCCAGCGGCACCGTGGGCGAGTTCAGCGAATCGCTGCTCGACCGCCAGCAGGCTTTTGGCTACACGCAAGAGGACGTCAAGTTCCTGATGGCCCCCATGGCCACCAATGGCGAAGAAGCCACCGGCTCCATGGGCAACGACTCGCCCCTGGCCGTGCTGTCGGACAAGAACAAGCCGCTGTACAACTACTTCAAGCAGTTGTTCGCGCAAGTGACCAACCCGCCGATCGACCCGATCCGCGAAGCGGTGGTGATGTCGCTGGTGTCCTTCATCGGCCCCAAGCCCAACCTGCTGGACATCAACGCGGTGAACCCGCCGATGCGCCTTGAAGTGTCCCAGCCCGTGCTGGACTTCAACGACATGGCGCGCCTGCGCAACATCGACAAGCACACCGGTGGCAAGTTCAAGCCTTACGAGATCGACATCGTCTACCCGCTGGCCTGGGGCCATGAAGGTGTCGAAGCCAAGTTGGCTTCGCTGTGCGCTGAAGCGGTGGAAGCGATCCAGTCGGGTCACAACATCCTGATCATCAGCGACCGCAAGATGGACCGCAGCAACATCGCCATCCCGGCTTTGCTGGCGCTGTCGGCCATCCACCACCACCTGGTCCGCAAGGGCCTGCGCACGTCGGCTGGCCTGGTCGTTGAAACCGCCACGGCGCGCGAAGTGCACAACTTCGCGGTGCTGGCCGGTTATGGCGCTGAAGCCGTCCACCCCTACCTGGCGTTGGAAACGCTGGTGTCCATGCACCAGGAGTTGCCGGGTGAGTTGTCGGCCGACAAGGCGATCTACAACTACGTCAAGGCGATCGGCAAGGGCTTGTCCAAGATCATGTCCAAGATGGGCGTGTCGACCTACATGTCCTACTGCGGCGCGCAGTTGTTCGAGGCCATCGGCTTGAACAAGGACCTGATCGACAAGTACTTCCGTGGCACCGCCACGCAAGTGGGTGGCATTGGCGTGTTCGAAGTGGCCGAAGAAGGCATCCGCAACCACAAGGCCGCGTTCGGGGCCGACCCGGTGCTGGAGTCCATGCTGGATGCGGGTGGCGAGTACGCCTGGCGCACCCGTGGTGAAGACCACATGTGGACGCCGGACGCGATCGCCAAGCTGCAGCACAGCACGCGCGCCAACAAGTTCGACACCTACAAGGAATACGCACAGATCATCAACGACCAGTCGCGTCGTCACCTGACCTTGCGCGGTTTGTTCGAGTTCAAGATCGACCCGGCCAAGGCCATCCCGCTGGAAGAAGTCGAGTCGGCTGCGGACATCGTCAAGCGCTTTGCCACGGGCGCCATGTCGCTGGGTTCGATCAGCACCGAAGCGCACTCCACACTGGCCCTGGCCATGAACCGCATCGGCGGCAAGAGCAACACCGGTGAGGGGGGCGAAGACGACCGCCGCTACCGCCAGGAGCTCAAGGGCATCCCCATCAAGCAAGGCACCAAGGTGTCCGAGGTGATCGGTGCGAATGTGGTCGAGGTCGACTACGAGATGAACGCTGGCGACAGCCTGCGCTCGAAGATCAAGCAAGTGGCCTCGGGCCGCTTCGGGGTCACCACCGAGTACCTGACGTCGGCCGACCAGATCCAGATCAAGATGGCCCAGGGCGCCAAGCCCGGTGAAGGCGGCCAGCTGCCCGGCGGCAAGGTCTCTGACTACATCGGCAAGCTGCGCCACTCGGTGCCTGGCGTGGGCCTGATCTCGCCCCCGCCGCACCACGACATCTACTCGATCGAGGACTTGGCCCAGCTGATCCACGATCTGAAGAACGTCAACCCCAAGGCCGACATCTCCGTCAAGCTGGTGTCTGAAGTGGGTGTGGGCACGGTGGCGACTGGCGTGGCCAAGGCCAAGGCCGACCACATCGTGATCGCGGGCCATGACGGCGGCACGGGCGCCTCGCCCTGGTCGTCGATCAAGCACTGCGGCACGCCGTGGGAACTCGGCTTGGCCGAAACCCAGCAAACGCTGGTGCTGAACCGCCTGCGCGGCCGCATCCGCCTGCAGGCCGACGGTCAGATGAAGACCGGCCGTGACGTGGTCATCGGTGCCTTGTTGGGCGCCGACGAGTTCGGCTTCGCCACCGCACCGCTGGTGGTCGAGGGCTGCATCATGATGCGCAAGTGCCACCTGAACACCTGCCCGGTGGGCGTGGCCACGCAAGACCCGGTGCTGCGCAAGAAGTTCTCTGGCAAGCCCGAGCACGTCGTCAACTTCTTCTTCTTCATCGCCGAAGAAGCGCGCCAGATCATGGCGCAACTGGGCATCAAGAAGTTCGACGAACTGATCGGCCGCGCTGACCTGCTGGACACCCGCAAGGGCGTCGAGCACTGGAAGGCCAAGGGCCTGGACTTCACCCGCGTGTTTGCGCTGCCGCCGGTGCCCGCCGACGTGCCGCGTCTGCACGTGTCGACGCAGGACCACGGCCTGGACAAGGCCCTGGACCTGCGCCTGATCGAGAAGTCCCGCCCCGCCATCGAGCGTGGCGAGAAGGTCCAGTTCATGGAAGAGGCGCGCAACGTCAACCGCACCGTCGGTGCCATGTTGTCGGGCGAGCTGATCAAGCACCATCCTGAAGGCTTGCCAGACCAGACCATCTTCATCCAGATGGAAGGCACAGGCGGCCAATCGTTCGGCGCCTTCCTGGCCAAGGGCATCACCCTGTACCTGATCGGTGAAGCCAACGACTACACCGGCAAGGGCCTGAGCGGCGGCCGCGTGGTCGTGCGTCCCAGCATCGACTTCCGTGGCAACGCGGTCGAGAACATCATCGTGGGCAACACGGTGCTGTACGGTGCCACCAGTGGCGAGGCCTTCTTCCGTGGTGTTGGCGGCGAGCGCTTCGGTGTGCGCCTGTCGGGTGCCACGGCGGTGGTCGAAGGCACGGGCGACCACGGTTGCGAATACATGACCGGCGGCACCGTGGTGGTCTTGGGCCAGACTGGCCGCAACTTCGCGGCGGGCATGTCTGGCGGCGTGGCTTATGTCTACGACGAAGACGGCCAGTTCAGCAAGCGCGCCAACCTGGCCCAGGTCAGCCTGGAAAAGGTGCTGCCCGCAGCCGACCAGCAAGCCGATGGCATCCCCCTGCACAACGGTGTGGCCGACGAAGCTTTGCTCAAGAAGCTGATCGAAGACCACCACCGCTGGACCGGATCGCTGCGTGCGCGCGAAATCCTTGACCAATGGAGCACGCTGCTGCCCAAGTTCGTCAAGGTCTTCCCGCACGAATACCGCCGCGCCCTCACCGAGATGGGCGCCAAACAAGAAACCGTCGCCACCATCGCCAAAGCCAAGGACGATGTGAAGGCCAAGTCTGGCAAGGCCAAGGCCTGATCCGGCCAGACATCTAGGAGTTCATCGACATGGGAAAACCCACCGGCTTTTTGGAATTCGACCGTCTTGAAGAGGGCTATGCCCCCGTTGAGACGCGGCTGAAGAACTACAAGGAATTCGTCATCGGCCTCAAGCCCGAGGACGCCAAGATCCAGGGCGCGCGCTGCATGGACTGCGGCACGCCGTTCTGCAACAGCGGCTGCCCGGTCAACAACATCATTCCGGATTTCAACGACCTGGTTTACCGGGGCGACTGGAAGAACGCGATCACGGTGCTGCACAGCACCAACAACTTCCCGGAGTTCACCGGTCGCATCTGCCCCGCACCCTGCGAGGCCGCCTGCACCCTGAACGTGAATGACGACGCGGTGGGCATCAAGTCCATCGAGCACGCCATCATCGACAAGGCCTGGGCCGAAGGTTGGGTTCAAGCCCGCCCCGCGACCGTCAAGACCGGCAAGAAGATCGCCGTGGTGGGCTCCGGCCCGGCCGGCATGGCGGCTGCCCAGCAACTGGCACGTGTGGGCCATGAGGTCACGGTGTTCGAAAAGAACGACCGCGTCGGCGGCCTGCTGCGCTACGGCATCCCCGATTTCAAGATGGACAAGGGCCACATCGACTTGCGCGTCAAGCAGATGGAAGCCGAGGGCATCGTCTTCAAGACCAATGTGATGGTGGGTGAGTTGCCCAAGGGTAGCAAGGTCACCAACTGGGCCAAGGAAACCGTCACCCCCAAGCAGTTGCAAGCGGACTTCGATGCTGTGCTGCTGGCCGGGGGCGCCGAGCAATCGCGTGATCTGCCCGTGCCGGGCCGCGATCTGGCCGGCATCCATTTCGCGATGGAATTCCTGCCCATGCAGAACCGCGTCAACGGCGGCGGCAAGGTCAAGGACCAGATCATGGCCACGGGCAAGAACGTGATCGTGATCGGCGGGGGTGACACCGGCTCCGATTGCGTGGGCACCTCCAACCGCCATGGCGCCACCAGCGTGACCCAGTTCGAAGTCATGCCGCGTCCGCCTGAAGAGGAAGACCGCCCCATGACTTGGCCTTACTGGCCAATCAAGCTGCGCACTTCGTCCAGCCACGAAGAAGGCTGCGAGCGCGAGTTCGCCATCGCCACCAAGGAGTTCATCGGCGAAGGCGGCAAGGTCACGGGCGTCAAGACCGTGCGCGTCGAATTCAAGAACGGCAAGTTCGAAGAAGTGGCCGGCAGCGAGCAGGTGCTCAAGGCCGACCTGGTGTTGTTGGCCATGGGCTTTGTCAGCCCGGTCGAGACCATCATCAGCGGCTTCGGAGTGGACAAGGACAACCGCGGCAACGCGCGCGCCAGCACCGACTTCATGGGTGGTTACGCCACCAACGTGGACAAAGTGTTCGCGGCAGGCGACATGCGTCGGGGCCAGTCCCTGGTGGTGTGGGCGATCCGTGAAGGCCGTCAAGCGGCTCGCTCGATCGATGAGTTCCTGATGGGCACGTCCGACCTGCCACGTTAAGCCAAGCCGCCGAGGTCCTTGTCCTGTCAGCGCAGCGTCTGCGGTCATCGCCGTGGTGCTGCGCTGATCTGTTTTTTGAGCTGAAGCTGTGGGTTTGACACCATTTCAAAATGGTGTGAGAGGCGACACACTCGGCGAGTTTTCAAAAACGGGGATCGAGGAATGAGCTGTTTCGTTCCAGTGAGCCGGGGCTCTGCGCGGCGTACTGCGTCGGTGGTGGTCCTGTGCACGATGGCCGTGGTGCTGCCCCGCGTGCACGCGCAAGCCGCTGGTGAAGAGGAGGATCCCTCCTTGCTGGCGTATGGCGACCAATCGACCGTCAGCATCGCCACCGGCAGCGAGCAATCCTTGCGACGCGCGCCAGCCGTGGCCACCGTCATCACCGCGCAAGACATCGCCGCGATGGGCGCCACCGACCTGGACGAGGTGCTGGAGGCGGTGCCTGGCCTCCACGTCAGCCGCAATGTGCAGGGCTACAACCCCTTGTATGTCATCCGCGGCATCTACAGCGAGTTCAACCCGCAGACGCTGGTGCTGCAAAACGGTGTGCCGATGACGATGTTGTTCATCGGTAATCGGGGCAACGGGTGGGCTGGTTTGCCGCTGGAGAACGTTGCGCGCATCGAAGTCATTCGCGGGCCGGGATCCGCCCTCTACGGCGCGGATGCTTATTCAGGCGTGATCAACATCATCACCAAGTCGGCGGCAGACGTTGCCGGGGCGGAGTTCGGCGTGCGCGCCGGTTCGTTCCAGACCAAAGATGCCTGGGGCTTGTACGGTGGCAAGCTGGGGCCGCTGAACGTGGCGGCTTACCTCAGGGTGGGTTCGACAGATGGCTTCAAAGGGACGATCGATGCGGATGCTCAGTCCATCCTGGACGCCGGGTTCCGAGGCGCCGGATACTCGGGCCCTGCAGCAAGCCGGGCGCCGGGCCCGGTGAACACCGGCCATGATGCGCTGGACAGCAGCATCGACCTGGCTTACGAAAAACTACGGCTTCGGGCGGGTTACCGCGTGCGCGACGTGATCGGCGTGGGAGGCGGTGCGGCCAGCGCCCTGGACCCGGTTGGCAAAGGCCGCACCGAGCGTTTCAATGCCGATTTGTCCTGGAACGACATCAAGTTGACCACGGATTGGACGCTGGATCTGACCGGGAGCTACTTCACGTACGCCACCACGTATCCCACGCCGCTGCAGATCTATCCGCCGGGAGCATGGGGTGGTGCTTTTCCAGATGGCATGCTGGGCGCGCCCAATACCTGGGAGCGTCAATGGCGAGGCTCTGCGGTGGCTTCTTACGCCGGGTTGGCAGGGCACCACATGCGCTTTGGCGTGGGGCTGGATGATTTGAACCTGTACCGAACGCAGGAGTTCAAAAACTTCATCCTTTCCGGTGTGGCTGCCCCTGCGCCCACCGCTGGCGGCGCTTTGATCGAGTCCCCGGTTGATCAATCGTTCATGACCCCGCACAGCCGCAAAGTGCGCTATGTCTATGTTCAGGATGAATGGAGCATGGCCCGAGATTGGGTGCTGACCACCGGGATTCGGCACGATGACTATTCCGACTTTGGTGCCACCACCAATCCTCGGGTGGCCCTGGTGTGGGACGCCAGCCTGGACCTGACCGCCAAATTGCTCTACGGCCGGGCTTTCCGTGCGCCAGCTTTCACCGAGCTGTACAGCATCAACAACCCTGTGCTGCGCGGCAATCCGGCTTTGAACCCCGAGATCATCGACACGCTGGAGACGGCGTTCTCGTGGCAGGCCAGGCTCGACACGCAATTCCAACTGAGCCTGTTCCGTTACGAGATGAAGGACATCATCCGCACGTCTGGTTCTCCGGCTACCTGGAACAACGTCGGATCTCAGCACGGGCACGGGTTTGAACTGGAAGCCACCCATGATTTGCGTCGCAACCTTCGGCTGGCGGGAAACTACGCGTACCAACGTTCCGTGGACGAAACCAGCGGCCAGGACGCGGGCTACGCGCCACACCACCACCTCTTTGGTCGCGTTGACTGGGGTTTTGCTGGTGGCCTGCTCTTGAGCGGGCAAGCCAATTGGGTGGCGGATCGGAAACGCGCGCCGGGTGATGCACGGCCGCCCATTTCGGACTACGCCACGATGGACCTGACCCTGCGCACCCTTCGCCACAGAGCCGGTTGGGATGTCGCGGTCTCTGTGCGCAATCTGTTCAATGCTGAGGCCCGCGAGCCCAGCTTGTACTCACCGGACAGCCCCGTGAAGGTGCTCATTCCCAACGACCTGCCCATGCCTGGGCGTTCCTTGTATGTTCAGTTGACCTACAGCATGTAGAAAGTTGCATGAAGTTGTCGAGATAAGACCCAAGGCTGTTGTGCCTTCCCGTCGTCTGGGCGGCGTGGCGACGGGGAATCCCCTATCATCCAATGGCCGGTGCTTGCTCACCGGCCCATTTTTTTGCCATGATCGCCGACACGTCCGCTGCCTCCCCCTCCGCCCTGCCAACCCAGTCTCCCGATGTGCTCGTGGAGTTGCGTGGCGTCACGTGCGGCTATGGCGACCGCGTCATTTTGTCGGACATCAACCTGGTGGTGCCGCGCGGCAAGCTGGTGGCCTTGATGGGCACCTCCGGCGGTGGCAAAACCACCGTGCTGCGCCTGATCGGGCGGCAACTGTCCCCCATCAAAGGCCAGGTGCTGATCAATGGCGTGGACATTGGCACGCTGGACGCCGCCGGCCTGATGGCTGCGCGTCGTCGCATGGGCATGCTCTTCCAGTTTGGCGCCTTGTTTACCGACCTGTCGGTGTTTGAGAACGTGGCTTTTCCGCTGCGCGAGCACACCCGCCTGCCCGAGTCCATCGTCCGCGATCTGGTGCTGATGAAGCTCAACGCCGTGGGCCTGCGTGGCGCCCGTGACCTGATGCCCAGTGAAATCTCGGGCGGCATGTCCCGCCGCGTGGCCCTGGCCCGTGCCATGGCGCTCGACCCCGAGTTGATGCTCTACGACGAGCCATTTGCCGGCCTGGACCCCATCTCGATGGGCGTGGCCGCGCGCCTGATCCGCGAATTGAACGACACCATGGGCCTGACCAGCGTGCTCGTGTCCCACGATGTCGACGAGTCTTTCCTGATCGCCGACCACGTGGTGCTGCTGGCCAACGGCCGCATTGCGGCACAAGGCACTCCGGCTGAATTGCGGGCCAGCGACGACCCCCTGGTCAAGCAGTTCGTGACTGCGGCCCCGGATGGCCCGGTGCGCTTCCACCATCCTGCGGTGGACGCGGGCCAGGACTACGGAGTTCGTGGATGATGAAAGCCTGGTCTCCTGCCAATGTGGGCTACGCCTTGCGCGGCAAGATTGCCGATGTGGGCTATGGCGCGCGCCTGTTCTTGCGTTTGCTGGGCTCGCTGCTGCCCACCTTGAGGCGCGGGCGCCTGCTGAGCGAGCAGATCCACTTTCTGGGCAACCATTCGCTGGCCATCATCACGGTCTCCGGCCTGTTCGTGGGCTTTGTGCTCAGCCTGCAGGGCTACTACATCCTGCAGCGCTATGGCTCCAGCGAGGCTTTGGGCCTCATGGTGGCCTTGTCGCTGGTGCGCGAGCTGGGCCCGGTGGTGGCCGCCTTGCTGTTCGCGGGTCGCGCTGGCACGTCGCTCACCGCTGGCATCGGTTTGATGAAGGCGGGCGAACAACTGGCCGCCATGGAGATGATGGCGGTCGACCCCATCCAGCGGGTGCTGGCACCGCGATTCTGGGGCGGCGTCATCGCCATGCCCTTGCTGGCCGCCGTGTTCTCGGCCGTGGGCATTTTTGGCGGCTGGGTGGTGGGCGTGGTCATGATCGGTGTTGATTCGGGGGCGTTCTGGTCCCAGATGCAGGGTGGGGTCGACGTCTGGTATGACGTGGGCAATGGCCTGATCAAGAGTGTGGTGTTTGGCCTCACGGTGACCTTCGTCGCCCTGTTGCAGGGTTTTGAATGCCAGCCCACGCCCGAAGGGGTGTCCCGGGCCACGACGCGCACCGTGGTGGTGGCCTCGTTGGCCGTGCTGGCGCTGGATTTTGTACTGACGGCCATGATGTTCTCGGTCTGACCACTGACGGACGCGGCTCGGAGAAAAAGCAATGCAACGATCAAAAATTGACGTGTGGGTGGGTTTGTTCGTCCTGTTGGGCGCGGCGGCCATCCTGTTCCTGGCGCTGAAGGCCGGCAACCTCCTGACCTTGTCGTTCGACCCGACCTACGTGGTCACGGCCCGCTTCGACAACATCGGTGGACTCAAGCCCAAAGCGGCCGTCAAAAGCGCCGGCGTGGTGATTGGCCGTGTGCAGGGCATCAAATTCGACGATAAGACCTTTCAGGCCAGTGTTGAAATCGCTTTGAACAAGGGTGTGAGCTTTCCCAAAGACAGTTCCGCCAAAATCCTCACAGCAGGTTTGTTGGGCGAGCAGTACATTGGCCTGGAGCCAGGCTACGAGCAAACCAACCTGGCTCAAGGTGACGCCATCAAAACCACCCAATCGGCCATCGTGCTCGAAAACCTGATCAGTCAGTTTTTGTTCAGCAAGGCGGCCGACGGCGGTGGTGCCTCGGGAGATAAGAAGTGAATCCACAACCGGTTGAATGGGCTGTCCCCGTTCAGACTTCGACCTGGGCCAAAGGCCTGGGCGGTTTGCTCATCGTGTCAACGGCTTTGCTGCAAGGTTGTGCCACACGCCAGAATCCGGACCCGCTGGAGCCCATGAACCGCAAGGTCTTCTCGTTCAACCAGGCGTTGGACGACAACCTGCTCAAGCCCGTGGCCACCAGTTACAAGGCCGTGACGCCACAGCCGGTGCGCACGGCCATCAGCAACTTTGGCGGCAATTTCAAAGACCTGTGGTCGGCCATCAACCTCTTTTTGCAGGGGCACCCGGGCAATGGCGCCACGCAGATCATGCGGGTCAGCGTCAACACCACCTTCGGTTTGGCCGGTTTGATCGACATTGCCACCCCGATGCGCCTGGAGCGCCAGAACGAGGACTTCGGGCAAACGCTGGGCGTCTGGGGCGTCAAGCCTGGCGCTTACATCGTCTGGCCTTTACTTGGGCCGTCGACCTTGCGGGATTCGGTGAGCATCCCGGGTGACCTGTACTTCAGCCCCCGCCTGGTGATCAACGACGATGAGGCCGCCATGGGTGTGTCCATCCTCCAGGTGATCAATGCCCGCGCTGGCCTGCTGGATGTCACCAATTTGCTGGCCGATGTGGCCCTGGACCCGTATTCTTTCGTGCGTGATGCCTATTTGCAGCGCCGGCAGAGCCAGGTCTACAACGGCGAGCCGCCCGAAGAGGAGGAGGAAGACTATGACAGCGAGCCTGCTGCTGCCCCAGTGGCCCCGCAATCCAAAGTCGATTCTGACGGCCATCGTTGGCCTGACATCACCATGGCGGAGTTGCAAGGTCTGCGCGCGGACGAGTTCGTGCGTTAAGACTGCATGACCATCATCCTTAGGACGAAGATCTTGAACATTTCAAAGCTTTCCACTCGCACGGTGCTGCGCTCCGTGGCTTTCGCCGTGGCCGTGGCCTCGGCCAGTCCGGCGGTGTTGGCACAAGCCGCCATGGCAGCGTCTGCCGACGTCGTGACCACGGCGGGTGCCCAGACGGCCGACCTGTTCGTCAAAAGCATCACCGCCGACCTGATCAACACCGTGCGCGGCGACAAGGCCATCCAGTCGGGTGATCTGCGCAAGGCGATTGCGGTGATCGAAGCCAAGGTGCTGCCCTACGTCAACTTTCAGCGCATGACGGCCTCAGCCGTGGGCCGCAACTGGCGCCAGGCCACGCCTGACCAGCAAAAGCGCCTGCAAGACGAGTTCCGCACCTTGCTGACCTACACCTATGCTGGCGCCGTGGCCCAGATCAAGGACCAGGTGGTGGAGTTCAAGCCGGTGCGTTCGCGCCCGGAAGACACCGAGGTGATCGTGCGTTCCCTGGTGCGCGGCAAAGGTGGTGATCCCGTGCAGATCGACTACCGTGTTGAAAAGGCTGGCGAAGGCTGGAAGATCTATGACGTCAACGTTCTGGGAGCCTGGTTGGTGGAAACCTACCGCAGCAGCTTTGCCCAGGAAGTGTCGGCGTCCGGTGTGGATGGCCTGATCGGCAAATTGGCCGAGCGCAACAAGCAACTGGCCACCAAGAAACCAGCGGGCTGATTTCCATGCTGATGTTGCCCGCTGTCTTGACCCACGCCCAAGTGGGTGCCACCTTGCGTTTGTTCCGCGAGACGCTGGACCGCGCGGCGGCCGCAGGCTCTGGTGAAGCGGCCATGCTGACCGTGGATGGCTCCACCCTGGCGCAATTCGACTCCAGTGCTTTGGCGGTGCTGCTGGAATGCCAGCGGATGGCCCGGGCCAAGGGCCGGGCCTTCGCGGTGCAATCGTTGCCCAAGAAGCTGCAGGAACTGGCGCGGCTTTATGGCGTGGATGCGCTGTTGCAATCAGTCTGACGGCTGACGAAGGTTTTCAGCACTCTTCCTCGGCCCAGGCAAACCCGTCGCGCGCCACCAGGGCGCTGGCGGCCGGTGGGCCCCAG
>CAZKPN010000065.1:15132-22568 GCA_964554655.1 uncultured Aquabacterium sp. | reverse complement strand
GTGTGGTCGGACGAGCTGGGCGCCATGCGCACCCGCATCCAGGCCATGCGCCAGCGTTTGCACGCGGGCCTGGTGGCGCGCTTGCCAGGCCGGGATTTTCAGTACTTTCTGGACCAGCGTGGCATGTTCAGCTACACCGGCTTGAGCGCCCAGCAGGCCGACACCCTGCGCGAAGTGCACGGGGTGTACGTGCTGCGCTCCGGCCGCATGTGCGTGGCCGGTTTGAACGCCGGCAACGTGGACCGCGTGGCCGAAGCCATGGCCGCCGTGCTGGTTTGAAATGTCCTGAAAACTTGGTCTAGCATGGCCGTTTGATTGGGGGCATCCCCTGAGCCGGGGGGTGGAAGTTCCGTAGAAGAATGTGACCACAACGAAAAGTCACGAGGAACCTTCCCCCGCCATGGACAAAATCTGGCTCAGGCACTACCCCACCGGGGTGCCGCACGAGATCGACCCCTCCGTGTACCACTCACTGGTGGAGTTGATGGACGAGGGCTTCGCTGCCCACCGCGACAAACCGGCCTACAAGTTCATGGGTCAGACCTGGACCTTCGCCCAGATTGACCAGGCCTCGCAGGCCTTCGCCGCTTACTTGCAAAGTTTGGCGTTGCCCGCTGGCGCCCGTGTGGCGGTGATGATGCCCAACGTGCCGCAGTACCCCGTGGTGGTCACGGCCATCTTGCGGGCCGGTTTCGTGGTGGTCAACGTCAACCCGCTGTACACGCCGCGCGAGCTGGAACACCAGCTCAAGGATTCGGGCAGCCAGGCCATCGTCATCGTTGAGAACTTTGCCACCACCTTGCAGGCGGTGATCGCGCAGACGCCCATCCAGCACGTGGTGCTGGCCAGCATGGGCGACCTGCTGGGGCCGCTCAAGGGCAGCCTGGTGAACCACGTGGTGCGCCGGGTGCGCAAGCTGGTGCCCAAGTTCTCATTGCCCGGGGCGGTGCGCTTCAACGCGGCCTTGGCCAAGGGGCGTGGGCGTGCTTACCAACCTGCCCGGCCCGGCCCCGACGACATCGCGGTGCTGCAGTACACCGGCGGCACCACGGGGGTCAGCAAGGGCGCGATGCTGCTGCACCGCAACATCATCGCCAACCTGCTGCAGTCCGAGGCCTGGAACTCACCGATGTGGAAGCAGGTGCCGGATGGTGAGCAACCCACCACGGTGTGCGCCTTGCCGCTGTACCACATCTTCGGTTTCACGGTGAGCATGATGGTGGGGCTGCGCCTGGGCGTCTGCAACATCCTGATCCCTAATCCGCGCGATTTGGCCGCCACCTTGAAGGAGCTGGCCAAGCACCGTTTTCACAGCTTCCCGGCGGTCAACACGCTGTTTGGCGCGCTGGCGCGGCACCCTGATTTCCACAAGGTGGACTGGAGCCACTTGCGCTTGTCGGTGGGCGGCGGCATGGCGGTGCAGCAGGCCACGGCCAAGCTTTGGAAGGACAAGACCGGCTGCGCCGTTTACGAAGGCTATGGCCTGTCCGAGACCTCGCCGTCGGTGACGTGCAATCCGGTGACCAACACGGCGTACTCTGGCAGCATCGGGCTGCCTTTGCCATCGACCGAAGTGTGCGTGCTGGACGATGCGGGGCACGAGGTGCCGTTGGGGCAGCCCGGTGAGTTGGCCGTGCGTGGTCCGCAGGTGATGGCCGGGTATTGGCAACGCCCCGATGAAACCGCCCAGGTGATGACGGCGGACGGCTTTTTCCGCACCGGCGACATCGCGACCATGGACGAGCGCGGCTACGTGAAGATCGTGGACCGCAAGAAGGACATGATCCTGGTGTCGGGCTTCAATGTGTATCCCAACGAGGTGGAAGACGTGGTCACGCAGATGCCGGGCATCCTGGAGTGCGCGGCGGTGGGGGTGCCCGATGAGCATTCAGGCGAGGCCGTGAAACTGGTCATCGTGCGCCAGAGCCCGGCCGTGACGGAGCAGCAGGTGCGCGACTATTGCGCCCAGCACCTGACGGGCTACAAGCGCCCCAAGGTGGTGGATTTTCGAGACGAGTTGCCCAAGACGCCGGTGGGCAAGGTGTTGCGGCGGGAGTTGCGGGATGCCGCTTAAGCGCCCGGTCACCCGCCGTGGATGTGCAGTATTCGCCAAATTTGAAGCGGAGCTGCTCAACTTGCAGCTGAGCATGACCGAAAAGGCATGATCGGGCTCGCTTCTGTCAAGCCGGGCTCTTGATGGAGGAATTGCATGAACATCCCCGTGCGTCATCTTTTGGCGTGGTGTGCCTTGAGTGCCTGCGCGCTGCTGTCGCCAGCGGCAAGTGCGGCTGAAGAGGCATCGCCACCGACCGCCCCGACGTGGTCGAGTCGAGCGATGTGGTCGGCCATGGCCGTTTCCAGATTGAAACTAGCGTGGCCTGCGAGCGCGATGAGCGCGACGGCGTCCGCACGCGCCTGTGCGCCACACCCACCTTGCTGCGCATTGGCGTGAGCGACACCGTGGAGCTGCGCTTTGAAACCGATGGCGCCCTGCGCCTGCGCACCGATGACGCCGGCATCAAGTCCCGCGAGCATGGTCATGCCGACCTGGCCATTGGCGCCAAATGGCACATGCAGGACGGCGACGAGGCCACCCACCGGCCGGGCATCGGCTGGTTGCTGCATGTGGACGCGGACTCGGGCTCACAGGCGTTCCGTGGCCAGGGTTGGCGGCCCTCGCTGCGCATGGTGGCCGAGTGGGAACTCCCGGGTGGCTATTCGCTGGGTGTGATGCCGGGCGTGTACAGGGACCGCAGCGACTTGGGCAAAAGCCATGTGGGCGGGATCTTCGCCGTGGTGGCGGGCAAGTCGCTCACGGACCGCTTGCGCGGCTTCGTCGAGTTCGCGGGGCAGCAGCTGACCGCTCCAAAAAATGGTGGCAACGTGGTCTCCGCCAACGCGGGCCTGGCCTGCCTGGTGACCAACTCGGTTCAGATCGACACTGCAGTGTCGCGGGGCTTGAGCAAGGGCACGCCGGATTTTGGCTGGACGGTGGGCCTTTCGGTCCGCTTCTAGCCTGCCCCCATCCTTGAAAGGATTCCCCCGTGAAACTGCGCACTCAGATCATCGCTTTCGGCTTGGCCGGGGCATCGCTGGCCATGTTGGTGGGCGGCATTGGTTTGTTCTCTTCCTCGAAGTTGGGCGACGCCATTGAAGATGCCATCCAGTCGGGCCAGGCCTTGCAGGCCAGCCAGGAGGCCGACATGATGCACGACGCCATCCGGGGCGACGGACAGTTGGCGCTGTTTGGCGCTCTGCAAAAAAGCCCCGAGCGCATTGACGAGGCCGACAAGGGCTTGAAGGACCACAAGGACACCTTCAACGCGGCCCTGGCCAAGCTGGAGGGGCTGCCCATCAGCGATGAAAGCCGCAGCGCGCTGATCACGACCAAGCCCATGGTTCAGAAGTACATCGAGTCGGCCGAGCAGATGATCAAGGCGGCCCGCGTGGATCAGCAGGCGGCGGAACAAGCCGTGCCGGCCTTGCAGTCGGCCTTCAGTGCGCTTGAAAAGCAGATGGCGACCCTGTCGGACACCATCGAGAAGAATGGCGATGCGCTCAACGGCCGGGCCAAGTCCAGCGTGGACCGCACTCGCGTGTCGATCGCGGTGGCCTTGCTGGTGGCCACGGCCGCGATGGTGGGCCTGGCCCTGTGGCTGGCGCGCCGCATGACGCTGCCGATGGCCCATGCCGTGGGTGTGGCCAACCACCTGGCGCAGGGCGACCTGACCTCGGCCATTCACCCCTCGGGCAATGATGAAACCGTGCAGTTGCTGCAATCGATGGCGCGCATGCAAAGCAGCTTTGCGGGCATCGTGCGCGAGGTCAAGGGCAATGCCGAGAGCGTGGCCACGGCCAGCGCCGAAATCGCGCAGGGCAACAATGACCTGTCGATGCGCACCGAGCAGCAGGCCAGCTCGCTGGAGCAAACCGCCTCGTCGATGGAGCAGCTGGGCGCCACCGTCAAACAAAATGCCGACAGCGCCCGCCAGGCCAATCAACTGGCCATGAGTGCTTCGACCGTGGCCATCAAGGGCGGTGAGGTGGTGGCCCAGGTGGTGGACACGATGAAGGGCATCAACGAGTCGTCGCGCAAGATCAACGACATCATCAGCGTGATCGATGGGATTGCATTCCAGACCAACATCCTGGCGCTGAATGCTGCCGTGGAGGCCGCGCGTGCCGGTGAGCAGGGACGGGGCTTTGCCGTGGTGGCCAGCGAAGTGCGCAGCCTGGCGGGCCGCTCGGCCGAGGCCGCCAAAGAGATCAAGAGCTTGATTGGCGCCAGCGTGGAGCGCGTGGAGCAGGGCTCGGCCTTGGTGGACCAGGCCGGTGCCACGATGACCGAGGTGGTCAGCTCCATCCGCCGGGTGACCGACATCGTGGGCGAGATCAGCGCAGCCAGTTCGGAGCAGTCGGCCGGGGTGGCTCAGGTGGGCCAGGCCGTGACGCAGATGGACCAGGCCACGCAGCAAAATGCCGCGCTGGTGGAGCAAAGTGCCGCCGCCGCCGAGAGCCTGCGTCAACAGGCCGAGCAGCTGGTGAAGGCCGTTTCAGCGTTCAAGACCGAGGATCGGACGAGCTAGGCTTGGTGCGCAGTCGCTGGCGCATGCCTTTGACAAAGCGTTCGATGTCGATCGGCTTGGTCCAGTAGTCCTCGGCCCCGGCGGCGCGTGCGGCCTGCATGTCTTCCATCACGGCATTGGCGGACAAGGCCACCACCGCCAGATCGCGTGTGGCTTCGTCGGCCTTCAGCAGGCGCAGCACCTCGACGCCGTTCATGTCGGGCAGGTGCATGTCAAGCAGGATGACGTCCGGGCGACTGGTGCGGGCGCATTGCAGACCAGTGGCGCCATTGGGCGCGACCACCAGCCTGACCTTGGGCCAACAGGCCAGCATTTCTTGAACCAGCACCGCGTTGATGGCGTTGTCTTCAATGTACAGAACCAGGCCCTCGGGTTTGGCAGATTCTTGGGGCGGCGTGTCAGTCGCAGGCGCGGCGTGTACCAGCGTTTGCTTGCCCCCGATGGGCAGGGTGATGCCCACGACCGTGCCTTGGTCAACGTGGCTGTCCAAGGTGAGTTCGCCGCCCATCAGGGCGATCAACTGGCGCACCAGCACCAGCCCGATGCCAGTGCCTTGCACATCGCTGTGTTCGCGGCCCAGCCGGTTGAAGGGCTGGAACAGGTTGGCCCTTTGCCGCTCGCTCATGCCCAGGCCGTTGTCGCGAACGGTGATGTGAATGAGGTGAGCATCGCGCCGCACTTCCAGGCGAACCCAGCCACCGGGGCGGTTGTACTTGATGGCGTTGGAGACGAGGTTGAGCATCACCTGCCGCAGGCGATCCGGGTCGGTGTGCAGGGACAGCGGTGCCAGTTCGGCATAGGTGGCGTGCAGCGTGACCTGGCATTGCAGGGCATGCGGCTCGCTCATGCGCAGGACACCGTCCAGCAACTCGCACAGGTCAAAGTCACGCGTCTGGATGGCCATGCGGCCCGCTTCAATGCCAGAGATGTCCAGCATTTCGTCGATCAGGGTGCACAGGTGGTCGCCTGCCCGCAAGAGTTGATCAAGCCGCTCGCGGTGGCGCGCGCTCAAAGGGTCGCTCGTGTCGATCTGCATCAGCTGGGCGAACCCCAGCACCGCGTTGAGGGGCGTGCGCAGTTCGTGGCTGATGCGCGAGAGGAACGCGGTCTTGGCCTGGTTGGCGGCTTCGGCCACGCTGCGGGCCAGGTGGGCCTGTTCGGCCAGGCGCAACTGGGTCACGTCCCGGGCCATCACCGTCATCAGCAGGCCTTCGTCCGTGCCGGTGCGCGATATGGAGGCCTCCATGGGGAAGACCTCGCCATTGGCGCGTTGCCCGCTCAACTCACGGGTGTGGCCCATGCGCCGCGAGGTCGTGCCTTCGGCTGTGAACAAGGCCAGGTGGGCGCGGTGCGCCTCGCGGTTTGCCGAGGGGATGAAACGATCGATCGTGCCGCCGATGACGTCTGGGGCGTTCACGCCAAACATCCGCGCAGCGGCCTGGTTGAACAGCACGACCCGGCCTTGGGCATTGACGGTGATGATGGCGTCCATGGCGGTCTCGACAATGCCGGACAGCTGCAGTTCGCGCTCGTGCAAGGCGGTGCGCAACTGTGCCAGGCGCTCTTGCCCCGCTCGGGCTTTCAGCGCAAAACCCAGGTCGGACACCATCTGCTCTACCAGCTCAACCACGTCCGGGGTGAACGCCTGGGCGTGGTCGAAGTACAGGTTGAGGGTGCCGATGATGTGATCGTCTCGCCGTATCGGGAAGGCGGCCGAGGCGTTGATGCCGAAGCGGCTCGCCAGTTCACGCCAGGGCACCGTGCAGGGGTCGGCGTGGAAGTCGTTGCAGACCCAGGTGCGGCCATGGGTGATGGCCAGCGAGGTGGGGCCCATGTCGGCAGCGGGTTGACCGTCCGGGGCGCCCACACGGATGTCCAGCTTCTGCGTGTACGCCTGGGCGGGCCCGCCCCAGGCCACGGGCACCACCCGGCCGTCCTGGATCAGTCCGATCCAGGCCATGGTGGCGTGGCCAGAGGTCACGGCAATGCGGCAGATCGCTCCGTACAGCTCATCCGGATCGGTCACGCGAACGATGGCCTGGCCCATGTCGAGCAAGGCGCGGTAGAAGTCCGTCATAAGTGGGCGCGGTGAAGTCTGGGCATTCTCCGGTTGTGGCAGAAATCGTGCGGGCTGCTCTTGCGCCAGATCAAGCTCCGGGTCAGTCAGGCCCCATCAGTTTCACGGGGGTGATCTCGACGGTGTCGCTGCCGTCGTTGACCCATATGGTGCCGTCCTGTACCGTGATCTGCAGTTGCATGGTGCGCTGCGCCAGCTTGGCCAGGGCCTGGCTTTGCTCGGAAGGCACCTGCCACACGGTGAGGTTGCGCGCGCGGGTCAGTTTGGTGGCAATGGCGTCCCACCACACCTTGGTGCTGCTCTGGAACACCCACAGGCTGACCTGGTGGGCGCGGCCGCTGGCCTTCATCAGGCGCTTGTCGTCGGGCTGGCCCACGTCGATCCAATGCAGGATCTCGCCTGAATAGTTCTTCTGCCACAGGGCGGGCTCGTCGGTGTCCCACATGTCTTTGGCCAGCTCGATGGTGCCTTCCTGCGTGTTCGAGGGCCAGCCCAGGGCCAGGGCCAGCACGCGGATCATCATGCGTTCGTCGGCCTCGGAGGGGTGGCGCGCGATCGTCAGGGCGGGGTCGGCGTAGACGTTGCGGTCCATGTTGGCCAGTTGCAGCTGGGCCTTGTAGATGGTGGCTTTGATCGCCATGGGGACGGGTCCTTGTTTTCTTTGTTCAGACGGTGTCGAGCCAGCGGGCCAGGTCGGCGAAGACCTGCGCCTGGTCGGGCTCGTGGAAGATTTCGTGGGCCATGCGCGGGTAGGCGTGCGTGGTGACCACCGA
>CAZKPN010000065.1:0-15032 GCA_964554655.1 uncultured Aquabacterium sp. | reverse complement strand
GCTCGTGGAAGATTTCGTGGGCCATGCGCGGGTAGGCGTGCGTGGTGACCACCGAATGCGGCGCGGCGGCGCCAAAGCGCGCGCTGCCGACGGGCCGAACGCAGCGGTCGGCGCCGGCGTAGATCAGCAGGGTGGGGGTGCTCCAGTGCGGGGCGCGTTGCAAGACGTGCGCGGCCGCGTCGACGATGAAGTGGCTCAATCGACCGGTGGCACGGTCGTGTACCAGCGGGTCGGCGATGTAAGCCTTGACGATGGCCGGGTCGCTGCACACCCATTCGGGTTTGAGGCCATTGGGCACGGCCAGGTCGGGTGTGAGCTTGCC
This sequence comes from uncultured Aquabacterium sp., assembly GCA_964554655.1. GTDB lineage: Bacteria > Pseudomonadota > Gammaproteobacteria > Burkholderiales > Burkholderiaceae_C > Aquabacterium. The sequence goes on along the minus strand of CAZKPN010000065.1, from coordinate 14,710 downwards.
AAAGGTGGCCAGCAGGGTTTTTTGGAACCAGCTCAGGCCGGGATCGAGGGCGGGCGATGACATCACCAGCAGGTCCACCGGGCGGGCCCAGGGTGCGGCTTCACGCGGATTGGCTTGGGCGGCCACGAAGCGGCCGACGACCAGGCCGCCCAGGCTGTGGCCGATCAGCAGCAGGCGCTGGCCGGGGTAGGTGGTGCGGACGGTGTCCAGCACCGAGGCCAGGTCGTAGAGCAGGTCGTCGCCGTGGGCGAGGCGGCCCTTGGCGCCGGGTGAGCGGCCGTGGCCCCGGTGGTCGTAGCCGACCACGGCCCAGCCCCAGTTGTTCAGGTGGTGGGCCACGTGTTCGTAGCGGCCGGCGTGTTCGCCCAGGCCGTGCACCAGCAGGGCGACGCCGCGCGGCTCGACCTGGTTGGGCAGGGGCCAGTGGCGGGTGGCCAGGGCCAGGCCGTCGCGGGTGGTGATGGTGGCGGGGATCTTGGGGATCATCGGGGGCCTTTTTCTTCGGGTGCCAGGGCGGTGGCGGCGCGCAGCCAGTTCAGTCCGGCGGAGGTACCGCCTGGGCCGCTTTGGCGTGGGCGGTATTCGCAGCCGATCCAGCCGGCCCATTGCAGGGCGCGCAGTTCGGCGAAGACGTGAGGGTAGTGCAGTTCGCCCGCGTCGGGTTCGCCCCGGTCTGGCACGGCGGCGATCTGCAGGTGGCCGACCCGGCCGGTGGGCAGGGCCTGGCGCAGCTGCATGCTGATGTCGCCTTCCACGATCTGGCAGTGGTACAGGTCAAGCTGCACCTGCAGGTGGGGTGAGTTGATGCGCTGGACCAGGGCGTGGGCATCGGCCTGGCGGTTCAGCAGGTAGCCGGGCATGTCGCGCGGGTTGATGGGTTCGATCAGGAGTGTGCGCTGGGCCAGGCGGGCCTGTTCGGCGGCCCAGGCCAGGCGCTGTTCGTAAATCGCCAGGGCGCGTTCCTGGTCGGCCCCGGTGACCAAACCGGCCATCACGTGCACGCGGGGGCAGTCCAGTTGTTGGGCCAGGGCCAGCGCGGCCAGCACGCTGGATTGGAAGTCGGATTCGCGCCCGTCCAGGCAGGCCAGACCGCGTTCGCCCGCGGCCCAATCGCCCGGGGCGGCATTGAACAGCACCAGCTCAAGGCCCAGATCGCGCAGGCGGGCCCGGATCTCGCTTTCAGGGTGTTCGTGCGGGAACAAGCACTCCACGCCCTGGAAACCGTCGGCGGCGGCGGCCTGGAATCGGTCCAGAAAAGGGCGGTCAGGGTAAAGCCATGACAGGTTCGCCGCGAATTTCAAGGGGAATGTGGGGTTCACGTCAGGTGTCCTACCCCCAGGGCTTAGGGAGTGCGTAAACGGGTGGCGACGGTTATAACCTGCCGTTGGGTGGGATCCGGGGCGCCCGTTGAGGGCGGTCAGCATTGCCCGCACTCATTTTGAAGGATCTCAACTGTGCGTTTGCCGAGCGTTTTATCCCAAGGCCTGGCCCTGGTGTTGTGTGTTTCACCCTTGGCGGCCTGGGCCCAGGCCGCGCCTGTGGAGCCGGCGCCCGGGGTGATCCCCTCGGCCCAGCAACTCCAGCAGGGCCGTGAAACCACCCTGTCGCCCGTCGAAAGCGCCGCCGAGGTGCCGGCGCCGGCACCCGTGCCCAAAGAGCTGGGCAAGCCCGTGGATGACATCACCCTGGACGTGGCGGCCTACGAGGTCGATGGCCTGAACGAGGTGCCGCGCGATGTGCTGGCCAAGCTGACCGCGCCCTACGCGGGCAAGGCGCGCAGCTACGAAGACATGGTGGATGCTGCTGCGGCGGTGTCGCGCTACATGCAGCGCGAGCTGGGCTACTACCTGGGCCACGCCTACCTGCCGGAGCAATCGCCCAAGGAGGGGGTGGTGCGCATCGCCGTCATGGAGGGCCGCCTGGACCAGGTGCTGCTGCAATGGCCCGACAAGATGATCGTGCAGCGCGAGGTGGTCGAGCGCTACCTGACGCGGCTGAAGCCCGGCGAGATCCTGCGCGTGCGCGATGTCGAGCGTGTGGTGTTCATGGTCAATGACTTGCAGGGCATCCGCGCGCGCTTTGAGGTCAAGGCGGGGCGCTATCCCGGCACCGCCTCGCTGGTGGTGTCGCCGCAAAGCGAGGCCCGTTTCTCGGGCAAGGCCGAGTTTGACAGCCATGGCTCGCGCTATTCGGGCACCGGGCGGCTCAACGTGGTGGGCACTTTTGCCAGCCCGCTGGGGCGTGGCGACGGCCTGGTGCTCAACGCCATGACCACGGTCACCGGCGGCATGGGCTTTGGCCTGGTCAGCTATGTGCTGCCCTTGGGCTCGGACGGTTTGAAGTTGGGTGCTTCGGCCTCCAAGGTGCGTTACGAGCTTGACAAGGATGCGTTCCCGGTCGGGCTGAACGGCGATGCCACGGCGGCCAATGTGTTCGGCCTGTACCCCTTGGTGCGCTCGCGCAACCTCAACGTGTTCGCGCTGGCCAGCTTCGAGCACAAGGAGTTCGAGGACCGCCGTGAGATCGGGCTGAACACGCGCAAGCGCAGCGACGACCTGCAGGTGGGCGTGGTGGGCGACTTCCGAGACAACATGCTCACGGGCGGCGTCAACACTTACGAGCTGAGCGTGTTGCAGGGGGATCTGACCTACCAGCAGGGCTTCGTGCCCAGCGACACGCCCCAGCGCTACCAGAAGGTGACGGCCGGCTACTCGCGCCTGCAGAACCTGGTGAGCAACCGCCTGTTGCTGTACGTGCGCTACAAGGGCCAGCGTTCGATGCAGAACCTGGACACGACCGAGCGCTTCAGCCTGGGTGGCCCGACCGGCGTGCGGGCCTTTGCCCCGGGCGAGGCCACGGGCGACGAGGGCGACCTGTTCACCGCCGAGTTGCGCTTCCTGCCCTTTGAATCGTGGTTTGGCCGCGCTTCGCGCGAGATGGTGTTCAGTGCTTTCTACGACGTGGGCCACGCCACCTTCCGCCACGACCCGAGCCTGCCTTCGCTCAGCGCCTTGCCGGGCTCGCCCAACACGGCCACGCTCAGCGGTGCCGGGGTGGGCGCGATCTGGGACCGATCGCAATCGTTCGCCCTGCGCCTGAACCTGGCCTGGCCGCTCAACGGCGAAGGCACCAGCGATCCGGCCAAGAAGACACCCCGCGCCTATGCGGTGATGACCAAGTATTTCTGAGCGAGAGACGACCATGAAACGCAGCACCTTGACCCACGCCCGTCGCCTTGCTCAACGGGGGTGTTTTGCATTGCGGCCTTTGTCGGCGGCGGCCGCCTTGCTCATCTTGTCGGAAGGGGCTCTGGCCCAGACGGCGGTGTTGCCTTCGACCGGCACGGTGATCTATGGCGATGTGACGCAGACGCAGCCCAATGCCACCACGATGGAGTTCCATCAAAGCAGCCACAAGGCACATGTCCTGTTCGAGAGCTTCTCGATCGGCTTGGGCAACAAAGTCGTCATCGAGCAACCCACGATCAACGCGACTTTCGTGGGGCAGGTCACGGGCTTTGATCCCAGTCGGATCCTGGGGAACATACAAGCCAATGGCCGGGTGTTCCTGATCAACCCCAATGGCATCGTGTTTGGCCAGCATGCGCGCGTGGATGTGGGCAGTTTGGTGGCCACCACGATGAGTTTGTCGCAGGAGGAATTCCTCAAGAAGAACCGCGTTGTGCTGACGAACAACATCACTGGCGTCGGCCCCCTGGCTGGGGTCGTCAAGAACGAGGGCACGATCACGGTCAGCCCTGGCGGATTCGTCGTGCTGGCGGGCCGTGAGGTCATCAACACCGGACAGATCCTGGCCGAAGCTGGCCGAGTGGGCATGATCGCTGCCAGCAAGCTGCTGGTCGATGTGGAAGGCGATGGCCTGCTGTTCTTCGAAGTCGAGGGCAAGGAAGCCGGCGCACGCCTGGCGCAGTTGGGCCGCATCGAGACCAATGGTGGCTCGGTGGAAATGATGGCCGCCGCGCGTGGCCAGTTCGCCGACACGGTGCTCAACATGAGCGGCGTGGTGCAGGCCCGCAGTTTGGGGACCAAACAAGGCCGCGTGGTCATTGATGGTGGAGACAGCGGCGTGACTTCGGTCACCGGCCAGGTGGACGTGTCGGGCCTGCAAGCCGGCGAGCGGGGTGGTTCGGTCAGCATCCTGGGCGATCGGGTGGGCCTGTTCGACCAGGCGAGCATCGACGCCTCGGGCGCCGCCGGTGGCGGCGATGTCAAGCTGGGTGGCGACTTCCACGGACAGGGCAGCGCCCGCCGCGCCAGCCAGACCCTGGTGGGCCGCGATGTGAGCATCAAAGCCGATGCCACGGTGCAGGGTGATGGCGGCCAGGTGGTCGCTTGGGCCGATGGCGACACGCGCTTCCTGGGCAGCATTTCTGCGCGCGGTGGTGCGCTGGGTGGCAATGGTGGTCAGGCCGAGGTCTCGGGCCGCGAGACGCTGGACTACCGTGGCCAGACCGATTTGCGCGGCGGCGCTGGCGGCGCCAAAGGCACCTTGCTGCTGGACCCGAGGAACATCGAGATCGTGGCCGCAGGCCCCGACATCGGCGGTGACGCCGGTGGCCTGGACCTCACGGCGGCCTCCTTCAGCGCCAACGCGGGTGGTGCCGGCACCGTCAGCAAGATCACCGCCGGGGCCGTGGTTGCGCAACTCGACCTGGCCAATGTGCACCTGAGCGCCGACAAGGCCATCACCGTGTCCTCGGCCGTCGATGCCTCGGCCAACACGGGCGACTTCGGCCTGCAGTTGACGGCGGGCGACCAGATCATCCTGAAGGCCAACGTGATCACCCGCCATGGCCTGACCCTGGATGGCACGCTGTCCAGTGGCGGCATCAACTTGACCGGCGCACTCGCGCCCGTCACGCTGAACGCGGGCGCGGGCAAGCTGTCGCTGGGGGCGGCGGTGAACGGCGTGGCGCAGGGCCTGACCCTGGCCAGCACCAACACGGCCGCCGACGCCATCAAGACCACGGGCACGGTCACCAACGTCGCGGCCTTGAACGTGCAAGGCAAGTCGACCCTGGGCGGCAACGTCAGCACCATCGGTGACCAGACCTACACCGGCACGACCACGCTGGCCGGCAACACGCAACTGGACGCGGCCGCGTCCAAGGTGTCATTGGCCTCGGTCGATGGCGGTGCGCACAACTTCACCGTGCTGACCACCAGCGCGGCGGCCGATGCCATCTCGACCAGCGGCACGGTCAGCAACACGGCGGTGTTGAGCGTGCAGGGCAAGGCCACGTTGGGCGGCAACGTCACCACCACGGGCAACCAGACCTACACCGGCCCGCTGGCTTTGGCGGCCAACGCGCAACTGGACGCAGGCGCCGCGAAGGTGTCCCTGACCTCGGTGGACGGCGGCACGCACAACCTGACGGTTGTCAGCAGCAACGCGGCGGCCGATGCCATCAAGACCACGGGCACCATCACCAACACGGCGGCGTTGAGCGTGCAAGGCAAGTCCACGCTGGGCGCAGACGTCACCACCACCGGCGACCAAAGCTACACCGGCACCACCACGCTGGGCGCCAACGCGCAGCTGAACGCTGGCGCGGGCAAGGTCGCCTTGGCGGCGGTTGATGGCGGCACGCACAACCTGACGGTCGTCAGCAGCAACGTGGCGGCCGATGCGATCAAGACCACCGGCACCATCACCAACACGGCGGTGCTGAGTGTGCAAGGCAAGTCCACTTTAGGCGCCAACGTCACCACCACTGGCGATCAAGGCTACACCGGCACCACCACGCTCGGCGCCAACGCGCAGCTGAACGCCGGCGCGGGCAAGGTTTCCCTGGCGGCTGTCGACGGCGGCACGAACAATCTGACGCTCGTCAGCAGCAACGTGGCGGCCGATGCGATCAAGACCACCGGCGCCATCAGCAACACGGCGGTGCTGAGCGTGCAAGGCAAGGTCACGCTGGGCGGGGATGTCACCACCACTGGCACCCAAACTTACGACAGCGCCATGACCTTGGCCGCTCCCGTCAACCTCAAGGGCACCAGCCTGAGCTTGACCAGCCTGGCCGCCGGCACCAACAATGTCGGCCTGCGCGCAGACACCATCACCCTGAGCGGCGCGGCCACCGGCACGGCCAACGCCACCTTCGAGCCCCTGTCCGACACCGGCAGCATCAGCGTGGCAGGTGGCCTGCCCGTGGCCTCCGGCACCCTGCAACTGAGCCAGGCCCTGCTCGACAAATTCAGCACCTACCAGAGCATCGTGGTGGGCAGCGCGGCCAACGCCTACACCATTGGCTTTGGCGACTATGTGCTGCCGACCAAAACCGTGGTCCGCAGTGACAGCGGCGCGGTCAGTTTCGCCAAGCTCGATGGCGCCTTTGCGCTCGAAGCGCAGACCACCGGCACCATCAGCCTGAACGACCTGATCGGCGGCACCAACGCCTTGAGCAGTGTCGACCTGAATGGCCCGGTCACGGTCAGCGCCAGCCTGGTCAAAACTTCTGGCAATCAAACCTACGGTGGCGCGGTCACGATGGCGGCCACCACCTCCCTGGAAGCCGGCCCCGGCAAGATTTCGCTGGCCAGCCTGGACGGCGGTGGCGCACACGACCTCACGCTCAAGAGCGCCAACGCGGCGGCCGATGCGATCAAGACCACCGGCACCATCAGCAACGTCGGTGCACTCGATGTGCAGGGCCAGGCCACCCTGGGCGGCGACGTCACCAGCACGGGCAACCAGACGTATGGTGACACCACCACTTTGGCGTCCAACGTGACGCTGGACGCTGGTGCGGCCAAGGTGAGCCTGGCCGGCTTGGCCGGTGCCACGCACGACCTCACCGTCAAGAGCAGCAATGCGGCGGCCGACGCGATCAAGACCACCGCCGCGATTGGCGGCGTGGGCGCCTTGAGCCTGCAAGGCAAGGCCACCCTGGGCGCCAACGTCGTCACCACGGGCGCGCAGGACTACACCGGCGCGGTCACCTTGGGTGGCGCGGTGACCTTGAACAGCAACGGCGCCAACGTGCGCTTGCGAGACAAGGTCGATGGCGCGCAGGCGCTGACGGTCAATGCGGGCGCCGGCAATGCGCGCTTCGATGGCGCCGTTGGTGGCGACACCGCGCTCACCAGCCTGGGTGTGACGGCCAACTCGGTCGACATCAATGGCGGCGCCATGACCACCAGCGGCGCGCAAACCTACACCACGCCCACGGTCACCCTGGGCGCCAACACCACCTTCACCACCAGCAACCTGCAGGCCACCGGCAACCTCAATGCCGGGGCGCACAACCTGTCGGTGTTCGCCGATGCCTTGGGCGTCGCGGGCAACATCCTGAGCACCGGCGCGGGCAACGCCAGCATCGCCGGGCGCCTGGCCTCCACGTCCATCGGGCTGGCGGGCGGCGCCGGCGATCTGCAGGTCACGGGCGCCTTGCTGGGCAAGTTCGCCAGCTTTGGCAGCGTCACGGTGGGCCGCACCGATGGCACCGCCAACATCACCTTTGGCAACATGACGGGCGGCACGGCGTTGAACCGCAGCCTGAATGTGCGCAATGGCTCAGGCGACATCGTGTTTGGCCAGGTCGACACCAACGTTGACAACGCCTACACCCTGGACGCCGCCACCACCACGGGCACGGTGCGCCTGAACGGCAACATTGGCACCACCATCACCAGTCGCTTGAACAGTCTGGTGGTCGATGGCCCGACCCGCGTGGGCGCGAGCAGCATCTCCACGGCCGGCTCGCAGCGCTACAAGGGCGCGGTGACGCTGGCGAACGATGTGGCGATGAACGCCACCACGCTGACCTTTGACAGCACGGTGGGCGGCGCCCGCAACCTCACCATCACGCCGCTGGGCGGCGATGCCTACTTCAAGAACACGGTCAACATCGCCAACCTGTACGTGGCTGGGGCCACCCGCACCGCAGGCAACATCACCACCACTGGCACGCAGACCTACGACGGCACGGTCTCCCTGTTGGGAGACGCCACCTTCACCGGCGCGGAGTTGGACTTCAACAGCAACCTGGTGGCGGGCACGCATGACCTGGGCTTTCTGACGGACTTGTTGCAACCCATCGGTGGTGCCTTGAGCGGCACGGGGGGCGTCCAGATCGCGCCCTACACGCTGAGCAAAAACACCGTGGTCTCGGGCACCAGCACGGGCGCTGAGCTGGTGGTGGACTTGAGCCAATACTCGACCTTCTCCCGCATCACGATTGGCCGTGCCGATGGCACGGGCACCGTCACCCTGGGCTCATCGGGTGGCGCCTTCAACCTGCCGGTGGACCTGACCTTGCTCAGCGGCACCGGCGACATCAGCGTGTTGGCGTCCATCAGCGGCGCGCAAAGCCTGGCTCTCAACACCGGCGGCACGACGAGGATCAACGCCGCCGTGTCGGGCTTGACGTCGTTGTCCACCGACGCTGGCGGCACGACGCGCCTGGGCGCATCGGTCACCACCTCCGGCACTCAAACCTATGGTGATGCAGTGATCCTGGACGCGAGCGTCAACCTGGCAGGGACGACGGTGGTCTTTGATGGCACCGTGAATGCAGCCTCCGCAGGTGTCCAGTCCTTGCAGGTCACGGGCAATGCCCAATTCGGCCAGGCCGTGGGCGCCACCACCGTGCTGAACAATGTGGATGTGTCGGGCACCGCGCGATTTGACCAGGGCGGCGCGCACTCCAGCGGATCGCAGTACTACACCGGCGCGGCCACGGTGGGTGATGCCAGCACGTTCACGTCCAACAACAGTTACGTGCACTTCCAGAGCACGCTCACCGGCCCACACGCCGTGACGATCAACGCTGCAGCGGGCTCAGGCACTGACCTGATGGCGGCTGTCAGCACGGCATCCTTGAGCGTGACGGGCGGGTCGCTCTACCTGGGTGGTGGCACCATCACCACCACGGGTGCACAGACCTACGCCAGCAGCACCTACCTGGCCGCCAACACCACCCTGGTCGGCACGGACATCGCTTTGAATGGCACGGTCAATGGGCCCAGCACCCTGGCCATCAACGCTTCGGGCGCCGCCACTCTGGGCGCTGCCGTGGGCGCCACCACGGCCCTGACCAGCCTGAGCACCTCAGGCACCACCAACCTCAACGGCGCCAGCATCCGAACCACCGGCGCGCAAAGCTACGGCGGCGCGGTCACCCTGGGCGCCAACACCACCGTCACCGCCAACACCGTCGATTTCAACGGCACGGTCAATGGCGCACGCACCCTGTTGGTCAACGACAGCGGCACCACCACCTTCCATGGCAACGTGGGCGGCACCGCGGCCCTGACCAGCCTGACCACCACGGCCGGTGGCAACACCGTCCTGCCCGCTCAAGTGACCACCACGGGCGCGCAGGTCTATGGCGACCCGGTCACCCTGTCGGCCAACACCACCTTGAGCGCCAACAGCGTGAGCCTGGCCAACCTGATCGGTGCCAGCCACGCCCTGGCGATCGCCACACCCGGCCTGGTCGATTTCAACGGCACCATCGCCGGCCTGACCGGCTTGAACAAAACCGGCACCGGCACCGTGCGCTTCATCGGCGCCAATGGCCTGACCACCACCGGCGCGCAAAGCTATGGCGGCAATGTCCAGGTGCTCAGTGGCGATGCGGTCTTCGATGGCTCGTCCCTGGACTTCGCGGGCGACATCACCGGCGCCAACAACCTGAGCCTGACCTCCGACGTCATCAGCGTGGCCGGGGCCGTGACCGGCTCGGGCGCCGGCACCTTCACCATCGCCCCCAAGAGCGTGGGCACCACCATTGGCTTGAGCGGCGGCGCGGGCGCCTTGCAGGTGAACCTGAACACCGTCTCGGGCTTCACGCAGCGCGTGATCGGCCGCACCGACGGCACGGGCACGGTCAACGTGGGCGCCTCCACCCTGAGCGCCAACACCACGGTGCAAAGCGGCGCCGGCGCCATCAACTTTGGCGCGCTCGATGGCGCCCAGGCCTTGACGGTCAACACCGCGGGCGTCACCAGCTTCAATGGCAACGTCACCGGCCTGACCACCTTGAGCACCGACGCGGCGGGCAGCACGCACTTCAATGGCAGCTCGGCCAGCGCCACCACCGCCTTGAGCTTTGGCGATGCCGTGGTGTATGGCGGCAACGTCAGCTTCACCGCCCCATCGATCACGCTGGGCGGCGGCGCCAGTGGCGGCGCCAACCTGACCTTGGCCACCAACACCTTGAGCCTGGGCGGCGACCTGTCGGGCAGCGGCGAGCTGACCCTGCAACCCACGGCCGCGGGCACCACCATCGGCCTGGCCGGTGGCGTGGGCGCCTTGCAGATCACGCAGGCCACCTTGAACCGGGTCACCGGCTTCACCTCGCAGACCATTGGCCGCGCCGATGGCACGGGCGCCATCAACGCCAACGCCTTGGCCCTGGCCCGCAACACCAAGGTGCAAAGCGCCTCGGGCAACGTGACGTTCAACGGCACCGTGGATGGCGCGCGCGCCTTGACGGTCAACACCACCGGCACCACCGCCTTCAACGGCGACGTGGGCGGCACCACCGCCCTGGCCAGCCTGAGCACCAACGCGGGCGGCACCACCGCCATCAATGCCAGCCAGGTGCGCGCCACCGGTGCGCTGCACTTCGGCGATGCCGTCACCTACACGGGCAACACCACCTTCAGCAGCGACACGCAGCAGTTCGATGGCGGCGTCACCGGTGGCGCCAACCTGACCCTGGTGGCCAACACACTGACCTCGGGCGGGCCGATCTCCGGCTCGGGCATCCTGAACATCCTGCCCTTGAGCGCCACCACCATCGGCCTGGCCGGTGCAGGCGGCGGGGGCGATCTCTTGATCAGCCAAGCCCTGCTGGACCAGACCAGCGGCTTCACCCAGCTCGTGATCGGCGCCAGCACCGGCACGGTGGACATCCAGTCCGGCGCCTTGACCCTGGGCGTGGACACCACGCTGCAAAGTGGCACCGGCCAGATCCACTTGCAGTCCACTGTCGATGGCGCCCATGCCTTGACCGTCAACACGGGTGGCCTGACGCGCTTCCAGGGCAATGTGGGTTCGACCACGGCCTTGGCCAGCGTGACCACCGATGCCCCCGGCACCACGCAGATCGACGCCAGCAGCATGCGCACCACCGGCGCACAGACCTACAACGACCCGGTGGTGACCAGTGGCGTTTTGTCCCTGGTGGCGTCCACCGTCACCCTGCACACCGCTGGCAGTTTGCGGCTGGGCCTGGTCAACCTGGGACTGGGGGGCGACATCAGCACCGACGGCGTGCTGACCCTGGAAGATTCGCTCAACCTGGGTGGCGGCGTGCTGACCCTGCAGGCGGGCGGGGGCCCTGGCGCTGGCGTTGCGTTCAACGACAGCGAGTTGAGCGGCCGCCCCGGCCTGATCACCGGCAACCTGTTGGTGAACGAGGCCGCTGCCGCCATCCTGCAAACCAACGGCACGATCACCACGGCCGCCGGCTCCACGCTGGACCTGCAAGCCGTGAACCGTGGCTCCATCCGGATCGACCACACCACCAACGAGATCGCGGGCAACCTGAAAGCCGTCAGCGGCCCGGAGGGCGACACCAACACCGGGCGCTTCAGCGGCTCGGGCACCTTGCCGCTGAGCTTTGTGCGGGTGGATGCCAACCAGATCAACTCGGCGGGCATCGAGGCTGACGCGGTCAAGCTCACCGCCAACAGCTTGACGACCAACGCCGGCACCAAGATCCGTGCGCGCCTGCCTTACATCAATGCCCAGGGCATTGAAAGCTCGGTGGCGGCGCTGACCCTGGTGCTGAAGCAGCCCACTGTGATCAACCAGTTCGGCACGCCGGCCACCACCAGCTGGATCCAGGTGGACGTGGGCGACAGCTTCGGGGGTTACCTGACCGTGCGACCCAAGGGTGCGGGCGCGGGCTCATCGGCCGTCTACCTGGGTGGCTCGGATGGCAATGTGCCGTTCTACGATGGCACCAGCAAATCCAGCGAGATCCAGGTGTATTACAACGGCCGCGTGCCCTCCACCCCGCAAGAGGTGGGCGCTTTGAGCGCGGTGACCGCCGTGATCGAAGAGTCGCGCCGCGCGCGTTTCGACGAGGCCGTGCGCACCGAGAACGTGTCGTCCCGGCTGCGCACCGGCGTGATCGCCGAGGTGGGCGCGGGCCGCCCCGCCACCGAAGGCTCCGAGTCCATCCGCATGCCCGCCACCTGCACCCCCACCGCCACCTTGGGCTGCCAATGATTGTTGAACACGGCCGCGCGCGAATGGCATACAGTTTGAAGTTCGACCACCTCCGAGCCCGACCGTGAAATCAACCGTGAACCGCCGCCAAGTCCTCACCATACCGCTGGCCCTGGGCTTGCCCTCGGTGACCTTGGCGCAGGGCTATTCCTACGGCAGCAGTCCAAGCACGGCGGCGACCCCGGCGGTGGCTTCGGGCAAGGCGCCCAAGCGCTTTGCCCTGCTGGTGGGCAACCGAGCCTATCCCTCGCCCTTTGACCTGCCACCCGTGCACAAGAACCTGCGCGACGTGCAGGCCGTGCTGGAAAAGCGCGGCTTCGAAGTCACCGTGGTGACCGACCAGGACGTGAAGGTGCTGCGCGACGCCATGCAGTCTTTCGCCAAACGCGTGCAGGCCGCGCCGGCCGATGCCACCGTGCTGTTTTACTTCACCGGCCACGGCATGCAGGTCGATGCCGAGAACCTGCTGCTGGGCGCGGGCACCAACCCCAGCGGCAAGGAAGACTCGCTGCTGGGCAATGGCCTGATGCTCAAGCGCGACCTGGTCGATGCCTTGCCGCACCGCCCCAAGGGCCTGAGCATGGTCGTGATCGATGCCTGCCGCACCTCGCTGCGGGCCGAAGGCGGCCTCAACCAGGTCGAAGCGCCGTTGGGTTGCCTGATCGCCTTTGCCACCGGCGCTGGCAAGCCCGCCATCGCGCCCGCCGTTGAAACGCAGAACACTTTCTACACCGCCTCGCTGGTCAAGGTGATGCAAGCGGCCTCAGACGACACCACCTTCTCCGACCTGTTCCGCCTGGTCAAGCTGGACGTGCAGCAGACCATGCTGAACCACCCCATCCAGGCCATCCGCAACGTGGCGCAGTTTCCCTTCATCGCCGAGAACACGCAGATTCGCACGCGCCTGGCCCTCAAGCCGAGCGCGCCGGGTGGCGAGGTGGCGTTCGAGAACACCGATGAAAAAACCCTGTGGAAACAGGTGGAAGACAGCTATTGGCCCGGCGACGTGGTCAAGCGCGCTGATGAATACCTCAAGCGCTTTCCTGGCGGCAAGCTGGCGGGCTCGGCCCAAGTGGCCCGTGAAGGCGCCACCGACGCGGCCAAGGCCATGCAACGCAACGATGTGCGCCTGTTCAAAAGCGCCTTCAGCCCCAAACCCGAAACCCCCGACACCCTGCTGCGCGAGTTGCGCAAGGCCGCCTGGGGTGACAAGGATGCCGCCGCGCGGATCGCGCGCATGTACCGCCGTGGCGAAGATGGCGTGAGCACGGACAACAACCGCTTCGAAGGCTGGATGCAGTTCGCCTCGGCCCTGGGCAACGGGATCGCCAGCTACGAGTTGGCCCTGTACTACCGGGGCCAGGACCAGCCCTTGCTGGCCGCGCAGTTCGAGTCACGGGCGCGCGAGCTGGGCTACACCCCACCGCCCACGCTGGACCACTACCGCAAGTGATGCAGGTTCAGTGAGTGGCCCACTGGCCGCTCACTGAACTTCTTCTGAGGAGAACCTGGCCGCGCCGTATTCGTCTTCACACCCGGGGCCGCCCTGGCACTGAACCGCGCCAGCGAACGCGGAGCCTGGGCCCGTGTGCCGCTTGGCGATCTCCAGCGCTGCGTCTGGCTTGGGGTACATGCCGAAGCCGCCGTCGTTCTTCAACCCCGCCGCCTCAAAGTTGCGCGGCTGCGCCGAGACGATCACCAGGAAATGGTCGGTGCCCGCCGGGCCGGCCACGTCCATGGGCCAGGTCGATTGCGGCAGGTTCAAGGTCTGGCCGGCCTTGATGCGGTTGTTGCGCGCCATCTTGTTGGGAAAGAGCTGCATGAACTCGCCCTCGGTGCTTTGCAGCAGCACGTAGACGTGGCCTTCGCGCGCCGATTTGACGGTGAAGGCCAGCCGGTCCTTGCCGATGCGGAACTGCGGTTTGGTCGGGGCTGCCTCCACACCGAAGCCCGGTGTTTGCGCCGCGACGATGTGGTCGAACTCGCGCAGGGCGTCGAAGGGACCTTCAACCACGGGCGGGGTGGCCGCCACGGGGGCTGGCGCAGGGGCGGGGGCCACAACGGCCGGCGGCGGCGTGATCACGGGCGCCACGGCCACCGCAGCGGGGGGCGGTGTGATGGCCGGGCTGGCTTCTGTGGCCACCGGGGCCTGTGGTGCCGATGACTTGGTCAGCAGCCAGAACGCCGTGCCGCCGATGCCCGCCAAGGCCAGGGCGCCCACGCCGATCATCAGCCCGCTGCGCGAGGCCGCCGGCGCCGTGGCGGTGCTGTTGGAAGGCGCCGTTTGGCGGCCCGCTGGCGTGGGCGCGGGGGCACGTTGGGGTGCTGGCGCTGAACCTTGCGAGGCCAGCTTCACCGGCTGCGTCACCATGGGGTTGAAGTCCACACCGCCCAGGCCCAGGGCCGCGCGCAACTCGGCCACGCTTTGGGTGCGGTCTTCGGGCTTGACGACCAGGGCCCGGTCGATGGCGTTGAGGAAGCGTTCGCTGTACTTGCCCGC
>CAZKPN010000064.1:0-22618 GCA_964554655.1 uncultured Aquabacterium sp. | reverse complement strand
GCGCGTGATGCTGGCCGAGGACGAACTGCGTGCGCACCTGAAGGACATCAACGACATTGGCGTAGAAAACGGCCTGGCCTTCCGCATCTTGCTTGCCACCTGTGTTCGGTCCATCGAACTGGCCAAAGCCAGATGGGAGCACATCGACTTCGAACTTGGTACTTGGTGGGTGCCAGCCGAATCGGTCAAGACGCGCACAGGCTTTTTGGTCCCCATCACACCAACAGTTGCAGAGTGGTTCAAAAGTCTCCAGTGCCTCTCCGGTGACTCCCCTTGGGTTTTGCCTGCCAGAACGGATCGACGCCGCAAACGTGTGGGTGACACTCATGTGGGCAAAACGACGCTGTGGGCCGCAATCACCCGGGCCTTTGATCGCGGCGACATCGACGTGCGGCGCTTTACCCCTCACGACACCCGTAGCACGGCAAAGGGGCACATGCGAAACATGGGAATCCCCAACGACATCACCGAGATTGCACTCAATCACGCGCTCAAAGGCATGGAGGCTGTCTACGATGTGCGCGAGGAGATCCCCGAGCGCCGTCAAGCCTTTGTAAAATGGGCGGCCTTCATCGAGGCTTGCGAAACTGGCCGCCCCTGGAATGTGCAACCTATACGGCGCGTGGCTTGATGCACTTACAAAGGCTCCGGTTGCAAACCATATTTCTTCGCAATGCCCCGCGCCATCTCAGGAAACAAAACGCCGAGCACCTTGTCGTAGGTGCTCGGACGCAGGTAAGTCACGTCTTGAAGATCAACCCCATCAATGATGGATTGCCTCCATCGGGCATAGCTATCAGCCTGTGCCTTTGTGAAATGCGCCTCTAGGCCATAGGCCTTCACAGCCATCGTGTAGATGGTGTGCCAACGCTTGTTGTCAGGTCCGCTCCGCATGATGGCGTTGAGCACCTGGTAACCAGTGTTCATGTCATACCCCACGCCTCGGTTCTGCTGGATCGACAGGATGCGGGCAACCATCCCGGATTCGTCCACCATCATCCGGTCAAGAGCGCCTGGCAGTCCATGCGCAGCAAGCGCCTCAGAAGCTTCCTGCACTTGCTGCCAAAGTTCGCTGTCGCTGCCCAAGAATTGGGGCTTGGGGCCATTGCCCACGTGCTTTCGCCCTGCCCTCTTGATACCGACGTTGGCGTCGTGAAACGACGTCATCGCAGAGATGTACCTAGCGGCCCAGTACGCTTTGGGTTGAGCAAGGTAGGCGGGGCGGCGCAACTCCAAGAGTCGCTCGCGGTAGCGCAAGGTGACTGGGTGTTCATCAACCGCTGATTCAAGCACCCGCAGCTTGGCCCGCAGGACGGGGTGGTGCACCCACCGCTTCCCGACCAACTGGTTGACCACCAGGTCACGCAAATTCTCGCGTGTCACCGTTCCGCCCAACGCTCCGAGGTCAATCTCCAGTGTCGGCATGTCCAGATCCCGAATGCGCCGCAACTTCTCGTCGTCGATGCCATGCGTCACAGTCACCTCGACCAGGATGGCTGCAGGCCAAGTGAAGGGGTACGTGTCTTCTTCGTCTTCGTCGAAGTCCCCGGCAACCCAAGTCATGGTCCCGCCCCAACCATGAACCTTGCCTGGATTCAGATCTGCAATGACATCGGGAACGATGCTCGCCACCTTTTTTTCAAGACGAACATCGCCAAAGTCGAGTTGACGAGGCCCTGTCATCCACATCTTGCGGATGCTGGCCGTCTCCCACTCTCCGGCGAACTCATCTGGCGGATCCCGCTCCACCACAACCTCCAGGCCCGGGGTTGCAATGGACGATGCACTTTCAAGGATGGCTTTCACCTCGCGGTGCAGCACCGTCTCGTGCCTCAAACCAGGAATGAGGCTTGGCTCCACGTCTTTCGGCAACTGTGCCAGAAACTCAGATTCGTCTGCCGCATCCCAACTGTCGAGTGCATCCTTTGCGGCTTTGGCCGCGACTGCGTCACCTTCAACAGCCAGACTTGCGTCATTCCAGTGTGAACACCAGTGCATATCTGGAAGGATTCGCAGTCTCGCGCGGATCTCTTCCGGGTCCATCATCGCAAGGGATGGATCTGAGAGCGAAAGAGTCACGACGGCATGCCCCAGTCCATCAGACCCAGGCTCGCGCACCCCCGTCAGATCAACCAGCAACTGCCGCCCGTCATCCAAGGTCAGTAGTGCCGTGGCGTGGTCGTGCATCGTCGCGTTTACGATTGAAATGTGCTCGGTGGGTTGTTCCACCCAGACCTCATACCCATGGCCGAGAAAACCAAGTGCCGTTCGACTCATCCGTCGCCGCGGCAACACCAGCACCCCCAACTCCAACAAGTGCCGAGTTGCCGCTACGCGGGCAGCAACCAGTGAACAGTCGTCTTTGTGCGCGCCATCAGGATGCCGGAAATGAGCCGTTGGTCTCACCCGCAAGGGCTGACCCGCCATCACCGGAGTGAGAGGCAAATCACAAGCTGGGCAGATGCAGGCAGCGGTCCGACTGACGACGTCCGAATCATGTATGTAGCGCGGCTGACCAGTTTTTGCGTCGTGCGCCCACTTCAACGGCACCGCAGACGCATCCGCACCAGCATCCTTACTTGCCGAGCCGCTACGGTCAATTTGCCATGTGCTCATTGATTGCGATCCTCTTCCATATTGGATTGAGCGTGAATGTGCTGATGCCCGGTCAAAGTGGATTTTCAGAGATACTTCGGCCACTTGGTAGTCATTATCCAGACGCGAGTGAGCGCACCAAGACTCGCATGATCCAATGTGTCCGATGAGCAAGCCCACCGAACAAACCGTCAAGCGCTTATTCGCCCTGTCTGGCAACCTGTGCGCCTTCCCTGGTTGCTCCCTACCCATGGTCGAAGCCACTGGCGTCGTCACCGGCGAGATATGCCATATCCACGCAAGGCGAAGCGGCGGGCCGAGGTTCGCCCCAGATCAGACAGAGAAAGAACGGCAGGCTTTCAACAACCTGACTTTGATGTGTGGCCCTCACCACAAAGTCATTGATTCCCAGCCAGACATTTACTCTGCCGACGTCCTCAGGGAGATGAAGTCGGTTCACGAAGGTGCAGCGGGTCGGCCCGAGCAACCGACTGATGGCGTCTATGCCAAGATCCTTCTGAACCATATGGATCGCATTGAGGTGGTCAACAACTCTGGCAACGTTGCGATCAACAGCCCTGGAGCGATTCAAGCGGGCACTGTCGTTCTCAAGACCACACGCAAATCAGTCACGGTCACGCCTCCGCCAAACACTGTTGGTGCCGATGCGCAACCCAGCCGCTACGTTCAGTACCTGATCTCCCGCTACAACGAGTTCGCGGGCTCAGATCCAAGGCGCGCCACAGCATTCAATCCCAGCGTGATTTCCAAGAACATTGAACACAAATTCGGCGCGCACTGGCGACTCCTATCTGTTGATAGGTTCGACGAGGTATTTAGCTACCTTCAGCAGCGGATCAGCAAGACAAGTCTGGCCAAGCTGAACACCAGCAAAGGCAGACCTTCATTTTCGAACTACGCTGACTACCTCAGGAAGAACGCCTGACGCGCTGCATTCCCAGGAGGTCGATGCAACTCGGCTTCATTGGATGCAGGGCGCCTCGGAGCAAGGCCATGTACTCGGGCGTGCCGGTGCCTAGGCTCCGGCGTCCTCTGGCTGCTGTATGCCAGAGAGATACAAGGCCAGCGACTCGACCGTGTTGTACTCATACGCAATGATCGGGTCCAACACAATCCCCAAAGCTTCCTCCAAGTCACCAGACAAGGTGACCAGGTCCAGCGAGTCCAGCCCCATGTCCACGAATGGCTTGCGAGGGTCGATCTGATCCGGGGCAAGTTTCACGGCTGGCGCCAACATTTGAAGCAATTGTTTCTGCACCGCCGCAACAGCAAGTTCGTTCATCATGTTCTCCTTGAGTCATTCGTTGATCAAACCGGACGGGTCTCCGCCAGATCCTTGAGCTTGCCTTCCAGCAGCCTTGTGCGGCAGTCTTGACGACGAACCTTTCCGCTCGTCGTCTTGCTCACCTTGCCGGGTTCCAGCAGGGTCACGCCACCAACCACCAGACCGGCTTCCTGATTGATCCGGGTACGCACACTCGCCTTCACCTCGGCCAGATCGGCGCTTTCCAGGGCGTCTTTCCTGATTTCCACCAGTACCCAAACGCCCTCTTCCTCTCTGGCAACAAACGCAGCGGCCGAGCCTGTCCGGATTGCGGGATGGGCACTCTCGGCGATCGCTTCAATGTCGTGGGGGTAGTAGTTCCTGCCACGCACGATGATCAGGTCCTTGACCCGACCGGTGATGACCACTTCGCCCCCCTCGGTCAGGAAGCCCAGGTCCCCGGTGCGCAGGTAAGCCCGGCCATCTCCCAGCAGCCGCGCGTCAAACGTCTCCTGAGTCGCTTGCTCCTTCTTCCAGTAACCCGTGGCGACGCTGGGTCCGCTCACCCAAATTTCACCCACCACCGAGTTAGGAAGCGGCAAACGTGTCTCAGGATCGGCTGCCACGACGCGCAAGTCGTCGGCAGCGATGCCCGAGCCCACCAGCTCGTGCAGCGGCCGCCCGGCTGTACTGGGCACGGCCCGCAGGGTCTCCATCTGCTCCGCATCCACCGTCAGGAAAACTGGCAGTTCGGCCGATGGCCCCCCGCTGACAAACAAAGTCCCCTCCGCCAGGCCATAGCAAGGAAAGTGGGTACGGTGATCGAAGCCGACAGGCGCGAACGCCTCCGTGAAGGCTCGCAGTGTCGCGGCTCGAACCGGTTCGGCACCGTTGAAGGCCAGACGCCAGCGAGACAGGTCCAATCCGGCCAGATCTCCCTCGTTGATTTTCCGCACGCACAGTTCATAGGCGAAATTGGGACCCCCACTCACCGTGGCACCGTACTCGCTGATCGCCTGCAGCCAACGCAAAGGTCTCTGGAGAAAATCGAAGGGCGACATCAGGTAACACGACATGCCCAGGTAAATCGGCTGGAGAATCCCACCGATCAGACCCATGTCATGGAACAGCGGCAGCCAACTCGCGACCGAGTCCTCCGGAGTGTTCTGGAACGCCGCTGTGATCATCCGCTGGTTGCTCATGATGTTGGCATGGGACACCATCACGCCCTTTGGCATGCCGGTTGACCCGGAGGTGTATTGCAGGAACGCCAGTTCATCTCCATCAGGGGGACAGTGCCCAGCCGGCAGATCGCGGTGCTCCGATGCGTTCGTGATGAGATCGGATGAGACCCACTGCATGTCCGGCCGCAGTTGCTTGAGCATTTGCACCTCCGGCATGGCCTCGATGGCCGACACGGTGAGCACCAGATCCGGATCGCAGTCGTCCAGTACCGACAGGAAACGCGTCTGATCCTGTCTGTTGATGGGCAGGCTCAAGGGCACCGCGACAACACCCGCGCGGAGACATGCCATGAATGCGACGATGAAATCCAGACACTGGGGATACAAGAGAACGGCCTTGATAGGACGTACCGGTCGATGGAGCAACTCCGACGCAACCCAGCGGGTGGCGTCGCCGAGTTCGGCGAACGTGAGGTCATTCAGCGTCCCCGACGGTTTGCCAACGTACTTGAAGGCCAACTTGGATGGGTGAGCCAAGGCATTGGCGTCGAGGGATTGAACCAGTGATTGAGCTTTCGAGTTCATGCGTTTCCTCCGTGAGATGCAAGAGAAGGAGTGGTCAATTGACCAGGGGTCATCGCCCGTCCGCGCACCAAATCGGTTTCATGTTGTGGAACGGCGACAGGGAAATGACAGTTTTGCGCACGAATAAGTGCATGTTGCCCAGGGGATTGGCGTATTGGCGCCCCTGGATGACGCAAGTCGTATCTCTTTGAAAATGGCCCTAGGAGAACCACCCCGTGCAAGTTTTTGCAGGGTTGGCTACCATTGCCACTGGCGCGCCCTGAAACGAGGCGCCAAACTGGCACCGACCGAGGAACGACATGGCTCCGACCATACAAAGCGCTTGTACCGGCGACGACGATGGGGACACCCAGGAACGTGCACGTGCGGTCGCGTCTTTGGCCGAGGCCTTGGATGCAAACTTTTTCAAAGCGATTGCCGAACCGGTGCGGCAACAGATCGTGCTGATCCTGCTTCAGCATGGCCGCTCCAACGTGCAGGATGTCGCCAGCCACCTGGTTCAAGATCGGTCGGTCGTGTCCCGCCATCTGTCCTTTCTGGAACAGGCCGGCATGGTCCGAAGCTATCGCGTCCAGCGCTTCATGGAATACGAGTTGGACGGCCAAGCCATCATCATGAAGTTCGAGCGCCTGCTGGATCAACTGCGGTCGGCCTCTACCATCTGCTGCCCTCCGGAGCCGGTGTCTGCGTCGAGTTGTTCGTACACGCCTCATCACGCCATCCTCTAGTATTCAATTCGGTGGCTTATTGAGACTCGGCTTCGGGCCTTGAAGGCCCCGAATGAGACCGCTGAACGACCGCGGAAGAAATCCGCTTGCAGCTTGATCTCCTGCCGCGAGTCAAGTTCGTATGAGGCCTGAAGCGAACTCCAAGACGCGTGATCTTGGGTGTCCACGATGTGGATCGCCCTGGTATTGATGCGATCCTGAGCCCATTTGCGCTGCAGGATCGCGCTCAGGAAGGTTGATCCCCGTCTGGTGGCTTCTCTCGGTTCGTCGCTGAGCCGACGCTCTCCGATCGCCTGGACCGCCATGAACCAGCCTCTCCAGCGGATATCTGCGCCTGCACCGAGTTCAACCTTGCGCGTCAGTGGTGTCTGCGACCTCGCCTCGAAGCCCATCAGCGAGTAAACGCCTTCCAGGCGCACCACCAAAGCACCAACGGGTTTGTCAGCCGAGAATCCGATCCTGTCGTTGCGGCGCAAGGTGCCCTCTAAATACGGTCCACTGGCGCCTAGTTTGGGGGTCAGGATCGGCGTCGAACTCCAGCCCTTGATGGCCACGAGATCGGCGTTCCAGCCGTCGCGTTCGAATCCATAACGGAAAGCGAGCGTGCTGTTCTTGACGGAAGTTCCAGGCCTTTCGACAGACACCGGCAGTCCGGAGATCGTCCGTGGCAATCGATCTACCGGCACGCCGGGAGCGACAATCACTTGCACGGTGTCTGTGTCTCTCTGCCATTCGAAGTTGGCCATCACCAGCGAACGCTTGGTTTCCGGCACCTCAAGATAGAACGCGTCGTGGTGATCGATGGCGTTGAGCGTGTCGATCACCCGCAGGATGTCCATCCGCCCCCAATTGACCTGCTGGGCACCGACCCGCCAGGCGAATGCCCCCCCCTGCCCTGCCAGCGACAACTCGCGAAACTCAGCGTCTTCGCGTGTGTGCCCTTCCTGGTCGAGCCATCGCACCCTGCCTTCGGCGCGCAAGGTGTTGGAGCCAAAGCCATACTTCAACTTTGGCTCCAGCGCCACACGCGATGAGGGCTCCACGCCCTCTAGGATGGGCGTTCCGGCCAGCAAGCTTGCCTTGCCTCCCCACTCCACCTGCGCCTGGGCCATCGACACCCAGGAAAGGAGAAAGGCACCCATGATTGGTCCAACTCTCATTCGGAACGCAGGTGCCGTTGCGACACCAGTTGGTCCTCAAGCGGACCATCGACCTCGCGAGACGTGGCCGTCAAACGCGTCAGGCGACCATTGGCGAGATTGAGCATCTCGTAGACCTGTGGCCGCCAATAGTTGCCCAGCTTGACCAGCTTGCGCACGTCCAGTCGCTTGGCTGGCGCACCGCTTTTGTCGATGTAGTCGATCCGCACCGGATACATGGACTCCTTGTCGATCCAGTACACTTTCTTGCTGTATCCGGACGCCTCGACCTCCGTAGGTTTGTTCGGCTTGGACGACACCACGACACACCGCTGCTTGTCGCCGCACAGCTCGTCGGCCTGATCCAGCTGGAACGAGTACGCACTGATCTTGTAGTCCTCAAAATCCTCGTGTGTGAACTCGGTTCCCATGAACCAGTTCGATTTCTCGGCCCCGGCAATTCTGCGAATCCGGCGCGTCGAAGGCATGTACATCCAGATGTCATTGACGACCTGGCCCGAGTCCACGATGAGCAGGCCCGTGCCTTGGAGGACCGGTGGGGCCGTGAACTTGAACAGCGTCGACTCGGTTGCATCCGAGCGCTTGTAGAACAGCTCAAGCGTGCGGGACTGCTGCACCTGCCCATTGGCATCGACCAAGTCCATGCGATAGCTTGTTTTTTCGGTGTTGCTCTTCATGCGCCGCTCGGAGTCCTTGACGACATCCAAGCCCTCGACCGCCTGGGCGGTTTGTACCGCCAGCGCAAGAAGGGCCGCGGCAAAATAAGTGATTCTTTTCATCCGAAGGCCCTCCTGCGGAGCGTAGGCACCATGCCTGCCCGAACAATCGAACGGAAGGGCGGCAAAGCGGTCAGTGGGAAGAAGATCAAGGCGGGCACCAGAACCATCAGAAGATCCTGGATCGTCACCGTGGTATCGACAGCAAACCAGGCTTCGCTCAGAACACCATTGAGGCCTTGCGAAATGAACACGCCTGCAATGACCGCGAGGGTCGTTCCGAGGAGCCCAATGGTTGCGACCTCCATCAAGATCATCTTCAGCACGGTGAAGTCGGAAAAGCCAATCGTGCGCAACGTTGAGTACTCACCCAATCGACGCAGGACGCTGTAGGCCGTCGTCGAGAACAGGAAGAGGATCGACACCAGCAAGCTGAAGAAGAAGGCCAGGTAGACGATGCCCGCGATCTCTTTCAGGTGGTGCACGAACTCGTCGATCAGGACCTGCTTGGATGTCACCCGCGCCACACGGTCCAGCGCGTAGAGCCGGTCCAGGCCGACGAAATCGCCGCCGGTCTTGAGGAAAGCGCCTGTGACCTGGTTGTCCATGTCGAACCACTTCTGAGCATCGCCGAGCGACGCATAGGATTCACCCGGCAGAACCCCCGAGAACACACCGACCAATGTCACCTTGAACTGCTTGTCCCTTGCAAGCACTTGCAATTGATCGCCCACCTTCAACCCCAAGGTGGTTGCGGTCTTGCGCTCGATGACGATGCTGCCCTGGTCGTCCTTGTTCAATCCTCTGCCATCGGTGATCCGCAGTGCCCGCACCTTGCTTGAAGGCTCGATGCCAAGCAGAAAGGAAGGTTCTACTTTTCCTCCATGCTCAAGCTTCACGGCACCTCGCAGATAAGCATCGGTCCGCGATACGCCCTTCACACCTTTCAGCTCGGCCAGTTCATCCACCCATACTGGCGCAAGAAAATCAACCGCAACGTCCCAATCGTCCGCCGAAAAGCGGTTGACGATGCTCTGCTCGAACGACGTCAGCGAGATGAAGTACGAGAGTGAAGCGCCCAATGACAGTGCGACAGCCGCAACCGCCATCGCAGCTAGCCCACGACCCCGCTGCAGATTGCGCACCGCATAGCGCCACGCCACCGACGAACTCATCGCCCCCAGCTTGCTGCTGACGCGGGTACTTTCCTGACCAGCGTCAGCGGTGTTGCCGCGCACAGCCTCACGCGGCGACATCTGCAGAATGCGGCGAAGTGGAATCGCCGTGGCCGTTCCGAGGATCAGCAACAGCGCAAGGCAGCCTTCGGCAATGCGGTCTGCCCGCAATGACAGCATGGGCGACGGCAGTCCAAGCGCCTTCGCATAGTCCATCCCGAAACCGTACAGCGTGACAAAGCTCAGGAGTGTTCCCGCCGTGAACGCGATGGCCGCGATGAGCAGCGCGGGCATCGCGAACGACAGCAAGATCTGCGCATGCGAGTACCCCAGCGACATCATCACGCCAATCTCCGCCTTCTTCTCCGTGATCCATTGGTACATCAGGAAGACCGTGATGACCAAGGCCGTGGCCACGAAGATCAGCACGATGGCTGGCAGGAAAATGCCGAACGCACCCAGATCAAGCTCCAGATAGAGGTGCCCGAACTGGCGTTTGAGCGGCACGCTCTCGTCCACGGTGACCTTTCGGCCCAGCGCGCTCAAAACACCCTGCTCCACCCCAGGATCGCTGGCCAGCTCCGGTTTGATATCGACCAAAAGACTGTTGACCAGCTTGTATCCCAGGCGTGGCTGGATCAGTGAGTACGGCACGAACACCACGCCCAATGAGCCCTTGCTGGGCAGGAAGAAGTTGGGGTTCGCGCTGTCGATGAGGAACTCTGGCGACATCGCAATGCCGCGCACCTTGAGGTCGTAGTGGTCCTTGCCGATGTTCAGCCGGAAGGTGTCACCCACCTTGTAGCCGTGATGCGTGGCCATGGAACGCTCGATCACGACTTCATCGGGCCGAGCGGGATCCAGGTTCTGTCCCTCTTGCAGTTGGAGCTGGTTGATGGTTGGCGCGCCATCGGTCGCCATCATGACCGCGTAGAGCTTCTTGTTGGCCTTGGTGTCGATGTTCCCCGGCAGCACCAGGCGTCTCTCGACGCTCTTCACGCCAGACACCCCACTGACGTCCGGGATATTGATCGTGTCCTCGGGAATCAGCCGCACCTCAAGATCTGCGACGTTCAATTGCTGGTACCACTGCGTGCGCGAATCGAACAGGCTATCGATGGCGCTGTACATGCCAACATACATCGCCAGCGCCGTGCCCATGATCAAGCCGGCGGCGAAGAGCCGGCCTTTCATCTTCCATGCCGAGCGGCGCATGGCCGCCATCAGGTTTCTAGCCATGATCAGGCCACCCTTTCCTTCACCGACTCCAAAGAAGCCGCCGTGGCCTCGTGGAGTGCACCGTCACGCAGCACCAGCGTGCGATCAGTGAACTTGCCGAATGTCGGGTTGTGCGTGACGATGATCAAAGCCTTGGCGAAGTCCTTGGCTTGGCTCAGCAACAGTTGCGCCGTGGCATCGGCCGTCTTGGGATCCAGATTGCCCGTGGGTTCGTCGGCCAGCAAAAGCGCAGGGCGTTTGACCAGCGCTCGTGCAATGGCCACACGCTGCTGCTCGCCACCGGACAATTGCTCGGGGAAACGGTCCATCTTCTCGCGCAGCCCCAACTGCTGCAAGATGCCCTTGGCCTCGACGGCGCCCTCCTTTGCCGGCTTTCCCGCAGCTTCCCAGCCCGTCATGACGTTCTCCAGCGCCGTCAAGGTGGGAATGAGGTTGTAGAACTGAAAGATGAATCCCACCTTGCTGCGCCGGTAGGCGGCCAGTTCCCCTGCGCTCGACCCAACGATGTCCGTCCCGTCCACCACGATGCGGCCACTGTCGGCCGGATCGATACCGCTGAGGATGTTCAGCAGTGTCGATTTGCCGGTGCCCGACACGCCGAGGATGGTCACCGATTCGCCTGCTGCGATCGACAGTTGCAGTCCGGCCAGCACTGGAATCTTGATCCCTCCCTGGGTGTAGGACTTGGACAGCGCGGACACGGAGACGACGCTCTGCTCTCTCTTGCTCATGATGATGACTCCTCAGCGAATGTTGATGTGGACGGTCAAGCGGTGGCGGCTTCGGGTGCGCGCACGACGTAGGCGACTTCCACGGTGACAGGGATGGCGGGACGAATCGATTGACAGACGGTGCAGTAGTTTTCGAAGACATCGATGCACCGCTTGATGTTTCCTGACTCCTTCGGAACCACCGGCCGGATGCACACCTCAATGCGCCTGATCCGCGGATTGCCTTCCTCGTTTGGTGCGACAACGGCAATGGCTTCCGTGGTCAACGACGTGACGTGGATACCGGCATGGCGCAGCGTCTCGACCAAGCTGGCAGAAAGGCAATGCCCCACGGCCGTGGCCAGCATGGCGGGGGTCGAAGGGCCCGCGTTGGAGCCAATCGGATCCGGCTCGTCGGACAGCAAAGGAACCCCATGCAGCACATCGCCCTCGAAGGCCTGAGAGGTGAACTTGAACCCCTCGATGTGTTGAATGCGGACGCCAAAGTGACGTTCTTCTTGACCTCTCATGTGCATAGCGTTCTCCTTGAATATGAGGCTAGTTGGCGATGGACGCGGGCCGTAGTGGCCCGGCATAGCGCGGACGGGACATGACGCTCCGGGGCGAGAACCGGCGCTCCAGGTACCGCCCCATCTGGGACGCGCTGAAACAGACAATGAAGAAGAGCCCGCCGACCGAAAAGTAGATGCGCATCATCTGGTCGGGATGCCGCTCGGACATGATCAAGCCGGCCTGCATGAGTTCGACCAGCCCCAGGATGTACAAGGCCGAGCTGTCCTTGAACATCGACGTGAAGTAGCTCGCATAGGTTGGGAGCATCTTTCGGTGGGACTGGGACAGCACGACCTGCGTCAGCGTGGCCATGCGCGAGAGGCCCAGCGAACGGGCCGCTTCGATCTGCCCATAGGACACCGAGGCGATGCCCGCCCGGATGATCTCCGCCTGATAAGCGGATGCATACGCGGTCAGTGCGAACAACGCTGCCCAGACCGGTGAGGGGGATGTCCCCAAAATGATGGGCAGCGAGAAGTAAAACCAGAACAACACTATCAGGAGCGGGACGGACCGGATGATCTCGATGTAGGCCGTTGCTGGCCAGCGAAGCCACCGCGTCCGGCTCAGGCGACCCAACGCCAGCACATGCCCGAAGACAAAGCTGCCGAGGAACGCCGCGAGCGCGATGCTGACATTCAATGCCAGGCCGCCAAACATTCCTTTGGGCCAGCCCCCTAAAAGGAGCCAGCGCAGTTCTATCGATCCCTCAGCCATGAGCCACCTGCTCTTCCTCGCCATGCTGACGAACCTGCGCTGGCTTGCCAACAAAAACTCTGGACAACAGGAATGCGATCAACAAGGAGCCCACAGAGTAAATGACCGTCGCGGCTGCGGTGACCTCCAGCCCCTTGAATGTCAACGACTCGATCTGCTGAATTGCCCATGTCAACTCAGGCAGGGCAATGGCGATGCACAAGGACGTGTTCTTGAAGTTGTGCACCATCCGGTTGATGATCGCGGGCATCATCAACCTCAGCGACTGGGGGCACAGAATCCAAAGGCATTCCTGCCATGTCGATAGCCCGCAACTGGCCGCAGCTTCGCGCTGGCCCTTCGGGATTTTCTGCATGCCATTGCGAAGGATGTCCGAGAGGTATGTCCCGTTGTCGAGTGCCAGACCCATGGCTCCGGCAGCGAAGGCATAGCCTGGCCATTCGTGCAGTGCCTGACCGATGGGCTGCGGCAACAGCTCTGGCAGCACGAAGTAGAAAAAGAGGATCCAGAACAGACTGGGCAGGTTCCTCACCACTTCGGCGATCGCCGTGGCGGGCCACCGCACCAATGGCGAAGGCCACAGCCGGGCCACTGCCAGCGCACAGCCCAGCACGAAGGAAGCGGCGCCCGACACCACGGCCAGCGCCAGGGTACGCATGACCCCATCCTTGATCATCTCAAGAAACTGAGGCTGAGCAAGGATGGTCCAATCGAATTCGTAGCGGAGCATGTGTGCCGACCTTATGCAGCTTCGGGGGACGGGGACGGGGTAAGGCCCCGCATGGCAGAACGTGCGGCCGAGGCCAGGCTGGCACAGCAGGACTTGTTGTGGTTGAGATCCACCAGATGACCGGAGTCGAGGGACATCATCCGGTCGGCCACTTGGTAGGCGAACTGCTGGTCATGCGTCACGATGACGGTCGCCACATTGCGCGCCTTCAGTCGGCTGAGCAACTGCCCGATCTGCTGGGCACGAGCGGGATCCAAAGCAGACGTCGGTTCGTCCAAAAGCATCACGCTGGGATCCATGGCGAGGCATCGCGCCAAGGCCACGCGTTGCTTTTCGCCGCCGGACAGTTCCGAAGGCAGGTGCGCCGCCTTGTCGCCGATGCCCAGGTCTTCGAGCAGTGCCATGGCGCGCTTCTCCGCTTCCGCCTTGCTCAGCCCAAGCACCTGACGGGGAGCCAGGCACACATTGCCCATGACGTCCATGTGCTCGAACAGATTGAAGTGCTGGAAGAGCATGCCGACACGCCCTTTGAGCTTGCGCGCACCGCCCTTGCTTGGCCAGACAGCCTCGTCATCGATCGAGATCGTTCCCGAATCGATGCGCTCCAATCCATTGATGGCCCTGAGCAGGGTGGACTTGCCGGTACCACTGGGCCCACACAGGACAAGGGTTTCGCCCTTTTCCACCGTGAGATCAACGCCTGCCAGAACCTGGCGTCCACTGAGTTTCTTGAAGACACATTTGCAGTCGATCATGTTTCCACTCCCTCATGAAATATCTGTGCGAATTGACGGTTCGTGCCGTTCTTTTATTCGGGCCAGACCATGGCCATGTTTCCGAAGACATCTGCCGGCAGCCTGGGCCGCGCGTTCAATGCCAACGGGTATTTGCCTTTTGCACCAAACCATGCCTGGTACATCGTTTCGTAGGTTCCGTCCTTGATGATGGCCTGCAAGGCCTTCTCGACGGCGTTGCGCCATTTGCTGTCGTTCTGTGGCACCCCGATGGAGTAAAGCCCTGGGCTGTAGCCACCGCCCACGGCCTCAAACTGCGCGGACTCGCCGCCGGCGACCGCCGCGATGATGGGACTGTCTTGCGTGAACGCGTCGATCTTGCCCTGCTTGAGCGCCAGGAAGCACTCAGCATTCTTCTGAAACGAGATCATCTGGGGCGCCAGCTTGGAATGTTTGGCCAGCTCTTCTGGCGCTGCAGTGAACGCGTTCGAGCCCTGATTCACACCGATGCGCTTGCCTCCCAATTGGGTGAGCGACTTGAACTTGCCCTTTTTGGCGTAGAAGACCTTGGCGGTGAACAGATAGGGCGGATCCACGAAGTCCACCTGCTCCTGCCGGGCCATCGTGCGGCTCAGGTTCGACAGCGCCATGTCAATCTGCCCGTTGGCCAGGAAGGCGACGCGGGTCTTGTTGTTCACAGGCACGCGCTCCACTTTCACGCCCAGACGCTTGGCGATCTCGTCGCCAAGGACGACATCAAATCCCGTCCAGGTCCCATCCTCTTCCATGAAATTCATGGGTGGGGTGTCATTGCCCGTACCGATTCGCACGACCCCAGCATGCTTGACCTTGTCCAGGATCGAATCAGCTAGCGCGGACAAGGGCGCCATCATTGACATCGCGACGGCCAATCCTCCAATGAGGTTACCCAAGCGTTTGGATTTCATTTCAATTATTTCCTTGATGTTTGCAATTGAGAGAACTGCAGGCTTGCTTCAAGTAGATGCAACTTGCCTGAGGTATTCGTGCTGAGAAGGGACATGAACGACCTGAACGTGAGGTGCCAGGTTGGGACCATGGTTCGTGAGGTACTTGTGCATGACCTCCGATGTCGCAACGAATCTCTTCAAACACCCTTGCAAACTTGAAGACGATGCATCGGTGAAGCGCATTCCCTTGTGACGCAACTGCTGAAGCCAGCCGTTGTCGAACCGCCAGTGATGTGCGGCGATCTGGATGTTGATCTCGGCGAAGCTGAGAAACGCCCGTTGTCGCGTATGGATCCGCATGACCGGAACATCCTGCATGTTGTCGTAGTAGTAGATCGTGTGGGGGCGAGTGACCTGGAACCACATGTCCCACACGTCACGCAGGGAAGGCGAGGTGTCCGACGCGGAGACCATGTTCATGAACGCACCGTCCGGCAGCCAGGCATGTCCATAGACGAACGCCTGGCAAAAGGCATCCTGGTGCAGCAGGTTCAATGGTTGGTCGGAAGACACCACATGGAAGTCGCCGTGATAGCGGTCGCAGGCCAGGCGTTCCAGGCCCATCCACTGCTGGTACACCCCATAGCGCTTGCCGCTGTAGCGGCCGGTGTCGCTGGTACCGATCAGGATAGAGGGCCGCATCACGACGAAGGGCAAGCCGCTTTCCGCAACCAAGCGCTCGGCTTGGCGTTTGGTCCTGGTGTAGTCCGTGGGATCGCTTGGCGGTTCATCCAGCAGATGCTCTGCGCTTGCCTCGTCCCGATAGCCGCAGCTGAAGGCGGTTGACACATAGACGAAGCGCTTGACCGACAAGGCATGTCCAAGCGATAGCAGTTGCTGCGTGTATCCGATGTTGACCTGCTCCAGCTTGGCTATGTCGTAGTAGTCGAGACAGCCCGCGCAATGAACGATCTCGTCCACCCCGACCAGTTGTGTCAGCAGTTGACCGAGCGCGCCCAGGTCGTTGCCTGGAATGTGGATGTGCGTCACGCGTATGTCGAGGTCAGGGGTCCAGTGTCCGCCCTGCGCTTCAGCTTCCTCGATGATCGGCTCCAGCAAGGACTGCCGGTCATGCGTGTCCCGCGTGATGCACACGATCTCGGCCTGGGTTTGCCGGAGAAGTGATGCCACGATCAAGGCCCCAAGGTACCCGGTGGCCCCGGTCACCAAGATCTTGTCACTGCCGAAAGGCGTGTCGCGCAAAGCTTTGTTCATGATCAGGCACCTGCAGGTTGAACTTGGGCCAGAAGCTTGGCCTTGATCTGTTCGACCGTGGGCACACCACCGTAGCTGGCCAATTTCCCGTCGACGATGAGCAGCGGGAAGATGGCCATGCCACTGGACTGGAACAGCGCCATCACCGACTCGACCAGAACTTTCTCGCTCCCTCCCACCTGGAACTCAGAGCCCCGCAGGTACTTCTGAGCCGTGGTGATCGTCTCGATGGCAACGGTGCGTGTGTCGCCCGCCGCTTTCATGGCGGATGCGACATTGGCTTTGAGCGCTTCGTCTTTGGCTGGCGCGGACGCATCGCAGCAACTGGCGGAGATGATGCCGATGTTGTCTTTCGACAGTGCCGCACGAAGGCTGTCGGCATTGCCCCCCGCAGGGGTGCTGCACCCGGTGATCGCGCAGAACAAGGAACTGAGACTGACCATGGTTTTTTTCCTTAGTTGAAATAAGTGACCCATTCAAGGGCAAGGCCGATGAGCGTCGCCGAGGCGACGATGACAACAACATGCGCAAGGACCAGGGGCGCCTTGAACAAGCGGGTAAGCAGGATGACCTCCGGAATGCTCGTCCCTGCCGCCGAGACCAGAAAGGCGGCAACTGGGCCGATGGAAACCCCTTTATCAATCAAGGCCACAGCGATGGGCACCACCATGGCAGCGTTGACATAGAACGGCACACCGATGAGCGCCATCAGAAAAATCAGCCACAGCGAGGGAACGCTTTGGCCCAGGTCCACGATGGCCGTTTGAGGCACGTAGCCATAGATCACACCGCCTACCAACAGGCCGACCAGCAGATAGGGGAAGGCAACCCGAAGTTCGTTGAAGCTGGCCTGCGCCGCAAAACGCAAACGGGTCTTGAAAGGCACCGTGCCCACACCGCCATCGATTCGGACGGCATCGATGGCCGGTGGAGGTGCTGCGGCCGAGCTTCGGACATAAGCAGCCATGCCCAAACGATCGACCGCCAGTCCGAACGCCACCGAGACACCGAATGCGACCAGCAGGAATACGCTGGCCTCCGTCATCGAATACTGGCGCATGAGCACCAGCAGCACCCCCTCGTTGATCACGGGCGAGGCGATGAGGAAGGTGAAGCACACACCAAAGCGGATGCGCGCTTGCAGCATCCCCGCCAGAACCGGGACGGTGGAGCAAGAGCAGAAGGGAGTGACCGCCCCAGCCGTGGCAGCGACCATCGCCCCCGTCCCGAGCGACGTCCGATGCAGAGCCGC
Source organism: uncultured Aquabacterium sp. (assembly GCA_964554655.1). GTDB lineage: Bacteria > Pseudomonadota > Gammaproteobacteria > Burkholderiales > Burkholderiaceae_C > Aquabacterium. The sequence continues at coordinate 5,031 of CAZKPN010000064.1, read as the reverse complement.
ATTCAGGCGCTGGCCGACGCCCTGTTGAAGCAACGCCACTATCATGGACACCCCGAAAAACAGGGCGGCCAATAGCGCTCCCTCCACGAGGACGAAGTTGAGCACAGCGCCTAAATCGTTCAAGTTGAACTCCCTTGTTGCAGACCAGCCGCTTTGATCAGCAGCAGGCGTTGGACGTGGTGCTGCACTTGGACGTCACATCCGTGCGCAGGCGAATGTCAGCGCGCGGCTGGACCCCATAGCTGGACATGCTCGCGATCAAGGGCATCGTGACTTTGGGATCGAAGCCGACCTTGTCAAGCGTCTCCATGTACGCGTCCAGAGCGTCGATGCGCAGCGTTTCGACGTCTTTGCCGATGCTGTCCAGCCCGATGCCGCCGCAGTTCACCTGAAGTTCATCGCACAGCGAGTGGCAACTGGTGCTGATCATGCTGAACAACTCCGGCATCACACGGTGGTGAGCCCAGACCAGGCTGTCGTGCACGCCAGCAGGATCCTTCTCCAGCAGGGCCTGGATTCGCTTGACGCCGATGTCCAGGTGCTCGATTTCGTCATCGAGGATCAGACCGGCCAGTTGCGCGGTATCAGGTTCGGTGTCACGGCCCAGGGTCGTGTACAGCACGATGGCCATCGTTTCGGTCATGAGGTCCTGGATGATCAGGCAGGCCGCCAGGTCCTTCTTGCGCACCGCTTCAGAGAAGTGCTTGCGGATCTCCTTCCACTGGGGCTCCACGATTTCCGTCTTGACACCATAACCTTGGCGTTTGCCGAGGCTGGCCAGCATCTTGATGTGCTTCGTCTCTTCGAGAGCCTGCTTGATGGTCTCGATCTTGGAATCTGTGTCCGGCATCAGCGGAACCATCTCCGAGTAGTTCTCGATTGCCATGATCTCGCCCGAAATGGTGTTCGAGACGAGGTACGACATCAGGTCAAAATACCGTTGATCACGGCCGTAACGGTTTTCCCGATTGGCCTCAGTGAGACCTTGAGTCTCCGGTTGTTGCGCGACTGCTTCCATATAGACACCCCCAAGTGGTTGAACACGATGATGTGTGCATATCGGTGCACACATGCACATATTAAACATAGGGAAAGTCTTAAGTCTCCCCCCACTGTTAGGGGGGTCACGCAGCGTTAAACGTCCGAAAATGCTAATGCCACCAAGGGAACATCCCCGGAAATGGGCCAAAGATTGATACTTACTGAAACGTTTGTTGCGTGTGCAAGCAACAGGGATGACGAACGCGTCGGGCGAAAGCGTGTGGACATTCCGTCAACTGGCCGGAATCAGGTGGCCGCGGGCACCCAGCAATGTGGCAACAACTCGCCGATCTCCTTCCGTCAGACTGTTCGTGAGCACGAGGACTCACTCGCTGACCGATGGGCCAAACAGATCGTTGGTGATCATTGAGCCACTGGACTCGGCCAACAATTCCCGATGACTTGAACCGCTGGGCACCAGGTGCCCGCATTGGGCGAGCAAGCCATCATAAGCAAGCACCCGCAGTCGATTGATCCTCTTGGTTCCTTTGGGGAACTGGATCAGATCGTCGTACAGCCTGGGGTGATCAGCACGCGCCAGTTCAAACACCAGCCGTATCGGTTCCCCACTGACCTTGGCGTTGCCGTTCATGGCTTGCTCCCCGATAGCGTCGCACCTTGATCGGCCCGTGGTGCGGCCATCACCGTCCGCGCATAGTTCTGCCCTGCCAGTTGAAAGCCCCGCACATTGGCAAACATGGGTTCCTTGACCTCATGGATCTTGTGATTCGGGAACGCCGCCTTCACCGCCTTTTTGAACAGGAAGGCACCGCCGCCAACCAGGATGATGTTCTGCAAGCTATGTGGCGATTCGATGTACTGCTTCATCGCCGACACGGCCTGCTGCGCCACCGCCTCAGCCATGGGCATGAATCTGGTGATGTCGTAGGACTTCTGGAAAATCACTGGCTGCTTGCCCGTTCGCAAGGCCAGGTCGATGGCGTCGAGGTCGCGATAGGGGCTGCCGATGTCCTTGGTGATCTCGGCGGCGATCAGGCGCAGCACATCCGACATGCCACGGTTGAACGAATGGCTTTGCTTTTGCACCTGCCTCATGCCCCTGGCCACCAACCAGTCAAAGGTTCTTGAGCCAGGGTCGATGATCAAGCTCTGCTCGTTGCCGATGGTGGCCATCTTTTTGTGCACCGATGCGTAATGCGCCAGTGCTCCCTGAGGCTGCGCAACAGCGAGAGCCTTGACGACAGTCACCGTCTTGCCACCCCCAACGTCATGCGTTCCCGTCATCGCCTTCTCCAGCGCCGCCTTCTTGAGGTGCAGCAGGGCCACAGGCAAGCCCACCACCAGGAGGTCGATGCGACTTTGCTTCATGAGATGCAAGGCACCTCGGAGCAAGGCCATGTACTCGGGTGTGTCAGGGTATTCGTCGTGCAAGTGGGTTGCACGCACGGAGTCGGCCACCAGGTGGACATCGGGCCCGACTTCGTAGAACAAGTGTCCGATGGGGATGGACACGGTCTTGCGCCGCTCGGATGCCGACCAGGCCTGAGTCTCGCTGGCGCTCGGGTAGGCAATGGAAGGAAAACTGGCGCAGCGGATCTCGGTGCCCTCCGTGCCAACGACGTATTTGGTGTTGCCTGATCCGACATCCACCGCTCTGACGATCAAATCCATGATGAGCCTCCAAGGCGTGGGTTCATGAGCGATCAGCATCAGCAAGCTGACACGATCCCGCCACGGCAAAACCCGACTCAGAACACTCGATTTCGGCATCGGTGCAGATTCACTGTCAGCCTGCATACGCCGCACTGACATTGACCTGTGACCAAACCTTCGTGCTCTTGGTTCTTGGTTCGCGTGTGTCACCACGTTCTCATTCGAATGACACTCGTCAACCCCTCTCGCCACGCCCAAGGCAAGCGCCGTCAAGGTCCATCTCAGCCGATCGAGAGCCTGTGTTGGGAACCAGAGGCAGGAATTTTTGGTGTCAAGCCCAGTGGCTGTCTGACGCGTTGGGCCTATCAGTAAATAAACACGGCTCAAGGGCATGTTGCGCGCCCCAAGTTCGCCACGCGCAAGCCCCCAGCAATGCGGGTCATTGCGACTGTGGCCCTTGACCGAAAGACTCCCGGCGAGTCAACTACAGATTCCCGAGAGCCGTCCTGGCTCTGCTCCCTGACGGAGCAAAAGGCGTCGCAGTCGTTACCTGCCCTTCAAGCTCCGGTCCTTGAACCGGATATCGCCGTCGCCCTTGAGGGCTCGGCCCAGAGGATCATTCGCAGAGCATGCACCACTGGCCTCGCCAGCGTTCCCACGCTGGGCGCTCCTGAAGCGCGCCATGGTCTTCGAGCACACGGTTGGCACCCGATGCCGCACCGCTGTTCCCGCCATCCCTTTGAGCACGCGTTCCACGCACCGCACGGCTGTGTTTGTCTTTTTAGGCTCCCCGTGCGACCTCGCTCATGAACTCGACACCGCCCTGGACTTTCGGTCAGGGGCGGACCCATGCGAGTGGTTGGCGCTACGAATCCAGAACTGATCCACCACCGACGCGCGAGGCCAGACCTCGGCGCCGATGCCGTTCATGCCCCAGAGGCAGGTTGGCGTCACCAACCCCACGGTTGCAGAAATGCACGACTGGGCCGGATCAACCATTTCGTTTTTAAGACTGACCGAGCAGGACGGCGTCCGGCATGACCGCCAGCACACCGGCCTGCAAACCATTGGGTAGGCGCTGCACTTGTCGTGGTCGCGTGCAGCGTTTAAGCCATGACCACGCACCGATGGCCCAGGAATCCGAGCCATCGGTGACTTCACGGGATTCCACCTCCGTTCAAGAATTGCCTGCCGTTCGGGCGGCGGGCACCTGACCATGGAAGACGCATCATGTCCGCTTCATTCATCCAACAAACCAGCAGACGCAAGCTTCAAGAGGCGCCGAGCCCTGGGCGCGCCAGCCAGCACCAACCGACCCGCCGCCAACATTGGGCAGGACGGTCGCCGCAGGACATCCTGGCCAGCTACCGGGTGGGCCACACACCACCCCTTCAGGTCTTGGAGGTACTGATCGAGTTGTTCAACACCCTGCACACCTCATTGGAGAAAACCGTCTCGCACAAGACCCGCCAGGAACGTGCCCAGTTCCTGCGGCGCTTCTTCCGCAACCTGAAGCTCAAGGCGAAGTTCAAGACCGTGCCCGATCCCCGCAACCTGGGGCAGAAGCATGTCCAGGCCATGGTGCAGGTCTGGCAACGGGAACACCTGGCCCCTGCCACGATCCAGACCTACCTGAGCTTCCTTCGCGGACTGGCCATGTGGATGGGCAAGCATGGCTTCATCCGGGGGCCAGCCCACTATGGATTGAGCGTCGATGAGTACCAGCGGCACGAATATGCCAACCGGGACAAGAGTTGGTCTGCGCAAGGCGTAGACATCGAGGCCTTGATTGCCAAGGTGAGCGATTACGACCGGCACGTGGGGGCCTCGCTGCGCTTGATCCGCGCCTTGGCCTTGCGGCGCAAGGAATCCGTGCTGTTTCGGCCTTTCCAGAGCATCGTGCCCTTCGAGTCCACCGGCCTGCCGCCCGAGGCGAAGAACGCGGATCGGTACGCCAGGGTCAAAGGCAAGGGTGGCCGTGTGCGCCACATTCCACTGGATAGCTCCGAGCGGGAGGCAGCGGTGGCCTTCGCGCAAGCCCAGGTGAGCAGCCAGGACGCGCACATGGGTGACCCGGCGCATGACTTGCGCAGGAACTTGAGACGGTTCGATTACGTGATGAGTAAATTCGGCATCACCGCTCGCGACCTTGGGATGACCGGCCACGGTCTGAGGCATGAAGTGCTGATCGAGCACTATGAGGTCTTCGCCGGTTGCCCGCCACCTGTGCGCAGTGGCGGCGTGGTGCCGCCCGATGTCGACCGCGCCGCACGGCAAGCGGTTTCCCAACTGGCAGGCCACGCACGTACACGCGCGGCAGGGGCCTATTTAGGTCAGTCCGCCGTTATGCGCAGCAAGGCCTCCCCTGGAGGCACA
>CAZKPN010000063.1:0-22676 GCA_964554655.1 uncultured Aquabacterium sp. | reverse complement strand
GCTTCATAAACGGTGGGTGCCCTTTATCTCGCCAAAAATTTGCAGCCAGATCCTTTGGGGACATACCCATACCCGGGAGCTCTGAATCCACTTCCATTCGATTTCGATCTCGCCGTGCTCCGAGCCCGGCAAAAAGCGCCCCAAGTGGAGCTCCGAACAACACCCCAACGCCCATCATGACGACCCGTGTTGCCCAGTCGTTGTTCGCTGCCGAGAACAGCCCGATCAGTGCTCCCGCAGCAATGAAACCCACAAAAATTGCTTTTCGCATTTGCCCATCTCCCGCATTTCAAACCATCGAGGTCCTTTTGGATGACGGAAGTCCGATGACTTTCCCACTTGTCTCTACACGCTCCATCGCCCGCATGGTTGACGACGTCGCTTGCGCGTTCGGCGAAGTGACGCCGCCCTCTAACGCGGAAAGCATTCGAGCCCAGGCATCAAGCGCGATCTTGCGATCCTCGAAGTAATCGTACTTGTTGTAAACCCCCTCGACATCGCGCACCTTGTGGTTCAAGGCCCTCTCCGCCACAAAGCGATCCACGCCGAGCGCCGCCATGTGTGTACGCGCCGTCCGGCGCATGTCGTGGACAGTGAAGTGATCCATGCCCTCCCTGGGCAAGCGTTTGAGTGCCACGTTCAAGGTGTCCGGGCTCACATGGCCGAAACGGTTGGTTCTCGGCACGCCGTTCTTTTTGCGAATAAGGCGCCGTGCCGGAAACAGGAATTCACTGCCGCAGGCGAACACGCTCACCTCTTCCAACCAATGCAGGACTTGGGGCGCAAGGGGAATATCAATCGAAAGCTTCATCTTTGTGCGAGACGGCTTAAGCGACCAGATACCTTGCTGCAAGTCGAACTCCTCCCACTTCGCGGAAAGCAACTCCATCTTTCGCACGCACAGTGCCAACAGCAGCCACACCGCCAGTTCGTTCTGGCGGCCAAAGGATGTCGTTTCGTGCATGTCCGTTGCCAGTCCGACCAGTTCGTCCTTGTTCAACCATCTCTCGCGAGACTCCTCCGCCCCCCCCGCGTCGGACATCTCGAATCCGTAAGCTGGGTTGGTCTCGATCCACTTTCGCTTGACGGCAAAGTGAAACATCCGGAAGAGATAGCGCAACGCGTCGTTCGCCACGGTGGGCGCGCCACCTTCTACAGTTCTTGTCAAAACTTTGTCGATGTGGACAGGGCGCACCTCGCCAATTGGCAACTTGCCGATCACAGGATTGATGTGTAAGCGCATGACCCGAAGCACGACGCCCGGATGCTTGTACGACTTCTCGATATGGCGCGCGTACCAAGCCATGCCGAGACCAGCGACATCGTGTCGTTCGGCAGAGTTGAGTTTCTCGATGCGCTTTTCAACGGCGACATCGACGCCCTGTTGTACCCGGGCGCGATTTTGCCGGGCCTGTTCGCGAGCATCCTTGAGCGAAACGTCCGGGTAGCGGCCCAGAACCTTTTCGCGGTTGGCGCCGCCAAATCGATAACGAAGGATCCATGAGGCTTGGCCCTTGAGGGCTCCGGCCGTCGAGGCGACGAAGGTGAGCCCCCCGCCAATGCCTCGGTCTACCGCACCGGCATTCAGCCAGGCGCGCAACGTCTTGTCAGTGACGCGTTCGGTGTCAGTCATAGCGAGATCTCCACAGTGATTCACGAGGAATCTGTGGGGTAAAAAATCGGGCGTTGGCCCAAATCTGTGGGGCAAATGATTTACCCCACGATTTACCCCACAGAAATCGTGCGCTTCACTGAAACCGCTTGCTACCTCATGAGACCAAAATCCACGCTAACCCATTGATTTTCAAGGCGCTTGTGGATGGCAAGAGACTCCACGCAACCTTACTCAATGTTCTGAACCTGTTCTCGCATTTGCTCGATCAGCACCTTCATCTCGACCGAGATCTGGGTCAACTCCAGCGCCGCAGCCTTGGAGCCCAGGGTGTTGGCCTCCCGGTGCAGTTCCTGGATCAGGAAATCCAGGCGTTTGCCCACTTCGCCGCCCTTTTTCAGCAGGCGCGCGATCTCGTCCAGGTGGGCCTTCAGGCGCGTCAGCTCTTCATCGACGTCAATGCGCAAGGCGTAGGCCGCCGCTTCGCTCAAAGCGCGCTCCCGGGCCGCCTCTTCGGTGATGCTGCCGCCCACGGCCTCCAGCGCCTCCTTGTAGCGCTGCACGAAACGTTCCTGCTGGCGCTGCACGGCCTGCGGCACCAGGGGCGTGGCCTGCTCAGCCAGGGCCTTCAGGCCATTCAGGCGCTCGACCAGGATGGCCACCAGGCGCTTGCCTTCGCGCTGGCGGGCATCCAGCAGCCCTTCGATGCTCTGGCGGGCCGCGTCCAGGGCCACCTCTTCCAGCTTGGCGATCGGCCCGGCGGTGCGGCACCAATTCATGATTTCGTTGACCGACAGCGGCGTGGCCTTGGGCAGCCAGTTCTGCACCATGCCCTCCAGGCGCGCCAGGCTGTGCAACTGATCAGCCTGCGGTTGCGGCCAGGCCGTTTCGACCGGCCGTTGCGGTTGCATCTTCAGTTCGATCTTGCCGCGCCGAAATGAAGCTGTCAGCAAATCGCGCAAGGCGGGCTCCAGGGCCCGGAACTCGTCAGACAGCTTGAAGCTCAGATCCAGGAATCGGCTGTTGACCGAGCGCAACTCGGCCCCGACCCCACCGGTCGGAGGCTTGGTTGCCGTGTTCGCCGCCGAGCGCGTTGTGCTGGACGAATCCGCATCATCAGAGGCGTCGCCGCTGTGTTCCGGAACCGACGCGACCGCGCTGGCAAAGCCGGTCATGGAGTAGACTGACATAGATACTTGACACCAGACACAAAACCCGATTATGTCAAAGCAAAAACCTGCTCCGCTGCCTTCTGGCACCGTCGTGGGGGGTTACCAGGTCGTCAAGAAACTGGCTGCGGGTGGTTTCGGCGTGGTTTACCTCGCCGAAGACCCCGAACACCGGCTCGTGGCGCTCAAGGAATACCTCCCCTCTTCCCTGGCAGAACGTGCCCTGGGAGAGTTGATCCCGCGCGTCAAACCCGACAAGCAGCCGTTGTACCGTTTGGGCCTGAAAAGCTTTTTTGAAGAAGGCCGCTCTCTCGCGCAGATTTCGCATCCGAGTGTGGTGTCGGTGTTGAATTTCTTCCGCGAAAACGAAACCGTTTACATGGTGATGAATTACTTGCAAGGAGATACCTTGCAGGATTTCATCGTCACCGCGCGCGATTTGAAGCGTGACAAAGTCTTCCGAGAATCGACCATTCGATCGCTTTTTGACGAAATGCTGCGCGGCCTGCGCATCGTCCACCAGCACAAGATGCTGCACCTGGACATCAAGCCAGCCAACGTCTTCGTCACCAACGAAAACAAGGCCGTTTTGCTCGATTTCGGGGCAGCGCGCGAGGTGCTGTCCAAAGAAGGCAACTTCATCCGCCCGATGTACACGCCCGGCTTTGCCGCGCCAGAGATGTACCGCCGCGACGGCTCGCTGGGCCCCTGGACCGACATCTACGCCATCGGTGCGTGCATTTATGCCTGCATGCAAGGGTATCCCCCGAACGACGCGCCACAACGCCTCGAAAAAGACCGTTTGAACCTGTCCCTGTCCAGACTGCGCAACGTGTATTCAGATAACCTTCTGGAAGTGACAGAGTGGTGCATGTCACTCGACCCGCTGGCACGCCCGCAAAGCGTGTTCGCGCTCCAGAAGGAGCTGGCCCGTGAAACTGAACGACGCTACTCCAAGCTGACATTCTCCGAACGCGTCAAGCTCCAGCTTGAAAACCTCAAATCAGGTGCGAAAGCATGAGGCCGGCATGAGATTCTCCGTTTACCAGATCAGCCGCAAGGGCGGCCGCGAGAAAAATGAAGACCGCATGGGCTACTGCTACACGCGGGATTCCGGCCTGTTCGCCCTCGCCGATGGCATGGGCGGCCACCCCGAAGGCGAAGTCGCCTCGCAACTGGCCTTGCAGACCATGGCCGCGCTCTACCAGCGCGACGCCCGCCCCACGCTGACCGACCCCCTGCGCTTTCTGCAGGACGCCGTCATGGCCGGCCACCACCAGTTGCTGCGCTACGCCAGTGAAAAGGGCCTGATCGACACGCCCCGCACCACCATCGTTGCCTGCATCATGCAAGGCAACGCGGCCTACTGGGCCCACTGCGGCGACTCGCGCCTGTACTTCGTGCGTGGCGACAAATTGATCGCCCGCACCCGCGACCATTCCTACTCCGAGTTGCAGCAAACGCTGAACTCGGTCGTGCCGTTGAACGACCGCTACAACCGCAACGTGCTGTTCACCTGCCTGGGCAGCCCCGGCAAGCCGGTGGTCGACACCGCCGGCCCGCTGCTGCTGCAAGAGGGCGACCGCATCCTGCTGTGCTCCGACGGCCTGTGGGGCACGGTCGACGACGAAGTCATCACCCGCCACCTCACCACGCGCGCCATCTCTGATGCCGTGCCAGAGCTGGTCGAAGAAGCGCTGCGCAATGGCGGCCCCAAGTGCGACAACGTCACCATCATCGCCATGGAGTGGGAATCAGCCAGCAACGATGAAGCCAACGGTGGCACCTCCACCTCGACCGACAACCTGGGCGACCAGGTTTTCGCGTCCACCATCCAGGCCAGCGTGGGCAGTGGCATGGGTCCAGGCGACAATGTCGATGCCGACGACCTGGACGAGGCTGAAATTGAACGTTCGATCCGCGAGATCAACGAGGCGATCAAGCGCTCGGCCCGGGGCGGCCACAAGCCCTGATGGCCGCTTAAGCTCGATTAAGCGGCTGTCTCCTCGCCCGTTTTCCAGGAGCCCGCCATGGCTTATCAACGCACGACAAACCGTGCGGCAGACGCCTTGCGTCCCGTCACCATCACCCGCCGCTACACCAAGCACGCCGAAGGCTCGGTGCTGATCGCCTTTGGTGACACCAAGGTGCTGTGCACCGCCTCGGTCGAAGAACGCGTGCCGCCGCACAAGCGCGGCAGTGGCGAAGGCTGGGTCACGGCCGAATACGGCATGCTGCCCCGCTCGACCCACACCCGCAATGACCGCGAAGCCGCGCGTGGCAAGCAGAACGGCCGCACCCAAGAAATCCAACGCCTGATCGGCCGCTCGCTGCGCGCCGTGTTCGACCTCAAGGTGCTGGGCGAGCGCACCATCCACCTGGATTGCGACGTCATCCAGGCCGATGGCGGCACCCGCACCGCCGCCATCACCGGCGCCTACGTGGCCGCGCACGATGCCGTCAGCTGGCTGCTGGCGCACGGCAAGATCACGGCCACGCCCATCCGCGAGCCGGTCGCTGCCATCAGCGTCGGCATCGTGCAAGGCACGCCCCTGCTTGATCTTGGGTACGTGGAAGACGTGCACTGCGACACCGACATGAACGTCGTCATGACCGGCGCTGGCCACTTCATCGAAGTGCAAGGCACGGCCGAAGGCGCGGCCTTCACACGCGCCGAGATGGACAGCCTGCTGGCCCTGGCCGACCAAGGCATCCAACGCCTGGTCACCCTGCAATCCGAAGCACTCGCCCAGCCATGAAACTGATCCTGGCCTCCAACAACGGCAAGAAGCTGCGCGAGTTGCAGGCCCTGATCGGCCCGCTGGGGCTGGAACTGATCACGCAAGGCAGCCTGGGCATCCCCGAGGCCGAAGAGCCGCACGTCACCTTCGTCGAGAACGCGCTGGCCAAGGCTCGGCACGCGGCACAACTGGGCCAAGGCCCCGCCATCGCCGACGACTCGGGTCTGTGCGTGCAGGCCCTGCAAGGCGCCCCCGGTGTGCGCTCGGCACGCTACGCCTGCGACCATGGCCAGATCGAAGACACCGCAGGCCGCGAGTTGATCGACCCGGCCAACAACGCCTGGCTGCTCCAGCAGATGCAGGGGCAAGCTGATCGCCGCGCCCATTTCACCTGCTTGCTGGTCGCGGTGCGCCACGCCGAAGATCCTGAACCGCTGATCGCCGAAGGCCACTGGCAAGGCATCCTGCTGGAAGCGCCCCAAGGCGAACACGGCTTTGGCTACGACCCGCTGCTGTGGCTGCCGCAGTACAACCAGTCCGCCGCGCAATTGGCCCCCGAGGTCAAGAACACCGTGAGCCACCGCGCTCTGGCCTGTGAGCGCCTGCGCGACTTGATGACCGCCCGCTGGGACCTGGTGAAGTGATCACCTTGCATCGTCTTGGCGCGCTGCAAGCCTTGCCGCCGCTGTCGCTGTATGTGCACCTGCCCTGGTGCTTGAAGAAGTGCCCTTACTGCGACTTCAATTCGCATGAGGTGCTGTCCACCAAAACACCTGCGGCATCGTCCCACACGATCCCCCTGATGCCATTTCAAGGCAATGGCAACAAGGCAAGCGCCAAAGCGGGCTTGTCACCGGCACTGGAATCGCAATACCTGGACGCCCTGTGTGCCGACCTGGAATCTGCGCTGCCCCAGATCTGGGGACGCCGCATCCACAGCATCTTCATCGGTGGCGGCACGCCCAGCCTGTTCTCGCCCGAAGGCATCGACCGCCTGCTAGCCGACATCCGCGCGCGCCTGGCCTACGACCCGGACTGCGAAGTCACGCTGGAGGCCAACCCAGGCACGTTTGAAAAGGACCGCTTCAAGGCCTTCCGCCAGGCTGGCGTGAACCGCCTGTCCATCGGCGTGCAAAGCTTCGACGATGCCAAGCTCAAGGCCCTGGGCCGCGTGCACAACCGCGCGCAAGCCATCGCCGCCGTCGAAGAAGCCCAAAGCTGCTTCGACACCTTCAACCTTGACTTGATGTACGCCCTGCCCGGCCAGAGCCAGGCCGACCTCGACGCTGACCTGCAACAAGCCCTGGCCTTCACGCCACCGCACCTGTCGCTGTATCACCTGACGATGGAGCCCAACACGCGCTTCGCCACGCAGCCCCCCAAGGACCTGCCGGATGAAGACACGGCCTTTGACATGCTGGACCGCCTCATCGAAGGCACTGGCCTGGCCGGATTGGAGCGTTATGAGATCTCGGCCTATGCGCGCAAAGGCCACCGCGCCGTGCACAACCTGAACTATTGGCAGTTTGGCGATTACCTCGGCATCGGCGCTGGCGCACACTCCAAGATCAGCTTCCCCGACCGCATCGTGCGGCAGGTTCGCTGGCGCGAACCACAGGCCTACATGACGCAGGCGCAGCAAGGTCAGGCCTGCTCCAACGAAACCGACATCAGCCTGAAGGCGCGCCCCTTCGAGTACATGCTCAACGCTTTGCGCTTGAAGGAAGGCTTCGAGCTGGCGCGCTTCACCGAGCGCACCGGTCTGCCGATCACCTCGATCCAGCAGGCGATGCAGGAGGCCGAGGCCAAGGGCTTGCTGGCGCGCGATCTTCAGCGGGCTTGGCCCACCGAAAAAGGCTTCGACTTCCTGAGCGATCTGCAGGCCCTCTTCCTCCAGGAAGAGTGACCCGCTTCATCGCATCACTCAAGACAAGGCTCAGGCGGCGACCTTCTTCTCGTCGCGCAGCTCGCGGCGCAGGATCTTGCCCACATTGGTCTTGGGCAAGTCGTTGCGGAACTCGATGTACTTGGGCCGCTTGTAGCCGGTGAGCTGCTCCTTGCAGAACTCGGCCACCGAAGCCTCGGTCAAGGTCGGGTCCTTGCGCACGATGAACACCTTCACCGCCTCGCCAGCCTTCTCATCGGGCACACCCACGGCCGCGCACTCCAGCACGCCAGGATGCAGGCTCACGACCTGCTCCACCTCGGTCGGGTACACGTTGAAGCCCGACACCAAAATCATGTCCTTCTTGCGGTCCACGATCTTGGTCTGCCCATTGGCGTCCATCACGCCAATGTCGCCCGTGCGGAAGAAGCCATCGGCCGTCATGACCTTGTCGGTTTCATCCTGGCGCTGCCAGTAGCCCGCCATCACCTGAGGACCGCGTATGCAGATCTCGCCTGGCTCGCCAACGCCCACATGGTTGCCGTCGTCATCCAGGATCGCCACCTCGGTGGATGGCAGCGGATAGCCAATGGAGCCATTGAACTCCGTGTTGTCCAGGCGATTGGCCGTGGCCACGGGCGAGGTCTCGGACAAGCCGTAGCCTTCAACGATGGCACAACCCGTCACCTTGCGCCACTTCTCGGCCGTGGCCTGCTGCACAGCCATGCCACCGCCCATCGACACCTTCAGGCCAGAGAAATCAAGCTTGGCGAAGTCGGGGTGGTTGGCCAGCGCGTTGAACAGCGTGTTGACGGCGGGGAACTGGTTGACGCGGTAGTTGCCCAGCGTCTTGATGACACCGGGAAGATCGCGCGGATTGGGGATCAGGATGTTCATGCTGCCCATCCGTGCCCCCATGAAATAGCACACCGTCAGCGAGAAGATGTGATACAGCGGCAAAGCGCAGACGGCCACCAGCGGCTGATTGCCCAGCTTGGCCAGCTCGGGTTTGAACCAGGCTTCGTTCTGAAGAATGTTGGCCACCACATTGCTGTGCAACAGCGTCGCGCCCTTGGACACACCGGTGGTGCCACCGGTGTACTGCAAGAAGGCCACGTCGTTCGGCGTCAAGGTGGGGCGGGTGTACTTGTTTGAAGCGCCTTGCGACAGAGCCTTCTTGAATGGCGTGACCTTGATGGGGCCGCCATTGGGCAGGCTGAAGGCCGGCACCATTTTCTTGACGTGGCGCACCACGAAGTTGACCAGCGGGCCTTTCAGACCAGGCAGCATGTCGCCCATTGCGGCCAGCACCACGTGCTTGACCGGCGTGCGCGCGATCACGTCCTGCAAGGTCACCGCGAAGTTCTCCAGGATGACGATGGCCTCGGCGCCCGAGTCCTTCAACTGGTGCTCCAGCTCACGCGGCGTGTACAGCGGGTTGACGTTGACCACCACATAACCGGCACGCAACACCGCAGCGATCGCCACCACGTACTGCGGCACGTTGGGCATCATCAAGGCCACGCGTGCGCCCTTGGACAGGCCCTGTGCCTGCAACCAAGCGGCCAAGGCACGCGACATCTCGTCGACCTGCGCGAAAGTCCATCGCACCTCCATGAAAGCAGCGATGTCGCGGCGAGCATGTTCTCGGAATGCCTGATCCAGCAAATCAACCAGTGAGTTGTACTCACCTGGGTTGATCTCAGCAGGGACACCAGCTTCGTACTGCGCCAACCACGGTTTGGACATTGCCATTTGCGAGCCTCTCACTTGATAAACAGAACATTTCATCGGCTGGGCATCACCCAAGACGCCAGCTTGAAACACTGCATTCATTTTGCAACATAGTCAGTTCAGGGTATTCCCTTGAAGCGCGGTAACTTTGCACACACCGTGATTCAGATTCGGCGCAATGCAGGGGAAACGCCGGTGATCCACGGGGTGGAGCAGGCTGGACCGCAAGGCACAATATTCGCATGACCTTGAAAGACACCACCCCACCCAGCTCGCCCAAGCGCCGTTGGCTGCTCAAGTCAGCCCTCGCCCTGGGTGCCGTTGGCGCAGCCCTCGGCGGCGCTGTTTTCTGGAACCGCGGCTTCACCAATGGCGCCCTCACCGACGCCGGCAAAGAAGTGCTCAAAGGTGTGGCCAGAGCGGTCCTGGCCGACATGCTGCCCACCGATCCCACCGCCCGCGAAGCCAAGCTCGAAGGCCAGATGGTCCGACTGAACCAAGTCATCCAGACCATGCCCTCGAGCGCCCAAGGCGAGCTGGCTGCATTGCTGGGCCTGCTGGTCAATGCCCCAACCAGGTTGATGGTGACCGGCTTGAGCAGTTCCTGGGCCAAGGCCAGCACCGAGGAAATCTCGGAGGCTCTGGAAAGCATGCGCATCCACACGCTGCCCACCACGATGCTGAGTTACCACGCCGTGCGTGACCTCACCTGCATCGCTTTTTTCACGAACCCCGACAACTGGGCACTGACCGGCTACCCCGGCCCTCTCGACATATGAGCAAATTGCCTGACCCGTTCCGCGCCGGCATCGAGCGCGGCTGGAAGACCACCGATGGCGCTTTGGGCCTGCCTGAAAAAATCACCTGCGATGTCGTCATCGTGGGCACCGGCGCTGGCGCCGGCATCACGGCCGAACTGCTGACCAAGGCCGGCCTGGACGTCGTGCTGATCGAAGAAGGTCCGCTCAAGACCAGCTCCGACTTCAATCAGAAAGAGTCCGAAGCCTATGCCCAGCTCTACCAGGAAGGCGGCACCCGCGCCACGCTGGACAAGGGCCTGACCTTGCTGCAAGGCCGCTGCGTTGGGGGCACCACCGTGGTCAACTGGACCAGTTCTTTCCGCACCCCGCCCACCACCCTCAAATACTGGCAAGAGCACTTCGGCCTGAAGGACTTCAACGTCGAAGCCCTGGCACCCTGGTTCACGCAAGCCGAGCAACGGCTGAACATGACCGCCTGGGAAGCCGCGCCCAACGCCAACAACGAAATCCTGCGCACCGGCGCCACCAAGCTGGGCATCGCCGCCCACGTCATTCCCCGCAACGTCAAGGGCTGCTGGAACCTGGGCTCCTGCGGCATGGGCTGCCCCACCAACGCCAAGCAGTCCATGCTGGTGACCACCATCCCGGCCGCGCTTGAAGCGGGCGCTCGCCTGTTCCACCAAACCCGCGCCGAAAAATTCGAGATCGACAACGGCGAGGTCAAGTCCCTGCAGTGCGTCGGCGTGACCATCAATGGCGATCGTGTGAATGACAAGGTCATGCACATCACGGCCAAGCACTACGTGGTGTCGGGCGGCGCCATCAACTCGCCCGCCCTGCTCAAGCGCTCCAAGGCCCCCGATCCCCACGACCTGCTGGGCAAGCGCACCTTCGTGCACCCGGTGGCGTTTTCATCGGCCGTGTTCGAGCAGAAGATCGAAGGCTGGGCCGGCGCGCCTCAGTCCATCTACTCCGATCATTTCCTGTACACACAGGCCATTGACGGCCCCATCGGCTACAAGCTGGAGGCCACACCCATCCATCCCGGGCTGACCTCCAAGCTGCTGGGCGGCATGGGCGCCACCCTGGCCGAGCGCTTCAAACACTATCCCAACACCCAGATGATGCTGGCCTTGGTCCGCGATGGCTTCCACGCCGACGCCTCCGGTGGCGAAGTGTTCCTGAAGCTGGACGGCTCACCCGTCCTGCACTACCCCCTGACCGACTACGTGCTGGACGGCTTCCGCCGCGCCTTCTTGTCCATGGCCGAGATCCAGTTCGCGGCCGGCGCCAAATCCGTCCTGCCTCTGCATGAACAGGCCACGCACTACACCAGTTGGGCCGAAGCCAAGGCAGGCATCGAGAAGCTCGACATGAAGTCGCAACTGACCGGCGCTGGCAGCGCGCACATCATGGGCGGATGCCGCATGGGTGGCACCGAGCAGCAAGGTGTGGTCAAGCCGGACGGGGTGCATTGGCAGATCAAGAACCTGTCGGTGCACGATGGGTCGGTGTTCCCGACCAGCATCGGCGCCAACCCGCAGCTGTCGATCTATGGCATCGTCAACCGCATGGCCACGCAACTGGCCAAGCGCCTCAGTGGCAAGGACGTCACGCTGGTGTGATCAGTGGTCCAGGCCAGTGATCAGGACACCGCTTCCAGCGTGCTGGATTCCACGACCGCCTCAGAGGCGGTCTTTTTCTGCGGCCTGACAGTTTCTTGCCCCAGGCGATAGGCTACCCAGCCCACACAGGCGGCCAGCGCCAGGTGACGCACGGAATGGCCGCCAATGGACTGGTGCGTCAGGTCGAACACGGCGCCATCGGTCCAGTCCACCGTTTGAGCCACGACAAAGCTGATCTGCGAGCGCATCCAATCCTGCCTTGAAAGCAGATGCCCGCTGAGCGTCCAGGCACCAGTGGCCACCAGCAACACCGGCAGCATCTCCAGCCAGATCAAAGGGCGCAGATCGCCCACGCCTTCGTGGTGAAGGCTGTACAGCCACCAGATGCCGCCAAGCAAGGAAGCGATCAGGGCGGTGGCAATGGCCGCAGACTCGCCACAGCGGCGGTCAATCCGCTCGGCCAGGAAAGCAAAAGCAAACAGGGAGCAGGCCGCCGACTTGGGCACCTGATCCCAGATGAAGGCCGAATCGCTGGGCGCCAGGTGGTAGAACATGCCGCCCAGGGTGGCCAGCATCTGGCACAAGAAGAACCAGCCCCAGATCCAGCGCAGCGGTTCATTCGAAGGCAAACGGCTGACACGCCAGATGCCCCACAGGCCAATCGGGATCAGCGGCACATGGCTGAGGACATTGATGCCATTGGGCACGCCCATCCACCGGCCTTCATCCACAAAGTGGTGCATGTGAGGCACCAAACCTACCGGACCCCACGCCACCAAACCGACCATGGCCGCCAAGGCCATGGCCACCATCAAAGCAACGGTGGCACGCCGGGACAAGGTGGAAGAGACGGGGTCAACGTGAACGTGATCCATTGGAACCACTCCATTCAATGACACTCCCTGTGCCAGGCAGTTTGCGGTGTTTTACCCCGCGAGGCAATCACACTGATGGGCTCCCCTGATGGGGTGTATTGTGCCGTGCCTACCCATGAAAAAACCCCGCCGGAGCGGGGTTTTCAGCATGACAAACAAGTTGTCGAGGCAGAACCAATTACTTGGTGCGGGTGCCCACGACTTCGATTTCAACGCGGCGGTTCTTGGCACGGCCGGCGTCGGACTTGTTGTCGGCCACAGGCTGGGCTTCGCCCTTGCCTTCGGTGTAGACGCGGCTGGCTTCGAAGCCCTTGGTCGTCAGATAGGCCTTGACGGCATCAGCGCGGCGAACCGACAGCTTCTGGTTGTAGGCATCGGCGCCCTTGGAGTCGGTGTGACCCACGGCGATGATGACTTCCAGGTTCAGACCCTTGACCTTGTCGGTCAGGTCGTCCAGCTTGGCCTTGCCTTCGGGCTTGAGCACAGCCTTGTCGAAGTCGAAAAAGGCATCAGCAGCGAAGCTGACCTTTTCAGTCTGGGGAACGGGCACTGGCACGACAGCAGGAGCTGGGGCTGCTGCAGGTGCAGGAGCGGGTGCAGCCACGGGAGCGGCAGGAGGAGGAGGCACGCCGTCGCAACCCTGGATGCCGGTCTCAGGCGTCCAGAAGTTGTCGCGCCAGCACAGTTCGTTGGTGCCGTTCTTCACGGGCTTGCCATCGGACGAAACCCAGTTGTTGACATTTTGAGCTGAAGCGCCCATCGAGGCCGTCATGGCGACCAAGGCGAACAGAGCCGCAACGTTATTGAGTTTGTTCATGCAGATCCTCAAAAAATAGACGCAGCGCAACGCCGCGGAAGCCCATTCGGGCAGAAATGACTGAACTCTTACCAGGGCCTTGGTGGTCAATCGCTTGACAAAAAACCAAGGGATGCCCCTAGGGTGAGAAAACGGTTTCGATTGTGCCATAGCCAATATTTCACTCAAGCCATCCCTTCAAAGAGAGCGAAACACGTTGCGAGATGTTGCGCTGGGACTACAAGAGCGGCCAATTACAATCCCGAAGTTACCTTCCGCCTGGATATACGCCTCGCATGACCCAATTCGCCAAGGAAACCCTGCCCATCAGCCTCGAAGAGGAGATGCGGCGTTCGTACCTCGACTACGCCATGAGCGTGATCGTGGGCCGCGCCCTGCCCGACGCGCGCGATGGATTGAAACCCGTGCACCGTCGCGTTCTGTTCGCGATGCACGAGCTCAACAACGACTGGAACCGGCCGTATAAAAAGTCCGCCCGCATCGTGGGCGACGTGATCGGCAAGTACCACCCGCACGGCGACAGTGCGGTGTACGACACCATCGTGCGCATGGCGCAAGACTTCTCGCTGCGCCACATGCTGGTCGACGGCCAGGGCAACTTCGGTTCGGTCGACGGCGACAACGCCGCCGCCATGCGGTACACCGAAATCCGCCTGTCCAAGATCGCGCACGAGTTGCTGGCCGACCTGGACAAGGAAACGGTCGACTTCGGGCCCAACTACGACGGCTCTGAAAAAGAACCGCTGGTGATGCCCACCCGCGTGCCCAACCTGCTGGTCAACGGCTCGTCGGGCATTGCCGTGGGCATGGCCACCAACATCCCGCCACACAACCTCAACGAGGTCGTGGACGCCTGCCTTCATTTGCTGAAAAACCCGGCCGCCACCATCGACGAGCTGATGGAGATCATCCCGGCGCCCGACTTCCCCACCGCCGGCATCATCTATGGCCTGAGCGGCGTGCGCGATGGCTACCGCACGGGCCGCGGCCGCGTGGTGATGCGCGCCAAGGTTCACTTCGAAGACATCGACAAGGGCAACCGTCAGTCGATCATCGTTGACGAGATCCCTTACCAGGTCAACAAGAAGAGCCTGCTGGAGCGCATCGCCGAGCTGGTCAACGAGAAGAAGATCGAAGGCATCAGCCACATCCAGGACGAGTCCGACAAATCGGGCATGCGGGTGGTGATTGACCTCAAGCGCGGCGAAGTGCCCGAAGTGGTGCTGAACAACCTGTACAAGCAGACGCAGCTGCAGGACACCTTCGGCATCAACATGGTCGCCCTGATCGATGGGCAGCCCAAGCTGTGCAACCTGAAGGACCTGCTGGCGATTTTCCTGGAGCATCGCCGCGAAGTGGTCACGCGCCGCACGGTGTTCGAGTTGCGCAAGGCGCGCGAACGCGGCCATGTGCTCGAAGGCCTGGCCGTGGCGCTGGCCAACATCGACGAGTTCATCGAGACCATCAAGACCTCGCCGACGCCGCCTGTGGCCAAGGCCGCGCTGATGAGCAAGAGCTGGGATTCGTCGATGGTGCGCGACATGCTGTCACGCGCTGAAGGCAACACGCCGGGCGGCCGCGAGGCCTTCCGGCCCGAAGGTTTGTTGCCGCTTTATGGCATGCAAACCGACGGCCTGTACCGCCTGTCTGATGACCAGGCTGGCGAAATTTTGCAGATGCGCCTGCAACGCCTGACGGGTCTGGAACAAGACAAGATCATCGGCGAGTACAAAGAGGTCATGGCGCAAATTGCCGACCTGCTGGACATCCTGGCCAAGCCCGAGCGCGTGACATTCATCATCTCGGAAGAACTGACCCTGGTGCGCCAAGAGTTTGGCCAGACCAAGGTGGGCGCGCGCCGCAGCGTGATCGAGCACAACGCGCAAGAGCTGGGCACCGAAGACCTGATCACCCCGACCGACATGGTGGTGACGCTCTCGCACACCGGCTACATCAAGAGCCAACCGCTGGCCGAGTACCGCGCACAGAAACGCGGCGGCCGAGGCAAACAGGCCACGACCACCAAGGACGATGACTGGATCGACCAGCTCTTCATCGCCAACACGCACGACTACATGCTGTGCTTCAGCAACCGTGGCCGCGTGTACTGGTTGAAGGTGTGGGAAGTGCCGAGCGGCTCGCGCAACTCGCGTGGCCGCCCCATCGTCAACATGTTCCCGCTGCAACCTGAAGAGAAGATCAATGTGGTGCTGCCGCTGACCGGCGAGTTCCGCAGCTTCCCAGAAGATCACTTCGTGTTCATGTCCACGCGCCTGGGCACCGTCAAGAAGACGGCGCTGACCGAGTTCAGCAACCCGCGCAAGGCCGGCATCATCTCGGTCGACCTGGACGAAGGTGACATCCTGGTGGGCGCCGCCCTGACCGATGGCAAGCACGATGTCATGCTGTTCAGCGATGGCGGCAAGGCCGTGCGTTTCGACGAAGACGACGTGCGCCCGATGGGCCGCAACGCCCGTGGTGTGCGCGGCATGATGCTTGAAGAAGGTCAGAGCGTGATCGCCATGCTGGTGGCCGAAGACGAAACCCAAAGCGTATTGACCGCCTCCGAGAACGGTTATGGCAAACGCACTAGCATCACCGAGTACACACGCCATGGCCGGGGCACGAAGGGCATGATCGCCATCCAGCAAACCGAGCGCAATGGCAAGGTGGTCGCGGCCACCCTGGTGCGCCCGGAGGACGAGATCATGCTGATCACGGACAAGGGTGTTCTGGTGCGCACCCGCGTGTCGGAAATCCGCGAACTGGGCCGCGCCACGCAAGGCGTGACCCTGATCGCGCTGGACGAAGGCGCCAAGCTGATCGGCTTGCAACGCATTGTCGAAAATGACGCCCAGGCCGATTTGGTCGAAGGCGGTGAAGATGAAACTCCGGACACCGCCGCCCCAGAAGGCGATGGGTCTGCCCAATGATCCCGCAGCTTGACTGCCCCGAAATCAAAGGTACAACGATGAAATTCACCAAACTGGCTCTGGCAACCGCACTGACGGGCTCTCTGCTGGCCATGCCGCTGTCGGCATCCGCCCAAAGCAAGAAGGAATTGGTTCAAAAGCTGATGGTCACGCAACAGCCTTTGATCGACAACGCCGCACAAAACCTGGCCGAACAACCGGCGCGTCAGCTGGTCGGTAGCGCCAAGCAAGTGCTGTCGCAAGCCGTGGCGCCTGAAAAGCGCGAAGCGACGGCCAAGCAAGTCGATGCCGAAATCAAGAAGTACCTGGACGGTGCAGTCCCCCTGTTCAAGGCCAGCGCCAACAAGCTGAGCGCCTCTTCTGTGGCGCCTGCCCTGGAAGAAAAGTTCAGCGAAGACGAGCTGAAGCAACTGATCACCATCCTCGACTCGGCCGTGCTGAAGAAGTACCAAGCCACCCTGCCCGACCTGATCGGCAGCAGCTTCCTGGAAAAAGTCGTGTTGGACGTTCGCCCACAACTGGATCCCAAGCTGCAAACCGTGCAGAACAACCTGCGCAACATCCTGGACACGGCTTCTGGCGGCAAGCTGAGCGGTCAGGCGCCAGCCCCCGCAGCCGCGCCGGCCAAGGCCACCAAGCCTGCTCCCAAGCCCGCCGCCAGCAAGTAAGTAAGTGAGAAGGACGCCATCCAGGCGTTGACCGAGATGACCCGACCTTTCAATTTTTCCGCCGGTCCGGCGGCGCTGCCTGAAGAAGTCTTGCAACAGGCCGCGAGCGAAATGCTGGACTGGCATGGGTCGGGCATGAGCGTGATGGAGATGAGCCACCGGGGCAAAGAGTTCATCTCCATTGCGCAGCAAGCCGAAGCCGACTTGCGCGAGATCCTGGCCATCCCCGCGAACTACAAAGTGCTGTTCATGCAGGGCGGTGCCATCGCCGAAAACGCCATCGTGCCGATGAACCTGTCATCGCGGGGTGGGCACATGGACTATGTGGTGACCGGCTCCTGGTCACTCAAGTCGCAAAAGGAAGCCCGCAAGTATGGCCAGGTGAACGTGATCGCCAGCAACGAGGCAGATGGCCACACCACCGTGCCCGATCCTGCTTCCTGGAAGCTCAGCCGAAACGCCGCTTACGTGCACGTGTGCAGCAACGAGACCATCAACGGCATCGAGCTGCACGAGTTGCCTGATTTGAAAGCGCTGGGCTGCGATGCACCGCTGGTGATCGACTGCTCTTCGCACATCGCCTCGCGCCCGATCGACTGGTCGCGCGTGGGCCTGGCTTACGCCGGCGCCCAAAAGAACATCGGGCCGGCCGGCCTGACGCTGGTCATCGTTCGCGAAGACCTGCTGGGCCACGCCCTGCCGATCACGCCTTCGGCCTTTGACTACAAGATCGTGGCCGACCACGATTCGATGTACAACACACCACCCACCTACGCCATCTACCTGGCTGGCCTAGTGTTCCAGTGGATCAAACGCCAGCGCGAAGCGACCGCCCAGGGCGAGCTGCAAGGCCTGGCCGCCATTGAGGCCCGCAACATCGCCAAGGCCGATCGC
This sequence comes from uncultured Aquabacterium sp., assembly GCA_964554655.1. Classification (GTDB taxonomy): domain Bacteria; phylum Pseudomonadota; class Gammaproteobacteria; order Burkholderiales; family Burkholderiaceae_C; genus Aquabacterium. The sequence continues at coordinate 4,962 of CAZKPN010000063.1, read as the reverse complement.
CTGTATGGCTACCTGGATGCCTCGGGCTTTTACAGCACGCACGTGGCGGCCAATGCGCGCTCGCGCATGAACGCGCCGTTCTTCTTGCCCGCCGATGCGCTGTACGAGCCCTTCCTGGCCGGTGCCAAGGCACAGGGCTTGCTGCAACTCAAGGGGCACAAGAGCGTCGGCGGCCTGCGTGCCTCGATCTACAACGCCTTGCCTTTGGCCGGTGTCGATGCCCTGGTCGCCTACCTGAAAGAGTTTGCCCAGCGCCATGGCTGATCACTCAAGCCCCGATCAACGGCCGGTTGAAGAACAACTGGGCGAGTTGCGCACGCGCATTGACGCGGTCGATCAGCAGTTGCTGCAGTTGCTCAATCAGCGCGCGCAACTGGCCCAGGCCGTGGGCGAGGTCAAGAAGATCGACAGCTCGCCGGTGTTCCGCCCCGACCGCGAAGCGCAGGTGATCGACAAACTCAAGAACCTGAACCCCGGCCCGATCCAGGCAGACAGCATCGCCCCCATCTGGCGCGAAATCATGTCGGCTTGCCGCTCGCTGGAAGCCAAGTTGAAAGTGGCTTTCCTGGGCCCGATTGGCACTTTCAGCGAACAGGCCGCGCTGGACTACTTTGGCTCCTCCATCGATGCGCTGCCCTGCCCTTCCATCGACGAGGTGTTTCGCGCCACGGTGGCCGGATCGGCCGATTTTGGCGTGGTGCCGGTGGAGAACTCCACCGAAGGCGTGGTGGCCCGCTCGCTGGACTTGCTGCTGCAATCACCGGTGACCATCATTGGCGAGACCAGCCTGCTGGTCAGCCACAACCTGCTGCGCAAGGAGCCCTCGCGCACGGGCATCACCGCCGTGTGCGCCCACCCTCAGGCGCTGGCGCAGTGCCAAGGTTGGCTCAGCCAGAACCTGCCCGATGCCGAGCGCCGACCAGTGTCCAGCAATGCCGAAGGGGCGCGCCTGGCGGGCGAAGACGCCAGCATCGCCGCGCTGGCCAGCCTGCGTGCCGCGTCCAGCTATGGCCTGCACGTGCTGCAGGCGGGCGTGCAGGACGAGGCCCACAACCGCACCCGCTTCGTCATCGTTTCTCTGCCGGAGTTGCTGCCCACCAGCGCGCCCACCGGCCATGACTGCACCAGCCTGATCGTGTCGGTGGACAACCGCCCCGGCGCCGTGCATGACATGCTGGTGCCTTTGAAGCGCCACGGCGTATCGATGACCCGTTTCGAATCCCGCCCGGCCCGCTCGGGCCAGTGGGAGTATGTTTTCTACATGGACTTGGCTGGCCACCCGGCCCAAGACAACGTCGCTGCGGCGATGAACGAGTTGCGCGCGCAATGTTCGTTCTTCAAGGTGCTGGGCACCTACCCGCTCGACGTGCACTGAGACCATTGCAATGTTCAATCAACTGGGACTGATCGGATGCGGCCTGATGGGCGGCTCGTTCGCGCTCGCCTTGAAAAAGGCGGGCCTGGTCAAGCGCGTGGTGGGCTACAGCAAGTCGCCCTCCACGGTCGAAAAAGCCCGCCGCCTGGGCGTGATCGACGTCGCGGCTGAATCAGCGCTGCTGGCCGTGGCCGGCTCCGACATCGTGCTGATCGCCGTGCCCGTGGCGGCCAGCGAAAGCACCTTCAAGGCCATCCGCCACCTGGTCGATCCCGGCGTGCTGTTCATGGACGTGGGCAGCACCAAGCGCGATGTGGTCGACGCGGCCCGCCGCGTGCTGAAGGAGCGCTTGCCCTCGTTCGTGCCGGCGCACCCGATCGCCGGCCGTGAAGTGGCCGGCATCGAGCACTCTGACGCCGCGCTGTACCAGGGCCGCAAGGTCATCCTGACACCGCTGGCCCAGACCGATCCCGTCTTGGTGCAAAAGGCCACGGACGTGTGGTCGGCCATTGGCTGCCAGGTGCTCAAGATGTCGCCCGAGAACCATGACGCCGCGTTTGCCGCCGTCAGCCACCTGCCGCACCTGCTGGCCTTTGCTTACCTGAACGCCATGGCCGAGCAGCCATCGGGCCGCGAGTTTTTATCGCTGGCTGGGCCGGGCTTTCGAGACTTCACCCGCATCGCCGCCAGCGACCCAACCATCTGGCGCGACATCCTGCTGTCCAACCGCGAAGAGATCCTGCGCCAATCGATGGCTTTCCGCGCGGCGCTGGACGCCATGGAGCACGAGATGCGCAACTGGAACGGCTCTGCGCTGGAAGGCCAGATCCAATCGGCCTCCGACGCCCGCAGCCAGTGGACGCTGCAAAGCTCGCCCGGCCGAAGCGGCCCGCAGACGCAGCGTTGATTGATTGAGCGCTCGCTGATTTTTCTCCCTCCATGTACACGACTGAATTCCTCGACCTTCCCCCCTTGCTGGGCATCAGTGGCGCCGTGCGCCTGCCCGGCTCCAAAAGCATTTCCAACCGCGTCCTCCTGCTGGCGGGCCTGAGCGAAGGCACCACGGTCGTCCACGACCTGCTGGCCTCCGACGACACCCGCGTCATGCTGGACGCCTTGCGCTTGCTGGGTTGCGAGCTGGTCCAATCCGGTGACACCGTGCGCATCACCGGACTGGCCGGACGCCTGTCGGTGCTGAACGCCGACCTGTTCATGGGCAACGCCGGCACCGCCATCCGCCCGCTCACCGCGGTCCTGGCCTTGCTGTCGGCCAGCCATGGCGGCATCTACACGCTCAGCGGCGTGCCGCGCATGCACGAGCGCCCCATTGGCGATCTGGTCAACGCACTGCGTCCACTGGGTTGCCACATTGAATGCCTGGGCCAAGAGGGCTACCCGCCCTTGCGCGTGGCGGGCGGGCGGTTGAACCTGAGCCAGGCCATCCGCGTGCGAGGCGACGTGTCCAGCCAGTTCCTCACCGCCCTGCTGCTGGCCCTGCCGCTGGTGTCGCAACAGCAAGACTTGACCATCGAGGTCGAGGGCGAGCTCATCTCCAAGCCCTACATCGAGATCACGCTCAACCTGCTGGCGCGCTTTGGCATCCAGGTGCAACGCCAGGGCTGGGAACGCTTCGTCATCCCGCAGGGCAGCCGCTACCAATCGCCCGGCGAGATCCACGTCGAGGCCGATGCCTCGTCGGCGTCTTATTTCATCGCGGCGGGCGCACTGGCCGCCACCGACCAGCCGCTGCGCATCGAAGGCGTGGGCGCAGACTCCATCCAGGGTGACATCCGCTTCGTCGAGGCCGCGCAGGCCATGGGCGCCCAGATCACCAGCGGCCCCAACTGGCTGGAAGTGAGCCGGGGCGCCTGGCCCCTCAAGGCGATCGACCTGGATTGCAACCACATCCCCGACGCGGCCATGACCCTGGCCGTGATGGCCCTGTATGCCCACGGCACGACCCGGCTGCGCAACATCGCCAGCTGGCGCGTGAAAGAAACCGACCGCATCTCGGCGATGGCGATCGAATTGCGCAAACTGGGCGCCACCGTGGTCGAAGGGGAAGACTTCATCGAAGTGACGCCCCCGACCACCTGGCAGCACGCCAGCATCCACACCTACGACGATCACCGCATGGCGATGTGCTTTTCGCTGGCGGCGCTCAACCCGCTGGCACCCACCGCCACGCCTGGTCGGCCCATTTCCGTGCGGATCGAAGACCCCCGCTGCGTGGGCAAGACTTTCCCGGATTATTTCGAAGCGCTGTTCCAGGTGGCCGACACCCACCCCGCCCTGATCCCGGTCATCACCGTCGATGGCCCCTCCGCCTCGGGCAAGGGCACGCTGGCCAGCAACCTGGCCACCCGCCTGGGCTACCAGTTCCTGGATTCCGGCTCGCTCTACCGCGTGACGGGGCTGATGGTCGTTGAAAAGGGCGTCGACCCTGACGACCAAGAGGCTGTGACCAAGATCGCACGCCAGATCGGCACCCACATTCCCCTGCACTTCGAACAGCACAATGTGTGGCTGAATGGCAAAGAAGTGAGTGAAGACTTGCGCCAGGAAGCCTCTGGGCAAATGGCCTCGCGCATTTCTGCCATCCCGGGTGTGCGCCAGGCCCTGGTCGATCTGCAGCACAGTTTCAGGGGCCTGCCTGGCCTGGTGGCCGATGGCCGCGACATGGGCACCGTGATCTTCCCGGATGCCGCGCTCAAGGTGTTTTTGACGGCCAGCGTCATGGAACGGGCCGAGCGCCGGCATAAGCAATTGATTTCAAAGGGGTTTTCTGCTAACCTTGATGAGATATGCGCGGACCTGGAGTCGCGCGACCTGCGGGATCGCACCCGCGCCGTGTCGCCCCTCGTCCCTGCACCAGATGCCCGAAAACTCGACAACTCCGCACTGACCAGCGACCAATCGGCCGAAACAGTGTTGGGATGGTGGGTCGACGGGTGGCCTCACATCAAAGCCCATGTTGTCAATGAAGTGAAGCCTATTTAAGGCTGTGACACTCAGCCTTCGCCGCCCGGTGAAGGTTTGGTTTTCGCCAGGGTTTGCCTTTGTACAGAGCAAGCCCGGGTGTCATGTTCTCAACCCAACCGTGCTTCGTCGTTCCTGTCGATGAAGCCGCACCGCTGGCCCCAAGCCGGCACAGGAAATCCTCAATGTCTCAAGCACAAACCGCCGCCTATTCGGGCGCAGATTCTTTCGCCGCCATGTTCGAGGAGTCCCTGAACGGCTCCAACATGCGCACGGGCGAAGTCATCACTGCTGAAGTGGTGCGCATCGAACACAGCTTCGTCGTGGTCAACGCAGGCCTGAAGTCAGAAGCCTACGTGCCAATCGAAGAGTTCAAGAACGACCAAGGCGAGCTCGAAGTCCAAGTGGGCGACTTCGTCTCGGTGGCCGTGGACGCCGTCGAAAACGGCTATGGCGACACCATCCTGTCGCGCGACAAGGCCAAGCGCCTGGCCTCGTGGATGTCGCTGGAAACTGCACTGGACTCCGGCGAATTCGTCATTGGCACCGTCAATGGCAAGGTCAAGGGCGGCCTGACCGTTCTGGTCAACGGCATCCGCGCCTTCCTG
>CAZKPN010000062.1:0-22789 GCA_964554655.1 uncultured Aquabacterium sp. | reverse complement strand
GCGGCCGTGATGGCCTGCGCCATGCGCGCCACCGCGTCGATCAGGTGCTCGGCGTTGTCGATCACCAGCAGCAATTGCAAAGGCCGCAACGCCGCCACCAGCGAGGTCAAGGGGTCGGCACCGCCAGACGGCAGGCCCACCGCCTGCGCCACCACGGTGGGCACCAGCCCCGGATCGGTGATGCCGGCCAACTCCACCCAGGCCGCGCCATCGCGGTGCTCCCGGCACCAGGCATGCGCCGCCGCCAGGGCAAACGCCGTCTTGCCGATGCCGCCGGGGCCGGCGATGGTGATCAGGGCATGGTGCGCCTCGCGGTGCAGCGCGGCCAAGTCCGGTTCCCGGCCCCACAAGCGGCCCGCCACGCTGGGCAGCACCGACAGCACGTTCTCAACGTGTGGGTAGGTGAGCGCGTCCGGGGCCTTCGAAGCCAGCTGGCTGAAGCGGCTGGGCGACGAATCGTCGTCGCGCACCATGGGCAGGGCAAAACGGTAGCCACGACCAGGGATCGTGGAGATGGCCTGCTGGCCCAACACTTTTCGCAAGGCGGAAATCTGGACCTGCAGGTTGTTTTCTTCAACCACCAGGCCAGGCCAGACCAGGTCGAGCAAGTCGTTCTTGGACACCATGCGCCCAGACCGCTCCACCAGCGCCAGCAACAAATCAATCGCCCGCGCGCCAAGGCCAGCGGGCTCGCCGTCGACGTACAGCACGCGCTCCGCAGCGCGCAGCTCGAAGCGGTCATGGCGATAGCAGTGTGACAACTCTACCTCTGTGGTTTCTGGCTCTGTGGCACTTCTTCAAGCATTTTCAGAAGATTTTCAGGCTTTTTAAGGACTTTCCAGACGGCAGATCAGACAATGAAATCATTCTAAAGAAAACAAGCATTTCCGCACTGAGCATCAACGAGTCTTTTCACATCAAGTTGCGATATTTTCAAAGCCCAGGCGTTCCATGGAGGTGGAATGGTCAAAGCTCTCCAAAATACCGTGTCCGATAAACCGGAAATCTTGATTTGACGAGTGACGGGTGTGTGCGGTCAATGCAAATAACGCTGTCGTTTGTACTAAGAATTGAGAATATCAAAATGGACTTGGGAGGTCCGAAACGGGCTGGGAGGCCGGTTTCGGACATGCACAGGGAGTTCTGTTTTTCTATTCGACCGGATCCCGTCCTGACCTGCGCGTCAGGACGCCGGTTTTCCTCAAAACTGCCCGCCACTCGCGGGCTTTGTCATTTTTGTCACTAGACTCTGGCTTGGCCACCACTGGTGTTCACCTGCTTTTGATTGAAGCGGCCTCAGTGACATGTCGATCCGTCTCCACCTGCGCGCCCCACGCTGGCTGCGCCTGACCATCGTCCTCGCCGCCTGGCCCTGCATGGCCGCCGCCGCGCCCACCACCCTGACCGTGGTCGTGGACGACAACTACCCGCCCTACATCTTTCGCGACGCCAATGGCAAGCTCGAAGGCTACCTGGTGGACGCCTGGGCCTTGTGGGAGGGCAAAACCGGGGTCCACGTGAACCTGGTCGCCTCCGACTGGGGCAAGGCCGTGGCCCGCATGAACGCCCGCCAGGCCGATGTCATCGACACCATCTTCAAGACCCCGGAGCGCGAGAAGACGCTGGACTTCACCGCACCTTACGCCAACGTGCCCGTCACGATCTACAACCACGCCAGCATTGGCGGCATCACCAACCTGAAAACGCTGCACGGCTTCATGGTGGGGCTGAAAGCCGGCGATGCCTGCGCGGACAGGCTCAAAGAGGCAGGCATCACCACGCTGCAGCCTTACCCCAACTACCAGGCCCTGGTTCAGGCTGCGGCCGCAGGCCAGGTCAAGGTGTTCTGCCTGGACGAGCCGCCCGCCCACTACCTGCTGTACCGCGCCCATGCCGAGCAGGACTTTCGCCGCGCCTTCCGCCTTTACCACGGTGAGTTGCACCGCGCCGTCCACAAGGGCGATGCCCCAACCCTGGCCCTGGTCAACCAAGGCTTTGCCGCCTTCACGCCCGGCGAGTGGGAAGGGCTGCGCGACAAGTGGATGGGCAGCAGCCTGAACATCTCGCCCTGGGGCCGCTACCTGGGTTACGCCGTGCTGGGCGCCGCCCTCTTGGCCGGTGTGCTGGTGCTGTGGGGCTTCACCTTGCGGCGCGTGGTGCAGCAACGCACCGCCCAATTGGACGACGAACGCAGCCGCCTGCGCACCCTGGTGCGCACCATCCCCGACATGGTCTGGGTCAAGAACTGCAGCGGCATCTTCATGAGCTGCAACCCGGCGTTCGAACGCTACCTGGGCAAGCCGGAAGCCGACATCGTCGGCAAGAGCTGCCACGAACTGTTCAGCCCGGAATTGGCCGACGCTCTCCTGGAAGGCGACCGCCAAGCGATGCAGACCGGCCAGCCCAGTCGCCACGAGGAATGGCTCACCTTGGCCGGTGACCAACCCCGTGGCCTGTTCGAAACCGTCCGAACCCCGCTGCTGGACTCGACTGGCAAGCTGATGGGCGTGCTGGGCATCGCCCGCGACATCACCCACCGCAAGACTGCGGAAGACGAGATCAAACAGCTGGCGTTTTTCGACAGCCTGACCAGCTTGCCCAACCGGCGCCTGCTGCAAGACCGCCTGCACCGCGCCCTGGCGGTCAGCGCACGCACCGGGCGCCTGGGCGCGCTGTTGTTCATCGACCTGGACCACTTCAAGTACATCAACGATGCCCTGGGCCATGACCACGGCGATCTGCTGCTGCAAGAAGTGGCCCTGCGCCTGGGCCGTTGCGTGCGCGAGAGCGACACGGTGGCGCGCCTGGGTGGTGACGAGTTCGTGGTCATGCTGGAAGACCTGAGCGAGAGCACCGAAGAGTCCGCCAACCAGACCGAGGTGATCGGCGAGAAGATCCTGGCCAGCTTGAGCGAGGCCTATGTGTTGGCCACGCAAGAGCACCACGCCACGGCCAGCATGGGCATCACCCTGTTCCAGGGCCACCAGAACACCATCGACGACTTGCTGCGGCGCGCGGACCTGGCCATGTACAAGGCCAAGGCCGCCGGCCGCAACACCCTGCGCTTCTTTGACCCGGCCATGCAGGCGGCGGTAACGGCCCGCGCCGAACTGGAAAGCGACCTGCGGCGCGGCCTGCAACAGCAGGAGTTCCTGCTGTACTACCAGGCGCAGGTGGACAAGGACGGCCAGGTGACCGGGGCCGAAGCCCTGGTGCGCTGGCAGCACCCCCGCCGAGGCATGGTCCCCCCGATGGAGTTCATCCACCTGGCCGAAGAGAGTGGGCTGATCCTGCCCTTGGGCCAGTGGGTGATGGAGACAGCGTGCGAGCGGTTGGTGAGTTGGGCCGCGCAGCCCCACCTGGCCGCGCTGACCCTGTCGGTGAATGTGAGCGCGCGGCAGTTTCGCCAAGCCGATTTCGTGCAGCAGGTGCTGGCCCTGGTGCAGCGCAGCGGGGCCAACCCGGGCCGCTTGAAGCTGGAGTTGACCGAGAGCCTGCTGCTGGACGATGTGGAGGACATCATCGGCAAGATGGTGGCCCTGAAAGCCCACGGCATCGCCTTCTCGCTGGACGACTTCGGGACCGGCTACTCCTCGCTGTACTACCTCAAGCGCCTGCCGCTGTACCAGCTCAAGATCGACCGGTCTTTCGTGCGCGATGTGCTGACCGATCCGCAAGATGCCGCCATTGCGCGCGCCATCGTGGCCTTGGGGCAGAACCTGGGCCTGTCGGTGATCGCCGAGGGCGTGGAGACCCAGGCACAGCGGGCCTTCCTGACCGAGCAGGGCTGCCATGCCTTCCAGGGTTACCTGTTCAGCAAGCCGGTGCCACATGAAGCCTTCGAGGCTTTGCCCGGATTGCACCTGGCCCCGTCGCACACCTAGGATCGCGTCCATGAACTTCGAACCCATCCACCTCTTCCAACCCCTCACCGTGCTGGTGTTCTGGACCATGCTCGTGTTGCTGCAGATCCCGATCCGCCGGTTTCGCGCAGGCTTCAAGGGCGAGGTGAGGCCGGAGGATTTCCGCCATGGCGAGTCGGCCCGGGTGCCGCCGCACGTGAGTATCCCCAACCGCAATTATATGAACCTGCTGGAAGTGCCCGTGCTGTTCTACGCGGGCTGCGTGGTGGCGTATGTCACGCAGCATGTTGACCATGTGCTGGTCTTGCTGGCCTGGGTGTACGTGGGCTTGCGCGTGGCGCACAGCGTGGTGCACCTGAGCTACAACCACGTCATCCACCGCCTGGTGCTGTTCGCCATCAGCAATGTGGTGCTGCTGGGGTTCTGGGGCCGGCTGGCGTGGACGCTGTGGCTTTGACTTAAGCCACCACCGAGGCCACGGTCTGGTCGCGGCCGGCGCGCTTGGCGGTGTACAGGTTCTGGTCGGCGATGCGCAGGGCCCGCTCGCCCTGGCCGCCGTGCACCTCGGCGATGCCCATGCTCTGGGTCACGCTGAAAGAGGCGCCGTCCGCCTGAAAGACATGGCCGCGCAGGCTGCTGGCGATCTTTGACGCCACCCGGCGGGCCCCGTCCAGGTCGGTGTCAGGCAACAGCAGCACGAACTCCTCGCCCCCAAGGCGCGCGGCCGTGTCGATCTGGTCGCGGGTGCCGGACCGCAGGATGCGGCCGAGCTGGGCCAGCACCGCGTCACCGACAGGGTGGCCCCAGCTGTCGTTCACTTTCTTGAAGTGGTCCACATCGCACACGATGAGGCAGAAGGGCCGGCCACTGCGGGCATGGCGGTGCGATTCGATCTCAAGCTGGCTCATGAACTCGCGGCGGTTGGACAGGCCGGTCAGCACGTCGGTGCGCACCAGGCTTTCCAGCTCTTTGCGCTGGCGGCGCAGGGTGTTGAAGGCGAAGAACAGCATGGCCGTGAAGGGCAGAACGGCGGCCTGGAACATGATGCGCAACCACACGGCCCACCAGCCGGCCAGGTCTTCGCCATTGAACACGGGTGCGGTCAGCAAAGGGGCATAGACGAGTTGCCCCGCCGTGATCAGGAGGTCGCTGGCCAACAGCATCACCACCACCAGGATCAAAGTGGACTTGAGCCTGCGCAGGCTGAACAAGGCACGGGCCACCACCAGCTCCTGGATCAGCACCATGCCCATGGGGGTGTCCTTCAGGCCGTGGCCAATGGCCAGCAACAGGAAGACGACGAAGGTGGGCATGACCGTCCACTGGGCCAGCCAGCGCGCATCGCGGCCATGGCGGCGCAACTGCCAGGCCAACAGCACCACCATGGTCAGCCACAGGATCAGGGCCGTCAGCCATTGCTGCGCCAGGCGCAAGGCACCGGGGCGGTAATGCGCCGCAGCCTCCGGGTGCGCCAGGGCATAGGCCTGCAGCCCCCACAAGATGAGGCCCATGGGCAGGGACAGCGCGGCGAACACCATGCAGCGGTTCGCCACGTTGCGGTCCAGCAGGCGCAGCTCGATGCGGCGGATCAGCGTCTTCACCTTCATGGGCCCACCTCACTGTCCAGCGCGCTGTCCACGCTGTAGATCGAGCGGTTGCGACCCTCTTGTTTGGCGCGGTAGAGGTTGCGATCGGCCTGCTTGAACACGACCTCGGCGCTTTGCCCATGGCACTGCGCCACGCCAATGCTGACGGTGAGGTGGAAGGTCTGGCCCGAGGCCTGGAAGGCATGCGCGGCCAGGCGGCTGTGGATGCGCCAGCACACGGCCTCGGCCTCGTCCACCGTGGTGTGGGGCAGCAACACGGCAAACTCCTCGCCGCCCAGGCGCGCGGCCAGGTCGGTGGGTGTGCGCACGCTCTCGCCCAGCAAACGGGCCAACACGGCCAACACCTCGTCGCCCACGGCGTGGCCATGGGTGTCGTTGATCCGTTTGAAATGGTCGGCGTCAATCAGCATCAGGGACAAGGGCTGGGTGGTGCGGCCCTGGCGCGCCACTTCGGCCTGCAGGCGCTCCATGAAGTAGCGCCGGTTGGGCAGGCCGGTCAGCACGTCGGTGTACGACAGCTTGTTGAGCTTGCGGTGCAGCGCGTCCAGCCGCCCGAACATCACCAGCAACAGGGTGGAGATCACGGCCACGCCAGCGTAGAACACCACGTTGCGCCACACCGTCCACCACCACTGCGGCTCCACCCCCTTGAAGGCCAGGCGGGTGATGGCCGGGGCGTAAGGCACGTGACCCGCCATCACGAACACGTCGTAGAGCACCAGCATGCCCGAGCACACCAGGAAGGCGATCCACATGGTGCGCAAGTCAAACAACAGCAGGCCGATCGCCAGCACGCCCAACAGCGTCATGTTGGCCCCCGTGGTGAACGTGCCGGAGAACAGCGCGATCAGGGTGTAGATCACACCGATGCTGATCGTCACCGCCAGGCTGAGCCCGGGCATCGGGCGCGGGTCGCGGCGCCGGGGCCACAACCAGACCACGAAACCAACGGACAAGGCCGTGCTGAACACCAGGGCCGCTTGCAGGGCCCAGACGACCGGCTGGCGCAGGCCCACCTGAACGACCGGGTCCAACAGGCCCGCGAGGTTGACGCCCAGGTAGGTGAGGTAGAACGGCGCCGATGCAAACACCGCCAGCAGGCAACGGCTGGCCGGATTGGCTTCATCAAGGAATTGCTCGAACTTCTGGCGCATGAACCCGGGGCAGATCAACGAACCACGGCGGCATGAATGCGCGCGGCCATGTGTCACCAGTATCGAGTAAATCACCCAGGAACAAAACCCGTCATGACCCGGGGCCTGTGGGCAGGCTGTGACGGAATGCGCCGCACTGGGATAAGCTTGGCCGCATGAAATTGCTCATCCGCTGGTTATTGCTGTCTTCCGCCCTCATGCTGCTGGCTCAATGGGACCAAGGCGTGCAGGTCAGCAGCTTCGGCGCGGCCATGATCGCCGCCGCCGTGCTGGGCCTGCTGAATGCCTTTGTGCGCCCCTTGCTGATCTTGTTGACGCTGCCGGTGACGGTGCTCACGCTGGGCCTGTTCCTGTTCGTGATCAACGCCTTCACCTTCCAGATGGCCTCGGGCCTGCTGGAGGGGTTCCAGGTGCACGGTTTCTGGAATGCGCTGCTGGCATCGGTGCTCTACAGCCTGTGGGGCGTCATCATCGACATCGCGCTGGAATACGTGTTTGGGCGCCGAAAAATTTCACATGGGTGAAGTCAACCCCTAGGAAAACTGTCTGCCACCCCCAGAGTCGCGGGGGGCTTGAGGGCAGGTGATGGTGCCGCCGACCGCTACATTCGATTTCATCAGAAATGAATCATCGCGCCGGAGTACCCATGCAATTTTTGCCCAAGCACCACCACATCGCCCTGGCGATCGCCACGTTTGTTGGCCTCACCTCCCTGGCGCAAGCTGACACCACCCCGTTCGACCGCCAGGAACGCGGCGGTCTGATGCTCAACATCCCATTTGACAGCAATGGCTTGGTGTTCAAGGACACGGTGCTCAGCCTGGTCTTCCAGAGCGCCAAGGTCAAGTCCAGCACCTATGGCTGGCAGTTGGCCTTTGGCTCCAAGCTCAACACCTTCTCGCCCATGTTTGCGGTGTCGGCCCTGGGCGGTGACCGCTGCGCCTACGGCACGGTCGGCGTCAGCTATGGCGAAGGCCAGTGGGGCCTGCCGGTCAGCCTCCATGGCCCGTACATCCAGCTGGGCATGCGCAACGCTGGCGGCTTTGGCGGCTTCCAGGCGGGCCTGAGCACACTGGGTTGTTTCAAGCGCTACGTGGCGCCAGTGGCCGCACCCGCGCCTGGCGGTCCTGGCCCCACACAGTCGTCGGGCTCGGGCTCGGCACAGTCGGCACAAGTTGTCGACAGCTGGCTTCGCTCATCCCCCGGAGCCGTTGACTTCGATTGGGCCTGATGCCAGGCATCTCCCCGGCACCCTTGCCGCCGGGGAGGCCTGAGGCTGAGTGGCTGGCCCATTGCGCGCAGGTCAGCCAGCTTGGCACAGGCGCCATGCTGCAGGCCGCCCTGGAGGCCGCCGTGTCGGATTGCCCGTCCTCGGTGCGCCTTCTGTACAACCTGGGCGTTGCTCAGCAGCGGCTGGGCGCACCCGCCCAAGCCCAGTCCACCTGGCAGCGCTTGCTGGCCATTGATTCCCAACACCTCAAAGCCCACCGGGGATTGGCCAGGCTGGCGCTGGATCAACTGGACGGCCCCACAGCGCGCCACCATGCCGCGCTGTTGGAGCAGGCCAGCCAAGCAGCCGGCTTGCCAGCCACCGCGCAAGACCTTGGCCTGTGGGGCAAGGCGTGTCTTCTGTGCGGCGACTGGGACGATGCCCGCCATCACTTCGAACGCGCAGCAGGCCTGGCGCCAACCGCCCAGGCCGACGCGTCTGATGAGGCCGAGCAAGGCCTGCGCTTGTCAGCGCTGTTGACTTGGCGAGCGCAGTCCACAACACCGCCCTGGCAGGACTGGAGCGACCAGGCCCTGCGGCACGACCCCACCGCGCCAGACTCCCCACCCTGGGACCGGGCCCCACCCGAAGGCGATGATGAGCTCAAGGCGCTGACGGTCATCGTGGAGCTGGGCTTGAAGCGACTGCGGGCCTGCGACTGGCGAGAGCGCGACACGGTCGTTCGGGCCATCAAGCGCATCGCCCAGAAAGCCATGCACGACCCCACCGTGGGCCTGTCGCGCAGCATGGCCTGGGAGGGCTTGCACCTTGGGCTGACCCCCGCTGAGCTGCTTCACCTGGCCAGGGGCTGCACCCAGCGCGCCCGCCACATCCAGCAGCCCCAAGCGCTTTGGACGGCAGCACCCGCCGGGGTCGGCCATCGGCGATTGCGCCTGGGCTACCTCAGCCACAACTTTGGGCGGCACCCCACCACGCAGTTGATCCACCGCATCCTCACACACCATGACCGGACGCAGTTCGAGGTGATCGCCTACGCGCTCAATCCTGACGATGGCAGCCCTTCGCGCAAACTCATCCATGCCGCCGTCGATCAGGTGGTGGAGGCCAGCCAATGGCTGCCCGAGGCCGTGGCTCGGCGCATGCATGCCGACCAGGTGGACGTGTTGATCGGACTGGGCGGCCATTCAAGGGGCCCTGTGGTGGATGTGGCCCTGTGGCGCCCGGCGCCCGTGCAGATCAACTACCTGGCGTTCTGCGGCACGGTGGGCGCGCCCGACGCATTCGACGTCCACATCAGCGATGGGATCTCGGTCACCCCAGAGATGGCCCACTGGTATGACGAAGCGGTCGAGGCGCTGCCCGCCGGGCACTATGGCTACGATGACACGCGCGAGCTGACAGCGGCCCCGGCCCGCGCCAGCCAGGGTCTGCCCGAAGACCAACTGGTGCTGTGCGGGTTCAACAACAGCTACAAGATCGAGCCGGAGACTTTCAACGCCTGGTGCAAGGTGATGCACCGCTTGCCCGGTGCGGTGCTGTGGCTGTACGTGGTTCACCCGGAACAAAGCCGCTTTCTGGCGGCCGAGGCCGCGCGCCGAGGCATCGACCCGGCCCGGCTGGTGTTTGCCCCATCCGTGGACGGCCAATCGCACCTGGCCCGCTTGCGTTGCGCCGACCTGTTCCTGGACACCTTGGCTTACAACGGCCACACCACGCTGCTGGATGCGCTCTACGCGGGCCTGCCTGCCGTGTCTTGCCTGGGGCAGACCGCCGCCAGCCGCATCGGAGGCGCCATCCTGCATGAGGTGGGCCTGGGCGCCTGCGTGGCCACCAATCCCCTTGACTTCGTTGAAGTCGCCGTGCGGCTGGCGCAGGACCCGGCGCAGCGGCAGCAGATCTCCAGACAGCTGGAGGGCGTGCGAGGGCGCCAAACTCCCTTCAACAGCGAAATGCGCTGCCGCCAGTTGGAGGCCGTCTATGCCCGGCTGTTCATGGCAGCAGCAGGCCCCGCAAAGCCTGCTTGACCGTGGCCCAGCGCACCGCCGCCCGGTCGCCCTTGAATTGACAGCGCAACGCCCGGGTCGGCTGGCCTTGCGCGGCCCAGGCCAGCCACACCGTGCCCACGGGCTTGTCGGGCGAGCCGCCCGTGGGGCCCGCCACGCCGGTGACGGCCACCGCCAACTGCGCGCGTGATCGGGCCAGCGCGCCTTCGGCCATGGCGCGGGCCACGGGTTCACTGACAGCACCGTGGGCTTCGATCAAGGCTTCATCCACCCCCAGCAATTCAGTCTTCGCCTGGTTGCTGTAGGTGACAAAACCGCGCTCGAACCAGGCGCTGGAGCCCGACACCTCGGTGCAGGTGGCCGCGATCAGGCCTCCGGTGCAGGATTCGGCGGTGGCCAGCTGCCATCCCCGCGCTTGCAGTTGGGCCGCCAGATCGGTCACCAAGCTGGTCAGTTCTTGTTCGCAAGCCATGTCCTGGTCCTTCAATGCGGGTCAAGGCGCCAGCAGGCTGGGCCACAAGAGCATGATCGCGGCCAGGACCAGCAAGGTGCACAAGGCCGCCACAAAGTCATCAAACAGGATCCCGAAGCCCTGCGCCCAACCGATGCCCCGGCCCGGCTGGCGCTTGAACAACTGATCGGCCCAAGCCACGGGGCCTGGCTTGGCGGCGTCAAAGTAGCGGAACAGGGCAAAGGCCAGCAGCTGGCCGGTGAAGCCAGTGGGGGTGAGCAGCCACAGCACCAGCCAGAAGGCCAGGATCTCGTCCCACACGATGGCGCCGGGATCGGCCACGCGCAGGCTGCGCGCGGTGTGCGTGCAAGCCCACCAGCCCACGGGCAGGCCCAGACCGATCAGCCAGGCCCACTTCACGTCGGCCTGCGGCCCCACGCCCCACAGGTTCTGCAAGGCCCAGAAACTCACCCAGGCCCACA
Source organism: uncultured Aquabacterium sp. (assembly GCA_964554655.1). Lineage (GTDB taxonomy): Bacteria > Pseudomonadota > Gammaproteobacteria > Burkholderiales > Burkholderiaceae_C > Aquabacterium. The sequence goes on along the minus strand of CAZKPN010000062.1, from coordinate 11,998 downwards.
GCGTGCCCACGGTGCCGGGGGCCTTGGGACTCAGGCCGCTGCCGGCGCCCAGAGCGATGAAATGCGCGGGGTGGCTGAGCAGCAAAGCCACGGTGGGGCGGCGGGGCGACAAGGAGGTCGCCGCATCATCCACCACGTCAGGATCAGGATCGACATCAATGGGACTGGGCATGCTTAGCTTTTGAAGTGGTCGAACGAGGTCCAGCGATTGGACACGGGCTGGGGTGGGGCGTCGTCGGGCCAGACGTCCAGTTCGCCTTGCAGCAATTGCAGGCCGGGCGTGGCGGTGATGGCGCCCATGCGCGTCAAAGGCAGGCCCAGCGAATCGCCCAGGGCCAGGAGGCGGGCGCGGTGTTCGGGCGGGGCGGTGAAGACCAGTTCGTAGTCGTCGCCACCGGCCAGCAGGCAATCGTGCTGCTGCGACACAGGCCGCGCTGCCAGCACAGGGTGCACGGGCAACGCATCAAGCACCACGGTGGCGCCCACCTGGCTGCGGCGCAGGAGGTGGCCCAGGTCGCCCAGCAGGCCATCGGACACGTCGATGGCGGCGCTGGCCAGGCTGCGCAGGGCCAGGCCCAGGGCCACGCGCGGCTCGGGGCATTCCATGGCGCGGCGCGCAGTGTCGAAATCATCGCTCGGCAGGGCCGGCTGCAAGGTGCCCCGGAAGGCTTCCAGCGCCAGGCTGGCCAGGCCTGGCCAGCCGCTGACCCACAGGTCGTCACCCGCGCGGGCGCCGCTGCGCAGCAGGGCCTGGCCTGCGGGCACCTCGCCCATCACGGTGATGCCGATGGCCAGGGGCCCCGCCGTGGTGTCGCCGCCAATCAATTCGCAGTCATGGGCATCGGCCAGGGCCAGCAGGCCTTGTGCAAAGCCGGCCAGCCAGGCCTCGTTCGCGTGAGGCAAGGTCAGGGCCAGGGTGAAGGCCAAGGGCTTGGCACCGCACGCGGCCAGGTCCGACAGGTTGACCGCCAGGGCCTTGTGGCCCAGGCGCGCCGGATCAACCGTGGAGAGGAAATGCCGGCCCTCCACCAAGGTGTCGGTGGACACGGCCAGGTGCATGCCTGGCGCGGGCGCGATGACGGCACAGTCGTCGCCATTGCCCACCACGGCGCGGCGCGGCCCCTGGCCGGCGGGGCGCCAGAAAAATCGTTCAATGAGGTCGAATTCACCCAGGCTCATGGGGGGATTGTCGCGCGGCAGGACGAATCGCCCGAACCACGCCTGCAACGCCCTGATCGCGGGCTAAATGCCGACCCTGCGGCCACCCACATGGCCGACCGCGCTTCAAGTTCCTACAATGCAGGGGTTCGGGCGCCGCCAACATGGCCAGCGCCCTTGAAAGGCACCCCTGCATGACCACCCCAGAAGACAAACGCGCCGAGCTGAAAAAAGCCGCGCTTGAGTACCACGAGTTCCCCACGCCCGGCAAGGTCGCCATCAGCGCCACCAAGCAGTTGACCAACCAGCGCGACCTGGCCCTGGCCTACTCGCCCGGCGTGGCCGCCGCCTGCGAAGAGATCGTCGACAACCCCGCCAACGCCTTCCGCTACACCAGCCGGGGCAACCTGGTGGCCGTGATCACCAACGGCACGGCCGTGCTGGGCCTGGGCAACATCGGCCCGCTGGCCGCCAAGCCGGTGATGGAGGGCAAGGCCGTCCTGTTCAAGAAGTTCGCCGACATCGACGTGTTCGACATCGAGATCAACGAGAACGACCCCGAAAAGCTCGTCCAGATCATCGCCTCGCTCGAGCCCACCTTCGGCGGCATCAACCTGGAAGACATCAAGGCCCCCGATTGCTTCTACGTTGAGCGCCAACTGCGCGAGCGCATGAAGATTCCCGTCTTCCACGACGACCAGCACGGCACCGCCATCGTGGTGGGTGCCGCCCTGCTCAATGGCCTGAAGGTGGTCGGCAAGGACATCAAACAGGTCAAGCTGGTGGTGTCGGGTGCGGGCGCCGCCGCCCTGGCCTGCCTGGGCCTGCTGGTCAAGCTGGGCCTGCCGCGTGAAAACATCTGGGTCACCGACCTGGCCGGCGTGGTCTACGAAGGCCGCGTCGAACTGATGGACCCTGACAAGGCCTTCTTCGCGCAAAAGACCGAACTGCGCACCCTCGGCCAGGTCATCGACGGGGCCGACCTCTTCCTGGGCCTGAGCGCCGGGGGCGTGCTCAAGGCCGACATGGTCGCGCGCATGGGCCCCAAGCCCATCATCTTCGCGCTGGCCAACCCCAACCCCGAGATCCTGCCGGAGGACGTCAAGGCCGTGCGCGACGACGCCATCATGGCCACCGGCCGGTCCGACTACCCCAACCAGGTCAACAACGTCCTGTGCTTCCCGTACATCTTCCGGGGCGCGCTGGATTCAGGCGCCACCACCATCACCGATGAGATGGAGATCGCCGCCGTCCACGCCATCGCCGAGTTGGCCCAGGCCGAGCAAAGCGATGTGGTGGCGGCCGCGTATGTTGGCGCCACGCTGAGCTTCGGCCCCGAGTACCTGATCCCCAAGCCCTTTGACCCGCGCCTGATGATCAAGATCGCGCCGGCCGTGGCGCTGGCGGCGGCGGCCTCCGGGGTTGCCTCGCGCCCGGTCAAGGACTTCGTCGCGTATGGCGAAAAGCTGCAAAGCTTCGTCTACGCCTCGGGCCACACCATGAAGCCCATCTTCAGCGTGGCCAAGCGCGCCAAGAACAAGCGCATCGCCTTTGCCGAGGGCGAAAACGAGCGCGTGCTGCGCGCCACCCAGATCGTGGTCGACGAAGGCCTGGCCTGCCCCACCCTGATCGGCCGCCCGGCCGTCATCGAGCAGCAAGTCGAGCGCTTCGGCCTGCGCCTGAAAGCGGGCATCGACTACCAGGTCGTCAGCGTCGAGCACGACCCTCGCCACCGCGATTACTGGCAAACGTACCACCGCCTGACCGAGCGCAAGGGCGTGACCGAGCAGATGGCCAAGATCGAAATGCGCCGCCGCCTCACCCTGATCGCGTCGATGCTGCTCTACAAGGGCGAGGTCGACGGCCTGATCTGCGGCACCTGGGGCAACACGCCCCTGCACCTGCATTACATCGATCAGGTGATCGGCAAGCGCGCTGGCGTCAAGACCTACGCGGCCATGACCGGCCTGCTGCTGCCCGGCCGCCAGGTCAACATCCTGGACACCCACGTGAACTACGACCCCACGGCCGAGCAATTGGCCGAAATCACCATCATGGCGGCCGAAGAAATGATGCGGATGGGCCAGCGCCCCAAGGCCGCGCTGCTGTCACACTCCAATTTCGGCTCCAGCAACCACCCTTCGGCGCTGAAGATGCGCGAGGCGCTGGGCCTGATCCAGGAGCGCGCGCCCTGGCTGGAGATCGACGGCGAGATGCACGGCGACGCCGCCCTGAACGCCACCTACCGCGCCGAGTTGATGCCCCGCAGCACCCTGGCCGGCGAGGCCAACCTGCTGGTCTGCCCCAACATCGACGCGGCCAACATCGCCTACAACTTGCTCAAGGAAGCGGCCGGCAACGGCATCGCACTGGGGCCGGTTTTGCTGGGCGCGGCCAAGCCGGTGACCATCCTGACGCCCTCGGCCACCGTGCGCCGCATCGTCAACATGACGGCCATGACCGTGGCAGAGGCCAACGCCATCCGCTGAGGCCTCCCAACAGGCGTTTGTCAAAAAAACGTCATATACCACAAACTGTCAACCCCCCACGCAAAGGCCCCTGTCCACCGGTTTTCCGGGGCTGGGGCCTTGAGCTTTTGGCCCGTTTTCAGTAGCATCACGGCTTTTAGGAGACCTGAGTTGCTCAGGCTGAATTCAAGGCTGGAAACACAGCATGTCGGCGTCCCGCGCAAGTGTGAAAAAGTTATTGACCGACTCATGGGCTGCCACCGCAGCATCGTTGCTGATGTCGGTCAGCCTCCTGGGCGGCGCGGCACTGCTGGATATTGGCGTTTCTTCAGCTTGGGCTCGGTCCAGGCCCGCGGCATCGGCGCCCAGCCTCGCTGATTCTTCATCGGCGGTAGGTTTGTCGCAGCTGCCGCCCCAGGCCCAGGACGTCCACCGGCGCATTTTGGCGGGTGGTCCTTTCAAATACGCCAAAGACGGCATCGTCTTCGGCAACAGGGAACGTGCCTTGCCTCGAAAACCGCGTGGGTTCTATCACGAGTACACCGTGTCCACCCCCGGATCGCGTACCCGAGGAGCCCGGCGCATCGTTTGCGGAGGTGAAGTAGTGCAAATCCCTGAAACTTGTTTTTACACCGAGGATCACTACAGCAGCTTCAAACCCATTGATCCCCGGCACTGAGCCTCACCCGCTCAAGCTGCTTCGCTCTTTTGTCCTTTTCTTCGACCCTCAAATCTGGCCCACGAGGGCAGTGAGCATCTCAATGCACTCTCGGCCCCAAGCGATCATGTTGTTGCAATCCGTTCGACCCAACATCGTTCAATCCATCCGCGCCTTTCGCCCGGAAGACTTGCAACAGGCGGCCCTGGATGCCGGACAGCACTTCCTCTACACGAATTTGAGCGAGGCCCAGTCCAAGCAAGACGTGCTGGACATCATCGCCAAAGACTTCCTGTTCCCCGATCACTTCGGCAAGAACATGGACGCGCTGTACGACTGCATGACCGACCTGGTTCACAAGTCAGGTCCGCAGCCAGGCTTCGTGGTGGTGCTGGAACTCATCCCCGATGGCGTCAAGTTCGACCGCGAAACCCGCGAGTTGCTGCTCGACTCTTTCCGTGATGCCGCCGACTTCTGGAGCGAGCGCAAGATCGCCTTCCGCGTGTTCTATTCCATCGCCGTTTCGGGCAAAGAGTCCGCCGGCAACTGGGACCGCGCTGAAGTCGCCCAGAACGATGCGCCCCCCGTGGTCGTCAAGCCAGCCAAGGTCTCCAAGAACGCGCCTCCGCCCATGACCATGAACCTGCCGCCCATGAGCAGCGCGTTCGACACGGCCATGTTGCTGGTCGCCTGACCGGGCAACAAAGCCGAACCAAGTTCAACGTCCGGCGCGCGAGCGCCAGTCGTTGAACTGCTCGCCCCCAGTGTGCTTGCCACGCAGGTAGCCGGGAGCGATGCGAGTCAACGGCGTGGGCGCCACGCCCAGCGCCTGCAGACCGGGCCACCGCCCGGTGGCCACATTGGGCACCTGCATCGAATCCAGGTTGTCCTGGGACATCAAAGGCTCGCCCGGCAAGATGGACATGGCCAGGGCTTGCAGTCGGCCCGCCCACAGCGGCATGGGCACAATGGGCCGGGCATGGCCGCTGAGCCAACCCGCCATCGCCACCAGCTGCTTCAAGGTGTAGACCTGCGGCCCCGTGCATTCATAGGTCTGCCCCACGGTGCTGGGGTCGTCCAGGCAGCGCGCCAAGGCGCGGGCCACATCGCCCACCCACACTGGTTGAAACCGGGCATGGCTGCCGGCCAGCGGCATGACCGGGAAAACAGCCTGCAGGCTGGCGAACAGGTTCAGAAACTGGTCGTGCTTTCCAAAGATCACGCTGGGACGCAGCACGGTCAGGTCCAGCCCCGCAGCGCGCAACGCCAACTCGCCCGCCGCCTTGGTACGCAGGTAATCGGACGGCGCCGCAGCAGGATCATCGGGCACCCCCAGGGCACTGACGTGCACCACGCGCTGCACACCAGCGCGCACGCAAGCCGCCGCCAGGCGCTGGGGCAGCCCCACGTGGGCATGCTCGAACTCGTCCTTGCTGCCATGCAGGATGGCGATCAGGTTGACCACGCCATCGCAGCCCACCAGCAGCCGCATCAAGGCATTTTCGTCGTGGACCGACGCCTCGACCACCTCCACGGTGGGCAGCGTCAGCAGGTGCTGCGCGTGGGCGCGCCGCCGGGTGGGCACGGTGATGCGCACACCGCCCGCGCCATGCTCATCCACCAATTGTTCACACAAGGCCCGGCCCACAAAACCGGAGCCGCCCAACACCAACCATCGTTTCATCTGTGGCCTCAGGGCAAGTCTTGCTGTGGAGGTGGCTCATTCCTTGGACGAGGCCCAATGAAGCCACCCAACCTGGTTTTAATCGACAACGGCCGTCCTTGCAAGACATGCCCGTACAGCACCGCATTGGTCAGCACCTTCTTCACGTAATCGCGGGTTTCGTTGAAGGGGATGTTCTCGGCCCAGGCAGCGGTCTCCAGGCGTGGGCCTTCACGCCAGCGGCGTGGCCGCCCCGGCCCGGCGTTGTAGGCCGCCGCCGCCATGGCCTGCGACCCGTCAAAATCATCCTGGATCAGCTTGAGGTAGCCCGCGCCCAGCTTGAGGTTGGTGAGCCGGTCGGTGATCAGGTCGGGCGTGTAGTCGATGCCCAGCTTCCGGGCCGTCCACGCGGCTGTGGCGGGCATGACCTGCATCAGACCGGCCGCCCCCACGTGGGAGCGGGCGGCCACGATGAAGCGCGACTCCTGACGGATCAGGCCGTACATGTAGGCCGGGTCCAGGCCGACGTTCTGCGCGGCGGCCAGCACGTCACGCCGGAAGGGCGTGGGAAACCGTTGGAACAGGTCCACCTCCGCGCGCGTGCGCTCGCTGGTGTTGATGCAGCGGTCCCAGATCTCCAGCTCGCAGGCCGCGTCGGCCACGGCCAACAACTCGCGGTCGGTCAAGCCACCCGTCTTGCTGTAAGACAGGGTGTAGTTCCACTCGCGGGTCGCCTCTGAGCGCCAGCCCAGGGCGAACAGGCGCAGGGCCCGGTCGATGCCCGGGATCGCCTTGGCTTCGGCTTTTTCGGCCTCGTTCACGGCCGCCGGCCGGGCCGGTGCCTTGGCCGGCGCACCGTTCAGGTCTTCGGCGGCCAGCAGGCCGTAAAAGCCCACGGTGCCACTGATGCGCGCCATCAGTTCACGCCCCTGCTGGCGGGCATCGGCCGCCTGGGCCACGCCGGGCACCGGCACCGCCGGGTTGGCCGGCCGCGCCATCAAGGCGCGCGCCTTCCAGTACACCCAGGCGGGATCCTGCTGGTGGTCGATGCTCATGGCATCCACCGCGCGCTCGACCAAGGAACAGTGCTGAGGCTGGCCTGCCGTGGCCGCCCGCAGCGCAGAGCGGGCCATCCAGGCCAGGGTGTCGTTCGACCAGATGCGGGCCACATCGGCGGGAGACAAGCCGCCGCCCACGGCCATGGCGCGTTCATACAGCGCAGGCGCCTCGGGCTGCAAGCGCCAGGCACTTTGCCGCCCCACCTGGGCCCAGGCCCAGGCCGCCTCTTCGGCCGTCAGGTGCCAGCGCTCGCGGGCCTCGGGGTCGTCCAGGGCAGCGGCCACGGCCGGCGCGTCCATCGCCGCCCAGCGGACCAGCGCCAAGAGGTTCAAAGGGCCCTGGATCTCTTTGGGCAAACCGGCCACGGCCGGTGCCACCTGCGGCAAATCGCTGGGCCGCACGATCTTGTGGCGGCCCGATGGGCGGCGGGCCTTGCCCTTGGCTCCGGACTCCAGGCGCGCCCCTGCTTCGCGCTGGGCGCTGGCGGCGCCCCTGGCCCCGGCGGACACGGGCCTGGGGAACAAGTGATCCTTGGGCTGGCCCAGCAAGCGGTTCACGGCCTGGGCCACGGTGTCGCCCAACAGTTGGGCGGTCTGCTGGGTCACTTTGGGCTTGTCGCCCTCCAGGGACAGCCGCAGCTTGCGCCACACATCCGTGGTGGTGAGCACACCCGCCGGGACCAGGGCCTGGGCCATCGTGATGCAACCGGTGTCCGGATCCTTTTGCGCCCACCAGGCTTGCCGAGCCTGTTCGCGCAGATCGCCCGGCCCTTCCGGGACGGCGTTGGTCTGATGGCGGGCCAGCACGCCGTAGCACACCACCTCCTTGTCGTCATTCATGCGAAAACCGGGCTGAATGCGCAGGAACGTCGCCCAATCGCGCCGCTGGCCCAGCACCAACAACCAGTCGTTGCGCAGGCGGTCGGCCACGTAGGCCTGGGGCCAGCGCGCCAGAAAATCGTCCACCTCGGACACCGAGGCCTGCACCAGGCGGTTCTGCACGGCCCAGAAATCGGCCCAGGGGGCGAGGGGATGGTGCGCCGCGATCAAAGCGTCACGGGCCGCCGCAAGCCGCCCGCTGTCGCGCACACGCAAGGCTTCTCGCGCTTCCACCACGGCCAGATCGTCAATGGCCGCGTGGGCTGGCGCGAGCGCCCCCAAGGTGGCCAGCCCCGCCAAGATCAGTGACCACCCCCATCGTCCACCACCTGCTGCGCCGGCCGCATACTTGTTCACTTGTATCAATTGTGTTGCCCTTTTGCCCTTGCCATGACTGCTTCGACCCCTGCGGCCAAGCCGCCCTCCGATCCCCGCAGCGCACTTCGTCGCCAGATGAAGGCCGCCCGCCAAAGCTGGGCCGAGAACACCTCTGTGCTGGCCTCAGCCCAGGCCGCCCTGCAAGAAAACCTGATGGACGTGCTGCGCCAGCTGGAGCCCGAATGCCTGGGCCTGTATTGGCCCCTCCAGGCTGAATTTAACCCAAGGCCCGCCGCCCTGATGGCGCAAAAGGAATGGTCCTGCCAGTTGGCTTTGCCCTGGGCGGCACGCGCCACGCGCCAGATGCACTACCGGCCCTGGCTGGGGGACGAGGTCACCACCCTGGACGAATGCGGCATCCCCAGTCCGCCAGGACGCCCGTGCGAGCCCGACGTGGTGCTGGTGCCCTGCCTGGGGTTCACCCCGGACGGTTTCAGACTGGGCTACGGCGGCGGCTATTTTGACCGCTACCTGGCCCAGCACCCGGACGTCACCGCCGTGGGCATCGCTTGGTCGCCAGCCCAACTGGACCCGACCGTGTTTAGTTCACAACCCCATGACTTTCCCTTGATCGGTGTTGTTACAGAGTTGCAGGTCTTCGGCGCCTGACCCCCCCAAACCGAGGGGGAGTGCGCGAGAACCCTATACGTTATGCGCCCGGCATGCAGCAAGATTGCCTAACCGTCAAGTAAGACAAAGGGCGTCGGTTCAGAGCCCTGCTTCACACTACCAAGGAATTGACACAATGAAATCATCCCTCAAGCTCAGCATGATCGCCCTGGCTCTGGCCGCTTCGGGCGTGGCCTCTGCCGCCAATCAGCCTTTCAATGCCGTCACCGGCACAGTCACCCTTGACCTGGTGGCCGTCAACGCCGCCTTGAACGGCTACGCCATCAATGGCGCCGGCCTGTCCACCTACAACGGCACGACTGGCGTCCTGACGGATCCCGTGCAAGCCGTGTCCACGGCGGCCAACCATGGCTCGCTGCTGGTCGACTTCAACGACGCCTCGGGCATGAAGTTCACCAAGGCCTTCGCCACGTCGATCACGATGTCGAATTTCAGCTTCGACGTGGGCACCAAGACCCTGTTCGGCGATCTGCTGGTAGGCTCTGCCGCATTCCCCCTGCTGAACCTGACCAACCAGTCCTTGCTGACTGCCGCCAACGTGTCCAGCAGCTTCGGCACCGAAGTGGGCACCAGCGTGACCGATTCGACCACGCCTCGCGCCCTGGGTCTGCTGGCCACCAACTTCAGCCTGTCGGCCGCTTTCAGCGACTACCTGATTGCTCGTGAACTGAACCCCGCTGACTTTGGCTACGTCGCCAGCATGATCAAGGAAATCAAGGTCGGTACCGTGGCTTCCGTGCCAGAACCATCCACCTACGCCTTGATGGGCATTGGTCTGGTTGGCATCAGCCTGATGGCTCGCCGCCGCAAGGCTGCCAACGCCTGATCGATTTTTCGATCAGCCAGTCAAAAGGCTCCCGATTGGGAGCCTTTTTTCATGTTGGCTTGTTGCCGGAATCACCACCCCAGTCGTTGGCACAAGGCCAGCACCGAGGTCGACTGGTTCATCGTGTAGAAGTGCAAGCCCGGCACGCCAGCCTGGCGCAGCCTCTCACACAGCTCGGCCACCACATCCAGGCCAAAGGCTTGAATGGACGCCTTGTCGTCGCCGTAGCCCTCCAGCCGCGAACGGATCCAGCGGGGGATTTCGGCACCGCAAGCGTCTGAAAAACGCATGAGCTGGGTGGAGTTGGTGATCGGCATGATCCCCGGGATGATGGGGATGTTGACCCCACGCTTGGCCGCGTCGTCCACAAAGCGGAAATAGGCGTCGGCGTTGAAGAAGTACTGGGTCAGGGCCACGTTGGCGCCCGCCTTGACCTTGGTCACAAAGGCCTCCAGATCGGCCTGCGGGTTGCGGGCCTGGGGATGCATCTCGGGGTAGGCCGCCACTTCGATGTGGAAATGGTCGCCGGTTTCCTCGCGGATGTAGGCCACCAGCTCGCTGGCGTAGCGGAACTCGCCAAAACCGCCGTAGCCACTGGGCAAATCGCCCCGCAAGGCCACCAGGCGGCGGATGCCCTGGGAGGCGAACTGCGCCAGTTGCTCGCGCACACCGGCTTTGCTGGCGCCGATGCACGAGAAGTGCGGCGCCGCGTCAAAGCCTTCAGACAAGATGGCCCGCACCGTCTGGATGGTGCCATCTTGCGTGGAACCGCCCGCGCCGTAGGTGACGGAGCAGTAATGCGGCTTGAGCGGGTACAGCTGCTGGCGCACGGCCGCCAGCTTGTCAAAGCCTTCCGGCGTCTTGGGCGGGAAGAACTCGAAGCTCAGCGGCAGGGAAGTGGGGGCAAGCGTGCTCATGCTTTTTCAGGCTTTCAAGGGGGGCTCAAGGGGCCGAGGGCGAAGATGCCCAGATGAAGAACTCCTGGTTGCCGTCGCCGCCCGCGATCGGGCTGTTGAAGCCCTTGTGCACGGTCCAGCCCAGGTCGGTGCAGGCGCGGCGCACCATGTCACGGGCGCGGGCATGCAGCGCCGGGTCTTTGACGACACCGCCCTTGCCGACATTGCCTTTGCCCACCTCGAACTGGGGCTTGATCAGCATCAGCACATGGCCACCGGGCTTGAGCCAGGTTTTCAGGTGCGGCACCACGGTGGCCAGCGAAATGAAGGACAGGTCGGCCACGATCAAATCGAAGCCATCGGCCGGGGCGTGCTCGCGCAAGGTGCTCTTGTCGAGCTCACGGGCGTGCACCTCTTCCAGGCACACCACACGGGTGTCCTCTTGAAGGCGGGCGTGCAATTGGCCATGGCCCACGTCCACCCCCACGACCTGGCTGGCGCCGTTGGCCAGCAGCACATCGGTGAAGCCACCGGTGCTCTGGCCCACATCCAGGCAGCGCCAGTCGGACACGTTCAGGTTGATGTGGGCCAGCGCGCCCTCGAGCTTGAGCCCGGCGCGTGACACCCAGCGCAGTTCCGCGTCGTTGGTGACACGGAACTGCGTGCCGTCAGGCAGATCTTCACCAGCTTTGCGCAGGGTGGTCCAGCCTTTGGGGCTGAGCCATTGCGCGGCGCTGGCGTCAATCAGTCGGTGGGCGGCGGAGCGGGTAGGCGCGTGCCCACCCGCGACCAGGAGTTGATCGGCTCTGGGCATCAGTTACTTTGCATCAAATCAATAGCGGTAAGTGTCGGGCTTGTAAGGGCCCGTCTTGGGCACGCCAATGTAGGCGGCTTGCTCGTCGGTCAGCTCGGTGAGCTGGGCGTTCAAGGTGGTCAGCTGCAGGCGGGCGACCTTTTCGTCCAGGTGCTTGGGCAACACGTAGACCTTGCCGATGTCGTAGGCGTCCTGGTGGGCGAACAACTCGATCTGGGCGATGGTCTGGTTGGCAAAGCTGGACGACATCACGTAGCTGGGGTGACCCGTGCCGCAGCCCAGGTTCACCAGGCGGCCCTTGGCCAGCAGGATGATGCGCTTGCCATCCTTGAAGATGACGTGGTCGACCTGGGGCTTGACCTCTTCCCACTGGCACTGCGTTTCCAGCTCGGCGACGTCGATTTCGTTGTCGAAGTGGCCGATGTTGCAGACGATGGCGTTGTTCTTCATCGCCGCCATGTGCTTGAAGGTGATCACGCTCTTGTTGCCGGTGCTGGCGACGAAGATGTCGGCCTTGCCGGCGGCCCAGTCCATGGTCACGACGCGGTAGCCTTCCATCGCGGCCTGCAG
>CAZKPN010000061.1:0-22861 GCA_964554655.1 uncultured Aquabacterium sp. | reverse complement strand
CGCATCGTGCTGACGCCCAAATCCCAGCCCGACAACTCACGCCACGTGCTCTTGCTGCACCCCGTGGCCGACCAGTTGCCTGACCGGCCCTCCGAGGCTGAAACCATCGCGGCGTCAGCTTCGGCACCGGCCTCTGCCGCCAGCACGCACCACGCGGCCCGCCAACCCAGCGCCGCCAACCCCGCCGCTTCGGGAGCCAAGCCATGATGCCGCGTGGCAGCCCACTGCTGATGCCGGTCAACCCGGTGTTCATCTGGGTGAGCTTGTTGCTGGCGTTCGCTTTCAACCTGATCCCCATGGGTCGCTCCGGGGCCGTGCCCGACCTGCTGGCTGTGGCGCTGGTGTTCTGGAACGTGCACCAGCCGCGCCGGGTTGGCGTGGGCGTGGCCTTCGCTTTCGGCGTGTTCATGGATGTGCACCAGGGCGCTTTGCTGGGTCAGCACGCGCTGGCCTACACGCTGCTCAGCTACTCGGCCATCGCGGTGCATCGGCGCCTGCTGTGGTTCACGGTGGGCTCGCAGGCGGTGCAGATCCTGCCTTTGTTCATCGCGGCGCACATGGTGTCGCTGATGGTGCGTTTGATCGCGGGCGCGGGTTTCCCGGGCTGGACCTTGATGGTGGCGCCTTTGCTGGAATCCGCCTTGTGGCCGGTGGTGACCTTGCTGTTGTTGGCGCCGCAGCGGCGTGCGCCCGACCGCGACAAGAACCGGCCGCTGTGAGCCTGGCCTGATCCGACGCCTCCATGACTGAAATCAAGAACCTCGAACAGGAGCTGGGCCGCTTTCGCACCCGCTTGTGGGCGGCGGTCGGGTTCGTCTTGTTCTGCTTTGGCCTGCTGGCCTCGCGCCTGGTGGTCTTGCAGGTCAACCGCCACGAAGAGCTGTCCACCCAGGCCGAGAACAACCGCATCGCGGTCGTGCCCATCGTGCCCAACCGGGGCCTGATCGTGGACCGCAACGGCGTGGTGCTGGCCAACAACTACTCCGCCTACACGCTGGAGATCACGCCCTCCAAGGTCGACAACGTTGAAGCCACCATCGACGAGTTGTCCAAGATCGTTGAAGTGGCCCCGCGCGACCGCCGCCGCTTCAAACGCCTGCGCGAAGAATCCAAGAGTTTCGAGTCCATCCCCATCCGCACGCGCCTGACCGACACCGAGGTGGCCCGCTTCACAGCCCAGCGCTTTCGCTTCCCTGGGGTGGACATCCAGGCGCGTCTGTTCCGCCACTACCCTTATGGCGAGCTGGCCAGCCACGTGCTGGGCTACATCGGCCGCATCAACCAGAAAGAAAAAGAAGCCATCGAGGAGTGGCCTGATGAAGAGCAGGCCAACTACCGGGGCACCGACTACATCGGCAAGCTGGGCATCGAGCAGAACTACGAGCGCGAGCTGCATGGCCTGACTGGCGTCGAGGAAGTCGAGACCAGCGCGGGTGGCCGTGCCGTGCGCCGCCTGCGCTCCAAGCCGCCCACGCCCGGCAACACGGTGCACATGTCCATCGACATCAAACTGCAGGCCCTGATCGAGCGCCTGTATGGCACCCGCCGTGGCGCCCTGGTGGCGATTGATCCGCGCAACGGCGAGGTGCTGGCCTTTGTCAGCAAGCCCACCTTCGACCCCAACCTGTTCGTCGATGGCATCGACAGCGAGAACTGGAAAGAGTTGAACGAATCGCCCGACAAGCCTTTGCTCAACCGGGCGTTGCGCGGCACCTACCCACCCGGCTCCACCTACAAGCCCTTCATGGCCCTGGCCGCACTGAACACCGGCAAGCGCAGCGCCACCATGAGCATGTACGACAGCGGTGTCTTCATGTTTGGCGGCCACAAGTTCCGCAGCCCCGAGAACGAGCAGACTGGCATGGTGGACATGCGCCGCGCCATCGTCCGCTCCAGCAATGTCTACTTCTACTCGCTGGCCAATGAGCTGGGCGTGGACCTGATCCACAGCCAGATGAATCCCCTGGGGTTTGGCCGGTTGACGGGCATCGACCTCAAGGGCGAGGTGACCGGCCTGCTGCCCTCGACCGACTGGAAGCGCCGAGCCTACAAGAAGCCGGAGCAGCGCCGCTGGTACGCGGGCGAGACCATCTCGCTGGGCATCGGGCAGGGTTACAACAGCTTCACCATGCTGCAGATGGCCTCGGCCTTGTCCACCATGGTGTCCGATGGACGGCGTTACGAGCCGCGCCTGGTGCGCGAGATCGAAGACGTGCTCACCCGTGAAAAACGCGTGGTGTCCAGCCAGGCCCTGGCGCCACTGGCCTTCAAGCCCGAGCACACCGCCTTCATCCGCGAAGCCATGCACGGCGTGACGCAGGAGGGTACCTCGACGCGCGTGTTCCTGGGCGCGACCTATGCCAGCGGCGGCAAGACCGGCACGGCCCAGGCCGTGGGCCTGAAAAAGAACGAGAAATACGTGGCCTCGCGCATGGACGAATACCAGCGCGACCACTCCTTGTATGAGGCCTTCGCGCCGGTGGACCAACCCCGCATTGCCTTGACCGTGATCGTGGAGAACGCCGGCTTTGGCGCCGAGGCCGCAGCGCCCATCGCCCGCCGTGTCCTGGACTACCTGCTGTTGGGCCAATACCCCAGCGAAGAAGACATCGAGGCCGTGCGCCAGGGCAAGGGTGGGCCGCCCATTGGCGTGCCGCGCAAGGTGGTCGAGGTGTCCATGCCCCACGGCCAGGATGCTTTTGGCGGCGATGTGCCTCTGCCCACGTCGGCGTCCGCCCCGGCCGCCGCTTCATCCTCACCCGCGAGCGCGCCATGAACGGATCGTTTGATCAGCCCTCCTTGTGGCAGCGCGTCAAGCCCATCTTCGTGGGCTTTGACCTGCCCTTGTTGCTCGCGATCCTGTGCCTGTGCGGCCTGGGCTTGTTCACGATGTACTCGGTGGGCTACGACCATGGCACACGTTTCATCGACCAATCGCGCAACATGGCGCTGGCCTTTGTGGTCATGTTCCTGGCCGCTCAAGTGCCGCCACAGCGCCTGATGGCGCTGGCCGTGCCGCTGTACGTGGCTGGCGTCATCCTCTTGCTCATCACCGCCTTGCCGCACGTGGGCATCACCAAGAAGGGCGCCACGCGCTGGCTCAACGTGGGCATGGTCATCCAGCCCAGCGAGATCCTCAAGATCGCGATGCCGCTGATGCTGGCCTGGTGGTTCCAGCGGCGTGAGGGGCAGCTGCGGGGGCTGGACTTCGCGGTGGCGGGCCTGCTGCTGGCCATCCCCGTGGGCCTGATCATGAAGCAGCCGGACCTGGGCACCTCCTTGCTGGTGCTGTCGGCGGGCGTGTATGTCATTTTCTTTGCCGGACTGAACTGGAAGCTGATCCTGCCGGTGGTGTTGTTGGCCGCGGCGGGCATCACCACCCTGGTGCTGTCCGAAGACAAGATCTGCCAGCCCGAGGTGGACTGGGTGGTGCTGCATGATTACCAGAAGAACCGCGTCTGCACCTTGCTTGACCCCACGACCGACCCGCTGGGCAAAGGCTTTCACATCATCCAGGGCATGATCGCCATCGGCTCGGGCGGTGTCACGGGCAAGGGCTTCATGAAGGGCACGCAAACCCACCTGGAGTTCATCCCTGAGCGCACCACCGATTTCATCTTCGCGGCGTTCTCGGAGGAGCAGGGCCTGGTCGGCTGCCTGCTGTTGATGACGGCCTTCCTGGCACTCATCTTCCGAGGGCTGATGATTGCCGCGCAGGCACCCACGCTGTTCTCACGCTTGCTGGCGGGCAGCGTGTCGCTCAGTTTCTTCACCTATGCGTTTGTGAACATGGGCATGGTCAGCGGCATCCTGCCCGTGGTGGGCGTGCCCTTGCCTTTCATCAGCTATGGCGGCACGGCCATGGTCACTTTGGGCCTGGCCTTGGGCATGCTCATGTCCATTGCCAAGAGTCGTGGATTGATGCAGCGCTAACATGGCCAACATGACTTCATCATTTTCAACCTCAGCGTCGTCGGCCACCGTGGGCCGTGACCACTCTCCGGTCGACCGCGTCCTGATCGCCCTGGATTCGGCCTTGCGCACGGTGTTCGCTGACCACAGCGCCTCGCGCCCCTGCCCGCAGCCGCAGGTGATCGACAGCACACCCTTGACCGAGGCCGAGAAGCGGCACGCCGCCGCCCTCATGCGGGTCAACCACGTGGGTGAGGTGTGCGCGCAGGCCCTGTACGCCTCGCAGGCCCTGGGCACCCGAGACCAGGCCTTGAAGGCCCAGTTCGACGCCGCCGCCCGCGAGGAGACCGACCACCTCGCCTGGACCGAGCAGCGCCTGCGCGAACTGGGCGGACGCACCAGCTTGCTCAACCCGCTGTGGTACGCCGGCTCCTTCGGGCTGGGCCTGCTGGCCGCGCGGGCCGGCGACAAAACCAGCCTGGGTTTCGTGGTCGAGACCGAACGCCAGGTTGAGCAGCACCTGGACGGTCACCTGACCTCGCTGCCTGCGGGCGATCACCCCTCGCGTGCCATCGTGACCCAGATGCGCGACGACGAGGTCCAGCATGCCCAGGCCGCGCTCAAAGCCGGCGCGGTGGAGTTGCCGGCTCCGGTGCGGGGCCTCATGCGCCTGGCCGCCAAGGTCATGACGACCACGGCGCATTACCTCTGATCTGCGGCGGAGCGGTGGATCAGGCCGCCACGAGCTCGAAACTGGTCGTGATCTCGGCCGTCTTGCCCAGCATGATGCTGGCCGAGCAGTATTTCTCGTGAGACATCTGAATGGCCCGCTGCACGGCGGGCTCGGTCAGATTCACCCCGGTCACCACGAAGTGCATGTGGATCTTGGTGAAAACCTTGGGGTCGGTGTCGGCCCGTTCGCTGGTGAGCTTGAGCTGGCAACCGCGCACGTCATGGCGCCCGCGCTTGAGGATCAAGACCACGTCATAAGCCGTGCAGCCGCCCGTGCCTGCCAGCACGGTTTCCATGGGGCGCGGCGCCAGGTTGCGCCCGCCGCCATCGGGGGCGCCGTCCATCATCAGCACATGGCCGCTGCCGGTTTCTGCCAGAAAAGCCATGCCCGCTGAGGGCTGCCAGTGAATGGTGCATTCCATGTGTTTGCTTCCAGAGGTCTCAAAAGGGTCGAATCTTGCACAAAGAAACAATTTTCCGGGAAACCCCTTGTGTCAGATTTTGGTAAAGAATACAATTTGATGCATGGGTGTGGAACTTTTTACCGGTTCCGTCGTCAGACATCCAGCTTGTTTCATTTGTCTCCTCCACTCCTCCATTTTTTGGCGGATTTCAAAGCCCGGAATCTTTCTGATTTCGGGTTTTTTTTCGCCTGAACACAAGGGCGCTCAATCAGTGTGCCTGCCACTCAGGGCTCGATGGGCTTGGCGCTGGCCGATTTGGCTGCCAGTTCTTCGCGCTGGCGGCGCAGTTTCTCGCGCGGGTTTTCAACGGGCCCACCTTCGCCCAACTTCATCTCGGCGATGAAGCGGCTGGGAATGGCCACGATCAGCTCGCGGCCCTTCTTGCGGCGCTTGAGTGTGCTGACCGCCAGGCTCAAGCGCGCGCGAGTGATGCCCACGTACATCAGCCGGCGTTCCTCTTCCAGGCGGTCGGGCGTGATCTCGTTCTCTTCATTGTTGAAGGGCAGCGAGCCTTCGTTCACGCCGGCCAGCACCACGTGCGGCCATTCCAGCCCTTTGGAGGCGTGCAGGGTCGACAAGGTGACCACATTGGGGTCGCCGCCGCGGTCGGCCAAGCTGGTGATCAGCGAGATGGTTTGCGCCACCTCGATCACGCTTTTCTTCTCGGTCTCGACCGTCATGCCGCCGTCGTTTTCGATCTCTCCGCCGCAGCGCTTGGCGATCCAGTCGATGAAATCCAGGACGTTGGCCCAGCGGCTGGCGGCGATTTTTTCGCTGTCGGCCTCGTCGTACAGGTGCTGCTCGTAGCCGATGTCCTTGAGCCACTCCAGCAGCAGCACCTTGGCGTCCTCGCTGCCCGAGGTGGTGCGGGCGCGGTGGTCCAGCTCGTTCACGAAACGGCCGAACTCGTGCAGCGAGCCAATGGCCCGGGCATTCAAGGAGGCCGACAGCGATTCCGCGAACAGCGCTTCGTACAGGCTGACCTTCCATTTGCCGGCGAACTCGCCCAGCGTGCCCAGTGTCTGGTGGCCGATGCCGCGCTTGGGCGTGGTCACGGCGCGCAAAAAAGCCGGGTCGTCGTCGTTGTTGACCAGCAGGCGCAGCCAGGCGCACAAATCTTTAATCTCGGCGCGGTCGAAAAAGCTTTGCCCGCCCGACACCTTGTAGGGGATGTTGGCCTTGCGCAGCGCTTTCTCAAACGCCTTGGCCTGGAAGTTGGCACGGTACAGGATGGCGAAATCACTCCAGGGCGCGGCCACGGTCGAGCCAGTGGCACCCGCGTGCAGGGCCACGATGCGGCCCACGGCCCGCTCTGCCTCGTGCTCTTCGTTGTCGCACTCGACCACGCGCACCGGCTCGCCCTCGCCCAGGTCGCTCCACAGCGTCTTTGGGTACAGCTTGGGGTTCAGCGCAATCACGTGGTTGGCCGCCCGCAGGATGGCGCTGGTGGAGCGGTAGTTCTGCTCCAGCGGGATCACCTTCAGCTGCGGAAAATCCTGAGGCAGGCGCTTGAGGTTGTCCAGCGTGGCGCCGCGCCAGCCGTAGATGGACTGGTCGTCGTCACCCACGGCGGTGAAGATGCCGCGCTCGCCCACCAGCAGCTTGAGCAGGTCGTACTGGGTGGCGTTGGTGTCCTGGTATTCATCGACCAGCACGTGGCGCAGGTTGCGCTGCCACTTGGCGCGCACGTGTTCGTGGTCCGCCAGCAGTTTCATCGACAGGCCGATCAGGTCATCAAAATCGACCGCCTGGTAGGCCATCAGGCGCTCTTCGTACAGGCGCATGACGCGGGCGCAGATGCGTTCGTCGTCGTTCTCGGCGGCACCTTCGGCCTGTGCGCTGTTGAGTCCCTGGTTCTTCCAGCTGCTGATGGTCCATTGCCAGCGCTTGGCTTGCGCCGCGTCCGTGGTACCACCCGCGTCACGGATGATGCCCAACACGTCGTCGCTGTCCATGATCGAGAACTTGGGCTTGAGGCCCAGGGCCTCGCCATCTTCGCGCAGCAGACGCACGCCCAGCGAGTGGAAGGTGCAGACCAGCAGCTTGCTGGCGGCCTTGCCCCCGACCAGCGCCTTGGCGCGCTCGCGCATTTCAAGCGCGGCCTTGTTGGTGAAGGTGATGGCCGCGATCTGCGAAGGCGCCAGGTCGGCGCCGTGCCCGGGCTGCAGTAACCGCGCGATCTTCTGGGTGATGACGCGGGTTTTTCCCGACCCGGCCCCGGCCAGAACCAGGCAAGGGCCATCAAGGTGCAGCACGGCGGCCATCTGGGCCGGGTTGAGGGTAGAAGCTGGGCTGGGAGAGGCGGACACAAAAACACTGATTCTCGGGGGACACAGGCCACACAGCATAGTGCACAGTTGGCTTGGTGAATTGACGGGTGATTGGCTGCCCCGAAGGCTTGATCCGGCCCCTGGTTTCAGCCTTGGCTCCCCTTAAACAGGGGGTCGGCAAAACCCTCTTGGTTGCCGGGCGTTGCACAGCTAATATTTACACAGTCGGGGCTATATCACGAAACGATTCCAGTCACCGCTTCCGACATCTTCCGCGAGGAGAGGAGCCTTTTTTATGATACAAAATCTGCGAAAAATAGCAGTGGCGACGGGGCTGGCGGCAATGGCAATTGCCTCTGCAGCAAACGCTGCCGTGGCACAACTGCCCAGCTATACCTACGATTTCAAGACGTTCTATGACACGTCGACGATCGCCAATCCGTTCGACACCAAGACGCTGAGCTATTCAGTGGCCTCGATGACCATCAAGGACATCACCGGTGGCGTTCAGATTTCGTTGAAGCAGAACAGCACGCTGTTCCCTGCCAAGACCACGGCTGGCACATTCCTTGACGGCCTGTGGCTGAACGGGGACTGGGGCAAGGTTGCTGCGGTGTCAGGCACGGCTGCCTCCGGTGGCGCCACGTTCCTGAGCCTGCCCACCATCTACAGGGATGGCGGGTACATCTACAACGGCAGCATCGGTTTTGCTGGCAGCGGCATCACTGAAGGCAGCACCTCGGTCTTCACGATCAAAGCCAGCGGCGTGTCCGCTTACGACTTTGCCAAGTCGAGCAACGTGCCCATGATCGAGCTGACGAATGTCGGTGGCGTTTACAACACCTTCCTGTCGGGTGGCAAAGTGTCCTTCGTGGGCACCATTGCACCGCAGATCCCTGAGCCAGGCACTTACGTGCTGATGGGTCTGGGTCTGGTGGGTGTGGCCTTGGTCAGTCGTCGCGCTCGTCGCGCTGCCTGATTCGGTCCAGCGATTTTCCGCTCGACAAAAAGCCTCGCTTCGGCGGGGCTTTTTTCATGGGCTTCTCACTCGTTCAGCCGGGCCAGTTCAAAGACTGGCCACGAACTCGCCCACCAGGTCGGAGAATGCCGAGGGGTTCTCGGCGGCGCTGAGGTGCGCGCAACCACTCAGGGTCACCAATTGCGATCGGGCAATCCCCCGTGCCAGCACCTGAGCCATGTCCAAGGGCGTGCTTTCGTCTTTCTCGCCCGCAATGACCAGCGTGGGCACGCGGATCTGGTTCAACTGCGAGGTGAGATCAATCTCGCAGATGGCCACCGCGCAGGCGATGTAGCCTTCCGGATCAGTGGCTTCCAGCAGGCGTTGGTGACGTGCCACTGTGGCCGCCTGCGTCTGGCGGAATGACTCGCTGAAAAAACGTGTCATCGTGCTGGTGCTGACCGCGCCCACGCCGTGGGATTCCACCGTCGCGATGCGCTGCCCGATGGCCGAACGCCCGGATTCCGGGTAGGCACTGGTGGTGTTGGACAGCACCAGCGCCTTGACCTTGTCGGGGTGGCGGATCGCCAGTTCCTGGCCAATCATGCCGCCCATGGACAGACCGACCCAGATCACTGGCTCGTGGGCCACCTCATCGATCAGCCGTGCGGCGTCGGCGGCCAATTCGGCCAGGCTCAGCGGGTCACTGGGGATTTGCGAGCGGCCATGGCCTCGGGTGTCCGGGCAGATGACGCGGCAGGTGGCGGCCAGGTCGTTGGCCACGGCGTCCCACATGCTGCTGTCCTGGCCCAGCGCGTGGCTGAGGAACACGGTGTGGGCGGCCTCATCGCCGTTGCGCGGTTCGCGCACGGTGGCGTGCAGTTTGGGGCGGGTGCTGGTGAAGACCGACCGACCCACTCCTGGGTGCCAGGCCTCGGTGGCTGGGTGGGGCGGGGGTTCGATGCCCAGCTCCTTCATGATGCCCAGCGCGCGCGCGAATCCGGTGTTGGCGGCGGGCACGCCAGCGTAGATCGAGATTTGAATCAGCGCCTCGCGCACTTCTTCCACGCTCAGGGTGTGCGCGTTGCCGGGGGTGAGGGCGCCGCGCAGGTGGATTTCGAACTCGTCCCAGCGGCCCAGTGCGCTGGTCACGGCCAGCACAATGATGCGGCGGGTTTTCCAGTCCAGACCCGGGCGGCCCCAGACGCCATGCCAGGCGTAGTCGGTGATGAAGTGCTGGAACTCGGCCGTGAACGTGTTGGCCTTGGCCACCGACTTGTCCACCCAGGCGTCGCCGAGGGCGGCTCGGCGGTTGCGCATGCCCCTCTCGAAAGGATGGTCGAAGGGGTGTTCGAGGTCGGAGGACATGGCGGCGCATTTCAAAGTTCGGTGCGTGAATTGTGCCGCGCTTGGGCCCGATTTCGCGCCTGATGAAAACCCCTCTGGTGCATTTGCCGTGCCAGCGCAGCGTGCCAGCAGGTGGTGCGGCAAGTCGTGTATGGTGCGGGCCATGTCTGTTTTTGCCCTGCGCTCATCCTTTGGTCTTCCGGTCAGCCTCCTGATCGTGTCGATCCTGGCCGGTTGCGCCTCCGGGCCCGCTCCCACGACGGCCCGTTCACCGGGGGTTGGTCGGGATGGCCCGCCGGCTGTGACCCCGGCGGACCTGGCCAAGGTGCCTGATCCCGAACCCCGGGTCGAGCCCATCCGCCAAGGGGGCCCCAACAAGCCTTATTCGGTCATGGGCCAGAGCTACGCGCCGATGGCCACGGATGTGCCCTGGAAGCAGCGCGGGCTGGCCTCCTGGTATGGGCAGAAATTCCATGGGCGGCGCACGGCCAGTGGCGAACTCTTCAGCATTCATGGCTTGACCGCGGCTCACCGCACCTTGCCCATCCCCAGTTATGTGCGGGTGCGCCACATCGCGTCGGGCAGGGAAGTGATCGTGCGGGTCAATGACCGGGGGCCTTTCCACTCGGCCCGTGTCCTGGACCTGAGCTATGCGGCCGCCCTGAAACTGGGCATCGTGGCCATGGGCAGTGCCGAGGTGGCGTTGGAACGCCTGACGTTTGACGACATTCGCACAGGTGCATGGCGGCGCGGCGCGCCCGTCACGAGCCCGGAGCCTGACCCCGTCGACCCCATCGAGACCCTGGCGACGGCGACCACGCCGCTGGCCATGGTGACTGCGCCTGACAGCGGCGTGGCTTCGCCAGCCGTGGCCGAAGCCTCTGGTCGTGCCTACACCCAGGCTGCCCGTGGCTTTTGGGTCCAGTTGGCCGCGCTGGGCAAGCGCGAAGGGGTCGACAAACTGCAGGAGCGGGTCACCACCGAGCTGTCTTCCCTGACGCCGCTGATGGCGGTGTTCAAGGAGGCGGCCTTGTTCCGCCTGCAGGTGGGCCCTTATGAAAGCCGCGAGCAGGCGCAAGGCGTGGCGCAGTCCGTGCGCGAGATCCTTGCCTTGAACCCCATGGTGATCGAGCGACGTTGATGCCTTACCTGGCGCTGGTTGGCAACGCGATGATCTGGGGCCTGTCCTGGTGGCCATTGCGGCAGCTGCAGGCCATGGGCTTGCACCCCTTGTGGGCCACCTCGATTTTCTTCGTGCTGAGCACGGGTTTGATCATGGCCTGGCGGCCGTCGGCCTTGGCCGTGCTGCTGCGCTCGCCCGCGCTGTGGTGCCTGGCCCTGGCGGCCGGCAGCACCAATGCCGCCTTCAACTGGGGTGTGAGCATTGGCGAGGTGGTTCGCGTGGTGCTGTTGTTTTACCTGATGCCCGTGTGGGCGGCGCTGCTGGCCTGGCTGACACTGGGGGAGCGCCCGACCCCCGCAGCGGCCTTTCGGGTGGTTTTGGCGCTGCTCGGGGCCGTGTTGGTGCTCAAGCCGGCTGACGCGCCCTGGCCGGTGTTCGCGGGGCTGCCCGATGTGCTGGGCCTGGTGGGCGGATTTGGCTTCGCGGCCAACAACGTGATCCTTCGGCAGCAAGTGCACCAGGACACCGCCGCGCGCGCCTTGGCGATGTTCATGGGCGGCATCCTGCTGCCCGGTCTGTTGGCGCTGGTCTTGTCATGCCAGGGGCTCATCCCACCGCTGCCGGCGTTTGATGCGCGGTGGTTGTTCGGCGCCCTGGCCTTGGGTCTGGCCATGTTCTGCGGCAACATGGCGCTGCAGTACGGGGCTTCGCGCGTGCCGGTCAACATCAGTTCGGTGGTGATGTTGACCGAGATCGTGTTTGCTGCGGGCTCGGCCGTGTGGTGGGGCGGTGAGGTGCTGACCCCGATCGTGATGGCCGGCGGCGGTTTGATCCTGCTGGCCGCCGTGCTGGCCGCCCACGAAGGCACGGCGGCCGCCCACGCGGCCTGACAGCTCTTCAGCCGCGCTGACGGCGCGAGTGTTCGTGCACCGTGTCCACCAGCACCGACACGTGCTCGGGCGGTGTGAACTGGCTGATGCCGTGTCCCAGGTTGAAGATGTGGCCATGGCCTGCGCTCGGCACGCCAAAGCTGTCCAGCGTCTTGATGACTTCGGCCTGGATCTGATCCGGCCTGGCGAACAGCACGTTGGGGTCGAGGTTGCCTTGCAAGGCCACGTGGTCGCCGACGCGGGCTCTGGCTTTGGCCAGGTTCACGGTCCAGTCCAGGCCGATGACATCCCCGCCGGCATCGGCGATCTCGTCGATCCACAGGCCACCGCCTTTGGTGAACACGATGTGCGGGATGCGGAAACCATCGTGCTCTTTCTTCAGCTGTGACAGCACGCGCTTCGTGTAGGCCAGGCTGAATTCCTGAAAGGCCCCATCGGCCAGCACGCCGCCCCACGAGTCGAACACCATCACGGCTTGCGCGCCGGCTTCGATCTGGGTGTTGAGGTACAGGGCCACGGCGTCGGCGTTGATGGCCAGGATGCGGTGCATCAGGTCGGGGCGCTGGTACATCAGGGTCTTGACCAGGCGGTAGTCGTCCGAGCCGCCGCCTTCGACCATGTAGCAGGCCAGTGTCCAGGGGCTGCCCGAGAAGCCAATCAGGGGCACGCGGCCCACGCCGTTCGAATCAGCCAGGGCCTTTCGGATGGTGCGCACGGCGTCGAACACGTAGCGCAGCTTGGCCATGTCGGGCACGGCCAGCTTGGCCACGGCGGCCTCGTCACGCACCACGTTGGCGAACTTGGGGCCTTCGCCAGCGGCAAAGGTCAAGCCCAGGCCCATGGCGTCGGGCACGGTCAGGATGTCGCTGAAGAGGATGGCGGCGTCCAGGTTATAGCGCGCCAGGGGTTGCAAGGTCACCTCGCAGGCGGCCTCGGGGTTGGTGGCCAGGCCCATGAAGCTGCCGGCCTTGTCGCGGGTGGCTCGATATTCGGGCAAATAACGCCCCGCCTGGCGCATCAGCCACACGGGCGTGGCGTCGGTGGGCAGGCGCAGGCATGCCCGCAGGAAGCGGTCATTGGCCAGGGAGGGGAGCTTGGGCGTGGCGGATGTCATGCCGGCATTGTAGGCAGGTGCACTCGCAGATCGGATATCACGCATGCGCGGTAAATGTGCCTGGACCTCCGCACAAGTCATGAGGTGCGGCGGGCCTGGCTTCTGGCAGGATCCAGTCATGGCCCATGCAGTCGAAGACATCACGTATCCCCTGAACCGCACCGAGCACGGCTATGCCGCCATCGACGGCGCGGCCGGGACCATGGTCCAGCCCTACTTGCTGCGCCTGAACGTGTCCGTGGCCGAGGCGGATGTGCGGCGTGCCATGCGCTCGCTGGTCACGCACCACCCACGCCTGCGCGGGGTGGTGGCGCCGGGCAAGTATTTTTGCCGACTGCGAATCCTGCCCGACGATGAGTTGGTGGATCACCTCTTCAATGTCGCCTATCGGGTCGAAGCGCACATCGACGCGCTGGACCAGGCCGAGCTGGAGGCCTACCAGAACCAGATGCTCAACGAGGTCATGCCGTTGGAGCGTGGCCTGAACGTGCACATGCGTTTCATCCCCCATGCATCACAGCCGGTCATCTTTTTCTGCCTGCACCACCTGTTCGGCGATGGGCGCACCTGCATGCAGCTGGTGGCCGACCTGCTCAAGCTGCTCAATGGTCAGTCCATTGAGGTGCAGCCGGTCGAGACCCCGTCGATGATCGGCGCGGTGTCACCACAGCTCTGGTGGAGGTGGCCAGCCCACATCTGGCGTTCGCGCAAGCACAAGGTCAATGAAGCAAAGCGCCTGGCGGGCTTGCACATCCAGCAGTTGCCGATGCGTGTCACGCCGCACTTCTCGGTCAATGCCATGCGCCACTACCGTGTCAGCATGGGTTCGGCGGTGCTGCGGCAGGCTGCGCGCAATCTGGGTGTGTCGCTCAACACTTTCATGGTGTCGGCCGTGGCGCAGAGCTTTCTGGACCAGGCAGTGGATGACCCGAAAGCCGCCGCCGTGATCCGCATCTCGGTAGACCTGCGCAAGCACTACCCGGAGTCACGCGGATTCGGCCCGCTGTGGGGCAACCACGTGGGCGCCTTCCTGGTGACTGAAGACGACCCGCGCAAGACATTGCCCGACCGCGTTCGCTCGGTCGGGGCTCACGTCAAAGAAGGCCTGGACCGCTTCAACCGCCGCGAGATGTTCTGGACCTACCTGCTCGAAGAGTCCATGCCCCTGCTGGGCCGCACGCTGATTGGCCACATCGCCCACCAACTCAAGCGCAAGAACAAGTTTCCCCAGATCAGCTGCCATTGCACCAGCCTGGGCGATGTCAGCCACATCAACCCACCGGGCGCGGATGTCAAGGTGGTGGAGTTCATCCCCATCGTGACCAGCGTGGCCCTGCTGATGGTGATGACTGAACTGGACGGCGTGTTCACCATGCCGGTGTCCTGGCAGCGCAGTGACAACACGGTGGAAGAAATCGATGCCTACACCGCCCGCCTGGACCAGACCTTCATCCGGCTGGTGAGCGAGGCGGGCATCGACCTTGAAGGCTCACAGGCGGCCTAACTCCACGTACAGCGGGCGGTCGTCGATGCCAGGGCGAGGATCTTCGCCATAGCTCAGCCAGAAGTGGCTGGAGAACAGCTTCTGGCGTTTGTAGCGGCGCGGCACTTCGGCCAGCGGATCGGTCTGGGTGATGCCGATGGCCAGTGCGTCGTACTTCTGCCCCTGGTTGGCCATGATCCAGTCGATCAGGCCTTGCAGCACCTCGGGATCGTCCTTGGCCACCAGGATGTTGTACAGCGACAGGTAGTTCAACTCACCACCAATGGCCGGCAGCTTGAACCCACCGGTCAGGCCCACGTACAGGTTGTAAAGCGGACGCAGCACCTTGACGATGGGCTTGAAGCCCACGATGCGCGTCTGCTTGTAAGCCTTCTGGTTCCAGCCGGCCAGGAAGCCGATGATCTCGCCGTTGCGCGTGGCCAGGGCGAAGTCGCCGATCGACAGTCCCGCGTAGTAAGGGTCACCAGCGTGCAGCTTGGTGAAGTCGTACACCGGGTAGCCGTTGCGGCGCGGTGCCTCGCGGTCGAAGAACACCTGCATGGCCGGCACGTCGGCTGCAGTGGCTGCACGGATCTGCACGCCAGCGGGGATGCGCGGCGTGATCTTGCGCGTGAAGATGAAGCTGGTCTCGATCGCGTGGCTGATCCAGTAACGGAACAACACGCCATCGGCCGAGTTGGCGGCGGCGTCCAGCGGGGCCGTGTTCTCTTTCAACACGATGCCTTGCAGCAGGTCCTCGTTGGAGCGGAACTTCTTTTGCTCCACGAACAGGTTGGACGCGATGCCTCGGCGGCGGTAAAACGGATCCACGCGCGTGTCGCCCGAGTAGTACACGCGGCGCTTTTGTCCGCTGATGAACAGCTCGCGGCCCGAGATCACGGTCAAGCCCGCCAGCACATCGGGGCGCTCATCGTCATCGGCCACCGTCAGCACGAACTCGTCACCAATCACCTTGGCCCCAACGAAGAAGTCCGGCGCGCGCTGGAAGCACATCTGCGCCACGCCCGGCATCGTGATCTTGGTGATCAGGTCCTGCATCTTGGCGTTGTCGGCGGGTGTGCCCAGTCTTACGGTGATGGCCATGGTCGGTGAAAGTGGTTGTTCGGATAAAGGTGATTCTGAAGCAGGCGGGGGTCAGGCGGCGACGGCGTCCAGCACATCGCGCAGCACGGCCGGTACTTCCCCACGCCAATGGCGCAAAGGTTCGATCTTGATGTTGCCTTCGATCATGCCGCGCAGGCGGCACTGGTCCAGGTAGATCTCGCGCATGTGGGGCAGGGCGATGCAGGCGGCCGGTTGCAACTGGCCCAGCTCGCGGGCCAGCTTGTAGTGGAAGTTGCCCAACAAGGCCTTCTCCAACTGCGTCGACAGCGCCTGCTGCAAAGCCGGGCGGTTCACCTCGGGGGCGCATTCCACCAACAACACATAGCCGGGTGATTGGTGGGTGCTGTGGTCCAAGGCCAGCAAGGTCACGGGCAAGGCGTTGTCCAGCGGCAGGCTGTCTTGCACTTGTTGCGCGGTGGTGGCGCTGATCTTCTCGCCCACCAGGTCCACGCCGTCATTGCGGCCCAGGAAGGTGAAGCAAGGCACTTGTCCAAGGTGTCCATCCACACGGATCACGTCGCTCATCTTGTAGCGCGCAAAGCCGCTGCCGGTGGTCATGATCGGGATCACGTCCTGGCCTTCGCGCAGTTGCCACGGGGCCAGTACGCGGCCATCCTGCGCGTCCTGGAACTCATAGAAGTGGCTCAGGTAGGACAGCGGATAACGGCCTTGAAACGGGAAGGTCACCACGCCTTCGGTGGCCCACAAACCCTTGCCCTGGAAGTTGGCGTGCGGCAGCAGCGACTTGAGCTTCTGTGCCCAGGGCGCCGCAGCGGCCGTGTCCCACGCGCTCAGCACGGCCAACTGCGGCCACAGCTTCGCGAAGAACTCGGAATTCATCGCGCCATTCCACTCGCGCAGCAATTGCGCGGCACGTGGCGATTGAGGGCAGGGCAGGCCGGCCATGCGCGATGTGCGACTACCCCAGTTGCCGCGCGACAAAGCCTCGGCCAGCTCTTCACGCCAGCGGCCCATCTGCTCCAGCAGCCCCAGGCCAAAAGTGGGGCTCCACACCGAGATGAAGCCCAACGCCTCGTCGGCCACCAGGTAAGCCAGGGTGGCGAACAGCGAGTCGTCAGAGGTCTCGGCCAGCGCAATCTCTTGCGGCGCGGCCTGCGTCAGGTAGGCCAGCAGGCGCTTGCCCCAGGACAACATCTTCATGTCGTCGTTGATGTCACCGGCGGTCTGGCCGCGCATGTCCGTGGGGATCCACGACAGCGACCAATAATGCGTGCCATTGGCCTGCCCGGGGAACTGGCGGTACAGATCGCCCACCCACGCCGTGATCACCTGGTCCAACTCGTCCAGGAACATCTTGGTGTACGGGATCCACTTCACCGCCGAGGTCGAGCCGCTGGTGGGCTGGTAGCGCATCACTGGCGAATCGATCAACAGGTTCTGCTTGCGCTCACGCTGCTGCAACAGCAACTCCGCATAGTCGCTGTAAGTGGTGACGGGTTGCTGGCGGGCGAACTCTTCCCACGACCAATCCGCGCGGATACCACGGCGTTGTCCTTCGGGTGAGTTCGAGGCAGCGGACAACCAACGCGACAGCCTGGCGCGCTGGATCGATTCCAGTTCGCCAAGATGCCGTTCAAAACGGCGCCGGCCCGGGGCGACCAGCAGTTTGAGAAGGTGGTGTCCTAAGGTATGACTGGCCCCCATGTCAGGAGGCCTTGGTCCGTTCGATCGCCTCGTCGGCGTCAACGTCCAGCCATGCCTGCTTGTGGTGGTCCCCACTCGACGTCGCTTGACGCTTGGCAAGCTCCAGGCCTTCCGGGCGGTGGGTGCCCAGGATGTGCTTCTTGATCCACTTCCAGGGCACGTCCACGATCGAGCGGAACAGGCTCTCGTAGTCGCAGGCGGCCAGGCAAGGCACTTCGGTGCCACGGCGCCAGCTGGGGTTCACCTTCTCGAAGAAGGCGATGTGCGGATTGGCCGCCACCAGCTCGGGCGTGATGGTGGCCACGTCGCCCTTCAGGCGCACATAGCTTTCGCCGAAGTCCAGCAGCATCTTTTCGCGGTCAAACGCATCGGGGAACAACTGCTGGCAATACGCCTCGGTGACGCGGCGGTACTGGTCGTCCTTGCCGTTCACGTTCGGGTAGTAGTTGTAGAAGTTGTTGGTCATCAACAGGTACGTCTTGTACCCCTTGGAGATCAGGAACCAGTAGAAGGGCACGAAAGGACGCTTCAGGCGCTCGATGATCAGGCGGCGGTAGAAGGTGTTGGCCAGGGCATTGTTGCCCCAGTAAGCCTGCTCGATGATGGTGTCGCCACTGAAGATGCCGCGCACGCGCTTGCCATCGACCTTCAGGTCAAAGAAGGTCTGCGTCGAAAAGCCCACGATCTGGTCGTCCACGGCACGCGTCACCAGGATCACGCCAGACTTCTTTGACAAGTCGGTCAGGAAGATGTCCAGCGAGGTGTTCTCGTAATACTTGGCATACAGGTCATACATCTGCTTGATGTTGGTGACCGTCACTGAGCTGATGGGCCGGAAGAAGGTACTCACCTTCTCTTTTTTAATGGTTGCAGACATAAAAATACTCCACCGGGGCGCCCAAGGCCTGGACAACAAACCCGGCAACCCTCCGAATGGGGAGCGTTGAATGGGTTGGCTGAAAAAACAAAATGTTGCAATTGCTTGCCTGTTGATCAGGATGCCGCTCTTGTCCAAAATCCAGCATGGGGCTTGCCCGAGGAGACCCCCCAAACGAGGGGTGTGCCGATATACACTGACCATCACACATGAACGCCCACACTCCTTCGATTTCTTTGTGCGCGGCGCAGGGGCCGCATGACTGGGAGCAGGCTGCTGCCATCCTGGCCGAATACGGTGGGTCACTGGGGGTGGACCTGTCCTTCCAGCGCTTCGAGCGAGAGCTGGCCGATCCGGCGGGCAGCTATGCCGGGGCCGAAGAGGTCTTTTTGTTGGCCTCGGTCGATGACGCGGTCGCCGGGTGTTGTGCCCTGCGCTCTCTGCAGGATGCCAGCGAGGCCAATGCCTGTGAAATGAAGCGCTTGTACGTGCGTCCCGCCTTCCGTGGCTTTGGCCTGGGGCGCATGCTGGTCGAGACCTTGATGCAGCGCGCCCGTGAATCAGGCTTCGGCACCATGTTCGTGGACACCCTGAGCGACATGGAGGCTGCCCGCGAGCTGTACACCAGCCTGGGCTTTGAGCCGACCGAGCCCTACTACTTCAATCCACTGCCCGGTGCGCATTACTTTCGGGCGGATCTGGATGGCGTCATCAGCCGCTACTGAGCCGGCGATGTCCGTGAAGTTGTGACCCGCGCTTGAGGGGTTCTTGTCTTGTGTATGACCTAAGACTGGATTCATGCCCCGTAAGCACGTATAATCTTTAGGTTTTGTCGACACCATGAAGCCGTCAGCATTGCTAATAGCCTCGGATGACACCCGGAAAATCGAGCGAGATCTTGATGGCTCTATTGACGATCTGGAGCCTCCAGTCAGGCAATGGAGCCGCGACGAAGTCGAGGCCCTGAGGCTGAAGCAACCTGCGGTGTCCTTGTGGCGCGTGGTGGCCATTCAGGCTCTGGCTGGCATGTTGCTCGCTTTGGGGTTCTGGTTCATGGGTGGGCATCGCAGCAATGTGGTGTGGTCGGCGCTTTATGGTGCAGCCTGTGTGGTGGTGCCTGGTGCGCTGTTCGCCTATGGGATGAGCCGGCAGGTGTCTGCCCTCAACGCTGGTGTGGCCGTTTTCGGCTTCATGCTGTGGGAATTTGTGAAGATTGGAGTGGCAGTCATCATGTTGGTGGCTGCCATCAAAGTGGTGCCGCAATTGAGCTGGTCTGCCTTTCTGGTGGCGCTGATTGTGTGCATCAAGCTGAATTGGCTGGCCTTGTTCATGCAAGGTCGGGTGAAGAAAAACGTCGCGAGCGACAACCGCTAACTGAGATCAACGATGGCAGCCGAAGGACAAGAAGAGCACGCCCTGACCGCCAGTGGTTACATCACGCACCACTTGCAGCATTTGCAAAAGAACTTTGACTGGGCAAACGTCAAGCAAGCCAAGATTGTCGACTTCACCGTCTTCAACATCGACTCCGTGTTCTGGTCGCTCATCATTGGCGTGATCGGCTCCTTCGTGTTGTGGTCGGTCGCGCGCCGTGCCACCTCTGGTGTGCCCGGTCGCATGCAGGCCGCCATTGAGCTGATGTACGAAATGGTCGACAACCAGGCCAAGGGCATCATCAAGAATGCCAACAGCCGCAAGGTGGTGGCGCCATTGGCCTTGACCGTGTTCGTCTGGATTTTCCTGATGAACTTCATGGACATGCTGCCAGTCGACCTGCTGCCGCAAGTCTGGCACCACGCCGGCCCTGCGCTGGGCTATGACCAATACATGCGTGTCGTGCCCACGGCCGACCTGTCCACCACCCTGGGCCTGTCCACCAGCGTGCTGCTGATCTGCCTGTTCTACAACATCAAGATCAAGGGCCTGGGCGGCTGGTCTCACGAACTCGTGGCCGCGCCTTTCGGCGACCACTTCCTGCTGTACCCCATCAACTTCCTGATGCAGCTGATCGAATTCACCGCCAAGACCGTCTCGCACGGCATGCGGTTGTTCGGCAACATGTTCGCCGGCGAGCTGGTGTTCATGCTGATTGCCTTGATGGGCGGTGTCTGGTCCTGGCAGTTCAACCCCACTGAAGGTTATTTCTGGTTGGGCGTCGGTCACATCGCGGCCGGCACCATTTGGACCTTGTTCCACATCCTCGTGATCACGCTGCAAGCTTTCATCTTCATGATGCTGACGCTGATTTACGTGGGTCAGGCACACGACCACCATTGATTTAAGTTGTCCCTGGTTTTTCGGTTTTCCCTTTCTCTTTTTCATTTTTCTACTTAGGAGTCATCATGGAACATGTTCTCGGTCTCGTGGCACTGGCATGCGGCATCATCGTTGGTCTGGGTGCCATTGGCGCTTCGATCGGTATCGCTTTGATGGGCGGCAAGTTCCTGGAGGCGTCGGCTCGTCAACCTGAGCTGATCAACGAACTGCAAACCAAGATGTTCATTTTGGCAGGTCTGATCGACGCGGCCTTCCTGATCGGCGTGGCCATTGCCCTGCTGTTTGCTTTCGCCAACCCGTTCGTGCTGGCTTGAGTCACCCCGAACCTTTCACGACTGAAAGGCTCGCGCCGTGAATATCAACGCAACACTCTTCCTCCAGGCCATCGTCTTTGCGATCCTGGTGTGGTTTACCACGCGCTACATTTGGCCTCCTCTGACCAAGGCCCTGGATGAGCGTGCTCGCAAGATCGCTGACGGTCTGGCTGCGGCCGACAAAGCCAAGTCCGAATTGGCCGTGACCAACAAGCGCGTCGAAGAGCAGCTCGCCCAGACCCGGGAAGAAAGCACCAAGCGCATTGCTGACGCTGAAAAGCGTGCCCAGGCCATCGTCGAGGACGCCAAAAAGCGTGCCGAAGACGAAGGCGCCAAGATCATCGCTGCTGCCAAGGCTGAGGCCGAACAGCAAGTGGTCCGGGCCCGTGAATCGCTGCGTGAGCAAGTGGCCACACTGGCGGTCAAGGGCGCTGAGCAGATTCTGCAAAGAGAAGTCAACGCGGGCGTTCACGCCGAGCTGTTGACCCGTCTCCAGACGGAGCTCTGAGCATGGCTGAGCTGGCAACCATCGCGCGCCCCTATGCCGAAGCCCTCTTCAAGGTCGCCCAACAAGGTGACCTGAAGAGTTGGTCTGGGCAGGTGGAGGCGCTGGCCAACGTCGCGGCTGATCGTCAGCTGCGCGCGTTTGCCGACAACCCCAAGACCCTGCCCGCGCAGGTGTTCGATGTGTTGACGGCCGCTGCCAACCAGCCGCTCGATCCCCACATGCAGAATTTCCTGCGTGTCGTGATCGACAACGGTCGGCTGGCCGCGTTGCCTGAAATCATCGGGCAGTTTCACGCCTTGGTGAACGCCAGTTCCGGTGTGTCTGATGCCAAAATTTTCAGCGCTTATCCGCTGGATCAGGCTCAGCTCACCAACGTGGTCAGCGCGCTCGAAAAGCGCTTTGGCCGCAAGCTGGTCGCCACCGTGGAAGTCGAGCCCGAATTGATCGGTGGCATCCGTGTGGTCGTCGGTGACGAAGCCCTGGACACCTCGGTCAAAGCCCGACTGGAACGCATGAAGGCCGCACTGACTGCCTGATTGCGCCTTGACGACACTGCGCCGCATCGACACAACTGGATCGACCTTATCCGTCGGGTTGTCTCAGGTGTGCACTTGAGACAGATTGACCCAACTGGGAGCTAAGCATGCAATTGAATCCCGCCGAAATTTCTGAACTGATCAAAAGCCGCATCGAGGGCCTGAGTGCATCTGCGGACCTCCACAACCAAGGCACCGTTCTGTCGGTGACCGACGGCATCGTCCGCGTCCATGGCTTGTCCAATGCGATGCAAGGCGAAATGCTGGAGTTCCCCTCCACCGCCAACGGTACCCCGACCTTCGGTCTGGCCCTGAATCTTGAGCGCGACTCTGTCGGCGCCGTGATCCTGGGCGAGTACGAACACATCTCCGAAGGCGACACCGTGAAGTGCACGGGCCGCATTCTGGAAGTGCCCGTGGGCCCCGAGCTGGTGGGTCGCGTGGTCAACGCCCTCGGTCAGCCGATCGACGGCAAGGGCCCGATCAACGCCAAGATCAGCTCGCCCATCGAGAAGATCGCCCCTGGCGTGATCGCCCGTGAATCGGTCTCGCAGCCTCTGCAAACCGGCCTGAAGTCCATCGACTCGATGGTGCCCGTGGGCCGTGGTCAGCGCGAGCTGATCATTGGTGACCGCCAGACTGGCAAGACGGCCGTCGCGATCGACGCCATCATCAGCCAGAAGGGCCAAGGCGTCACCTGCATCTATGTCGCGATCGGCCAGAAGGCCTCGTCGATCAAGAACGTGGTGCGCTCGCTGGAAAACGCTGGCGCGATGGACTACACCATCGTCGTGGCCGCTTCGGCGTCCGAATCGGCCGCCATGCAGTTCGTGTCGCCCTACTCGGGTTGCGCGATGGGCGAATACTTCCGCGACCGCGGTGAAGACGCCCTGATCGTGTACGACGACCTGTCCAAGCAAGCCGTGGCTTACCGCCAAGTGTCGCTGCTGCTGCGCCGTCCTCCCGGTCGCGAAGCCTATCCTGGCGACGTGTTCTACATTCACTCGCGCCTGCTGGAACGTGCAGCCCGCGTGAACGCCGCCTACGTCGAAGCCTTCACCAACGGTGAAGTCAAGGGCAAGACGGGTTCGCTGACGGCACTGCCCATCATCGAAACGCAAGCTGGTGACGTGTCGGCCTTCGTGCCCACCAACGTGATCTCGATCACCGACGGCCAGATCTTCCTGGAAACCAGCCTGTTCAACGCCGGCATCCGCCCCGCCATCAACGCCGGTATCTCGGTGTCGCGCGTCGGTGGTGCTGCCC
>CAZKPN010000060.1:0-23106 GCA_964554655.1 uncultured Aquabacterium sp. | reverse complement strand
CGTCGTCCCCGATCGGCGTTTCCATGGAGATCGGCTCTTTGGCGATCTTCATGATTTTGCGGACCTTGTCCTCCGGCATTTCCATCTTGGCGGCCAGCGTGGGCGCATCGGGCTCAAACCCGAACTCTTGCAAATGCTGGCGCGAGATGCGGTTCATCTTGTTGATCGTTTCGATCATGTGAACCGGGATGCGGATGGTGCGGGCCTGGTCGGCGATCGAGCGGGTGATGGCCTGGCGGATCCACCACGTCGCATAGGTCGAGAACTTGTAGCCACGGCGGTATTCGAACTTGTCCACCGCCTTCATCAAGCCGATGTTGCCTTCCTGGATCAGGTCCAGGAACTGCAAGCCACGGTTGGTGTACTTTTTGGCGATCGAAATCACCAGGCGCAAGTTGGCCTCGATCATTTCCTTCTTGGCATCGCGCGAGGCCTTTTCGCCCTCGTTCATGCGCTTGTTGATCGTTTTCAGATCATCAATCGGCACGACGGCTTTGCCTTGCAGGTCGATCAGCTTTTGCTGCAACTCTTGAATCGCTGGCAGGTTGCGCTGCATGATCGCGGCGTAAGGCTTGCCGGTCGCGATTTCCTTTTCAGCCCACTTCAGGTTCAGGATGTTGGGCGGGAAGGACTTGATGAAGTGCTCTTGCGGCAGGCCGCACTTGTCCACCACGATCTTGCGCAATTCGCGCTCGTAGCGGCGCACGTCATCGACCTGCGAACGCAGCAAGTCGCACAGGCGCTCAATCGTCTTGACCGTGAATCGGACGGTCATCAAGCCCTGGCTGATGCCTTCTTGCGCCTTGTTGTAAGGCGAAGACTTGTAGCCATCCTTCTCGAAGGCCTTGGCCATCTTTTCGAAGTTGCTGCGCAGCGTGTCGAAGCGTTCCAGGGCCTGGTTCTTCAGCTCTTCGAGCTTCTTGGTCAGGGCCTTGGAGCCGCCGTTGCCGTCGTCGTCGTCTTCTTCGTCGAACTCGTCGAAGTCTTCTTCGGCCACGTAGTCATCGGCTTCGCCAACGGACACGAAACCATCGACCACTTCGGAGATTTTCATCTCGCCACTGCGGATCTTGTCGGACAGCGACAGGATCTCGGCGATGGTGGTGGGCGAGGCCGAGATGGCCAGCATCATGGCTTGCAAGCCGCCTTCGATGCGCTTGGCGATTTCGATTTCGCCTTCGCGCGTCAGCAGCTCGACCGTGCCCATTTCGCGCATGTACATGCGGACGGGGTCGGTCGTGCGGCCGAACTCGGAATCAACCGTGGACAAAGCGGCTTCGGCTTCTTCTTCGGCTTCTTCTTCGGTCGCGGTGCTGGTGGTGGCACTGGCCAACAACAGCGTGGCAGCGTCAGGCGCTTGCTCGTAGACCGCCACGCCCATGTCGTTCAACATGGAGATGATGGCCTCGAGGATTTCGGCCTCGATCAGCTTTTCAGGCAAGTGGTCGTTGATTTCCTGATGGGTCAGGAAACCACGGGTCTTGCCCATCTTGATCAGGGTCTTGAGCTCCTGGCGGCGCTTGGCGACTTCTTCTTCGGACAGGGCGGTTTCGTCGATGCCGAATTCGCGCATCAAGGCGCGTTCCTTCGCCCGCGAGACCTTCATCCGCAAGGGCTTGGCCTTGGGCTGCTTGTCGTCGGTGGTGGCGCCGTCAGCGACTTCAGCCTCTACGGCCTCGGGCTCACCTTCGATTTCAGCTTCGATGTCGCCAATGTCTTCTTCTTCAAAGGCCGCCTTCTTGGGATCCTTCTTGGCGGCAGCAGCGGGTGCTGCATCCACGGCTGCCTTGGGCTTGCGTCCGCGCTTCTTGGGTTCGCTCGCGGCGGCACCCTCGACGGCTTCTGCTTTGGGCACGCGTGTCTTGGCGACCTTCTTGTCGGTCGTCTCTAAGGCCTGCGACGCAGGGGTGACTTTCGCGGTTTCTGTCTTCGCGGTCTTCTTCGCGGTCATGCGGATCCTCGAAAGATGGGCTGGGGGCTTGTCGAACCCTCCATTATCCTTCATGCGGAGGGTTGCGTCAAAAATAGTCATGCTGGTGGTGTGCCACATGACCGGCGAATTCGACTGCTAAGAGGCAGACGTGGGGCGCATCCGGCTGATTTCAAGCTTGAGCACCAGGGATTGGCGTATCAACTCGATCTTTCTGGCTTCGGCGCTGTCGGACAGTTCGCCGGATTGGGTCAGCAGTTCCAATTCGTCCTGCAGTGATTGCAATTGCAGGTGCTTGATCTGGCCGAGCAATTCGTCCAGCGACTCCTGGCCGGTCAGCACGTCATGGAAGTTGGTGATGCGCTCGGCCAGTGCCGAAAAACCGGGGTCTTGCTCGATGGAGTCGCCGTGGCTGGGGCTGTCGTCGTCGCCCAAGGTGGCGTGGCGCATGCGGTCGATCAATTCCTGCGCACCGATGGCACCTTGGTCATGCACCAGGCGATCCAGCCAGCGGAAGAAATGGCCATAGACGGCAGGCTGTTCGCACAGCAAGTCGTGGGCCGAGGCGGGCACTTGGTCCCAGAAATCGCTGCGGGCAATCATCAGCCAGACGATGCGGTCAAGGGGGCGGGCAGCTTGCGGCAGGGGGCGGCGATCGATCACCGGGCTGCCTTTGCGCTGCCAGCGGCTGTTGCCATCCCAAGGTTTTTTCCATTCTCCGCGCTTGCCGCCACCACCCCACTTTGATTTCGGCGCGCCGTCGTCGCCATGGCTCTGGTAAGCCTGTTCTTGCGGGGGCTCTCCGGTGTAGCTGTTGTCCCAGGGTTGTGAATGATCGCTGTCCTGATGGGCCTGGTAGGGCTTCTTGGAGGATGGTTTTGGCTCGGCAAGGGCCGTCAGGCGTCGTCGGATTTCTTCCGGGGCGGTGCGCGCCATGGCGGCCAATTCGTCGGCGATCTGGCCACGCAAGGCGCCATCGGGCAACTGGCCAATCAAGGGCAGGGCCTGGGCTTGCAGGCGCGCGCGGCCCTCGGCGGTGTTCAAGTCGCAGTCGCCTTTGGCATGTTCCAGCAACTGGCGCGACAGGGGCACGGCCTGCCGCACACAGGCTTCAAAAGCCTCGGGGCCAAACTCGCGGATGTAGGAATCGGGGTCGTGCTCGCTGGGCAGGAACAGGAAACTGATGCGGCGGGTGTCGCTGGCAAAGGGCAATGAGGCCTCCAGCGCACGCCCAGCGGCGCGGCGTCCGGCGCCATCACCGTCGAAGCTGAACACGACCTGTTCGGTGAAGCGGAACAGCTTTTGCACGTGCTCGGCCGAGCAGGCGGTGCCCAAGGTGGCCACGGCATTGCCAAAGCCCCATTGCGCCAGGGCCACCACGTCCATGTAGCCTTCGGTGACCAAGGCGTAGCCTTTGGTGCGCAAGGCGCTGCGGCCTTCATACAGGCCGTAAAGCTCGCGGCCCTTGATGAAGACCGGGGTCTCGGGCGAGTTCAGGTATTTGGGTTCGCCTTTGTCCAGCACCCGCCCGCCAAAGCCGATGACTTCGCCCTGCGGGTTGCGGATCGGGAACATGATCCGATCACGAAAGCGGTCGTAGCGTTTGGCCTCGCCATCGGCGCGGGGTTCGCCGTCGTCGGACGTGATGACCAGGCCGGCTTCGACCAGCAAAGGGTCGTCGTACTTGGGGTAGACGCTGGCCAGGCCGCGCCAGTTGTCGGGCGCGTAGCCCATGCCGAAGCGAGCGGCGATCTCGCCGGTCAGGCCTCGCGCCTTGAGGTACGCCACGGCCCTGGGCGTGCTTTTCAGTTGCTGGCGCCAGTGCTGGGTGGCTTTGGCCATCACGTCGGTCAGCGAAGTTTGCTTTTCCTTCTGGGCCTTGGCCTTTTCGCGGTCTTCCGGCTTGCTGTCGTCGTCGGGCACCGGCATGCCCTGGATCTGGGCCAGGTCCTTCACCGCCTCGACAAAACCCAGCCCTGTGTTCTCCATCAAAAAGCCGACGGCATTGCCATGCACGCCGCAGCCAAAGCAGTGGTAAGTCTGGCGGCTGGGGCTGACGATGAAGCTGGGCGATTTCTCACCATGGAAAGGGCACAGGCCCTTGAAGTTGATCCCGGCCTTTTTCAAGGTGACGTAGCGGCCCACCACCTCGACGATGTCGGTGCGTGCCAGCAGGTCTTGGATGAATGACGGTGGGATCACAAGCTGAAAACTTCGGTCTCAAGGGTCAGGAAAGACAACGGCCCCGACGCTGTGAAAGCGAGGGGGCCGCGGGCCAAGCCGGTGAGGGCTGTGACGGGTTCTGGCTCAGGCCCCCAGGGCTTGCAGTGCGCGGGCGGTGATTTCGTCCACCGTGCCCACGCCGCTGATCTTGGCGTAGCGCGGTGCGGACTGGTCACCGGTGGCGGCCCACTGTGAATAGTAGTCCACCAAGGGGCGCGTTTGCTGGTGGTAGACCTCCAGGCGCTTGCGCACGGTTTCTTCCTTGTCGTCGTCGCGCTGAATCAGGTCTTCACCGGTGGCGTCGTCCTTGCCGGCCACTTTGGGCGGGTTGAACTGGACATGGTAGGTGCGGCCCGAAGCGGGGTGCACGCGGCGGCCACTCATGCGGTCGATGATGGACGAGTCGGGCACGTCGATTTCCAGGACGATGTCCAGGTTGACGGCGGCCGCCTTCATGGCATCGGCTTGCGGGATGGTGCGCGGAAAGCCATCGAACAGGAAACCCTTGGCGCAATCTGGCTGGGCGATGCGTTCCTTGACCAAGCCGATGATGATGTCATCACCCACCAGGCCACCAGCGTCCATGACCTTCTTGGCGGCCAGGCCCATGTCGGTGCCCGCCTTGACGGCAGCGCGCAACATGTCGCCCGTCGAAATTTGCGGGATGCCGTATTTTTGGCACAAGAACGTGGCCTGAGTGCCTTTGCCGGCGCCAGGCGCACCCAACAGGATGAGTCTCATGGTTCTCCTCGGTATCCGATGACGCTGTCAGACGGCTGGCGCCAAACAACTCTTGCAAGCCGCGCAGGATAGCACGCGGCGTTCATTCAACCCTCAGGCTCGCCCCTCGAACAGGGCGCGAACACGGGCCAGGTCTTCGGGGGTGTCCACCCCTGGGCCTGGGGGCTGCAGCGCGACATGGACCGCGATGCGCTCGCCATGCCAGAGCACGCGCAACTGCTCCAGCGATTCGACCGCTTCCAGCGGGCTGGGTGGCAGCTGCGGATAGCGGCGCAAAAAGCCAGCGCGGTAGCCGTAGATGCCGATGTGGCGCAATGGTGCCCCGGCGCCATCGGCAGGGTGCCCTGGCGTGGGTGCGTCGCGCCACCACGGAATCGGTGCGCGCGAAAAGTACAAGGCCCGCCCCAAGGCATCGGTGACCACTTTGACCACGTTGGGGTTGCCAAACTGGCTGGCGTCGTCGATGGCATGGGCGGCGGTGCTGACCACGCAATCGGGACGCTGGTCTAACTGGTCCGCGCAGGCGTTGATCAGGTCGGGGTCGATCAAGGGCTCATCGCCCTGCACGTTGACCACGGCATCGTTGCCATCCAGGCCCAGCAGCACGCAGGCCTCGGCCAAGCGGTCGCTGCCCGTGGGGTGGTCGGCTCTGGTCAGCACGACGCGCACGCCATGGGCCTCGCAAGCCGCAGCCACCTCGGGCGAATCCGTGGCCACCACGACCTGGCTGGCCCGGCTTTGGGCTGCGCGTTGCGCCACGCGGACAACCATCGGCAAGCCAGCAATGTCGGCCAGCGGCTTGTTGGGCAGGCGGCTGGAGGCCAGCCGAGCTGGGATCAACACCGAAAAGCCCATGTCAGGCGGCCCCAGCATCGTGAGCAGCGCCGGGCTTGCCGGTGAGCAAGGCGGCGTTGGGGATGGGGTCGTCGTTGTCTTCCACCGTTTGCGCTTCGCTTTCCAGCATGACGGGAATGCCGTCGCGGATGGGGTAGGCCAGCCGGTCGGCTGCGCAGATCAGGGCCTGGCCTTGAGGCTTGCGGTGCAGCGGGCCTTTGCACAGGGGGCAGACCAGCAGTTCGATGAGTCGAGTGTCCATCGGGGTGAGTTTTCCGTTAGAGGTGAGTGCGGGG
This sequence comes from uncultured Aquabacterium sp., assembly GCA_964554655.1. GTDB lineage: Bacteria > Pseudomonadota > Gammaproteobacteria > Burkholderiales > Burkholderiaceae_C > Aquabacterium. The sequence continues at coordinate 17,082 of CAZKPN010000060.1, read as the reverse complement.
CAGGCGTGTCAGCGCCGAATCGATCGCTTGCCAGAAGCTGGTGTCAGGCCTGAAGTCTAGTGCCGCCACCCACACTTGCGTGCCTGGACGTTCCTGGCGCACCCGTTCAGGCCTCATTTTCACGGCGTCTTTCTCGGTCACGATGACATGAGCGATGCCTTCGGGCCAGGGCAAGGCGGTGTAGCGGGCGTGGTCGTCGCAAGCCACCGGGTGCGTGTTGAAGCCCAAGGCGGCCAGTTGGTCAAAAAACTTGGGCGGGTGGGCGATGCCGGCCACGGCCCAGGCGCCGTCGCGGGGTGGTTGCTGGCTGGCATCGCCAGTCTGGCCTGACCACCATTGACTCAGTGGCTGGATGGGCGACATGCCGCGCTGCGCCAAGTGGCCCTTCAAGGATGTGGTGGGTTGCGCTGCGTTGTACAAAACAATGGGCGCGGCCACGAGTGATGCGGGGGCCGTGGGGGCGATGGGTTCGCGCAAGGGCCCGGCAGGCAGCAACCAGCCATTGCCTGCGCCGCGTTCGTCAAACACCACGACTTCGATCTGGCGGGCCAGGCGCAAATGCTGCAGGCCGTCATCGCAGACCAGGATGTCCACCTCAGGGCAGGCTTGACGCAAGGCATGGCCACCGGCGAGGCGATCACGGCCGACCATCACCGGCACGTGGGTGCGCCGCCAGATCAGCAGGGGTTCGTCCCCCACCTCGGCGGCGCTCAACTGGTCTGCTGAAGACTGGTTGATGAGGGTGAAGGGGGGGGCGTCCGCCGCGCGCTTGTAGCCCCGCGTGAGCACTCCCGGATGCCAACCGCCTTGCTGCAGGTGCTGGACGATGGCGATCGTGGCCGGGGTCTTGCCGGCACCGCCCACGATCCGGTTGCCCACGACGAGCACGGGCAGACCTGGAGATTCGGCCTTCATCAGGCCCAGTTGGTAGGCTTGTCTTCGCAAGGTGACCAGCAGCCACATCAGCGCAGACACCGGCCACAGCAAGACCGGCAAGGCGCCGCGCGATGACCAACTGCGAACGATTCGCTGCGTGATGGAAGCCATCAACAGGATGCGGTCGTGTGAATGCTGATCAGGGCTGGGCTGCAGCCGCGCCCATTTGCCCTTGGGTGGCGAAGGTCAACTGCGACAAGCCGGCACGGCGCGCCGCGTCCATCACGTTGATCACGCTTTGATGCGTCGCCGAGGCATCGGCGGTCAACACGATGACGGTGTCACGGTTGGCGCCAGTGCCCGCGGTCAAAGCGGCCGCCAGCAACTCCACGCTGCGCCCTTCGACCTGGCGGTTGTCCACCGAGTAGCGGCCATCGGCGGTGACCACCACGACCAGCTCCTTGGGCCGGGGCTTGGTGGACTGCGCGTTGGCCACGGGCAGGTTGATCTTGAGCTCGGTGAACTTGGCGTACGTGGTGGTCAGCATCACGAAGATCAGGACCACCAGCAGCACGTCAATGAACGGGATGAGGTTGATCTCGGGGTCTTCGCGGTGCCGCGTGCGGAAATTCATCGACATGGCGCGTGCTCAGCGGCGACCCGAGGTCAGGCGCAGGATGTGCGGCACCATGCGTTCGGCGGCTTGTTCCAGGTCGAGCGTGTAGGAATCGACCCGGGCCCGGAAATGCCGATAAAACGCCAGCGAAGGGATGGCCACGATCAGGCCAAAGGCCGTGTTGTACAGGGCCACCGAGATGCCATGCGCCAGCTCCAGGGGGTTGGCGCCAGCCGTGCCCGATGACGCGCCTGACACCCCGAAGATCTCGATCATGCCCACCACCGTGCCCAGCAGCCCCAGCAAAGGGGCGGCGCTGGCAATGGTGCCCAGGGCGCTGAGATTGCGCTCCATGTCGTGCACCGCCTGGCGGCCTGCGGTCTCGAACGAGGCCCGCAGATTGGCGTCGGTGACGCGGGGTTCGGCCATGGCCGTGCGCAACCCTTGGGCCAGCACCAGCCCCAGCGAGGAGTTCTCGGCCAGTTTGTTGACCGTGTCCACGGTGGGCAGGCTGGCACGTGTCACTGCCATCACTTCATCGACCAGCCGTGCCGGCGCCACACGAGAGGCGCGCAGGCTCAAAAACCGTTCAATGATCAGGGCCAGGGCCACGATAGAGCACAGCACGAGGGGCCAGATTGGCCAGCCAGCAGCTTGTAAGATCGACAGCAACGAAGACTCCAAAGGTCACGCTAAGCCGCAGATTATGGCGCCGAAATTTGCGCTTTCCGGGCTCGTCCGGATCTCAATGGTGACCAGGCAGTCATCCACCAAAGCTGTGGATAACTTTGTGGGTAAGCCACCTTGGCGGCCCGCCAAACCGCGAAAATTCACGGGCCCCAACAGATTGCTACATTTTTAAGCAGGTAAAAGTCTTTGTGAATCATAAGCTTATGACATTGTTAAGGCTCTGTGACAGCGTTTTAGCCCCTTCCGGCCTTGATCCGCGCGGTTGTGGACTTCCCGAGGCCCTTGCCTGCTGGCGATGCGGCGCATCTGCGGCGTTTGAATCCGCTGCATCTCCTTGGGGTAATCCATGACGGCGCGCGTCTGGGGCGTGTCCGCCCTGATCAACGCCATCAGCGACAGCCTGGCGGCGCGCTTTGCCCAGTGCGTGGTGCGGGGCGAGATCAGTGGCTTCACCAGGGCGGCCAGCGGGCACGGCTACTTCACCCTGAAAGACGAAAACGGCGGGGCCAGCTTGCGCTGCGCCATCTTCCGCCGCGCCTTGTCGCAAGTCGACTTCACGCCCAGTGAGGGCATGCTGGTGGAGGTGCGCGGCAACCTGTCGGTGTATGAAGCGCGTGGCGAGCTGCAAATGGTGGTGGAGGGCATGCAGCGGGCGGGTGCCGGTGCGCTTTACGAGCAGTTCCTGCGCTTGAAAGCCAAGCTGGAGGCCGAAGGCCTGTTCGACCCGGCCCGCAAGCGCGGCATCGGCCATTTCCCGCGCCGGGTGGCGGTCGTCACCTCCCTGGCGGCAGCGGCCTTGCGAGACGTGCTGACAACGTTGCAGCGGCGCTCGCCCCATGTCGAGGTCGTGGTCGCCCCGTGCTCCGTGCAAGGTGCTGAAGCCCCGGCGCAGATCGTCTCCGCTTTGGCCCAGGTGGTGCTGAACCACCATGCAGGCCTGGTCATCGACACGGTGATCGTTTGCCGAGGCGGTGGCTCGCTGGAAGATTTGTGGGCTTTTAACGACGAGCGGGTGGTGCGGGCCATCGCGCAGTGCCCCATCCCCGTCATCAGTGGCGTGGGCCACGAAACCGATGTGACGTTGGCCGACTTCGCCGCCGATTTGAGGGCGCCCACACCCACGGCCGCTGCTGAACTGGTCGCCCAGGCACAGGCTCAGGCCTTGGGTGATCTGGCCGCCACAGCCAGGGTGATGGGTCAGCGCGTGGGCCAGCGACTCGACAACCTGGCCCAGCGCCTGGACCAGGCGGCGATGCGGCTGGCCCGACCAGCCCAAGCCTTGAGCCGTCAGCGCCATGACCTGGCCTTGCTGCAGCACCGCATGCTCGGCGCCAGCCAGCGTCGGGTGGGTCTGGCCGCGCAGGATTTGCCAGTGTGGCAGTCGCGCTTGGTTCGCGCGGTGTCGCAGCAGAGATCGCAGGCCCATCATCGTGTCGATGCACTGCAGAGTCGCCTGCATGCGCTTGATCCCCAACGTGTGCTGGAGCGTGGCTACGCCTGGCTCAGCGATGCGCAAGGACACACCATCACCAAGGCTTCGCAGGTCACGATTGGGTCAACCTTGGACGTCGTTCTGGCCGACGGGCGCTTGGCGGTCGAGGTCTCCCATCGGTCGATGGGCGCGGCGCTGTCATCCGCTGGAGAAGCCACAGCGGCCGACTGAGTTTTGCGGGCATCTGCGCGATTGCCTTGAGCACTTGCCTACAATCATCGGAAATCGTTCACGTTTCAACTCGAAGAGGATCAAGCACCATGGCTCACACGCTTCCCCCCCTGCCATACGCCCAAGACGCATTGGCCCCGCACTTGTCGAAAGAAACTTTCGAGTACCACTACGGCAAGCACCACCAGGCCTACGTCACCAACCTGAACAACCTGATCCCCGGCACTGAGTTCGAGAACCTGTCGCTGGAAGACATCATCAAGAAGTCCAGCGGCGGGATCTACAACAACTCGGCCCAGATCTGGAACCACACCTTCTTCTGGAGCTGCATGAAGCCCGCCGGTGGTGGCGAGCCCACAGGCGCCCTGGCTGATGCCATCAACGCCAAGTTCGGCAGCTACGCCGCCTTCAAGGAAGCCTTCACCAAGTCCGCCGTGGGCAACTTCGGTTCGGGCTGGACCTGGCTGGTCAAGAAGGCTGATGGCACGGTCGACATCGTCAACACGGGCGCCGCCGGCACCCCGCTGACCACCGCCGACAAGGCCCTGCTCACCATCGACGTGTGGGAGCATGCCTACTACATCGACTACCGCAATGCGCGCCCCAAGTTCGTTGAAACCTTCCTGACTTCGCTGGTCAACTGGGATTTCGCGGCGCAGAACTTTGCTTGAATCGCCTTGGCGATGTGAGCGTTATCAAGCCGGGCATTGCCCGGCTTTTTTGTTGACCCGATTTTGATGAAACGACTTCAATACCCTGTTGTCGTCTTCAGTATTCGAGGCTTTTGTACCAAACGCTGCTTTGCGGCTTGAGCAGTGGTACATTCGTCCTCGGTTTTTATCAGGCCCTTCCCGTCGCCTTTCTGGATTCAGAAGTCAGCAAGGCGGGTCGCAATCCGCCAACCGGTCAAGCCGTGCCGCGGAAGGTTGTCAACCAGCCACAACCCAGCAAACCTGGGAGTGAGGTCAGCGAAATGATGCAGCAGTTCAGGTCGAACTCGTACCTGTTCGGGGGAAACGCCCCGTACGTCGAAGAGTTGTACGAGGCCTATCTCGACAACCCGGGCTCCGTGCCCGACAACTGGCGGTCGTACTTCGACGCCTTGTCCAACGTCCCCGCCACGGACGGCTCCGATCACCGAGATGTGGCCCACGCGCCCGTCGTCGAATCGTTTGCCCAGCGCGCCAAGGCCAACGCCTTCATGGTCAAGACCAGCAGTGCTGATCTGGCCGTTGCCCGCAAGCAAGTCCATGTGCAATCGTTGATTGCTGCCTATCGTTTCCTCGGCTCCCGTTGGGCCGACCTCGATCCCCTCAAGCGCCAGGAGCGCCCCAAGCTGCCCGAGCTGGAGCCCGCGTTCTACGACCTGACCGAGTCCGACATGGACATCACGTTCAGCGCCACGAACACCTACTTCACCAAGGCCGAGCAAATGTCCCTGCGGGACATCCTGCAAGCTTTGCGCGAAACCTATTGCGGCTCGATCGGCACCGAGTTCATGCACATCACCGAGCCGACCGAGAAGCGCTGGTGGCAGGAAAAGCTGGAAAGCATCCGCGCCAAGCCCTCGTTCAGCGTCGAGAAGAAAAAGCACATCCTGGACCGCCTCACGGCCTCTGAAGGCCTGGAGCGCTTCCTGCACACCAAGTACGTCGGCCAAAAGCGTTTCTCGCTGGAAGGCGGCGAAAGCTTCATCGCCTGCATGGACGAGCTGATCCAGCGCGGCGGCGAAAAGGGCGTGCAAGAGATCATCATCGGCATGGCCCACCGTGGCCGCCTCAATGTGCTGGTCAACACCCTGGGCAAGCAGCCTTCCGAGTTGTTCTCGGAGTTCGACCACACCGCCCCTGAAAACCTGCCTTCCGGCGACGTGAAGTACCACCAGGGCTTCTCCAGCGATGTGAGCACCGACGGTGGTCCCGTCCACTTGTCCCTGTCCTTCAACCCCTCGCACCTGGAGATCGTCAACCCGGTGATCGAAGGTTCGGTGAAGGCCCGTCAAGATCGACGTGGCGATGTGTCCGGCGACCAGGTCTTGCCCGTGCAGGTGCACGGCGATGCTGCGTTTGCCGGTCAAGGCGTGGTGATGGAAACCTTGGCCCTGGCCCAGACCCGCGGCTACTACACGGGTGGCACGGTCCACATCGTCATCAACAACCAGATCGGCTTCACCACCTCCGACCCACGCGACAGCCGCTCCACGCTGTATTGCACTGACGTGGTCAAGATGATCGAAGCACCGGTGTTGCACGTCAATGGCGATGATGCCGAAGCCGTGGTGCTCTGTACGCAATTGGCCTTGGACTACCGCCAGGAGTTCAACAAGGACGTGGTCGTGGACATCGTCTGTTTCCGCAAGCTGGGCCACAACGAGCAAGACACGCCGTCGATGACCCAGCCGCTGATGTACAAGAAGATCGGCCAGCACCCTGGCACGCGCAGGGTTTACGGCGACAAGCTGGTGGCCCAAGGCACGATCGCGGCCGAGGTGCCCGATCAGATGGTCAAGGACTACCGCGCCGCGATGGAAGCCGGCAAGCACACGGTCGATCCGGTGCTGACCAACTTCAAGAGCAAGTACGCGGTCGACTGGACGCCTTACCTGAACAAGAAGTGGACCGATGCGGCTGACACCGCGCTGCCGTTGGCCGAGTTCCGCCGGCTGGCCGAACGCATCACCACCGTCCCCGCCAACTTCAAGCCACACCCCTTGGTGCAGAAGGTCATTGACGACCGTGCGGCCATGGGCCGTGGTGAAGTGAACGTGGATTGGGGCATGGGCGAGCACATGGCTTTTGCCTCGCTGGTCGCATCCGGCTACCCGGTGCGCCTGTCGGGCGAAGACTGCGGCCGTGGCACCTTCACCCACCGCCACTCAGTGCTGCACGATCAGAACCGCGAGAAGTGGGACACCGGCACCTACATCCCGCTGCAGCACGTGGCCGACAACCAGGCCCCTTACGTCGTCATCGACTCGATCTTGTCGGAAGAGGCGGTGCTGGGCTTTGAATATGGCTACGCCAGCGCCGACCCGAACACCCTGGTGATCTGGGAAGCGCAGTTCGGCGACTTCGCCAATGGTGCGCAAGTGGTGATCGACCAGTTCATCGCCTCGGGTGAAGTGAAGTGGGGCCGCGCCAATGGCCTGACCCTGATGTTGCCGCACGGCTACGAAGGCCAAGGCCCTGAGCACAGCTCAGCCCGCCTGGAGCGCTTCATGCAACTGGCCGCCGACAACAACATGCAGATCTGCCAGCCCACTTCGGCCAGCCAGATCTTCCACCTGTTGCGCCGCCAGATGGTGCGCATGTTCCGCAAGCCCTTGGTCATCATGACGCCCAAGTCGCTGCTGCGCATGAAGGACGCGACCTCGCCGCTGACCGAGTTCACGCGCGGTGAATTCCGCACCGTGATCCCGGAGACGGACGCGACGGTGGACAACGCCAGCGTCAAGCGTTTGATCGCTTGCTCGGGCAAGGTCTATTACGACCTGGTCAAGAAGCGCACCGAGAAGAAGAACACTGACACGGCCATCGTCCGCGTTGAGCAGCTGTACCCCTTCCCGCACAAGGCCTTCGCGGCCGAGCTGAAGAAGTACCCCAACCTGACCGACTTGGTCTGGTGCCAGGACGAGCCGCAAAACCAGGGCTCATGGTTCTTCGTGCAGCACTACATCCACGAAAACATGGCAGAAGGTCAAAAGCTGGGTTATGCCGGTCGGCCAGCGTCTGCCTCGCCCGCCGTGGGGTATGCGCACTTGCACCAGGAGCAGCTCAAAGCGCTGCTTGATCAAGCCTTCGCCAAGCTCAAGGGCTTCGTCCTCACCAAATAAGTCATTGCGGGCCCCGCGCACCGCCATCGCTGGTGCGCGAAGTCGCCCTCGCGTCTGGAGAAAAATTCATGGCACTCGTTGAAGTCAAAGTCCCCCAACTCTCGGAATCCGTGTCCGAGGCCACCCTGCTGAACTGGAAGAAAAAACCAGGTGAAGCCGTCGCACTGGACGAAATCCTGATCGAAGTCGAGACCGACAAGGTTGTGCTCGAAGTCCCGTCACCCGTTGCTGGTGTGATGGCCCAACTGGTCCGCAATGATGGCGACACCGTCGCCAGCGAAGAGGTGATCGCCCGCATCGACACCGAAGGCACCGAAGCGGTCAGCCCCTTGCCTGTCAAGGCTTTGCCTGAAACGGCGCCAGCCCCGGCCCCCGCGGTCGCAGCACCTGCCGCTGGTGGCTCCAAGGCCGATGTGGCCATGCCGGCCGCTGCCAAGCTGCTGGCCGACAACAACCTGAGCACGGCGCAAGTGCCGGGCACCGGCAAGGATGGCCGGGTCACCAAGGGCGATGTGCTGCAAGCCGTGGCGGGTGGCACAGCTGCCCCAGCGCCGGCTGCTACCGCAGCGCCTGCCGCCAAGGCCATCCCCACGGGTGTGCCAGCAAGCTCACTGCCCGCGGTGCAGGTGCCCGGTCTGCCCAACCTGTCCGACCGTCCCGAACAGCGCGTGCCCATGAGCCGCTTGCGCGCCCGTGTCGCCGAGCGCCTGCTGCAATCGCAAGCCACCAACGCCATCCTGACCACCTTCAACGAGGTGAACATGGCGCCGGTGATGGAGATGCGCAAGAAGTTCCAGGAGAAGTTCGAGAAGGAGCACGGCGTCAAGCTGGGCTTCATGAGCTTCTTCGTCAAGGCGGCGGTGCACGCGCTGAAGAAGTACCCGGTCATCAACGCCTCGATCGATGGCACGGACATCGTGTACCACGGCTATTTCGACATCGGCGTGGCCGTGGGCTCGCCCCGTGGCTTGGTGGTGCCAGTGCTGCGCAACGTTGATCAGATGACCTTCGCCGAGATCGAAAAGAAGATCGCTGAGTTCGGCGTCAAGGCGCGTGACGGCAAGCTGAGCCTGGAAGACCTGACGGGCGGCACCTTCTCCATCTCGAATGGCGGCGTGTTCGGCTCGATGCTGTCTACCCCGATCATCAACCCGCCTCAGTCGGCCATCCTGGGTGTGCACGCCACCAAGGACCGCGCCGTGGTCGAGAACGGTCAGATCGTGATCCGCCCGATCAACTACCTGGCCATGTCGTACGACCACCGCATCATCGACGGCCGCGAAGCCGTGCTGGGCCTGGTGGCCATGAAGGAAGCGCTGGAAGACCCAGCTCGCCTGCTGTTCGACATCTGACCCATAACTTGTTTTTTGCGGCCGGGCGCGCCTCACAAGGGCGCGCTCCGGACTTGCAAACCCAGGAGATTTCCCCATGTCCCAAGAATTCGACGTCATCGTCATCGGTGGTGGCCCCGGTGGCTACATTGCCGCCATCCGCGCTGCACAGCTGGGCTTCAAAGTGGCCTGCCTCGACGAGTGGAAGAACGCCAAGGGCGGCCCCGCGCCCGGCGGCACCTGCACGAACGTGGGTTGCATCCCGTCCAAGGCCTTGCTGCAATCCTCCGAGCATTACGACCACGCGGCGCACCACTTCGCTGACCACGGCATCAAGGTCGAAGGCCTGAGCCTGGACCTGGCCAAGATGCTGTCGCGCAAGGACACCGTCGTCAATCAGAACAATGACGGCATCCTGTATCTGTTCAAGAAGAACAAGATCACCTTCTTCCATGGCCGTGGCTCGTTCGCCAAGGCTTCTGATGGCGGCTACGAGATCGCCGTGGCTGGCGACAAGCCCGACACCCTCAAGGGCAAGCACATCATCCTCGCCACGGGTTCGAACGCCCGCCAGTTGCCTGGTGCCGCCTTCGACGAACAGCAGATCCTCTCCAACGACGGTGCCTTGAGCATCGCCGATGTGCCCAAGAAGCTGGGCGTGGTGGGCTCCGGCGTGATCGGCCTGGAAATGGGCTCGGTCTGGCGCCGCCTGGGCGCCGAGGTCACCATCCTTGAAGCATTGCCAGGCTTCCTGGGTGCGGTGGACGAGCAGGTGGCCAAGGAGGCCCAGAAGGTCTTCACCAAACAAGGTTTGAAGTTCCAGTTCGGCGTCAAGATCAGCGAGGTCAAGGCGGGCAAGAAGGGCGTGTCCGTGGCTTACACGGATGCGGCTGGTGCCGAACAAAAGCTGGACGTGGACAAGCTCATCGTCTCCATCGGCCGCGTGCCCAACACCATCGGCCTGAACGCCGAAGCCGTGGGCTTGAAGCTGGATGAACGCGGGGCCATCGTGGTGGACGACGACTGCAAGACCAACCTGCCCAATGTGTGGGCGGTGGGCGATGTGGTGCGTGGTCCCATGCTGGCGCACAAGGCAGAAGAAGAGGGCGTGGCGGTGGCCGAGCGCATCGCGGGCCAGCATGGCCACGTCAACTTCAACACGATTCCCTGGGTGATCTACACCAGCCCGGAGATCGCCTGGGTCGGCAAAACCGAACAGGCGTTGAAAGCGGAGGGCCGGCCCTACAAGGCCGGTTCCTTCCCCTTTGCCGCCAATGGGCGCGCGCGCGCGCTGGGCGACACCACCGGTTTCGTGAAGTTCCTGGCCGACGAGAAGACGGACGAGATCCTGGGCGTGCACATCATTGGCCCGCAGGCCAGCGAGCTGATCTCTGAGGCCGTGGTGGCCATGGAGTTCAAGGCCAGCGCCGAAGACATCGCCCGCATCTGCCACGCTCACCCATCGTTGAGCGAGGCCACCAAGGAGGCTGCCCTGGCCGTGGACAAGCGAACCTTGAACTTCTGATTTCTGGCATCATCGATTGGTAAAGACAAAGGGGCGGCCGCCGAGGTCGCCCCGATTCATTTCATGGCAGCGCAGCATTCCAACATCACCGTCACCGACCTGTATTACCAGAGCTTGAAAGAGCGGGGGTACGTGGCCGATGCGGCTCAGCTCAAGGGCATCGCCGCCCTGCAGCGCTGCCAGGACGAGTGGTCGGTCTACAAGTCACAGCGCTCCAATGCCCTCACCAAGATGTTGCGCTACCCCAATCTGCCCAAAGGGGTGTACCTGCATGGCGGCGTGGGGCGTGGCAAGAGCTTCATCATGGATTGCTTCTTCCAGGCAGTTCCGCTGGAACGCAAGACGCGCTTGCACTTTCACGAGTTCATGCGGGAGGTGCACCGGCAGTTGCATGAGCTGAAAGGTCAGGCCGACCCGCTGGAAATCCTGGCCAAGCGCATGGGGCGCCGCCACCGCATCGTCTGCTTTGACGAGTTTCACGTGGCCGACGTGACGGACGCGATGATCCTGCACCGCTTGCTGGATGCGATGTTCCGCAATCGCATGAGCATCATCACCACGTCCAATTTTCATCCAGACCAGCTGTACCCCAATGGTCTGCACCGTGATCGCGTCCTGCCGGCCATCGAGCTTTTGAAAAGCCAGTTGGAGGTGGTCAACGTGGACAACGGCACCGACTACCGCCAGCGCACGCTGGAGCTGGCCAACCTGTACCTGACCCCGTTGAGGCCGGATGTGGATGCTCAGATGACCGAGATCTTCAACCAGTTGGCCGAATCCGCCGATGAAGATCCGACCTTGAACATCGAGCACCGTGTGCTGAAGGCCCGTCGCAAAGCCGGTGGCGTGGTGTGGTTTGATTTCCAGACTTTGTGCGGCGGCCCGCGCTCACAGAATGACTACCTGGAGCTGGCAACACGCTTTCACACCATTGTGCTCAGCGATGTGCCGCACATGCCAGTGCGTCTGGCTGCCGAGGCCCGCCGCTTCACCTGGTTGGTGGACGTGCTCTATGACCGACGAGTCAAGTTGGTGGTGTCGGCCGCGGTGCCGCCAGAGCAGCTTTACACCGAGGGCCCGCTGGCCCACGAGTTTCCGCGCACCGTGTCTCGCCTGAACGAGATGCAGTCCAAGGAATACCTCAGCGAAGAAAAACGCAATGTCGATACCTCGCTGACCTGAGGTCAGTTCGAAGATTCGATCCGCACCAGCGCCAGTGACAGGTTGTCGCCCCCCGCGCGTGCGCGGTGGCGTGCCTTGCCCACCAGCATCTCGGCCGCCTCACGCGGTGGCAGCGTGTGCACGATCGCGCCCAGCTCCTTGGGCGTGAAGTAATGCCAAAGCCCATCGCTGCAAGCCAACAGCGAGTCGCCCACTTCCAGCTGGTGGATGTGCTGGAGGGTGGTGGGTGGATCTTGCTGGGTGCCCAGGCACCCGGTCAGCAGGTTGGACTGCGGGTGCACATTGGCTTCTTCTTCGCTGATCTGGCCTTCGTTGACCAGGCGCTGCACGAAGGAGTGGTCCATGGTCCGGTGCACCAACTCCGGCCCCCTGAAGTGATAAACGCGGGAGTCGCCCGCATGCACAAAAACCGCTGACAAATCGGGGTTGACGATGAACGCCGCCACCGTGCTGTGGGGTTCTTCTTCAAAAGCGATGGCCGTCAGCTTGATCATGAGGTGGGACTCCTCGACCAACTGCTGAAGGTTCTGGCCAGCTTCGTCTTTGGAAGGTACGTAACGGTCAAACACCTGTCGCGAGGTCATGATCACCTGATCGGCAGCTTTGCGCCCCCCGCTTTTGCCGCCCATGCCATCGGCCACGACGGCCAGCAGGCAGCCGGGCGCTCGGGGATGGGGCAAGATTTCGACCTGGTCTTGTTGGTAAGGCCGGTCGCCTTTGTGGATGCCGGTGGCGGCCACGAGGCGATAACTGGTCGGTGTCAGAGTCATTGGAAAACTATAATCCCTAAATGATGGGGTCCGAGGGGCGGCGAGCCTTCGGGTCATCCCTTGTTTAGGCGCCTGTCAGCGAGTACTGTTGCGTACCAGATGCAAGAAAACCTGCATTCCCCTCATCGCCAGTTGATTGAGTTGCGCATGGAGCATGCCGATCTCGACAATTTGATCGATATTGCGGCCGAACAGGCCCCCGTGGACGAGTTGACTTTGCGTCGGCTCAAGAAACGCCGGCTGTTGCTGCGGGATCGCATCGCGCGCCTTGAGCGCCTGCTCGACCCGAAGGAGCCTGCCTGATCCGCCTCGCTCAGGCGTTGGATGGCGCGATGGCTTCCAGCAGTTCGGTTTCCAGCCTCAATTGCGATCGGTCCTGGCGCAGCCCGGGGCCCGTGACCAGGAAGGTGTCTTCCACGCGCTCACCCAGTGTGCTGACTTTGGCCAGTTGAACGTTGACCTGGTTGCGCGCCAGCACGCGGGCGATCACGTAAAGCAGACCGGAGCGGTCGCTGGCGGACACGCTGAGCAGCCAGCGCTGAGCGCGCTCGTCAGGCCGCAGGCTCACGCGAGGCGGCACCGGGAATGACTTGACCCGCCGTGACAGCCGGCCTTTGCTCGGTTCGTGCAAGGGCAGGTCGGAGGCACAGGCCTGGGCCAGCTGGTTCTCGACCAAGGCGATCAGATCTCGGTAGTGCACACCTTCTTGCGACGAGTTGGGCGCGGACATGATCTGGAAGGTGTCCAGCGCATAGCCGCTGTTGGTGGTGTGGATGCGGGCGTCTTGAATGGTGAAGCCGGCACGGTCAAAGTAGCCGCAGATGCGGGCGAACAGATCAGCCTGGTCGGGGGCGTACACCAGCACTTGCAAGCCTTCACCGGCTGGCGACTGGCGTGCCCGCACAACGGGGACGGCGGTCTCTACCAGTTGCCACAAGCAGCGCGTGTGCCACGCGATGTCAGGGGCGTCGTGGCGCGCGAAGTAGCTCATGTCCAGCGTTTTCCACAAAGACAATTCGATGCCTTCGGGCAGGTAGTACAGGGCCAACGAGTGCCTCGCCTGCTGCTTGCGGGCTTCAATCTCGGCATCCATGTGCGGCCGCGCACCACCCAGGGCACGCAGGGTGAGCTTGTAAAGGTCTTCCAGCAGCTTGCCTTTCCAGGCGTTCCAGACTTTGGGGCTGGTGCCTCGGATGTCGGCCACGGTCAACAGGTACAAGGCGGTGAGGGCGCGTTCGCTGCCCATGCGCTTGGCAAAGGCCAAGATGACGTCTGGGTCGCTCAAGTCTTCTTTTTGCGCCACGCGTGACAAGGTCAGGTGCTCACCCACCAGGAACTGGATCAGCTTGGTGTCTTCAAGACTGATGCCATGGGCCTTGCAGAAGCGGTGCACTTCCTGAACGCCCAGTTCGGAGTGGTCGCCCCCGCGTCCCTTGGCCACGTCGTGGAACAGCGCGGCGATGTAGAGAACCCAGGGCTTGTCCCATTCGGCCGCGAGTTGCGTGCAGAAGGGATACTCGTGCGCGTGCTCGGGGATGAAGAAGCGGCGCACATTGCGCACCACCATCAGGATGTGCTGGTCCACGGTGTAGACGTGGAACAGGTCATGCTGCATTTGCCCCACGATGCGGCGGAACACCCACAGGTAGCGTCCCAGCACCGAGGTCTGGTTCAGCAGGCGCATCACGCGCGTCAGGCCTTGCGGCTCCTTCAGGATGGCCATGAAGGTCTGCCGGTTGACCGGGTCACGGCGGAACTCCGCGTCCATCAGGTCGCGGCCGTTGTACAGCGCCCGCAAGGTGCGGGCAGACAGGCCCTTCATGGTGTTGTCGTGCTGCAGCACCAGGAAAGTTTCCAGGATGGCATGACGGTCGCGCTGGTAGAGGTCATCGCTGACCACTTCCAGAAAGCCGCCCCGGTCCAGGAACTTGTCATTGATCGGGCGCATGGGCGCGTCTTGCGAGCCGAGGATGCGCTCTTCAATGTTCAGCATCAGGATCTGGTTGAGCTGCGTGACGGCTTTGGCGGCCCAGTAGTAGCGGCGCATCAAGGCTTCGCTGGCGCGCAGGGCGGGCGTGTTCACATAGCCGAAGGTTTCTGCCACGCCAGCTTGCAAATCGAACACCAGGCGGTCTTCGCGCCGTCCGGCCACCTGGTGAAGTCGGGCGCGGATCAGCTTGAGCAGGCCTTCATTGCGCTGCAGTTGGCGGGCCTCGAAAGCCGTCAGCAGGCCCTTGACGGCCAACTCGTGCCAGTTCTTGCCAAACCCGGCGGCGCGCGCCACCCACAACACCACCTGCAGGTCACGCAGTCCGCCTGGGCTTTCCTTGCAGTTGGGCTCCAGGGCGTAGGGCGTGTCTTCGTACTTGTGGTGACGCTGGCGCAGCTCCAGGGTCTTGGCGCGCATGAATGCGGGCGCGTCCATGTGCTGGAGCGTGTTTTCCTTCAGCTCTTCGAAGCGGGCTTTGGAGCCGCACAGAAAACGGGCTTCCAGCAAGGCGGTCTGGACGGTGACATCGCGCTGAGCTTCCTCGCTGCATTCCTCGACGCTGCGCACGCTGGAGCCGATCTCCAGGCCGATGTCCCAGCAGGCGCTGATGAAGCTTTCAACGCTTTGGGTCAGGCCTTCGTCTCCAGCGACGGATGGGGACACGGGCAACAGCACCAGCACATCGATGTCGGAGTGGGGGAACAGCTCACCACGGCCATAGCCGCCCACGGCCACCAGGGTGGCGCCTCTGGGCATGTGGTGGGCCTCCCAGAGCAGCGTCAGGCTGCGATCAACAGCCTTGGCCGTGTTGTGCAGCAACCGCGTGGCCGATGCCGCGATGGGGCGGGCATTGGCGAACTGGGTCAGCAGCTCGGTTTTGGCGGTGCGAAGTTGCGTGCGTAACGCCGGGATGTCCAGGGGCATGGGGGTGGAACTGCTTCAGGCCTGCGCCGTGATGAATGCTGGGGGCGGCGGGCTGCCTGCGGACAGGGTGAGCACTTCGTAGCCGGTCTCGGTGACCAGCACGGTGTGCTCCCATTGGGCCGACAAGGAGTGGTCTTTGGTGACGATGGTCCAGCCATCGGGCAGGGCCTTGATGTCGCGCTTGCCGGCATTGACCATGGGCTCGATGGTGAAGGTCATGCCGGGCTTGAGTTCTTCCAGGGTGCCCGCGCGACCGTAGTGCAGCACTTGCGGTTCTTCGTGAAAGCGTTGGCCAATGCCGTGGCCGCAGTATTCGCGCACCACCGAAAAGCCCTGGTTCTCCACAAAGGTCTGGATGGCGTTGCCGATGTCACCCAGGCGCACGCCGGGCTTGACTTTGGCGATGCCACGCCACATGGCTTCATAGGTCAGGTTGCACAGGCGCTTGGCCGCGATCGAGCCTTCGCCGACCACGAACATGCGGCTGGTGTCGCCGTGCCAGCCATCCTTGATGACGGTGATGTCCAGGTTGACGATGTCGCCCTGCTTGAGCGCACGATCATTGGGGATGCCGTGGCAGATGGTGTGGTTGACCGAGGTGCAGATGGACTTGGGGTAGGGCGAGTGGCCACCCGGCGCGTAGTTCAGCGGCGCGGGGATGGTGCCTTGCACCTCGACCATGTAGTCGTGGGCCAGTTTGTCCAACTGATCGGTGGTCACGCCCGGCTTGACGAAAGGGGTGATGTAGTCCAGCACCTCGGAGGCGAGGCGGCCGGCGAGGCGCATGGCGTCGATTTCGGCGCCGGTTTTGATGGTGATGCTCATGGGCTGGATTATCCGGGTTTCAGACCGCGCTCGAAACGAGAAGGGCATCAGAAAGCGGTTGCGCGTGCTCATAGCCGCTTAAAATGCCGGGTTTCCTCGCACGCCTGCCCAACGAAAGCCCTGAAAGGGGCCCCACGCCGTGACCGATCGCACCCACCACCTGATGCATTTCGAGGGCGGCAACGCCCTGGCCCCTCACCAAGTTCAGGCTTTGCTGCCCAAACTGCAGGCCATCAATCCCAAAATCACCGGGGTGCATGCACGTCACGTGCACTGGGTGTCGTCCGACCACAGCCTGTCGGCCAACGAAACGGACACGCTCTCGGGCCTGCTCACTTACGGCGATCCTTACCAAGGGCCGGTGGACGGCGAACTGATCGTGGTCATGCCCCGCCTGGGCACCGTCTCGCCCTGGGCTTCCAAGGCCACAGACATTGCGCACAACTGCGGTTTGAAGATCCGCCGGGTCGAGCGGGTGACTGAATTCCGCCTGACGCTCAAGACGGGCCTGCTGGGGGCCATCACGGGTGGCAACAAGCCTTTGACGTCGGCCGAGCTGAACACGGCCGCTGCGGTGCTCCACGACCGGATGACCGAAAGCGTGGCCCTGGTCCGCGACGAGGCCACCCATTTGTTCGACGAGAAGCCCGGTCAACCCATGGAGCACGTTGATGTGCTGGGCCAGGGGCGCGGCGCTTTGGAGTCGGCCAACAAGACCTTTGGCCTGGCTTTGTCGGATGATGAAATCGACTACCTGGTCAATGCCTTCACGGGCCTGAAGCGCAACCCGACCGACGTCGAGTTGATGATGTTCGCGCAGGCCAACAGCGAGCACTGCCGCCACAAGATCTTCAACGC
>CAZKPN010000059.1:0-23397 GCA_964554655.1 uncultured Aquabacterium sp. | reverse complement strand
AACAAGGGCGTGGCCTACTGCCCGCACTGCGACGGCCCGCTGTTCAAGGGCAAGCGCACGGCCGTGATCGGCGGTGGTAACTCCGGCATCGAAGCCGCCATTGACCTGGCTGGCATCGTGGCCCACGTCACCGTGATCGAGTTTGCCGACCAGCTCAAGGCCGATGCGGTGCTGGTGCGCAAGCTCAACAGCCTGCCCAACGTGACGGTGCACACCAATGCCCAAACCACCGAGATCACCGGGGCTGAAGGCAAGGTCAATGGCCTGCGCTACAAAGACCGCGCCACAGGCGAAGAACACCTCGTGCCGTTGGAAGGCGTGTTCGTGCAGATCGGCCTGGTGCCCAACACCGAGTGGCTCAAGGGCACGCTGGAGTTGTCACGCCATGGCGAGATCGTGGTCGATGCGCGCGGCGCAACATCTGTCCCCGGCGTGTTCGCGGCGGGCGATGCCACCACGGTGCCGTTCAAGCAGATCGTGATCGCAGCAGGTGATGGGGCCAAGGCGGCGTTGGCGGCGTTTGACCATTTGATCCGCGCAGCGGGCTGATGCGCTGAACTCACGGGCAAGTGCGGTCGAAGCGATTCAACCGCCTTTTCTCATTTGACCAACACACTGAACCCAGACAATCAGGGCGGGCACCCATCTGTGGGATGCAAATTCGAAGCCAACGCATTAGAGTCACTGAGCTCATTCTTGAGCAACACAGGGAGATCAAAAAATGCGTTCGTACATCGGCCTACTAGGCTCACTCTTTTCCGCCTGCGCCATGGCAAGTCCTTCCGCCTACCTCTTCGGCGGCAGTCAGCCAGATGGCTTTGCCGGTCAAGTCCTTGAAATCAAGCTGATTGACGGATCGTCCATCATCGCCTCAACCAGCGAGTCGCCGATAGGCACGGAAGCCAACGCCGAGAATCTTGGATGGTGGAGCGACACGCTGGGCCACTTTGCCGGCAATTACAACTACTTGGCGGGGTACAACGGTGTTCTCGGCAACAACGTCCGCAATTTCTTTTCTTTCGATCTCTCGGGCGTGACTGGTGAGGTGGCGTCAGCCACCTTGAAGCTCACGTCCTATTCGGCCAGCTTCCCTTTCAGCCAGATGAAATACGACATTTTCGACGTGTCCACTTCTGCAGAACAGTTACTGAGTGAATCCAGCGTCCCCAACGCCTATATTTTCGATGATCTGGGATCGGGCAAGTCGTATGGAACGCTGTTGGTCAATCAGGATCCCGGCTACAGCGCAGAGTTCTCGATTCAACTGACTTCGCATGCCGTCGCAGACATCAACGCCCGCCAAGGACAATATTTTTCCATTGGCGGCTCGGTCACTTCCGTTCCGGAACCTGAATCCGCGCTGATGGTCATGGCAGGCCTGCTCGCCATCGGCATCTCATGCAGAAAGCCTCGTCGTTGACCACAAGGCGTTAATTTGCAGAACGCCTCAACCCCGGGGCGTTTTCAAAGAACTCCGCAGCCCACTCCACAAAGGCCTGCACCTTGGTGGACAAATGCCGCTTGGAGGCATACACCACGTAAACCGGCACCGGGTCGCTCGCCCAGTCCGCCAGCACGGCTTGCAACAAGCCCTGCTGGCAATACCGCTGGTAAGAAAAACTGGGCACCCGCCCAATGCCCACACCAGCCAGACAGGCATCTTCATACACGTTGGAGTCATTGACCGCCAAAGGTCCGTCCAAGGTCAACTCCAGGCGCTCGCCGTCCTTGGTGAAGTCCCAAGGCACCGCCCTGCCCGACCCATGCAAAAAATAGTTGATCAAGGCATGCTTCGGCAAGTCATGCGGATGGTTGGGCGCACCATGTTGAGCCAGATAGGTTGGTGATGCGCACGTCACGAACCACATCGATCCGATGCGCCGCGCAATCAGGGAGGGATCGGTGATCTCACCAGCCCGGATCACGCAATCGATGCCTTCGCTCACCATGTTCACCGGCCGATCACCGCAGCCCATCTCCAACCTGATCTTGGGATGCCGGGCCAGAAAATCGGGCAGGCCTGAGGCCAACAAATAGCTGGCCATGCCGGTGAACACGTCCACCCGCAAGCGCCCATTCGGATCACCCTGGCGTGACGACACCGAATCGTCCGCTTCACGAAGGTCATCGAGGATGCGCAAGCAGCGTTCGTAGTAGGCCGCGCCATCGGCCGTCACCGTGACCTTGCGTGTGGTGCGGTGCAACAAGCGCACGCCCAACTGGCTTTCCAGATCCTGGATCAAGGTGGACACGGTGGCTTTAGGCGCCTGCATGACCTCGGCCGCGCGCGTGAATCCGCCCGTGTCCACGACCCTGACAAAGGCCTCCATGGCCTTTAACTTGTCCATTGTTCAAAATCCTGAACAGTTAATTCGTTAATTGCCAGTTTATTAGAAACAAGCAAACAAATACAGTCACCACTCATTCCACCCTCCTCAGCGCTGTGCCCATGTCTCATCAAGCTGTCAACGCCGCACCAGACGCCATCTTTGAATGGCCGGGCAGCAGCGGTCCGCTGCATTTGCGCCTGTACCGGGGGGCGCCCGAAAAGGCCAGTGATGCGCTGTTGGTGTTCTTTCACCCCGGCGGTTTTGTCGTGTCCGACATTGAATCGACCGACTCGTGCTTTCGCGTGCTGGCCGACAGTTGCAAGGTCAACATGCTGGCGCCGTGCTACGCCCTGGCCTCTGACCGGCCCTTCCCCGCCGCCGTGGAAGACGCGCACGCCGTGCTCACGCTGACCCACCAACACCGCCGCAAGCTGTTCTGGAAAGGCACGCAGCTGTTCGTCGGGGGGGTCGAAGCCGGTGGCAACCTGGCCGCCGTGTCCGCCCTGGTTTGCCGCGACAGGCAAGGCCCCAAGCTGGCGGGCCAGGTGCTGGTCATGCCGATGCTGGACGCCAGCATGTGCTGCGACTCCATGCGCCACGCCGCCGACCAGCCCGACACGGCCGAAGTGGCTCAGGCCCTGGAGCGCAGCTACCGCACCTACCTGCCGCATCCTTCCGATCGGCTGCACCCCTACGCCAGCCCGCTGCAAGCCAGCCGACTGACCGGCCTGCCCCCCGCTTTGATCATGCACACCGAAGGCGACCCCTTGTCCGACGAGGCCCGAGCCTACGCCAACAAGCTGGTGCAAGCCGGCATTCCTGTCGACCAGGTCACCCTGCCTCCGGCCGATGTCAACAACGTCAGCGAGCGCTGCGAGATCACGGCGGACGACCCGTGCGTGACCGCCCTGAGCGCATTTCTTGCAGCACACCGCTCATCCCCCTCTTCCAGTTCCACCATCTCCAAAAAACCGAGTCAAGCATGATGAAAAACTTTCAACACACCCTCTCTCGTCGGCCGGTGCAGGCCGGTTTTGCCCTCGTCATCCTGGCGGCGGTGGCCCTGCTGAGCGGCTGCGGTAAGGAGCAGGACGCTCACGCGGCCCCCGCCGCTGGCGCCCCTCCCGCGATGCCCGTCAGCGTGGCCGAGGTGCTGTCACGCGCCGTGGCCGAGCAGCGCGAGTTCTCTGGCCTGATTGAGGCCATTGACCGCGCCGAGCTGCGCCCCCGCGTGTCCGGCTACATCGACAGCGTCAACCTCAAGCCCGGCATGCTGGTCAAAAAGGGTGACGTGCTCTTCGTGATCGACCCACGCCCCTACCGCGCCGAACTCGCGCGCGCCGAAGCCGCCGTGGCTGGCTCGCAAGCCAAAGCCGATCTGGCCAAGACCGAGCAGGAGCGCTCCAGGAAACTGCTGGCGGACAACGCCATTGCCCAGCGTGACTATGACGAACGCACCGCCAATGTTCGCCAGTTGGACGCCGCCGCGCGCGCCGACCAGGCCGCCTTGCAAACCGCCCGCCTCAATGTGGAATGGACCACCATCCGCGCACCGTTTGACGGCCGCGTCGGCAAGGCCGAAGTCACCGTGGGCAACCTGGTGGATGGCAACACCGTGCTGACCTCGGTGGTGTCGGCCAACCCGATGTACGTCAGCTTCAACGGCGACGAATCGACCTACCTGCAACTGGGCAAGCAAGCACGCGCCAATCCGGCCGCGATGAAGCTGCACATTGGCCTGTCCAATGAAAAAGGCTTCCCGCACGAAGGCAAGCTGGAGTTCGTGGACAACCGCGTGGACCCGGTCGCTGGCAGCGTGCGCATGCGCGGCCTGATCGACAACAAGGATGGCTTGTTGACGCCCGGCCTGTTCGCCCGCGTGCAAGTGGGCACCTCATCGCCCACTGGTGCGCAGTCTGCGCTGGTGGCTGAACGGGCCATCGGCACCGACCAGAACCGCAAGTTCGTCTACGTGCTCAATGACAAGAACCTGGCCGAGTACCGCCCCATCCAGTTGGGCACGCAAGTGGGCAACCTGCGCGTGGTCACCTCCGGCCTGAAGGCTGGCGAACGCATCGTGGTCGATGGCCTGCAACGCGTTCGCCCCGGCGCGCCCGTCGCACCGCAAGTCGTGCCCATGGATGGCCCTGCGGGTGGCGCGTCTGGCGCGGCCGCTGGCGCCCAGAAGTAAGGACACCACGCCATGAACTTCTCAAGATTTTTTGTGAACCGCCCGATCTTCGCGGCGGTGCTGTCCATCCTGATCTTCATCGCGGGGGTCATCGCGATCTTCCGGCTGCCGATCTCCGAGTACCCCGAAGTGGTGCCACCATCCGTGGTGGTGCGCGCGCAGTTCCCGGGCGCCAACCCCAAGGTGATCGCCGAGACGGTGGCCGCGCCGCTGGAAGAGCAAATCAACGGCGTCGAGAACATGCTCTACATGTCCTCGCAAGCCACCACCGATGGTGCGCTCACGCTCACCGTCACCTTCAAGATCGGCACCAACGTCGAGCAGGCTGAAACCCAGGTGCAAAGCCGTGTGCAGCGCGCCTTGCCCCGCTTGCCCGAAGAGGTGCGCCAGATCGGCGTGACCACGGTCAAGAGCTCGCCCAACCTGACCATGGTGGTGCACTTGCTCTCACCCAAGGGCACGTACGATGACGTGTACCTGCGCAACTACGCCACGCTCAACATCAAGGACCGGCTGGCGCGCCTGCCCGGCATGGGTGATGTGCAGGTGTTCGGCGCGGGTGACTACGCCATGCGCATCTGGCTCGATCCGCAAAAGGTGTCGCAGCGCGGCCTGACCGCCGCGGATATTGTGGCCTCCATCCGCGAGCAAAACGTGCAGGTGGCCGCGGGGGTGGTGGGTGCACCGCCCAACACTGGCTCGCCCTTCCAGTTGTCGGTCAATGCTTCCGGGCGTTTGGCCACCGAAGAGCAGTTCGGCGACATCATCGTCAAGACCGGCGGGGATGGCGGCGTGACCAAGCTGCGCGACGTGGCCCGCATCGAGCTGGGCGCCCAGCAATACGCGCTGCGCTCGCTGCTGAACAACAAACCCGCCATCGGCATGGGCATTTTTGAAGCGCCCAACGCCAACGCCCTGCAGTTGTCGGCCGATGTGCGCAAGCTCATGGCCGAGCTGAAAGATGACTTCCCCTCCGACGTGGATTTCGCCATCGTCTACGACCCGACGCAGTTCGTCAGCGCCTCCATCGAGGCCGTGATCAAGACGCTGATCGAAGCCGTGGCCCTGGTGGTCATCGTGGTCATCGTCTTCCTGCAAACCTGGCGCGCCTCGCTGATCCCCTTGCTGGCCGTGCCCGTGTCCATCGTGGGTACCTTCGCCGTCTTGCTGGCCTTTGGCTTCTCGATCAACACCCTGTCGCTGTTCGGCCTGGTGCTGGCCATCGGCATCGTGGTGGACGACTCCATCGTGGTCGTTGAAAACGTCGAGCGCAACATCGCCAATGGCCTGAGCCCGCATGACGCGACCATCCAGGCGATGAAGGAAGTCTCCGGCCCCATCATCGCGATCGCTTTGGTGTTGTGCGCGGTGTTCGTGCCCATTGCCTACGTGGCCGGCCTGACCGGACAGTTCTACAAGCAGTTCGCGCTGACCATCGCCATCTCGACGGTGATCTCGGCCTTCAACTCGCTGACCCTGGCCCCTGCCCTGGCCGCCGCGCTGCTCAAGCCGCACGACGCGCCCAAGGACAAATTGGCCCGTGGCATGGAGTGGGCCTTCGGTGGCTTCTTCCGGGTGTTCAACCGCGTGTTTGACCGCGCCTCGCACCGCTACCACGGTGGCGTGGCGGGGATGCTGAGCCGCAAGGGTGCCACGATGATCGTCTACGCCCTGCTGTGCGTGGCCACCTTCTTCGTGTTCAAGGCCGTGCCCAGTGGCTTCGTGCCAGCGCAAGACAAGCAATACCTGGTGGGCTTTGCGCAATTGCCTGACGCCGCTTCGCTGGACCGCACCGACGCCGTGATCCGCCGCATGTCGGACATCGCCAAGACCGTTCCTGGCGTGAGCGATTCGGTCGCCTTCCCCGGCCTGTCGATCAATGGCTTCACCAACGCGCCCAATGCCGGCATCGTGTTCTACACGCTGGACGACTTCGCCAAGCGCAAGGGCCCCGGCCTGTCGGGCAACGAGATCGCTGCCGAGGTCAACAAGCGCCTGGGCGCGATTCAAGACGCCTTCATCATGGTCTTCCCGCCACCGTCGGTGAACGGCCTGGGCACCATCGGCGGCTTCAAGCTGTTCGTGGAAGACCGCGGCAATGTGGGCTACGACGAGCTGTACAAAGGCGTGATGGCCCTGCAGATGAAGGCCTGGCAAACGCCGCAACTGGCGGGCGTGTTCAGCAGCTACCAGATCAACGTGCCGCAATTGTTCGCCGACGTGGACCGCACCAAGGCCAAGCAATTGGGCGTGCCGCTGGGCAGCATCTTCGACACGATGCAGATCAATCTGGGCTC
Source organism: uncultured Aquabacterium sp. (assembly GCA_964554655.1). Lineage (GTDB taxonomy): Bacteria > Pseudomonadota > Gammaproteobacteria > Burkholderiales > Burkholderiaceae_C > Aquabacterium. Next base: position 16,579 of record CAZKPN010000059.1, on the reverse strand, counting down.
GCTCTACGTCAATGACTTCAACAAGTTCGGGCGCACCTTCCAGGTGGTCGTGCAGGCTGATGCGCCCTTCCGCGCCAACGCCGAAGGCATCTCACAGCTCAAGACGCGCAGCAACACCGGCCAGATGGTGCCCCTGGGCAGCCTGATGACCGTGACCGACTCGTATGGCCCCGACCGCGTGCAGCGCTACAACGCCTACGTGGCGGCCGACATCAACGGTGGCCCAGCCCCCGGCGTGTCGTCCGGCCAGGCGCAAGCCATCATGGAGCAGATCGCCAAGGAGACCTTGCCCAAGGGTGTGAGCATCGAGTGGACCGACCTGACCTACCAGGAAATCTTGGCGGGCAACACCATGGTCTACGTGTTCCCGCTGTGCGTGCTGCTCGTCTTCCTGGTGCTGGCCGCCCAGTACGAAAGCTGGACCTTGCCACTGGCCGTGATCCTGATCGTGCCCATGTCCATCTTGTGCGCGCTGGCAGGTGTCTACATCACGAACGGCGACAACAACGTGTTCACGCAGATCGCGCTGTTCGTGCTGGTGGGGCTGGCGTCCAAGAATGCCATCCTGATCGTCGAGTTCGCCCGCGAATTGGAGCATCAAGGCCGCAGCATCGTCGAAGCCGCGCTGGAAGCCAGCCGCCTGCGCCTGCGCCCCATCTTGATGACCTCGATCGCTTTCATCATGGGCGTGGTGCCGCTGGTGTTCTCGACCGGTGCGGGCTCGGAAATGCGCCATGCCATGGGCGTGGCCGTGTTCGCCGGCATGCTGGGCGTGACCCTGTTCGGCCTGTTCCTGACCCCCGTGTTCTACGTGCTGCTGCGCATGCTGGCGCAGCGCTTTGAAAAGCCGCGCCCCACGCCCGTGGCAGCACTGCCCCTGGAGGCCCATTGATCATGAATGCCCAAACCAAAATGAAGCGAACCAGCCTGACCCTGGCGCCCTTGCTGGCCGTGCTGGTGCTGGCCGGTTGCGCCACCGCACCCACGCCACCGCAGGCCAAGATCGACGTGCCCGCCAGCTTCAAGGAAGGCGCGCCCGATGCCGCCATCCCTGCACCGCCAGGCCAATGGAAGGCGGCCGAGCCTGCTGAAGCGCAAGCGCGCGGCCAGTGGTGGCTGGCCTTCAACGACCCGGCCCTGAACCAGTTGCAGGAACAGGCGATCGCGGCCAACCCCAACCTGGCCGCAGCAGCCGCACGCGTCAAGGCGGCGCGCGCAGCTTTGAGCGGCAGCCAGGCGGACCGCCTGCCGCAGGTCGGCGTCAACTTCGGCGTGGGACGGCAGAAGTCCAGCGCGGTGGACCTGGGGCTGCCAGCGGGCACCTCCACCGGCCCAGTCACGGCTTGGCGCTCCGGGCTCACCGCCAGCTACGAGGTGGACCTGTTCCAGCGCGTGACCAACAGCGTCAACGCCGCCAGCTTTGACGCGGCCGCCACCGAAGCAGCCTACCGCTCGGTGCTGCTGGCCTTGCAAGCCGATGTCGCGCAAACGTATTTCCAACTGCGCACATTGGATGCCGAAGTGGCCCTGCTGGACCGCACCCTGGGCCTGCGCAACGAGAACCTGCAGTTGACCGAGAAGCGCTACAAGTCTGGCGATATCTCCGAGTTCGACACGGCCCGCGCCCGCACCGAGTACAACACCACCTTGGCCGAGTCCCGTGGCTTGAAGGGCACCCGCGCCCAGGTCGAGCACGCGCTGGCCTTGCTGTTGGGCCAGGCGCCCGCCGCGTTCACCGCACCATCCGCCCCCTTGACCGCTGAATCCGCCGTGCCGCCGGTGCCAGCGGGCTTGCCTTCGGCCTTGTTGGAGCGTCGGCCTGACGTGGCCGCGGCCCAGGCACAAATGATGGCGTCCAACGCCCGCGTTGGGCTGGCCCGTTCCGCCATCTTCCCGGCCTTGAACCTCACCGCCGATGGTGGCTACGCCTCTTACGAGTTGTCCGACCTGTTCAAGTGGAACGCCCGCACCTGGCTGGTCAATGCGGTGCTGTCGATGCCGCTGTTCGACGGTGGGCGCAACAAGGCCAACATCACACGGGCGGAAGCCTCGCTGGAAGAGTCGGTGGCCAGCTACCGCCAGACGGTGCTGGGCGCTTTTGGTGATGTGGAGGACAAGCTGTCCAGCCTGTCCGCCGTGCGAAGCCAGACCGAGGCGCTGGATGCCGCTGTCGTGTCGGCACGCCGTTCGGCCGAGTTGGCCGACAAGCGTTACCGCGCTGGTGAGGACAGTTATCTGACCTTGATTGACACACAGCGCAGCCTGCTGGCGATTGAGCGTCAGGCTGTTCAGTTGCGTGGTTCCTGGGCCACATCCACCGTTGGTTTGATCCGTGCGCTGGGTGGGTCGTGGGTGCCTGCTGCTGCGCCTGTGGTGGTCAGCAAAAGCTAGCGTGCTTTTGCGGGCAGCGCGGGGCGAGGGCTGGGGCGGCATCCGTCAGGGCTTCAGGTGGGTGGTCCCGCCTTTGGCGGGACTGCCTTCGATGCTCGGGCCGAGGTGGGGCCGTGGAACTCACTGCGCGGATTGCATCCGCTTCGTTCAAACAACCACGGCCAGTCAGATGACGATGCGCGCTGCAGCGCGCCCCACCTCGACCCTGTGCGTCTCAGCACCCACCCAGGCGCCCCGCCGGATACCGCCCCAGCCCTTGTTTCGCCCCGCTGGTGGTGTGGCACGGTCCCTGCGTGCCATCGCACATGCTGATGTGCACGCCACGGTCCCAAAAGGTGTGGCAAATGCCCCCACTGGCATGCCACCAGCGAGGCGATCAGGGATGAGCCGGTGGCTGGCAGGGCGACGTCGGGGGCGTCGAGGCGCGGAGCCTGGGGGGGGAAGATCGTCCGTTGTTTGAGCCCCTTCGGGGCGAGTTTCGGACGATCCCCGCCCTAGGCGAGCACCGAGAGCAGTCCATCGCGAAGCGGTGGACCGCCACCATCGGAGCCCTGCCAGCCACCGGCTCATCCCCGCCTCGCGCTCCCCCAAAAAGCGCCCTTGCTACACTCCCGCCGCCATCCCCGTCCCGAACCCGAGTCTCCGCTTCCATGATCGTCATCAAGAATATCTCCCTGCTGCGTGGCACCAAAGCTGTTTTGCAGCAGGCCAGTGCCACCTTGCACCCTGGTGAAAAAGTGGGGTTGATCGGGCGAAACGGCGCGGGCAAGTCATCGTTGTTCTCCCTGTTGGCAGGCCGTTTGCAGCCCGACGCAGGCGATGTCGAAATTCCCGCATCGTGGTTGAAGCCTGGCGGTCTGGCCGAAGTGGCCCAGAACATGCCCGAAACCGACGACCCGGCCACCGAATACGTGCTGCAAGGCGACGCGCGCCTGATGCAAGCCCGTGAAGAGCTGGACCGCGCCGAGCAAGCCGAAGACGGCAACGCCATGGCCGAAGCGCACGCGCTGCTGGCCGAAGTCGGCCACTTCGACGCCCCCGCCCGCGCCCAAGCCTTGCTGCTTGGCCTGGGCTTCGCCGTCGAACAGTTAGAGGCCCCCGTCAACAGCTTCTCCGGCGGCTGGCGCATGCGCCTGCAACTCGCACGCGCCCTGATGTGCCCTTCGCAACTGCTGCTGCTCGACGAACCCACCAATCACTTGGACTTGGATGCCCTCGTCTGGCTGGAAGCCTGGTTGCAGCGCTACGAAGGCACGATGATCGTCATCAGCCACGACCGCGAATTCCTGGATGCCATCACCAAGGTCACCCTGCACCTGGATGAGGCCAAGCTCACCCGCTACACCGGCGGCTACACGGCCTTTGAGTTCATGCGCGCCGAACGCATGAACCAGCAATCGGCGGCCGTCTCGAAGCAGCAGGACCGCATCGCGCATTTGAGCAAGTTCATCGCGCGCTTCAAGGCCAAGGCCTCCAAGGCCAAACAGGCGCAAAGCCGCGTCAAGGCCCTGGAGCGCATGGAAAAGATCGCTCCCGTGCTGGGCGCCGCCGATTTCGACTTCGAGTTCCGCGAGCCGCAAAGCCTGCCCAACCCCATGCTGGCCCTGTCAGACCTGGTCTGCGGTTACCGCTCGGAAGAAGGCAAAGACACGGTCATCGTGCATGACATCAACCGCTCGGTCATGCCTGGCCAGCGCATCGGCATCCTGGGCGCCAACGGCCAAGGCAAGTCCACGCTGGTCAAGACGCTGGCCCACATGCAGCCCCCCATCTCCGGCACCATCACTGAAGGCAAGGGCCTGAGCATCGGCTACTTCGCCCAGCAAGAGCTGGACGTGCTGCGCCTGGACGAAGGCCCGCTGGAGCACATGGTGCGCCTGGCCCGCACCCTGGGGCCCCAAGGCCGCGAGCAAGAGCTGCGCGACTTCCTCGGCAGCTTCCGCTTCACCGGCGAGATGGTCAACCAGCCCGTGGGCCTGATGAGCGGCGGCGAAAAAGCCCGCCTGGTGCTGGCCCTGGTGGTGTGGCAACGCCCCAACCTGCTGCTGCTTGATGAACCCACCAACCATTTGGACCTGACCACCCGCGAAGCCCTGAGCATGGCGCTCAACGGCTTTGAAGGCACCGTCATGCTGGTCAGCCACGACCGCGCCTTGCTGCGCGAGGTGTGCGACGAGTTCTGGCTGGTCACCCACGGCGGCGTCCAGCCTTTTGATGGCGACCTGGACGACTACCAGAAGTGGCTGCAAGAGCAGAGCAAGCAGGTGGCCCAGGCCGCCCGCAAGGCGCGCGATCAGAACAAGCAAGCCGTCAAGCAACAGCAGGTCAAGGCCGCGGCCAAAGAGTCTTCGGGCGACGAGCGCAAGGCCCATCAAGCCGCCCGTCAAAAGTTGCAGGAACAGGCCAAGCCCCTGAAAAACGACCTCAAGAAGGTCGAGCAGCAAATGGCCACCCTGACCACCGAGCGCGATGACCTCACCACGGCCTTGGGTGACCCCAAGCTGTCGGCCACGGCCCGAGCTGACCAGGGCAAGCGCCTGAAAATCGTCAGCGACCAGGTCGAGGCCCTGGAACACCGCTGGATGGAAATCAGCGAATCCATCGAAAAGCTCAATCCCGACGCGGCTTAGGCTGGGTCGCTACCATAGCGCCATGCCTGATGCCCTTCCCACCAGCCCATCGGACGACCTGCTGAGCCTGGATCGCCAGCTTTGCTTTGCCTTGTACTCGGCATCGCTGGCCATGACCAAGCTCTACAAGCCCTTGCTGGCGCCTCTGGGGCTGACCTACCCCCAGTACCTGGTGATGATGGTGTTGTGGGAGCACGCCGACCTCACCGTCAACGACCTGGGCAAGCGCCTGCAGCTGGACTCGGGCACCCTCACGCCCTTGCTCAAGCGGCTGGAAGCGGCAGGCCTGGTACAGCGCCAGCGCGATCAGGAAGACGAGAGACGGGTGCGCATCACCTTGACCGCACCAGGCCGGTCGCTGAAAGAACAGGCCCAGTCGATTCCCCCCGCCGTGGCTTGCCAAATGGACATGACGTATCCCGAGTTGATGTCCTTGCGCACCACCCTGAGCCAATTGCGCGACCGGTTGAACCCGGCGTGAACGTGACATACCCACGTTAATTTCTCGGAAGTTTGCACCGCCCCTGTGCATGAGGGGGTTCCGCATCCCCAATGCCCGCCTGGTTCTGAGAGGATGAACACATTGTTACCAATGAGCCAGTCGTGGCAACGAACATGTGGATCCCCGAATCGCTGTACAAAATTCTGCCCTTCATCTACGCCTTGGCTGGCGCAGCCTTGATTCCCATTTTTGGGTTCAGCGGCCCCAGCATGTGCAGCGCGATCTTGCTGCTGGCGGCGTCGGTGCTGACCACCTTGTGGCGCTACCGTCCGCAGGATGAGGCCCCCAAAGCGGCCATGTCCCCCAGCGTGCGCGACGAGTGGGAAAAGCGCAAGGAGCGCCGCACTGAAAGCATGCCGCTTGACGGATTTCAGTAACAGGCCAAGCCCGCCGTAAACTGCGCGGTCATGAGGCCGCCATCATCCCTGTTTGAACCCCAGGCCTCTTGCATTGAGCTGGCCGAGGGGTTCTTTTTGCTGCCGGCATTCGTTGACACCGCCCCACTGCTGGCGCGGATCGATTTGATCGCAGCCCAGGCCGCTTTCAGGCACATGCCGGTGCCTGGTGGCAAGCGCATGTCCGTGGCCATGACCAACTGCGGTCCTTGGGGCTGGACATCTTCAAGCTCGGGCTACCAATACAGCCGCACCGACCCACTGACCGATCGCCCCTGGCCCGCCATGCCGCACAGCTTCATGGCCTTGGCACAGAAAGCTGCGGCCACCGCCGGGTTTGAAAACTTCGAGCCTGACGCCTGCCTGGTCAACCGCTATGCCAGCGGCGCCGCACTGGGCGTTCACCAGGACCGGGACGAGCAAGACCTGGGGCAGCCCATCGTGTCGGTCTCCATCGGCGCAGCAGCCACCTTCCAGGTGGGTGGCCTGAAACGATCAGAGCCCCTGCGCACACTGCCGCTCCATGATGGCGACGTGCTGGTCTGGGGCGGCCCATCGCGCCTGCGTTTTCATGGCGTCAAGGCGCTCAAGCCCACAGCCGGTGGGCCAGATGCGCGCCACAACCTAACCTTCCGCAAAGCGAAGTGAAGCCCACAGGTGCGCCGCCACCAGCGAGCGCCACGGCGCGAACTGCCTGAGCCAGGCCTCGGTCTGCGCGGCAGACACCTTGTCGGCCTGGCCCAGCACGCGCTGCAAGGCATTGCGCACCGCCACATCACCGTGCAAAGATCCGTCCGCGTGGCCAAAGCCCCGCAGCAAGGTGTAGTTAGCGGTCCATGGGCCCACGCCCTTGATGGACAACAGCGCAGCCTCCATGGCGGGCACCGCCAGCGGCATGGCCATCCAGTCATCCAACGGCAGCTTGCCCTCGCTGGCCAGTCGGCTGATGGTCAGGATCGTCTGCGTCTTGGCCACCGAGAATTTGGCCTCTCGCAGTTGCGCCTCATTGAGCTGCGCCACGCCCTGCGCATCCGGATGGCACCACAAGCCGCTTGAATGCTGTCGCCCGCCCAGCAGGATCAGCCTGCGGCGCAACTGCGACGCCACGCCCACGTTGATCTGCTGCCCGGTCACGGCCCAGGTCAGGGCTTCAAAGGGCGTGGCGGCCATGGGCACGCGCAAGCCGCTTTGGGCCAGGATCAGCATGCCCAGCTCGGGGTGCTCGCCATGGCGGGCCTCGAAGGCCGCCACGTCCATGCGCAACCCCAGCAAACGCCTGGCCAGGTCATCAAGATCAACCACCTGCGCGCCGTCAGCGGGCCCATCGATCAACAGGCTGCAGTGGGCCTCCGCTTGCGCCAGCCGGATCTCGACCACGGCCGAACAACCCTGCTGCACGATGCCCTTGCGGATGCACTGGCCCTGCACAAGCTCCGCCGTGGACTGCGCATCTCGGCCATGGAAGGCCAGCACATCGGCATGCCGGTAATTGCCCGGCAAGGGGATCACGCAGTCAAGTCGCGTCATGAAAAATCACCCCGGTGGTGAAGCGCTGGCCCCAGGTCAGCTCGCTCACGCCATGCCGCAGGTTGACGCGGTAACTGCCCCGGGTGCCCTGCACAGGCCGGTGGTGCACCGCGAAGACCACGCCCTCACCCTGCGCCAAAGGCACCACATGCGGCCGGCTCTGCATGCGCGGCCTTTGCTCCACCAGCACGAACTCGCCGCCCTCAAAATCCTCGCCCGGCCGCGACAGCAAAAAGGCCACCTGCAGCGGGAACACATGCTCGCCGTACAGGTCTTGGTGCAGGCAGTTGTAGTCGCCCGCCTTGTACTTCAGGATCAAGGGCGTGGGCCGGGTCTGGCCCGCCTCATGGCAGCGCGCCAGCATGGATGGCAGATCCTTGGGGAAGCGCGTCGTGATGCCCATCAACTCATGCCAGTGGTTGGCCACGTGCACCAGTGGCGGGTACAAGTTTTCACGCAAGGTGGCGATCACTTCGGGCAAGGGGTAGTCAAAGTATTGGTACTCGCCCTGGCCAAAACCATGGCGGCCCATGACCACACGGCTGCGGAACAGCGCTTCGTGCTCATAGCTGTCAGCCAAAGCTGCACACTCATCCGCGGTCAGCAGCAGCCCGGTCGTGGCGAAACCGCGCTGGTCCAGCGCCATGTGAATCCGCGCCCAATCCAAGGCCGCCACGCGCGCCTGCAGTGCCGCGCTCAAGACTCGCCACCTTCCCGGCGCAGCAGTTCAGCCTTGCGCGCCAGGCCCCAACGGTAGCCTGCCAGCGCGCCACCCGTGCGCACCACGCGGTGGCAGGGAATGGCCACGGCGATGTGGTTGTTGGCGCAGGCCGAGGCCACAGCCCGCACCGCTGTTGGCTGGCCCAGGCGTTGGGCCAGCTCGGTGTAGCTCAAGGTCTGGCCGCAAGGGATGTCCTGCAGCGCCTTCCACACGCGCCGCTGGAACACGGTGCCCTGCACGTCCAGCGGCAAGTCCAGCGAGCCGGTGGGTTGGGCCAGGTAATGCAGGATCTGAGCGACCCAATGTTTGAACGGCTGGTCAGCCGCCTCCCGCACTGCCTTGGGAAAGCGCGCTTGCAGGCGCTCCAGCAAGGCCTCTTCAGTGTCGGCAAACTCGATGGCGCAGACGCCACGCGGCGTGGCGGCCACCAACATCAACCCCAATGAACAAGGCTCGATGGTGTGCCGAATCCGTTCGCCGGAACCGCCTTGCCGAAAAGTGCTGGGCGACATGCCCAGGTTCACGCCCACATCCTCGTAAAAACGCCCGGAGGAACTGAAGCCCGCGTCATACAGGGCCTCGGTCACGGATGAGCCTTCCTCCAAAGCCGTGGTCACCCGCTTGGCCTGCACGGCCTTGTGATACTGCTTCGGCGTCAACCCCGTCGCCGCTTTGAAAATGCGGTGAAAGTGGTGCGGGCTCAGGCCCACCTTGGTGGCCAGGTCGTCCAGCGACAAACCCGATTCACTTTGTTCAATGGCCTGGCAAGCCAGCAGCACCAACTCGTGGCGCGCATGCGCTTGCGACAAGCCATCGGGCTTGCAACGCTTGCAGGCCCGATACCCCGCGCTGGCAGCCTGCACCGTGGTGTCAAAAAACTCAACGTTCTGCCGCTTGGCGGGCCTGGCCGGGCACGAAGGTCGGCAGTAAATGCCGGTGGTCTTCACCGCGAACACGAACTCGCCATCCAGTTGTTGGTCTTTGGCCAGCACCGCGGCCCAGCGCGCTTCATCCCCCATGACAACACCCCATCGTTGGTCAGAAGGCCTCAGTATTCGCGCTCAATGCTGCCCGCGCACTCCGCCTCTTGCTTTCAAATTCTCATCATCGGCGGCCGCGATCTCGCGGTCCATGTTCTCGATGCATTCTTGCATCTGCGCACGGCAACGCTCGATCAGCACGGGCATGTCGTCCAGGCTCAGCCCAGCGGTCGGGACGGGCGGCAGCGAGCGCACCTTCACCGTGCCACTGTGCCAGCGGTTCAGGTTCATGTGGTTTTTGTAGTTGCTGGCGCACAGCGGGATGATGGGCACGCCTGCGTTGATGGCCATCTGGAAAGCGCCCTTTTTGAAGGGCAGCAAGCCCTTGCCCAGGTTGCGCGTGCCCTCGGCAAACACCCAGATCGAGGTGTCTTTGTGCTGCAGGGTGTCGGTGGTCATCAGCATGGCCTGTTTGGCCTGCTCCGCGTTGGCGCGGTTGATCAGCACATTGCCCGCGAGCCAGTAGATCTGGCCAAACAGCGGCACCCACTTCAGGCTCTTTTTTCCGATGGTCACAGTGCGCTCAGGCACCAGGCTGCCCAGCACGAACAGGTCGTAGTTGGACTGGTGGTTGGCCACGATCACGCACGAGCGTTGATGCTGCATCAAACCCTGGGCGTCCATCTCCAGCTTCAGGCCCAGGATGCGCAAGGCTGGCACCGAGTAGATGCGCGCGCACAAGCGGCTGTTGTCCGGATTGAATGGCCTGCATACGCCGATCAGCATGCCCAGAACGCCCGACACCAGAAAGTGCACAAACATCAACAGCATCCGCACGGAATAAAGCATCAGGTCGCCCTTCAAGTCACTGCCGCGAAGTGTACGCGCCCGGCGAGTTCACCCTGGCTTCGTGACTCGGGGCAAGCTCAGGCGGGCCACCAGGCCGCCTGCGGCGGCATTGCTGAGCTGCAACTGGCCCTGATGGTGCCGCGCGATGTCATGTGCGATCGACAAGCCCAGCCCCACCCCACCGTGCTGGCGGTTGCGCGAGCCCTCCACCCGGTAGAACGGCGCCATCACCTTGTTCAACTCGCCTTCAGGCAATCCCGGGCCCCGGTCATGCACCTCGATGCACAGGCTGTCGGGCGTGTCGATCAGCCTGATCTGAGCACACTCGCCATAGCGGATGGCGTTTTCCACCAGGTTGACCACGCAGCGGCGCAAGGCCGAAGCCTGGGCCATCAGGGGCGCGGCCGATCCCACCACGGTTACCTCATCGCCGTTGGCGGCGTGGTCTTCGCGGAGGCTGTCCACCAGGGCATGAATGTCCAGCAGCACCCGTGCCTCCGGGTCGGCCGATCCGCGCAGGTAGTCCAGCGTGGCGCGGATCATCTCGTCCATCTCGACGATGTCTTGCTGAAACTTGCGGCGCTGTTCAGGGTGTTCGATGCCCTCGGCGCGCAGGCGCAAACGGGTCAGCGGCGTGCGCAGATCGTGCGACACCGCCGCCACAAAGCGGTCACGGTCGCTCAACTGCTGCTGAATCTGCGCCTGCATCTGGTTGAACACCTGCGTGGCTTCGCGGCACTCCTTGGGGCCTTGCATCTGCAAGGGCGGGCGGCCGATGTCATGGCCCAGCTCCAGCGCGGCCTGGGCCAATCGCTTGATGGGCTGCGACAGCCAGCTGGCGCCCACCCAGGCGGCCAGGGCCACGGCGGCCAGGCGGATGGCGATGTCCAGCAGCAAGCCCAGGTGCATCATCGGCGGGGGGCCGCCCACGTCATCGGGGTGATGGTGTGGCGGCATCGGCCGCAACTCGAACATCATCGTCAAGGCCAGCACATGGCTGATCAGCGCCGTCACCAGCAGCAGCAAGGCCAGTCGGCCAAACAAGGTGGCTGGCATCAGGCGTTTGGCCACGCTCAGTGCGCGGCCCATGACACCTGCCCTTGCACCGTCTGCACATTGAACACATAGCCTTCGCCACGCACGGTCTTGATCATGGTCGGATCGCGCGGGTTGTCGTCCAGCTTCTGCCGCAGGCGAGAGACCAGCAAGTCGATGCTGCGCTCCACCGAATCCATGGACCGGCCACGTGCTTGGGCCATCAACTGGTCGCGGGTGAACAAGCGCCGGGGCGTTTTCAAGAAGGTCGACAGCAGCTGGAACTCGGCATTGGAGAGTGGCACCACCAGGCCCTTGGGCGAGGTCAGGCGCCGCTCACTGCGGTGCAACTCCCAGCCATCAAAACGGATGAAATCGCTGGCCACATTCGCTGCGGCGTCGTCCTGCCCGCCCTTCACCCGGCGCAGCACGGTGTGGATGCGCGCCACCAACTCGCGCGGCTCAAACGGCTTGCTCATGTAGTCGTCGGCGCCCATTTCCAGGCCGATCACGCGATCGATGGGGTTGCCGCGTGCCGTCAGCATCACGATGGGGATCCGTGACTTGCTGCGCAGTTCATTGGCCAGGGTCAGCCCATCCACACCGGGCAATTGCAGATCCAGCACGATCAGATCGATGTGGTGCTCGTCCAATTGGCGGCGCATGGCCGTGCCATCACCTGCCGAGTGCGCCACGAAGCCAAAGTTGGCCAGGTAGTCGCACAGCAGTGAGGTGATGCCCTCGTCGTCATCAACGACCAGGATGTGGTGAGTTTGGTTCATGGCAGTGGGTTCCCCTCAAGGACTTTAGGGGCCGCGCCAAGCTGCAAAGCGCTTCAACAAGCGTGCAAATGCCCCACTGTTCATCGGCTACGGGGCGCTTTGTACCAAGCCTGGTACACAGCAGCAATGCTGCGACGACATGAGCGCCCAAGAATCCAATCACCTCAACCTATCAGTAAAGGATTCACCATGAGCAGCATCAGCGGGGTCAGCAGCAGCGCAAGCGCCTGGTCCGCCATGAGCACCTCTCGCGCCTCACGGCAGCAAGAGATGTTCAACAAAGTCGACAGCGATGGCAGTGGGGGCGTCGATGCCACCGAGCTGCAAAGCATGCTCGACGACATCGCCAAGCACACCGGCACCAGCAGCACCACCACGGCGGCCGATGCGCTGACCAAGATGGACAGCAATGGCGACGGCAGCCTGGATTCGTCCGAGATGGAAGCCGGCATGAAAAGCCTCATGCCCGAGCCCTCTTCCACCATGGCGTTCGCACAAGCGCGCAATGGCGAGGGTGGGCCGAAAGGCGCAGGCGGAGCACCGCCAGCATCAGGTGGCTCTTCATCCACTGACATCGACCCTTTGGACACCAATGAAGACGGCACCGTGTCTGAACAGGAACGCGCCGCTGGTGCGTTGAAAGACGCCATCCAGAACCTGTTGAAGGCAGCCGACACCGATGGAGGCCACAAGATCGGCACCAGCGACATGGTGCTGAAAGAGTACGCCAAGGCGGCCAGCAACGCGGATTCATCGCAGAGCACGGGCTCCACGCTCAGCGTGGCGGCTTGATGAGGTGATGCTTCACGGAACCGGTGCTGCGCGGCATGCCCCGCGCAAGCACCGGTTTTGTGCCAGCCCGTAAAATTGGGCATGAGCAGCACGATCACCCCCAACCCAACCCAGGATTTCCGGACCATCGGCCTCATCGGCCTGGCCCATGGCACCTCGCATTTCCACCACATGCTGCTGCCGCCGCTGTTCCCGCTGTTCATCCGGGATTTCGGCCTGAACTATTCCGAGCTGGGCTTGCTGGTCACCCTGTTCTTCGTCATCTCCGGCGTGGGCCAGGCGCTGGCCGGTTTCCTGGTGGACCGCGTGGGCGCGCGCCCCGTGCTGTTGGCCGCCCTGGCTTGTTTCGTGGCGGCCTCGCTGGCCGCCGCCACCGCGCACAGCTACCACGGCCTGATGTTGGCATCCGCCTTGGCGGGCCTGGGCAATGCGCCCTTCCACCCTGCCGACTTCACCATCCTCAACAAGCGGGTGTCCGCGCCTCGCCTGGGCCATGCCTTTTCCGTCCACGGTATCTCGGGCAACTTGGGCTGGGCCTTGGCACCCGTGTTTCTGATCGGCATCAGCACCTGGGCGGGCGACTGGCGCACCGCCTACCTGGGCACGGCCTTGATCGGCCTGGGCGTGCTGGCACTGCTGCTGCTCAACCGCGATGCCATCGACGACCGCCAAGGCAGCTGGGGCCACGAACACAAGGCCACCTCCACACAGCAAATCGCCAACGAACACCCCATGGCCTTCTTGAAGCTGCCTTCGGTGTGGTTGTGCTTCTCGTTCTTCTTCTGGACCACGGCCGCGCTCAGCGCCATCCAGAGCTTCGCCAGCCCAGCGCTGGGCAGCATGTACGGCTTGCCAGTCTCCACCACCGCCTTCGTGGTCACCGGCTACATGCTGTTCGGCGCGGCGGGCATGGTGCTGGGCGGGTTCCTCGTGGCCAGGGTGGCGCGGCTGGAACGCACCATCGCCGCCGCCATGACCGTGGCCGCCGTGCTGCTGCTGTTGACCGCCACTGGCTGGCTGCCGCCCTACATCGCCGTTGGTGCAACCGCATTGGCCGGTTTTGGCACCGGCCTGGCCGGCCCTTCGCGCGACATGCTCATCAAGCGCGCATCGCCCCCCGGCGCCACAGGCCGGGTCTACGGCACCGTTTATTCGGGGCTGGATCTGGGCTTTGCCGTGGCCGCGCCCATCTTTGGCGCCATGCTGGACCATGGGCACCCCAGCGGCATCTTCTACGGTGCCTCGTTTGTGCTGGTACTGGGCATTGCCTCAGCCAGCCTGGTCGGCCTGCGCATCGCACGTGGCGCTGCCGCCAGCAGGCCCGCTTTGGCGTAACACCGCGATCGCCTCGCGCGACCAGGTGATCCAGCTTTCCTCGTACATGATCCCGGTCTTCAGGATCATGTGCTGGATCTGCGCCTCGCGCGACAAGGGCTGCTTGTCCGCCCCAAAATCGCGCTGCTCGATGGCGCGGTAGGCCTGCAGCTTGGCCTGGTGCAAAGCCAACCTGCGCTCCAGTTCAATGTCCAGCCCCAAGGGCCCCACCACGGCATCGGCGCGCAGGCGCACCATCAACTCGTCGCGCATGTCCATCGGTGCGGCGGGCTCGCGGGCCCAACGCTGCACCTCCTGCTCACCATCGCTCAGCACTCGGTAGATGCGCTTGCGAGTTTTGCCACCATCGGGCGCGGCTTCTGAAGCGATCCAGCCCGCCTTTTCCATGCGGGCCAGCTCGCGGTAGATCTGCTGGTGGGTGGCGTGCCAGAAAAATCCGATCGACTTGTCGAAGCGCCGGGCCAGGTCGTAGCCTGACGAGGATTTCTCAAGCAAGGAGGTCATCAAGGCGTGGGACAGGGACATGGGCTTAGTCTAAGACGCCACAGAGGTAGACTTTGGCCATGCAGGCCGATTTTGGAGACCTCTTTGCTGATTGAGACACGCCGGTGGTTGTGGCGCGGGCTGGCGGTGTTGTGCCTGGCCCTGGGTGTGATTGGTGCGTTCCTGCCGGTGATGCCGACGGTGCCTTTCGTCCTGGCGGCGGCCTGGGCCGCTGGCAAAGGGTGGCCTGCGCTTGAAGCGCGCTTGCTGAACCACCCCACCTACGGCCCACCCATCATTCACTGGCGTGAGCATGGCGCCGTGCCCACCAAGGCCAAATGGCTGGCCTGTTTCATGATGTCGTGCAGCGCCATCATGCTGTGGTTTCTGCCCATCCCCGATTGGCTGCGGTGGGGCGTGTACGGCACGTTTGTGGTCGTGGGCCTGTGGTTGTGCACGCGGCCCGCACCGCCCACCGCTGCTTAAAACTTCACCGGCAAACGCTGATCAATCCAACCCTGGATATCGGCCATCACCGCCTCCTTGCCCGTGTCATTGAGCAGGTCGTGGAAGTGGCCTTCGTACAGCCGCAGCGTCTTGTCATTGGCACCCACCGTGTCATAGAAAAACTGGCTGCCAGCGGGCACCGTGGCCTTGTCGACCGTGCCATGCAGGATGAACACCGGCAAGGTGATCAGCGGGAACTCTTTTTCAAGGCGCTCATCGGCCCGCACCAGCGCCGCCACCGTGGCAGCGGGTTGAATCTCGTTGTGGATCAGAAGGTCGCTGTTCAAGGCCTGAACCGCGGCTGGCTCGCGTGAGAAATCCTCGTTCTTGAGCTTGAGCACCGGCAGGTGCGGCGCCAGATGGCTCACGCCCTTGATGATGCCCAGCGCGAAATCGGGCGCGGGCACCTTGAAGGCAAAGCTCTCGCAGATCAAACCGGCCAGTTCGGCCTGGTTTTCCAAGGTGTAGGTGCACGACACCACCCCACCCGCACTGTGGCCCAGCAAGAAGACGGGCAAGCCCGGTTCGCTTGATTTGGCCAGGTTCACCGTGGCGGCCAGGTCGCCCACGTACTCGGCAATGTCTTCAACGTAAAAGCGTTCACCCTCTGATTTGCCCCGACCACGCAGGTCCAGCCAATAGACCGCGAAGCCGTGGTCCACAAACTGCTCGGCCGCCCACAGGTATTGGCCCCCGTGCGAGTTGACGCCGTGGCAAATGACGACCACGGCGCGCGGGGCCGTGGCCGGGCGCCATGAGCGCACAAAGATGTTGAGCCCATCCAGGCTCTTGATGATTTCTTCAGTGGGCCCGCCTTGAATGTCTTGAGTCATCGCCTGCTCCTGTTGCAAAAACAGCTCGCCATGTTGGCCAAAGCACCAAGACACCGCGTCGAGGCACTGCCAAGCCCAAGCGCAAGCAATGACCGCGCCGCCGCTCGCTTAACCCCGCTTGCGCTGATGAGCGCAAAGCACCGCCACACCTGCCAGCAAAAGCACCGATGACATGGGCTCGGGCACGGCGGTCAAGGTGGCGCTGACGTTGTCCAGCCCGATGTAATTCACACCCGAGGACCCGGTGAATGAGATCGTGGGCGTTGAAGCGCTCGCCACAAAGGCGAACGAAAACAGTTGCCAGTCGTTGTTCGTGCCTGTGGTGGGGCTCGCGAAGTTGGCGGACTGCCCCGCAGCGCTCACCGTTAAAGCGGATGGGCGGCCCCAACGGTTGGAACTGCCCAAGTAAAACTCAACGGTGTACTCGTAACCCGGCGTGGTCAGCACAGTTTGCTGCACGCCGCTGAACGGTGGGCCCGCAGAGTAGTCAGACAAGTCCAGAAAGAAACTACCTTCCTGTGCGTCCAGCCCCCACGGATCTCCCACGCCGATCCAGGCCAGCGAGTCATTCACGATCTGCCACCCAGTGATGTTGCTTGCGCCGGGATTGAGCGTCATCGTCTGGCTGCCTTGCGGCGCGAACGTGCCGGACTCAAAGCTGCCGTTGGTAATCAGGTTGGCGTGGGCAAGGCTGGACACGAGACACGCCAATCCGATGGCAGTCGTTTTGAGATGCGATGACATGCTGGGTTCCCCTGAGGATTTAGGAGAATCAGTCTGTCATTTTCAAACATGGACTGGCAACCCCTAACTTGCC
>CAZKPN010000058.1:0-23649 GCA_964554655.1 uncultured Aquabacterium sp. | reverse complement strand
ACCTGGCCCGTGAACTGGAGCGCCAGTTGCACTCGAAGAAGGACCTCGTGGTCCCCTCGTCGCTGCTGCGCTACGACACCGATGACCGAGGCGAGACCCGGCTCGTCATTGATGAGAGCGGAAAGCCGATGCTTTATGGCGTCATGCCGCTGGCACGCCGCCAGTTGGCCGACAAGCTGAAGATCCCCTATGCGTATTTCGAGCGCATGCGGGCCGAGCAACCGGTCCTGCTGGACCGCAATGTGAACACCTGGCTGCAAAGCGAGGATGACCGGCGCATGATCCGCACGCTGGACGGCAACGTCCGGGCCGTGCTGTCGGACCGCTATCGAAGGCTGGACAACTTCGACCTGGCCGAAAGCGTGCTGCCCATCCTGCAGCAGTTGCCAGAGGTGCGCTTCGAATCGGTGGAACTGACCGAGACGCGGATGTACCTCAAGTGCGTCACGCCGCGATTGAAGGTCGAGATGGCGCCTGGCGACGTGGTGCAGGCCGGTGTGGTGATCTCCAACTCGGAGGTCGGGCAAGGCACCTTGTCCGTTCAGCCGCTGCTTTTCCGGCTGGTGTGCCGCAACGGCCTGATTGCCTCGGACCGCGCCTTGCGCAAGACCCATGTCGGGCGGGCGCTGGGCTCGGACGAGAACATCACCGTGTTCAAGGACGACACCTTGCAGGCTGACGACAAGGCCTTCTTCTTGAAGGTGCGTGACGTGGTGCAGGCAGCAGTGTCTGAGGCGACCTTCCTTCAGGCCGCGCAGAAGATGCAAAAAACCTTGCAGATCCCGCTGATGGGCAACCCCGTCAAAACGGTCGAGGTACTGGCCCAGCGCTTCACGCTCAACGACACCGAGCGCGCGGGCGTCTTGCGTCACCTGATCTCTGAGGGGGACCTGACGGGATATGGCCTGGTCAACGCGGTCACGCACTTTTCAAAAGAGGTCGAGGACTATGACCGCGCCACCGAGTTCGAAGCGCTGGGCGGCAAACTGATCGAGTTGCCCACCAAGGAGTGGACAGAACTGGCGCAAGCCGCATAAGGCGACCTTCACAACCACCGGCGCCTCAAGGCCCGGTGGTTTTTTCATGGGCTGGACGAACGCACTCGCATGGCTTCTGCCATCTGCGCCAGTTCGTTGAACAACTTCTGAACCATGGCTGTTGAATACGGCAGACATGCCGGGGTGTTGCGGATGGCAAGCGGGCAGACCTCAGGCGCAGCGCTTGATTCGAACGGGGCTTGATGGGTAAGCTGAAACTGCCCTTACCCACATCAAGAATGAACCATATGCCCAGCCAAAAGACAGCCATTCACCCGCATTGCCACCATGCCCCATTCGGGTCAACCCACAGGACCGACCATGAGCGCCACTAAATTCACCGACGTGCAACTGACCAATCTGTACATTCTTCAAGCCATCAGACTGGGTATCGCGCAAGACCGGGTATCAACCTGCCTCAAGTTCGCGCTTGATGCGGCCCAAGCCGATCACCTCTGCGCCCTGAACCACGATGAGTTGTGGTCTCTCGTGATCCGCATCGGACAGAGCACCCTGTTCCCTCCGCGTCAAGATTTCCTCACGTTGCTCAAGGCACCGGCGGCGCTGGCGGCTCCTCTTGCGGCGGTTCATCCGCCAAGACCGTTGCCCGCCTCACCCGCTCTGGCACTCACCCATCACTGCTGATCCACGGATCCGCGATGCCAACGCGCGCCGACCGGCAGCTCAGCGCCATCAAATTGGGCCAGGACTGCGCCGTGTTGGGCGCACGGGTTCGCACGATCCACCACATCACCGGCCTGAACCCGAGGGACGTGCAGCGTCTCTTCTTCAACGACCCGCAAGCAATACCGCGCGGCCGACCGCCCAACTCCCTGGAGTGGTACCACGGTGCCAACCTGATCGCCAGGGCCGAGGCCTCCATCTTCATCGCCATCTACCACCGCTTGCGCAATACCGGATTCGGCGCGGGTGAGACATTGGTCAGCGCCTACCGCGGCTACCAGGCCATTTGCCAGGTTCCGCACCGAATCAGCTTCGACCGGGCTTTCGACCTGGCCTCCCACACCGACGGGATCTGGCTGACGCCCACACCCGTTTTCGACATCCTCAGTTGCCCGGTGTGCAGAAGCAGGTTCATGACCGCCATTGGTACCCTGGCCCCTGCCAGCGACGAATGCCCTTTCTGTAAACTGATTCAGCGCTACGACACCGATCCCCGCTTGCAAGCATCATTTCCCCGCCACGCCGCCTGATCGCGCGATAGTTCAGGCGGGAATCGCGCGCGGAACATGCCAACTGGTCTACGTCCGACACCCCACTGGGCCGCATTGGGCACATGAGGCGATGGCAACCGACGTTGCAGTCGCCCAACACCCCCTCGGGGCTGGATTCCTCGCAATTGCCCCCCTTTTGCTTTTAGACTTCGCAGCGACAGGGTTACGTTGGCAGCAAATACTTACAGGGGAAGCATCGGCCAAGAGGCAGGTGCGGATGTCGGCCAAGCCATGCTTGCGTGGCGCGATGGTCGGCCAGATGCCGTGTCGTAGCCCATCGACAGTGCGATTGCGGTCTGATCGCACGACAACCTAGTCAATTCGTCGTCAGACAATTTCTGCGATCGTCAGCAAAGGACCTCCCATGCGCCTCTCCCACTGCTTTGCCGCCATCCTCATTGCATTCGGCTCGATCGGGGCCTCTGCCGCCGATTGGCAGAGTTCAGGAGAGACCAACGGTGTCCAGCTCTATTCAAAGAGCGAACCTGGTGAATCCCTCAAGTATTTCAAAGGCGTGACGCGCATCAAGGCGCCCATGAAGAACGTGCTGGCAGTCATCCTGGTGCGCGAGACCTTCCCCGAGTGGTTCTACAACATGCTCGAAGACTCGACCTTGCCGACAGACAACCCAGACAGTTCGTACTGCTACATCTGGATCAAAGGGGTCTGGCCCACCGACGACCGGGACACCGTCGCCCGAGTCACCGTCAACCAAGATCCCCAGACCCTGGCAGTGGCCATCACGGCCAAAAGTGCCGAGCAGCACCGCGTTCCCACCAAGAAGGATCGCGTTCGCATCCAAACCCTGTATTCAGGCTTCACGGTCAAACCCATCTCGGCCGACGAGACCGAGGTTCAACTGGAAGGCATGGCCGATCCAGCCGGGAACATTCCGGCCTTCGTGACCAACATGGTCGCATCCGACTTGCCGGCCAAGACATTGGTCAATCTGCGCACACGGCTGGAGACACCGGGCAAGGTTGATCTGAGCGTGCTGGACAAAGTCCCGTTCGCACAGTTGTCCATGCAAAAGATCAAACTGCCGCAGTGAGCAACCCTGCGGTGAGTTGGAAACCACTCACCGTTCGGTCAGTGGAAAGGTCACCTCAAAAACCGACCCTGTTTCGGGTTCGCTTTTGACAGCAATGGCCCCACCGATGCTCCTCATCAACTCCTGACATATCGACAGCCCCAGGCCACTTCCACCGAATCTGCGCGAGTAAGACGAATCGACCTGGTAGAACGGCTGGAAGATGTTCTTGAGTTCCGCCGCAGGAATTCCAATGCCTGTGTCGGTCACCGAGATCGTCACCTGGTATCGCTTCGGCGATAGCACGTGCGAGGCCGCCGCAAGCCTGATTTCGCCGTGGTCGGTGAACTTGATGGCGTTGACCAGGAGGTTGAGCACCACCCTCTTGAGCTTGTGTGGTTGGCCAGCAAAGACCTTGCCCGCGATCTGCTCGACATCAAT
Source organism: uncultured Aquabacterium sp. (assembly GCA_964554655.1). Classification (GTDB taxonomy): domain Bacteria; phylum Pseudomonadota; class Gammaproteobacteria; order Burkholderiales; family Burkholderiaceae_C; genus Aquabacterium. Next base: position 19,906 of record CAZKPN010000058.1, on the reverse strand, counting down.
GTCGACCTTGAGGCCCTTCTCCTGCCGCGAATGATCGACGATCTGAACGCATTCGATCAGAAGCACATCGAGTTTGAACTCCGAGTCGCCTTCATCGCGAGACGTGCCCCCTAGCATGGCGTAGTGCAATAGATCATCCAGCGTGGCCAGGAGCTGATCGCACGCCTGTTCGACCTGCTGAAAAGTCTTCAGCCTCTTTTCGCTCAATTGACCGTCGAAGTCTTTCTGCATGACCGACATCAATCTGGTGACGGTATGCATGGGCGTGCGTATCTCGTGACTGAGCATGGCCATGAACGTGGTCTTCGTTCGGTTAGCTGCCGTCTCCGCCTCGATGAGGCGCTGCTTCAACGCAGCGACATTCTTCAGCCTCTTGGTCTGCAGGAAGATGCGGCGCTCGCGCATGTCGAACATGCGTCGTATCCAGAAGCCCACCGCATTCGACACGCTGATGTACGTCAGCATCCGGCCGACCACGGTGGCATTGAACACGCCGGACACGTAGACGGTGCCGACCGTGAGCGCGGCCAGCAGCAAGGACAGCAGGATGGCGATCGAAATGGGCAAGCGCATGAAGTAGTAACACGCGATGGTCAACAGGATGCACGTCGAATTGACGGACAGATAGAAGAACTCGGGATGCCCATACAACTGGGTTCGATACTCGAAGAACAAGATGCCGGACACATACACCACCATCAGCGCAGGCGCGATGATGTGGAAGTTCTTCTCGTACTTTTCGGTGTGGACTTTGGCGTGCCACCCGATGGCAAAGAACAACAGGATGAGCGCAGCGCGCACCACCTGGACGGTGTCGGTCATCGGCCGCTGAAAGGCAAAGTACTCCACACTGGAGAACACCACAAACGACAGCGCCGCCATCAAAGAGAAGACGTATCCCGTTCGCACCCCGGACAGGTGATACGCGGCCCCAAACTCCTGCTCAAGCCGGGTGTTCCTGAACGGCCTTCCGCGCATCTGGCGCATGAAGCTCTGACGTATCGATTTCCTCATTTTTCGAGCAGCTTCAGTTCGGCTTGATTCCGAGAAGACGGGCTTGCCGCCGACGCCGCACAGCAGGGTACAGCCCCGGCATATGCCCCAGGAAAACGCGGCATTGACCATGCCCTGACACCCTGCAGATGAAAGTACCTCACCCCACGCTTCTGCAGTGCCAAGATGGATTCAGGTGAGCATTCAGGATAGACCTCATTGAGCACCACCGAGCCGTCCCAGAGTTCGCCGATATAGCGCTCCATCACATGATGCCGCGAGATGTTGACGATGAGCGCAGGCCTTCCTGCAAGGCTTTGCAAGGTCGACCCGTCACGGCAGGTGTCGTCCGGGTGTTCGGGATCGATCTCGAAGACGGTGAGATCCGGTCGGTCATGGAGAAGCTGTATCACCCGACGTCCCAGGAACCCGGCCGACCCCAAAATGACCACCGGGCAATGCGCTGGAAGCGAAGCCTCGATGATGACTTCATCAATGGCCTGAATGATCCACCAGGCTGTGCGGGCGAGTTCGATGGGCTCTCTCTCGACACCACTCCTCGCCAGCACGCTGGGCAGCACGCCCGAATAGGCAATGGCATCGATGCCGGTGAGCTTGGCCACGGCGTCCATTCGCTGATGGACCGCCAGCAATTTTTGCCGGTTCTCAGCGTCTGCGAACTCGTGCTCGAAGGCCCCCATGGCGAAGATCAACCCACCGCCATCCGGCGTCATGAAGAAGCCACCGAACGTGGGCCGCCACTTCACCCTGCGTGCATACCAAGCAAAGGTCACGCTCTCCATGTAGCGCCGGTTGGCGGGATAGAAAAGCACGATCGTCGACAGGCGTTTGCCAAACAGCAACCGCCCGATCCAGCCGACAGCCACGAGGCAGACCTTCAGGGTCAGCACCTCGGAGAGCATTATCTGGATTGACGCGCGAACCAACTTTTTCATATCACTCCACACAGCGATCCTGGTTCATGTTTCGTCCCACAATGTGACGCAGTCAGCGAGATGCCCATACACCTTCTACCCCATGCGACTTTAAGACCTGTGGGGATGCATCCTTGGCGGCCGAAAGGCATTGGTCGTTGCCTCACGCCAACAACACGATGACAGAATGGCAACCAAACAGAGGCCGCTCAGCGTGTTTACCCAAACATGCGCATTGCAATCCAGAGCCATTTCGCCAGTGATCAAACAGGCTTCCTGGTGACATCACTTGCCGAGCGAGGATTTTCCTCGGTTGCATCCTGCAACCCGATTCTGTATAAATGCGCGCCGGTGCCGTGAAGTATCCAGGGAAGTGTTTGTGAGTGCCGGTATTGCCTTTGCAACGTTCAGGGGAAAGAACAATGGATTTGTTTCGCAGGCGCTCGATTGGGCCTTCTGACCTGAAGAGGCCAGCACCAGCGTTGGGCCCCCAACCTGCGCTTGCACCTGCAAAAGCTACCCGGGCCACGCCGCTCACACATTCTTCCCTCGCAAGGGCCTGCGACAAGGACATTGCCCTCGCAGCCTTGAATGGACTGCGGATCTTGCTCGCGGAAGACCACGAGGTGAACGCGCATCTGCTGATCGAAGAGCTTGAGCACTATGGCGCCAGCGTCAACCACGTGCTGGAAGGCGAATCCGCATGTGCGCTTGCTTTGGCCATGCCGCGCCCGCAGGTGGTTTTGATGGATTGCCAAATGCCCGGGGTTGATGGCTTTGAGGCCGCCAGGCGCATCAGGCAGGCGGAGGCTCAACGAGGACTGGTGCCTGTACCCATCGTCGCACTCACTGGACTGTCCCGCGAATTCGAGCAGGAGCATTCGTTTTCAGCAGGCATGGATGCCTATCTGGTCAAGCCCTTTTCCTCGAAGCAGCTTGCGCAAACGATCTTCGAAGTGGCAGGCATCACCCAGGAAGAGAAGCAGCTCAGGGACTCGGCTTGAGTTGCAGCGGCAGGCTGAGTGAAATCCTGGTGCCCTCTCCAGGCTGACTCTCCAGGCGCAGTTCGCCTTTCAGCATGTCCACCAGGAGCCTGACCACCGTCAAGCCCAGTCCGCTGCCTTCAGCCAAGGCCACGCTCGGATCGGACGACAGCCGCACATAAGGCTTCCAGATTTCAGGAACCTTCGTCTCATCGATGCCAATGCCCGTGTCTTGCACGATCAGTTCGACACCCGAGGCCACCTTGCGAACGGCAATATCGATCTGCCCCTTCTTGGTGTACTTCACGGCGTTGTTGAGCAGGTTGTTCATAATCTGCTGCACCCGCATCGAATCACCGACCACCGCCTGGCATGCCTCTGGAATATCAAGGACGATGTCCGTAGAACGATCCCGCGCGGCGCCACGATAGTTCTCCACCAGCCCCATCAGCAACCAGTCCAATCGAAACGATTCTTCTATCGCAGGCGCAAGCCCGACGGCCTGCTTGGTGATGACGATCAAGTCTGCCAAATGCGAATTGAGCTGAGCGGACGACGATCGAATGCGGAGAATATTCTGAAGCTCAGAGGCAGGCAGGTTCAATTCGTTGAATCGCCGCTGCAGAGAGTCGAGCGCGGCGACGATGGTTTGGAGAGGCGATCTCAACTCATGCGAGATCATGCCAAGGACCATCAACTTGGAAGCTGTGGCGGCGTGCTGCGCGTCGATGTTATGTCGCCGTTGCATGTCGATCCAGAACAGGATGGCCAGATACAAGGGCTGAATGACGATCAGCGTCACCACCGTTAAAGTGGTCTGGGGTCCGATGTGGCTGCGAAAGAAGATCAGCACAACGGCACACTGGAGCGCCGTGAGGATGGCCTGGACCAGGGGAAGCACATGCGATCTGCGCAGCAGCAGGGCAAACGACGCCAGATACAACAGCGGCGTGGCCAGACCGATTCGACTGATGGCTGAATCATCCTCCAACGGGGGGGGGCAGAAGAAGGCGACGAAAAGCGACGACTGAAAGTAGGCCAGCAGCACGACCAGCACCAATACCCTGCTGCGCATGATCAGCGCTGGACGGGCCCAGGTTGCCACGCCCATGAGGGCCAGAAACAAGATCAGCACTGGCAGGCCCACGGCATCGAACTGAGACAGTTGGCCCAGCGCCTTGCCTGTGGCCCAAACGATGAGCGCCGCCAGCGCGCCACCAACTTCAATGAGCCCGACAACCAAGGCGCTTTCTTGTGCACGGGCTCCAGCTTCGTTGCCCGTTCGCTTGGCCAACTTGAAGCCCGACCAACTCATTGGGGATGACTGCTTCGCTTGCTCTGCCACCGGTGGATGACGGACTCCAAGATCATCAACTGAGCAGGCTTCTCGTGGATCTCCACATCGAAGGTGCTCACGAGATTGGCGATCTCGGCGCGCAGCGTCTCCCTGGCTTGTCCCGTTAGCAAGAGAATCGGGGCTGATGGTTTCTTCGCTCGGATGCTCTTGACGAGGGCGGAAGCGGTTTCCTTCCCTGGGCCCAGGAGAAAGTCGATGATGTAAACATCGAAATCATCCAACTCTGGTGCCAGTTCGGCCTCGGATGAAAACGCCTTGGCCGTGAAGCCTCCGGCGTTCAAGGCGTCCCGTACGGCGCTCGCCACCGACACGTCATCGTCCAGGACAGCCACGTAGACGTTCTCGCTGGGCTTGGGAAGGACCGTCAGATCGGCAACTTCGAAGAACTCTTCGCTGGGCGCATGAGCGCCTGCTGTGTAAGGGATGATTTTCCAACGCGGCGCACCACGCAGCGCCACCAATTGGCCAACTTTGGGCCGCTCAACCAGCTTGCGAATGACCGCCCTGGCGCCGTACCACGTGTCGCCAATGCGCATCTCACAGGCTGTATTTGCCGATAGCGTCTTAGCCAACGGGGCTGCGCCGAAGAACGTGCCGATCGAGTCTTCGAAGTGCTGAACGATCAAGATGATCTCTTCGATCAACCAACCGGGCCCCTCACCCAACCTTCTGCGGGCTTGAGCCATGGACAAGCCGGTGACTTCCGACACAAACGAAGCCTGCTTTCGCTCAGGTACGCCTCGACCTTCCAGGTAGGCAGCCATTTGGCGCGTGATGTCTCGGTGAAGCGCAGTTCCGCTATGGACGTCATCCATGTTGTCTGGGTTGCTCATGGCTAATTTTAGTTGCTCATACGAGGCGGCTCGCCGCTGCGCTTGCAACGGCCCAAGCCCCTTCCAACTGCACAGCATCGACGCCCTTCGCAACAAACGACACAGATTGTTGCAACAAATCAAAGAACCTTAAAAGATTCTTTTACACAAGACGTTGACAAGTAAACAATCTTAAAAGATACTTTTCTCATCAACATTGCATAAAAAGCTCTTATAAGACTGGATTCATGAGGTCGGCCAATGGTGTTTTTCGATCTTTTAAGAACAAAAACACCTACGAGGCAAGCGTCAACGAGCCATCCGTTCTTCTGGAACAAAGGCGTGAGTAGCGTCACCAGTGTAGGCGAACGCCATGGAAGGATCAGGGGTGATGCAGCGCTCCCACGCGGTACAGGCAGATCAGGACGCGTGAATGGCGCTTTAGTTGGGGCAATTGTTGAGGGTGAGATGGATGGTGTGTTGATGCCCTTGCACGGCGCGTCCCAGATAAGTTTTCACGAACCGCATGGCTCTGCTTGTTTCTTGATTGCATTTTTTTTTAGTCCCCCGCCGGACCCAGCCCATTCGGGGTTTCTGCTACAGGGCCGCTGCTTTCTGTCTTTTCCCCGGCAGTCAGTGTGATTTGCCCCGAATAGGTGGGGGGCTGATTTTTATTCGACGAGCACTTGAACGCTTCACGCGTGATGCCGTCCGCCATACCTTGAGAACAACAGATGATCAAAGACATCAGCCCCGTCCAATGGAACACCTTGTCGCGTGACTGGGGAGATGCCCGCCCCGACTCACATGGTTGCAGCCATGTTCAAACCGAACACCCGCAAATGCAAGCGATGCTCGCATTGCTTCAATGCCAACAGCGTGCTGCTGATGAGTTGAAAGAGCGAGGTCTTTTGAAACCATGCCGAGAGTTCACCGCCCAATTCAGGGCCACGACATGGCAGAGGCCTCCCGACGACATCAGCGTGATCCGAATCGCCGAGGGGGTCGAGTACTTCTACACCGCCAATGGGCGCAGGTGCTTCAATGGAAAGTTGATCAGCATTTGGGATCAGGATCACAGTGACGCCAAGGTCGGCAACTTCATCAAACTGGACAAGTCACTCGTTCACCACAAACTCGATCAATTCAAGAACGCGTTTCCGGAGATCACCTATTTCTGGATCGTCCTTTCCTCCGTGGTCATCGCTCACTTTTTCTCGCATGAACGCAAAGGCGGTGAGCCAACCGCATGCAGACAGGGCCTGGCCTTGCTCAGCCAGAAGGTTCAGTTCGACCAGTCGGCCATCGAATCGGTCTTTCACAAACCGGCCGACGTGTGCGATGTGGCCTATTCCATTCGCCATCTTGAAGTGGGCAAGTACGGCACGTTCACGCTGACAGTTTTGGCCGAAGAGGTCGTCTTGATGCGGATCGAACTGGGGCTGCTCCAAAAGGTGGCTCGCACGGCCGATATCGACATCCTGATCGACTGAGGCCCACGATGGTCAGCCGCGAAAAATTTGTCAGCTTCATGCGCGCTGTCATCCTGTCCGAAGCAACCCCTCTCTCTTGTCTTTTGGGCGACCTGCATGACGGCGCAGTACCCGAGCTCGTGGAGCATGCGTCATCGAACGCAAGTCGTGTGGCCGCGTTTTCGCCTGCCATCGCCATCTGGATCGGGGCGGTTGCGAACAAACCGCTGATCTGCGGGAACCATCCATGACCTTCACCGACTTGTCAGCGGTTCAGCGCCTGCGCTTCTTCACAACCATCGAGTTCCCCGTCATCGGCAAGCGGCTCGAACGCATCTTCTGGCTGCATGGCACAAAAAAGTCCCGAGAAGTCGATCTGCCGATCGGTCAGGACACCATGCTGCTCGTTTCGCAGATGTTGAAAAAGTCTCACCAGCATCCGCTGGAGTTGGAGACTGCCTTGCCCTGGAACATGGGCGTGGACCGCGAGATGCTGCCCAAACGGCTCGACCAGCTGTGGCTGTATGGAACCACGTTCTTCGAAGCGCTCTCCACGGACGAGCGGCTGGAGACCGCTTGGCTGGAGACAGCCCGCGACATCTCATTGCTCATTCAATTGAAGCGAACCGTGCCCTCGCTGTTTGTGGGCTACTTGAACAAGTTCAGCAACAGCCTGCCTTCGTCCGTACACGACTACTTGCTGGTGCACGCCCTGGAGGAGATCACTCAAACATTGATCTTCAGACGCTTCACCCAAATCGCGAACCTGCCCTACTTCCAAAGACTGCCGGCTTACACACAAACATCCGAGCTCTTTCCCGAGATGCATCCTTGCGTGGGGCTTCTAGGCACCTTGCTCACCGGTTGGATGGTGGATTCGGGGGCGATGTACGCCACGCAGGCTTCAGGCGTTGACCCGCTCACAAGGGAGATTTTCAAACAGCATCACTCGGTCAAGATCCGTCACATCGAGTTTTCACGACGAATCATTGAGGACTACTTAGGCAACGCAAGCATCCGAGAGCGCCACAAGTTCCGGGAGATCTTCAGGCATGTGATCCCAGAAATCCTGACATCCCTCCGATTCGACCCCGAGATTGCCCAACACACCAGTTTTCCATTTCCGGTAAGCGGCAACCACGCTGCATCGATCGAGGCGGTCAGGACGTCCGTCCACAGCCAGTTGCTCGACGAAGAGCGGTTCAAGAGCATGATGAACTGGCTCTGGAAAATGGAACTCGTCTGATAAGCCATTTGAAGTACCGAAGAGACATCACACCGTCTGTCGCCTTGCGCCGAGCCACCCCAGCAAAGAGGGTACCAGCGCATCCTTCGCCGCAGACCTGAAATCGAAAGGCCAGAACCCAAACCAAACTCGAAAGCACCACCAAATACCTGGCATTGCCCGGTGACCGCCTCCCCGTCCTTGCTAAAAATGGCCCAGGCATTTCTGAAAGCATGCGATGGCAGGCCAACTCGGCGTCAGCAGTCCCTATGCATCCTCCGACCCGGGCTTCCCTGCCCTGCCCGTCGATGAACTGCTGCTTCAGCAGGCAGCGCTGCTGGCACGCATCAAGCTTTGCCATGGCTCGGACCGGGAAGACTTCGAAGCCACGGTGGTGTCGCTGATCAGGCGCTATGCCGATCTAGTCCACTTGCTGCCTGCCACGGCTGACAACTATTTCAGCAAACCCGGTGGCCTGCTGCATCTGGGGATGGAGGTCGGGTTCTTCGCCTTGCAGGGCACCGACGCGCACATCTTTTCCGGGCGCTCGACCATCTCAGCCAGACGCCATCTGGAACCGCGCTGGCGCCTGGCCACATTCATCGCAGGGCTGTGCTGCGAAGCCCATCGCGTGCTCACCCACGTCATCGTGACCGATGGCACCGGCGCGGTGTGGCCCGGCTACCTCTCCCCCCTGTCCGACTGGCTGACCGCTCAACATGCGGACCGCTACTTCCTGCGCTGGCGCCCCCATGCCGTCGAGACGCGTGGTTTGGGCTTGTTCGCGCTGGCCCAGGTGGTACCGCCCGCCGTCATGCAGTACCTGGCCCAGGACAACTCGGTCATCGTGCCGCACCTGATGGCCAGCGTGAGCGGCATCTCGGTCTACCGCGAACGCAATGTGCTGGACGAACTGGTGCGCCGATCCTTGGCGCTGGTGATCGACCGCAACCTTGTCGCCAATGCCGATCGCCATGGCTCACCGCCATATGGCTCACACCTTGAGCGCTACCTGGTGAACGCCCTGAGGCACTTGGCCAGCGCCAACTCGGCATGGCAGGTCAACCGCGAAAAGTCCCGCGTGTGGTTGGCTGCGGATGGCCTGTTCCTGGTCTGGCCTCATGCCGCCGAAGACATTCAAAAGCTGCTGGATGCCGAGCAGCTGCAAGGCATCCCCAAAGCACCGGCCACGATCATGGATGTGCTCCTGTCTGCGGGGGTGTTTGAGCCCACCGCAACGGGGCAGCCGACCTGGACCATCCAACCTCCAGGCTCGAAGATCAAGATCGAGGCCGTCAAGCTGGCATCAGCCGCCATCCTGTTTGCAGGCATGGATCCACTGCCTGCCCCGCTCGCAGAGAAATTGACACGCATGGCGAGCGTGGCCACCCCTGTGGCGCCTGCAAAGGCTCCCATCACGCAAGAGCCACCCACCATCACCGAGCCAGACGCTCAGATACCGCTCATCCCCATAGAAGACACACCGCCTGAGGAGCAAGACCCAGCAACTCAAGCACCCACACAAGCCGCTGCCGAGTTGGTGAACGAACCCGAGCCCACACCACCAGCCTCATTCACCCTGCAAGCCCCCATGCGGCTCAACCCCATCGTGCGCGATGTGCTCGTGGAGGTGATCCACACCTTGAACACCGGCGCTGGTCCGGCAAAGTGCTGCACCGTGGCCCATGGCTTGTTTGTTCCCGTGAGCGAGTTCGAGCGCCGAGGACTCCAACCATCACTGGTCTTGCGCGCACTGACGGAGGTGCGCATGCTGGCCCGCATCAGCGCCAAGGCCCCACCCACGTCATCGAGAGATTTCAACGGCGCGCCCACGGTCGGTTTGACGATCAACCCCCGCTTCGTCGGCGGGCTGGAACTGGCGGGCTTTGCCATGCCAGCAGACCAGGGGCCATGACATGTTCATCCGCCGCTACGAGATGCCATGGCGACATGCCTACGAGGCCTACGCTGGTCTGGTCTGGGGCCTGGCGCTGGTCTTCTTCATGGTGGTGGGCGTCATCGGCCAGGTGCCGCGCGCCCTCGCCCTGCCCTTGTCACTCACCTGCTTTGGCATGGCCGTCCTGCGCGTGTCGCAGGCGCTGCGCATTCTGATCCTGCGCGCATCCCTCGCCGGGCATGGCATCCAGGTGATGGGCACCCAGGTGCAGGCGCAGTGGTGCACCAACCCGAACGCCGTGTTCCTCGGCTTTGGCTTTGAGTGGCGGCCTGTGCATTCGCAGCGCTTGTACGAACTGGCCAAGATTGACTACCGTGATTTCGCGGTCTCCCCACGCCTACTGAATCTGCTGGGGTATGACAGCCTGCCGCAGCCTGATGCCGAAATCGGGCTGGCCTACATCCATGGCGTGGAACCCCGCGAGGTGCCACTGCACCGGCCCCTGCAGAACTTCGAGGGCGGCACGCTGCTGGTGGGCACCACCCAATCGGGCAAAGGTGTGGCGCTGGCCAACCTCATCACCCAGGCGGTGCGCCGCAACGATGTCGTCATCGTCATCGACCCCAAGAACAGCCGCCGCCTCAAGCGGGTGGTCGAGCGGGCATGTCAGGACTGGCGCGAGCCAGACACCTTCATGGAATTCCACCCGGCTTTCCCCGAAGTGGGGGTGCGGCTGGACTTCACCTTCAACTGGCAAAAGCCGACCGAGATCGCATCGCGCATCCAGTCCATCATGCCGCCCGACACGGCGGGTGCGTTCTCGGCCTTTGGCTGGGATGCCGTGAACGTGGTGGTGCAAGGCCTGGTCGAGCTGGAAGAGCGCCCGAACCTGGCCAAGCTGACGCGCTACATCGAAGGGGGCATCGAGCCGGTGCTGGAAGGCTCCCTGCGGCGCTTCTATGCAGAAACGATGGGCCCCGCCTGGCGTGAGCAGCCCGAGATGAAAAAGCTCATCCAGGAGGCCCAGCGCGGGAACATGAAGAGGCCCTCAGAAGCCGCCAGCCATGAGCTGATGGCCTTCGTGGCTTATTACGAGCACCATGTGGCCCAGTCGCAGCGCAGCAAGGTGGTTGATGCGCAGGTGCGCACGTTCAGGCACAACCGCGAGCACTACCAAAAGATCACCGCGAACCTGCTGCCGGTGCTGTCCATGCTGACATCGGGTGATCTGGGGCGCACCTTGTCGCCAGACCCGTTTGATGCGGATGACACCCGCCCGATCATGAACTTCGAGAAGATCGAGCGCGGCGGGCATGTGCTGTACATGTGCCTGGACTCGCTGCCCGATCCTTCGGTGGCCTCGGCCATCGGCGCGCTGGCGCTGGCCGACCTGGCCGCACGGGCGGGCATGCGCTACAACCTGGGCGGCTACCGGCGTATCGCCTTGTTTGTCGATGAGGTGGCCAACGTCATCACCCAGCCCTTGATCGAAATTCTCAACAAGGGCGCTGAGGGCGGCATCTACACGACCTGTGCGATGCAGACCTTGGCCGACCTGGCCAAGCGTCTGGGCAGTGAGGCAGCGGCACGCATGGCCTTGGGCAACTTGAACAACCTTATTGCCATGCGTTCAAAGGACCGGCCGACACAGGACTTCATCGTCGAGACCTTTGGCAAAACCGCCATCCACTCCATGCGGGTGGGCCTGGGGCATGGCGCTGACACCCACGTCGGTGATTTTTCAAGCAGCTATTCAACCCAACTGTCCGAAAGCTTTGAAGAGATGGTGCCCGCCGATGTGCTGGGCAAGCTGCCGAACCTGCAGTACTTCGCGTCGGTGTCGGGTGGCCGGATCATCAAGGGGCGCTTTCCGATTCTGGATCCGGATGCACCGGGCGCCAAGCAGCGCAGTGGGAGCCCGCCATGATCAGGGCGATTGCCGTGGTGTCGCTGCTCGCCCTGTTGGTGCTGGTGCTCTATGTGCCCTCGGCGCACCCGCCAGAGCGCTTCGTTGCGCAGCTTCGTGCGGAGTACGGCATGACAGCGGGGTTCTGGGGCGAGGAAGCCGCCACGCGGATGCTGTCACACGCCATGGGCTTGCAGGATTCGGCGCGGCGATCAACGCCCATCCCATCGTCAAACGACGGCGCGCCGGTGGACAACATGAATGCTGCCGTCGGGCGCGAGATGGCCTCGGTCAACCAACGCTTGTTCAACAACCCCTACTTCCGCTCGATTGATGCCTTGCTGCTGCTTGCCAGCTTCCGGCTGGCCTTGCTACTGGAATGGCTGCCGTGGCTGCTGGTCTTTGCCGTGGCCGCCATGGTTGACGGTTACTTTGTTCGGCTGGTCAAGGCCAAGGAATTCTTGCACCACAACCCCGAGGTGTTTGCGCTGTACGTCTGCTTGGCCATCCTGGCCAGTTGCGCCACGGTGCTGGCCTTTGTGCTGCCGATCACATTGCATCCGCTGGTGGTGCCATGCGTGCCCTTGGTAATCGGTTCACTCATGGGGCTGGCGATCAAGGATTTTCATCGAAGGGCTTGAGCATTGGCCTCAGCCGCGCTCGGTAGAGATTTCAGAACCTGTCAGAGCACAGAATCCGCCGCACAGCGGCTATGAATAGCCCTTGTGTCCACAAACTGGAGCGGCTGTTCACGGTTGAACTGAGTCACTCGTGCTCGATGAGCTGAACTGCTGCAGCAACTTGCTACCGGAAATTCGACGGTCGGAAGCTTGGGGGACCGCTTCACCTTCAATTCGGCACCCTCCGCTTCACGGTAGTAGTCCGTCGGTGTGACTGCAGTCGGGCGGTGGCTGGGCGGTGGCTGACTCGCAGCTGTTCTTATTGCCAAGGAAGCGGGGGCTGCCTGCAGGACAGAGTCTTCAAAGCTCTCGGGCGCGTGGTCGTGCCATCACAGCCAAGTAGGCTTCTAAAGGCGGCCACGCGAGCGCACGAACGAGTGGATCAGCTCTCGCCTAGCCTGGTGCAGCGCGTTGTGCTCGTGCTCCAGTGACTCCGCGACGCTCTTCAAAAACCGCGGACCGCCCCACCGGTCGGCGACTTCTTCCATCAGCGCAATAAATACGTCGTTGTTGGTGGCCATCCAGGCAAACGCGCGCGCCCACAACCGCCGGTCCATGAAGGCCCCTACAACGGCGCTCCTAAGCCGCCAACATCGGTTCCAGCGCTTGCCCTCTGTCACCCATGGCAGCCTCGCCTCGATAAGCTGCCACTGCGACTCTTCTAGCGTCGATCCGGCCACCGCCGCATGAATTTGCTCGAACGTTATTTGCAGAAGCTCGGCGACGTTTCGTGAACTCTTTCCCAGGGCCCGAGCGAAGCCATAGGCGGCCAGGCGATTTGGTAATGTCCCCGCTTGGTCTCTCACTTTGAGCAGTGCGGTGAACCAGGGGTCGTCACCGTATTGGTTTGGCACCGCGTCAGGGTCCAGCATTTCGGTAAATGCCAGCAGGAGCTCCACGGATGGGGCCGTCACGCGGTTGAGGAAGTCGGCGATCACCGATACTTCCCTGACGCAATGCTGGACCCATCGCAGTTCGCTGGACTCCCAGTTCTTGGCGAGCGACAGCGACTGCAGCGCGTCGAGCACGCGCATCGAGCCAAGCAGTTGAACTGCGGCTCGCATGGCTATTTCGTGCTTCATACCGCTAAGCAAAGCACCGACAGCCGAGTCGGTCAGATCTATCCCGTGCAAGTCATTTGGTGAGCGGACGTCGGCCAGCGCCCAGAACGCCGGTATGTCGAGCAGATCTGGACGGACGGCCAGCAGTTCCTGTAGCGGCACGTCGCCTTCAGGCCAATCTTTGAGCAGGTCTCCGACTGGGACTGCTTTCACGACCTGTGCCGCCCAGCTAGATGCTTCGTCGGCCGGGTTCCGCAAGGCGCTCAACAGGCGTCGAGGCAACGTGCGCCAGAGTGGGCTCGCCACTTGGGGAAGGAGTCGCTGAAGTCGAGTGGAATCAATGTACTGCCAGTTGTCCCAGAAGAACGCCAATGCCAGCGGATCGGCATCCTCGACGCTGCTTAGTACATGGTCGGCGGCTTGCGCGCGCGCCATGTCTGACGACGAGAGCAGGCTGGGCAGTTCTAGCATACCGATCGCCTCGCGCAAGGCAAACGGCGACGCTGAGCCGCTGGTGAGCCGATGGAACTCGCAAAGAGTCGGCATGGCTTCACGGCCGCCGAGGATATCTGCGCCAAGCCTCTTCAGCGTGTCGCGCAGGCCGCCCAAATTGGGCTGCCGGGCATCGTCCATCAGCGTCGTCAGCCAACTGGGCTGGCAGTCTTCAGCGACCCATGGCGCCTCGTGCGTGCCGGGTAGCCGCACGCGGTTCGCCGAGTCGATGCCAGGAAGCAATTGCAGGTCGAAATTCCCGCCGCTGGTAGACCGATCCTTGGTTGTGAAGGTGCAGAACCTGAACGAGCGTCGCAGGCGTGGCCACTGCTGATCCCAGATCCGCAGCGTCAGCGTCTCGACCGACACGGCCGGATCCCGCTTAGCCACGACCCGGTCCTGCGGGAACCGGTACAGCGCGTTGAGCACGGTCGCCAGCCACCTCTCGTCCTGCGGTGACAGCGGTGGCTCCGGCTCGTCGCCTTCGTACATATCCAGCGCTGTGGTTACGCCGTAGCCAGACCAGGCTGGCCCATCTGGTCTCGCGAACAGCTTGTTCAGACGGGACAGCGTACTGACGGTGGCCAGGTCCGCGTATTCGATGAAGAGAGTGTGGGTCCAAACACAGCCCGGCCGCGGCATCTCAGGCGCCGACCAGGTCCTAGCAAGCGCGTACATGCCGGCTTCCTGGAGTGGGTAGCCAGTCAGGTAGCTGCTGCCCTCAGACGCAACACCCGATCCCGACACGTCGCTCATGACGAGCACCAATTTCGCGTCCGTCGGCGAGAGCCTGGCTGAGCAAGCGAGCGGACGATGCCCGTCCGAGTAGCCGTGCAGAGACTGATGAACTTTGATGATCACGGGGGAAACTACATCAGTAGCCACTGCAGGGGTTCGGTGAGGTCGTGCGACTCGGCACCAGCATAAACCACCCGGATTCGCTTTGAAGGGAGATCGACTTTGCGCAAGCGCTCGGCTTCCTGCAATGAGCTCTTCTCGTCGTCGTAGTCGCCCCCCTGAGCGCTCACGCCGTAGATGCGGACTTCCCAGTCCCGATCCAAGCCGTACGCGAGGAACTGACTGAACAGCGGCATTCTCTTGGCTAGGTACTCCTCAGGCGTCAGGCGGCGGCCAGCGGCCTTGTCCCACGCCGACAGGATGATGGCCAGGCGCCGGGGGCCGACGTCTAGCGGCGCGGACTGCATCGATTGCAGCAGGTCGGTGAGTTGCACCTGGGTTGGCGCCATGCTCGGTGACCAGTCGATCACTTGCTCCTCCTCGCGCTCAACGCCCATATCTTCCAGCAACAGCTTTTCGTCGATCACCCATTTGGGCGCGGTGATCTTGTCGGCATGGATGAACAGCAGCACGCCCGGCTCCTTCAGCCAACTAGCGACAGTTTCGTCGCATTCGCGATGTTCCCACATCTGCGAGAAGGCCTCGCCCGCGACGTCGGGGAAGGTTACGGTCTGGGGTTCGCCGCCCTGAGTCTGCAAGACCATCGATACGAGCTTGTCGCCGGACACTGAAGTGCGCTCCTGCTTCTGGGCCTCCCGCCACCGGGTGGCGATTTCGTGGAGGTGATCGGCATTGCCAGCGCGCAGCGATACGTACTTCAGTTTGGATTCGATCTCACCTTCGCTGACCAGGTGCCAGAGCGCGGCGAGGTAGGTCGTCTTGCCGGATCCCGGGAGACCCATGACGACGACGGATCGGTTACTCATTGGGCGCCCCCGCATTAGGCTTTTGCAGCCGCGTGAAATAGCGTTCAGCTGGCGGCACCTGGACGGTGAATGCGGGCGGCCGGTAGCGCATCGGCTCGACCATCCAGTAGGCGAGGAGGCCGTCCAGGCCGTCGCCCCTCTTGGCACCATCCGATTTCGGCTGCGCGGCGATGATGAATGGCTCAATGGCCGCGAACTTCGACGCGTAAGCGGTGCGCAGGCTCGCCACCAGCCCTTCGAAGTCCATCAACGCTCGCTCCCCCGCCTCCGCGGACTTCCGGATCATGTCCACCTTGGTCAGCACGATGGCCAGTCGTTGAGAAGGCCTGACGGCACCCGCCTCGATGAACGCCTGAATGGTCTGGCGGATTTCGGAGCGCACGTTGTGACGGCGCCCCACATCAAGCAGCCTTTTGCCATCGACCAGCATGGTCAGCACGTCCGCCCGCGGTAGCTCAGGAAAAGACTTCGCCGAGTCAGGGTTGCTGCGCGTCTCGAGGTATTCCTCGCCGGCGCGGTCACCCAGCAATACTGTGGGTGCTGTGCCCGAATCGGCATCGACCAACTCCAGGTGGTAGAACCGGACCTCGCCTCTGGCCGTTCGAGCCGTGACCGGTGATTCTCTGCGGGAGGCCGCGCGCGAATCGTGTGCGGCCTCCTCGAACGCGTGCAGCGATTTCGACTGGCCAAATGCGACGCTCCCGACCTGCCCAAGCTGGAACAGGTCGTACAGGCCTGCAATCAGGCTGGTCTTGCCTGCGTCGTGGGGACCGGCGATGGCAATGACCCGGGTCTCCTTCGACTTGAGGACATGATCGGCCTCAGCCACTGACATGGTAGTGGACAAAGCCATGGCCACGCCAAGCATGGGCTCCGGTTCAGAACTGGCCGCAGCCTGCGCTGGCACGATCTGGATCCTGCCGAACTGCGGGCATTCGGTCTTGTTGCCGAAACCTTCGATGCAGCGGCCGTCCTCCGCCACCCGGCAGTCCGGGTTGGCGCATCGATCCGGGGCACCTAGCAGCATTGTGGGATCTACCATGGCTATTTGCGAATGACGAGTTGCTCGCAATAGCAGAGGTCCGCCAGCCGCAACGGACTCAGCTTGGCCGTCGGGTCGATGTCGCAGACGGACGCCCAAGTAGGGATCCATGTGTCAAGACCTTCAACTTCAAGGCGGCGCTTGAAGGCTTCATGCAGCGGCGTGGTCACCGAGGAGACCTTGGCGGCATCGGCTTCGGGAATGGCGATCCTTAGCCAATCGAGGGGTAAAGACTGGATGGCAGCCGCGATTTCCACAGGTTCGGTGTCCTCGATTCCGGCTCGTACCAGCAGTGACTCGACGGCGGCCGCGCCTGGAATGGCGTAGGTGGCCTCGGCGAGCTCAAGTGCCAACACGAAAGGCCGTTGCTCGCGCGGGATCTCGGTGAAGGGCTGATTGCACGTGTCGCTGTACCCGCCCTGCAGCCACCACAGCATGTTCAGTTCTTCGTCCTGGATGCTGATGTAGTGCAGAGTTCGCTGCGCGAATTCATTTTGCTGCTGGGCAAGCGTCTCCAACACCGCCGTGCACGCCTGTGCCAGCAGCTTGAGGCTCTCATTTGCGTCCTCCGATTCGACCGCCTCGGTAGTGTCTATGTCCAGCGGGGGCATCGGCCCCAACGTCAACGGCGGACGTCGGCGCGTGTTCCGCGCCAGCGCCAGGCGAGCACTCGAAGCAGGACCAATGATGTCCACGGGCTGCTTTACGGGACGCAGGCCATTGATATGGGTCGTGCCGATCATCATGGCGGCGCGCGCTGCTGTCGGCTGGCTTGTGCGAAGGATCACTGCCAGGGTAGCGGCTGCCAGCAGCTTGAACTCCTCATCCTGCATCGCGCCGCCTTGTCCGGCGAGCTTTGCGCGCACTGCCGAGGTCTTGGCGGAGTTTTGCTTGGCGCGGAAGGCGGCGCGAATGAACGCCTCCAGCTCTTCGTGACTCGCTGAGGCTGCAAGCGTCTGGACGGCGGCCCAGCGGGCATCGGCGACATCAGGCTCTATGGACAGTGTCACAGCCTCGTACCAGCTCAGAAATTCAGCTTTCAAATTGTCTCCCCTCGGTGCGGGCAGTCAGCCCTGTTGTTGCAGTACTTCCACCTCACGTGCCAACTCTTCGAGCTGGCCGCGCTGAGCAGCCAGCCTCAAGCCCTGGTCATAGAGCTCCTCGTCGCTCAACTCCAGCTCATCCTCGGCGATGAGTTTGAGCTTCAGCATGACCTCTCGTTTTTGGCTGTCGGCCAGACTCCAGAACCGGAAGACCAGTCCCTTGGTGCTTGGACTGCTCATGGCCACCTCCGCAGCCGATGTAACGGAGGCCGGTGCCACTGACGCAGCAGGTGCTTCAGCCGCCGCGGCGGGTTGTGCTCGTGCTGGGTTGACAACGCGCAATGCATGGTTGGGGAACATGATGTCAGAGATCCAGACATCTTGCCCTTGAGGGGACGTCAAGGCAATGAACCGTTCCGGGTACTTCTGCAGTTGCCGGACATGGGCTCTCACTCGGACCATGCGTTGCTGACCTTCACCGACCACTTCTAGGTCGATTAGGTTATACCCAGGCTTCCAGTCGCGCTCGTTGCGGTCGGGGTGAAGGGCGCCGGCGCTGAATCGGACATACCCTGGAGTCTGAGTACAGCGCTGACGGTGCTCATGGCCAAAGAACTGAAGCGGCGCCCGGGAGTTCACAGTGTCGTCCACCTCGTCGTGGTCGATGAACCAGTGGGGCGGATGATGCGACATTACCAAGTTCAGGACGTCCGGCTCGGGATCTACCGCCGTTTGCAGCGGGCTGAGGTACAGCCTGCCGGGCACGTCGTCGCGATCCTCCAACCCTGAGATCAGTGTCGAAGTGAGGCCGTGCAGGCGCAAGGTCACGCCGCCCCCGAAATCGTCCAGGGTGTAGGTCCAGTACGGCTTGTCCGCACTGACATAGCACCCGAAGGGCGAGGCGAATGCGTTGTAGGCTGCCAAAGGTCTAAACAGCGCCGCCCCGGCTTCGCCGTCTTTGAGCTGCGCCCGCAAGATCGCTTCCCTGCGGTGCTGCGGTGCGTGCGCGATGGCGCTCTGGGCGTTCGCTATCGCCATCGAGCTTCGGCAAGTGGCACGATCAACATCGTGGTTACCGGGAACGACGTATATGCGGTCATGTCGGCAGCCGGTTCGATCCGCGACATCCTTCAGCCAAACGGTGGCGACTTCGAATTCGGCCGGGTGCGCCTTGAACGCGATATCGCCGCCCACCAGGATGGCGTCCACACCCTTTCCGGCGCACAGAGGCACCAAGTCATTTAGCAGCCGGGTCCTATATGGCCGCTCGGGGTCGGTTGGAGGGGCCAGGCAGTCCGGCTCGCGGAAGTGGATGTCAGACAGGTGCAGCAAGCGCATTTGCCAATCATAGAGACAAATTTCGTCTGTTGCGCTGACGGCGTTCACGGCGCCCAACGACTGCTTGGTGCTATTCAGCGAGATTACGCTCGCCGTCCGCTAGCGTCAGCAACGCTGCACAGCTGTCGTTGGTCTCCGTTGGCCGAACTGCGGCACTGGGTCGAGCGCAGACACGGTGAACACACTCTCTGTCGCCAAAACCATACGGTCATCGCGCACCCGAATGAACCTCAATTTGATTTGACCTGAAAGTCGTGCAGCGAGTGACCGACGCCGAAGACATCGTGCGTATCCCTGCACCCCGAGCCAAGCTCGAAACCCCCACCACAAAGCCCGCATTCGCCCGAGCCCCAAATGCAGCACACGCCTAACCTTCAGTCATGCGCTCACCAAAGTTGATGCCGCAGCCAACCTGAGGGATCCACCATGTTCACTTCCCCACCGATCGATTCCGCCGACATGACCCTGGCTGAACCGTACGCCCAAGGCCCGCCCCCCCAAAGCCTAGATCGCACTAGCCGATCTCACCCAACTCACACTGCCTTGCTTGATGCAAAGCAGGCACGCCGGGCATCGATTTGGAGTGCGCCATGCGACAGCTTTGTTTGCTAGGGGCGGTCTTGCTGCTGAGTCTGCCAGCCCATGCCGTGGCCTGTTGGGATGAGGCGGCGCAGCGTTACGGCATCTCGCCGCAGCTGCTGTATGCCATCGCCCAGGTCGAGTCCGGCCTCAAACCACAGGCCCTCAACCTCACGCATCAACAGCGCACAAGCAGCTACGACATCGGCCTGATGCAGATCAACAGCTCGAACCTGCCAGCGCTGGCGCGGCTCGGTATCACCGAAAAGGATCTGTACAACCCCTGCACCAGCATCCACGTGGGCGCCTGGTTGCTGGCACAGACCTTCGCCAAGCATGGCCTGAGTTGGGATGGCGTGGGTGCCTA
>CAZKPN010000057.1:0-24852 GCA_964554655.1 uncultured Aquabacterium sp. | reverse complement strand
CGTAGTGCAGGATGAAGTTGCGGTTGTCAACGTGCGGATCCTGGTACAGGTGATCAATCCGGTCGGTGTTGAACAAGCTGGAGCGGCGCTTGATGCCATGCACCTCGTAGCCCTTCTTGAGCAGAAACTCGGCCAGATAGGCTCCGTCTTGACCGGTGACGCCAGTGATCAGGGCAACTCGTTTTTTCGGGGGCATGGTGCTCATCATTTAAAATTCGTTCATCAAAACGCCAGCGAGCTTGACCGATCCTTTGGTGAGCTGCTTGACCAACTTCTGCAAGTGCGGGGCGGAGCTTCGGTTCTTGCGCGCGATGACCAGTGCCGATCCGCAGTGCGTGGCAATGATTCGTGCATCAGACCCGTGCGAGGCCGCGGGGGTATCGACCAGCACGTGGTCGAACTTCTCTTGCAGATCGCAGAGCAAGAGACTAAACGCCGATTGTTGCAACAGTTCGACAGGATTGGGTGCATCCACGCCGGCGGGCAACAGGTACAAATTGGGCAGGTGGCCCACAGGCTTGATGACATTGGGTTCGGCGCGGCCCGCCAGGATGCTGGTCAAACCTGAGCCTGCCTCTACTCCGAACAGCTTGTGGAGGCGGGCAGCCCGCAAGTCGGCATCGATCAGCAAAGTGCGTCCTGGCAACTGGCTGAATGCCACGGCCAGGTTCGCCGCGATGAACGACTTGCCATCGCCCACATCGGGGCTGACCAAGGCCAGGGCGCTGCGGGTGTTCTGGCTGCTCATCACCGACATCAAAAGCTGTGATCGCAAATCTCGGAAAGCCTCAACCTCTTCGCTGAAGGGATCGTTGGCGACCACCAGCTCTTCGTTGAGGGTTTGCTCTTTGGTCGGTGTGTAGGGATAGTGAAACTGCTGCGACAAGGCCCAGACAATGTCTTCCGGTCTGGCCAGACCCAAGGCCACGATGGCATCGCCAAAGCGCACTTTGTGTTCATGCTGGTAGTCCAGGGCCTGCTTGACCTGGCTGGTGGTGAGTCCCTTGGTCGTGCGCAGGATGTCGCCCAGTGAGGCGTCCACTTTGACTTCGCGTTCAGGTGCATTCATGGTGTGCATGGCTCTCATCGGCCCAAGGCCTTGAGGCCGACGGCAGGCAGGTGAAGTCGGCGAGGCAGCTCCGTGGCCTTCTTGCGGCTCTTGAAGGCCGGAATCAATCCCACGGCGGGCAGATTTGTGAGCGCTTCAATCTCGTTGAATGTGCGCAGACGCCTGTCTTTGCGTTCCATCAGGAGCGCGGCCATCAAGGCCAGCACGGCGCCTGCCAATGCGCCCAGGCCAATGTTGTTGAGAATGCGCGGGCCTGAGGGGACGGAGGGTGCCGTCGCGTACTCCAGGGCCGCCACATTGTCCAGAAAGGCCTGGCTTTCCAGGTTGGTGGTGTTCTGGCGCAGCACCACTTGTTCATAGACGCGCTGGGCGTTGTCGGCATCACGCTGCAGCATGGCGGCCTGGTCGCGCACGGCTTTCATCTGGAGGACTTTGCTGCGTTGCGCTTCCAGTGCCATGCGGACCTGGTTTTCCCTGGAGACATTGACCGAGTTGCTGATGCCAAAGCTCTTGCTGACGCGCAGCACTTCGGTGTCGAGCTTCTTGCGCATGTCGGCAATGCCGTTGCTCAACTCTTTGACTTGGGGATGTTCATCGCCCAGCTTGGTGCTGAGCAGTTGCAGCTGGTTTTCTTGCTGGGTTAGATTGGTCTTGAGCGAGCTGACGAGCGGGTTCATCATCACGTCCTGGGTTTTGTCACCTTGCGCATTGACAGCGGCCTGCCGGCTGCCCGAGTCGGCCACGGCGGCTTGCATCTGCACTTGCTGCGTGGACAGTTCGGTCAATCGGGCCATCTCAACGTCCAGGCGCTCATCTGTGACCACCAGTCCCTGGTCTTGCTGAAACTTCGACAGCTTGGCCTGCGCCATCTCAAAGTCTTCGCGCAATTGCTTGCCGTTGTTGTTGAAAAAGCGGGTGTACTGCTTGGCGGGCTCGGTGCGCAGTTGCAGGTTCACATCCAGGTAGGCCTTGATGAAGGCGTTGGTGATGGCTGCGGCGAACAAGGGGTCGGCACCGGTGAATGCCACATTGATCACGTTGGAGCCCCGAGATGGGTGCACCTGGAGTGAGTGGCGAAAAAGATCAGCCAGCCAGCCTCTGAAGTCGCCCACGCCATTGGTCGATTTCATCCAGTTCTGGCGCAGGGAAGAGATCTCGTAGAGCTTCAAATCCGACACCACTTTCAACGCCACCCGCTGACTGGTCATGACGTCAATCTGGGTCATCAAATAGCTGGGGGATGCTGCGCCCGCCAGCACCATGCCGGCAATCGGGTCGGGTGACTTGATGTCAACGATCACCGAGCCTTCGGCGGTGTAGTCCTTGGCCTTGAGCAAGGTCTTGGCCGTGACCGCGCCCAACACCACCAGGAACACGCTCAGAGCGATGATCCAGCGTGCTTTCAGGATGGAAAAGATTTGCTCAAATGTCATTGGTTTCTCCAATGATCACGAGAGAGGCGGCGTACGGCATGTCAGTCAATCAGAGTGGTCCGAACGGAGTGTAGAAATCTTCTGTGACAGTTCTTCTAGGCTGGGTCGCTGAGGATGCTTGCCCGATCACCGTGTTGTCACAGTTGATGGATAGGCTTGGCCTCCATGTCAAACGGTTCAGATTTCGCTGCTCAAAAACGCTCCTTTCGAGTGGGTGCATTCCTGCTGGTGTTGTCGGCCATCTTCCTGTGTGGGTGGGTGGAT
Organism: uncultured Aquabacterium sp.; assembly: GCA_964554655.1. Classification (GTDB taxonomy): domain Bacteria; phylum Pseudomonadota; class Gammaproteobacteria; order Burkholderiales; family Burkholderiaceae_C; genus Aquabacterium. Next base: position 22,086 of record CAZKPN010000057.1, on the reverse strand, counting down.
TACTTCACGGGTTACGAGGTGTCGGTGTTCGCCGTGTATGCCTTGCCGATCATCTTGAGCACGCGATCTTTTGGACTCGCGGGTGGGTGCATGTCGGCATTCCTGTGTTCCCTGGTCTGGATTGCCGCCGATGTGGGTGCGGGTCACCAATATGCGCAGTGGTGGGTCGTCTACTGGAATGCACTGCAGCGCTTCTTTTTCTTCGTGTGTGTGGTGGTTGGCTTTCACTACACGCGAGCGGCGCTGGGCGCCAACTCCCGCTATTTGGGTGCATTCGCTGGTCCCTTGCCTGTCTGCACCCAATGCCACCGCATTGGCGCGAAGGATGGCCATTGGCACAAGCTTGAAAGCTATCTTTGCGAGCACGCTGGCACGCGGCCTTTGCCCAAGGTTTGCCCTGACTGTGCCCGTGAAGGCTACGCCAAGGCGGGCTTCATTGAGCGCGCTTCAAATCGCTAAGAACAGGCCTTCGCTTCATGTCATTTCGCATCCTCCATTGCATTTCATCGGTCAACCCCGTGGGAGGGGGGCCCATTGAAGGTGTCAAGCAGTTGTCCGCGGTCAACCAGCGGCAGGGCCACACGGTGGAAGTGGTCTCGCTTGACGATCCGGACAGCCCTTGGGTCAAAAACTGCCCCCTCAAGTGCCATGCGATGGGGCCGTCCAGTGTGCGTTACCGCTACAACTCCAAGCTGGTGCCCTGGCTGCGCCAGCACCGCAGCGACTACGACGTGGTCATCGTCAATGGCATCTGGGAGTACCACTCCTTCGGGGCCTGGCGGGCGCTGCAAGGCTCGCCCACGCCGTACTTCGTGTACACGCACGGCATGCTGGACCCCTGGTTCAAGCGCACCTACCCACTCAAGCATTTGAAGAAATGGTTGTACTGGCCCTGGGCCGAGTACCGAGTACTGCGCGATGCCACCGCCGTGCTGTTCACCTGCGAGGACGAACGACGCCTGGCCCGCCAGTCCTTCTGGCTCTACAAGTGCGACGAGTACGTGGTGAACTACGGCACCAGCGCGCCCGTGGGCGATGCCGAAGTGCAACGCCGGGTGTTCCTTGAGCGATTTCCGCACCTGGTGGGCAAGCGCTGCTTGTTGTTCCTGGGCCGCGTGCATGTCAAGAAGGGGCCGGATCTGCTGCTGAACGCCTTTGCCGCCTTGCTCAAGCGCCTCCCCTTTGATCAGGCCAGGGACTTGCACATCGTCATGGCCGGCCCGGCCGATGATGCCTATGGGGTGGAGATGAAAGCCTTGGCCACCTCGCTGGGGCTGGAGCGCCACATCACCTGGACCGGGATGGTGTCGGGCGACCTCAAGTGGGGCGCGTTCCACAGCGCCGATGCCTTCATCCTGCCTTCGCACCAAGAGAACTTTGGCATTGCCGTGGCCGAGGCACTGGCCTGTGCCGTGCCGGTGCTGATCTCCAACCAAGTCAACATCTGGCGCGAAGTTCAACAGGCGGGTGCCGGCCTGGTGGATTCGGATGACCTGCCTGGCACCCAGCGATTGCTGGACCGTTGGGTGCAGGCCGAACCGGCTGCCTGGGCGCAGATGAAACGCGACGCCCTGGCCTGTTTCAACCAGCGCTTCGTGATCGAGCGCAGCGCCGAATCCTTCATCAAGGCCATGGAGATTTATGGTCTGCGGCGGCATGTGCCGGTCAGGGCTTTTGTCAGTGGGGCGCACAATGAAGTCGGAGGTATCCCATGACATTCAAATTCAAATCCCCAGCCACCGGTGACCTGCTGATGCTGACCGCACACGCGCACGCCTTGTTGCACCACATCGGCAAGTCGTCCGATCCCAAGGGCATCCTGACGCCAGAAGAGATGCCGGCCGCGCTGGCTGCGCTCAGGTCCTTGCCCTTGGATGAGCTCTCGGAGGAGGGCGCGTCAGCGAAGCAGGACGGTGACGACGAGCAGCCTGAGGCCGATGCAGTGGACCTGCGCCGACGCGCCTGGCCCCTCATCCAGATGATTGAAGCCGCGCACGCGGCCAAGGAGCCCATCGTCTGGGGTGTTTGACCGGCCAACTCAGGCATCATGGGTGACATGAGCGATCACATCACCCGCCTGCTGGTCATTCGCCATGGCGAAACGGCCTGGAACCTGGAGGCGCGCATCCAGGGCCACACCGACATCCCCTTGAACGAGCATGGCCGCTGGCAGGCCGAGCGCCTGGCGCTGGCCTTGTCCGATGAAGGGCTGGACGCGCTCTACACCAGCGACTTGCAGCGCGCGCGAGACACCGCCCAGGCCGTGGCCCGTGCCACCGGCCTGCCCTTGCAGTTGGACCAGGGCCTGCGTGAACGCAACTTCGGCCGCCTGGAAGGCATGACCCAGAACGAGGTCGCCTTGCAGTGGCCCGAAGAAGGCCGGCGCTGGCGCGAGCGCGATCCCAGTTATGGCCCGGAAGAGGGCGAGACCTTGCAGTCGTTCTACCAACGCTGCATTGACACCGCCGAGCGCCTGGCCCGCTTGCACCCTGGTCAAACCGTGGCCCTGGTGGCCCATGGGGGCGTGCTGGATTGCTTTTACCGTGCCGCCAACCACATCCCTTTGCAGGCGCCGCGCACCTGGACGATTGGCAACGTCGGCATCAACCGCCTGCTTTACAGCCCTGAGGGCTTCAGCCTGCTGGGCTGGGCCGACACGCGGCACCTGGACGACGAAGTGGGCCTGGACGAGACCAGCGATGGCGACGTGGCCTTGAGCCCTGACAGGTAAAGATCAATGGCCTGTGCGCCGGTGCGGGTCAGGTGGAAGAGTTTGTCGTCCAGCATCCAGGTGTTGATCAGCCCATTCACCAGGGCCTGCAGACCCACGGTCATCACCCGGGCGCTGGGTTGGGCGGCCACTAAGCCCAGCTTCTGCGCGCGCTTCAGGGCCGTTTCAAGGTGAGCCTGGCAGTTCAAGTGCACCCTCACATGGCGGGCGCGCACATCGCTCAGTTCGTCCACATACTCGACCTTGTTGACGGCAATGCCGATCACGCGGCGTGTGCGGGGCTCGGTGGCGATGCGCGTCAAGGCGTCCATCATGGCCGCGCGGACCTGGGCCAGCGGGTCTTCGGTCGCCTCTTGTCCTACTCGGCCGATGGTCTCTTCGATGGGCGAAGTGCTCCTGTCCATCATCGCGTTAAAAAGAGCGGCTTTGTCCTTGAAGTGCCAGTAGATGGCGCCACGGGTCATGCCTGCCGCCTGGGCAATGTCTTGCAGGGAGGTTCGCGACACACCTTTGTCCGCAAAGACAAGTTCGGCGGCATCCAGCAGTTGTTCACGCGTCAGCAGGGCGTCTTCTTTGGTGCGGCGCATGGGGAGGTGTCCGGTTTCATCAAGTCAGTCAAATCAATGTGATTGATTGTGACCGATTTCATTTCATACATACAAGAATGTATGTATAGTTACCAAATTGATTGACCAGACAAGTATTTTTGAAGAGGTGATCCATGGCGAGCCATGACAAGGGAATGATTCAGCGCGCAAGCGCGTGGGCCGTGCTGGCCTTGGCCGCCTCATTGCTGGCCGCTTGCGGGCCCAAGGCATCGGCGCCGGCCGCGGCACCCGGTGGTGGCATGCCGCCCGCCCAGGTGGGCGTGGTCACGGTGCAGCCGCAAACCGTGCCCATCATCACCGAGCTGCCAGGTCGCCTGGAGGCCTCGCGCATTGCCCAGGTCCGCGCCCGCGTGGCTGGCATCGTGCAGCAGCGCAACTTCGTGGAAGGCTCCGATGTGAAGGCCGGGCAGGTGCTGTTCCAGATCGACCCGAGCAGTTTCAAGGCGGTGCTTGACAGCGCGCTGGCTTCGCAGGCCAAGGCCGAGGCCAACTTGAACCAGGCCACGGCCTTGGTGGGTCGCTACCAGCCGCTGCAGGCCGCCAAGGCCATCAGCCCGCAAGAGTTTTTGAACGCCCAGGTGGCGCAAAGCCAGGCGCAAGCGGATGTGGCTGCGGCCAAGGCCGCCGTGCAAACCGCGCGCATCAACCTGGGTTACGCCACGGTCACCGCGCCCATCTCGGGCCGCATTGGCCGCGCGTTGGTCACCGAAGGCGCCTTGGTGGGGCAGGGCGATGCCACGCAGCTGGCCCTGATCCAGCAGACCAATCTGCTCTACGTCAACTTCACGCAATCGGCCGCTGAGGTGCTCAAGCTCAAGCAGGCCATGGCCCAGGGCAAGCTCAAGCGCGCCGGTGGGCAAGCCGCCAGCGTGCGCGTGCTGCTGGACGATGGCACCGAGTACCCGCTGCCCGGCAAGCTGTTGTTCTCTGACCTGAGCGTGGACAGTACCTCGGGCCAGGTCTCGCTGCGCGCCGAGGTGCCCAATCCTGACGGCGCTTTGATGCCGGGCCTGTATGTGCGCGTGCGCCTTGAGCAAGCCCAGGTGGATGGCGGCATCTTGCTGCCCCAACAGGCCGTGACCCGCTCCACACAGGGCGATACCGTGATGGTGGTGGGAGCCGATGGCATGGTCAAACCCCGCCCGGTCAAGCTGGGTGGCGCCAAGGGCAACCAGTGGGTGGTGCTGAGCGGCTTGAAGTCTGGCGAGCAGGTCATGGTCGATGGCTTCCAGAAGATGATGAATCCCAAGGCGCCGGTCAAGGCCGTGCCTTGGCAGCCCACGGCGGTGCCGGGTTCTGCGTCTGGCCCGGCGTCGGCTCCTGCGTCTGCGCCTGATGCAGCCGCTTCGCGCTGAAGGAGCCTGACATGCCTCGCTTCTTCATTGACCGGCCCATCTTCGCGTGGGTGATCGCCTTGTTCATTTTGGTGTTTGGTGGCGTGGCCATCACCCAGTTGCCCATTGCCCAGTACCCCACGGTGGCGCCGCCGTCCATCGTGATCAGTGCCACTTACCCCGGAGCCTCGGCCAAGACGCTGGACGACAGCGTGGTCAGCGTCATCGAGCAGGAGCTCAATGGCGCGCCCGGCCTGGCCTACATGGAATCGGTCAGCCAGGCCAATGGCACGGGTTCGATCACCGTGACGTTCGAGCCCGGCACCAACATTGACCTGGCCCAGGTTGAGTTGCAAAACCGCCTGTCGCGCGCCTCGCCGCGTTTGCCAGCGGCCGTGACGCAGCAGGGTGTGAAGGTCGACAAATCGCGCAGCAACTTTTTGATGTTCGTGATGCTGTCGTCGACCAACCCAGAGCTGGACCCGGTCTTCCTGGGTGACTACGCTTCGCGCAACGTCATCCCTGAACTGCAGCGCGTGCCCGGCATTGGCCAGGCGCAGTTGTTCGGCACCGAGCGCGCCATGCGCATCTGGGTGGATCCGGCCAAGTTGGTGTCCTTCGGCCTGACCGCTGCCGATGTCAACAACGCCATCAGGGCACAAAACACCTTGGTGCCCGCTGGCGGCATTGGCGAGCGGCCCAACATCGTGGAGCAGACTGTGGCGGCCACGGTGGTGGTCAGCGGCCAGCTGGCCAACGTCGAGCAGTTCGGCAACATCGTGCTGCGCGCCAAGACGGATGGCGCCGTGGTGCGCATGCGCGACGTGGCCCGCATCGAGCTGGGTGCACAAACCTATGGCACCTATGCCCGCCTGAACGGCAAGCCTGCCAGCGGCATCGGCCTGCAACTGTCACCCACCGGCAATGCCCTGCAAACCGCCGAAGCCGTGCGCAAGCGCATGGCCGAACTCAAGCAGTACTTCCCCAAGGGCGTGGATTTCTCCATCCCTTACGACACATCGGGCTTCGTCAAGATCTCCATCAGCCAGGTGGTTGAAACGCTGATCGAGGCCGTGGCGCTGGTGTTCGTGGTGATGTTCATCTTCCTGCAGAACCTGCGCTACACCTTGATCCCGACCCTGGTGGTGCCGGTGGCGCTGCTGGGCACCTTCGGGGTCATGTCGGTGGCGGGGTTCTCGATCAACGTGCTGACCATGTTCGGCATGGTGCTGGCCATCGGCATCCTGGTGGACGATGCCATCGTGGTGGTCGAGAATGTTGAACGCCTGATGGCGCAGGAAGGCCTGTCGCCGCTGGAAGCCACGCGCAAGGCCATGGGCCAGATCAGTGGTGCCATCGTCGGCATCACCGTGGTGCTGGTGTCGGTCTTCATCCCCATGGCTTTCTTCAGCGGCTCGGTGGGCAACATCTACCGGCAGTTCTCGTTGTCGATGGTCTCGTCAATGCTGTTCTCGGCCTTCCTGGCCTTGTCGCTCACGCCGGCCTTGTGCGCCACGCTGCTCAAGCCCATCCCCGAGGGGCACCATGAAAAGCGCGGCTTCTTCGGCTGGTTCAACCGCCGTTTCACCGCCACCACGCATGGCTATGAAAGTTCGATCGCCAAGCTGGTCAAGCGTGGTGGCCGCATGCTCATCGTGTACGCGGTGCTGGTGGGCGTGGTGGGTTGGTTGTACGTGCGCATGCCCTCGTCCTTCCTGCCCAGCGAAGACCAGGGCAACCTGATCGTCAATGTGCAGTTGCCGCCGGGCGCCACCTCCAACCGCACCGAGACCGTGATCGCGCAGGTCGAGGACTACTTCCTCAAGCAACCGGAAGTGCAGTCGGTGGTCGGTGTGGTGGGCTTCAGCTTCTCCGGCTCGGGCCAGAACGCCGCCTTGGCTTTCGTGACCCTGAAAGACTGGGACGAGCGCCAGGGTGCCGGGCATTCGGCACAAGACCTGGCGGGCAAGGCCTTTGGCGCGCTGATGGGCATCCGCGATGCCTTCATTTACCCGCTCAACCCACCGCCGATCCGCGAGCTGGGCAACGCCACCGGCTTCTCGCTGCGATTGCAAGATCGCGCTGGCCTGGGCCCCGCCGCCTTGCTGGCCGCGCGCAACCAGATGCTGGGCATGCTGGTGCAGAACGCCAAGGTCACCGGGGTCCGTCCCGATGGCTTGGAAGACGCGCCTCAGTTGCAGGTGGACATCGACCGCGACAAGGCCAACGCCCTGGGCATCGGCTTTGACGCGATCAGCGCCACCTTGTCCACGGCCCTGGGTTCCAGCTACATCAACGACTTCCCCAACCAGGGGCGTCTGCAACGCGTGGTGGTGCAGGCCGAGGCCAAGGACCGCATGCAGGCCGATCAGATCCTGCAGCTCAACGTGACCAACAACCAGGGGCAGAGTGTGCCGCTGTCCTCCTTCGCGACCACGCGCTGGATCACCGGCCAGATGCAGGCGGTGCGCTACAACGGCTACCCCGCCATGCGCCTTTCGGGTGACGCGGGCAAGGGTTTCAGCACTGGCCAGGCCATGGACGAGATCGAGACCCTGGCCAAGCAGTTGCCGCAAGGCATCGGCATCGAATGGACTGGCCTGTCGCGTGAAGAAAAGCTGTCGGGCTCGCAAGCGACCCTGCTGCTGGGCTTCTCGCTGCTGGCGGTGTTCCTGTGCCTGGCGGCCTTGTATGAAAGCTGGACCATCCCGCTGGCCGTGCTGCTGGTGGTGCCGCTGGGCTTGCTCGGCTCTTTGCTGGGCGCGTCGTTCCGCGACCTGCCCAACGACGTGTACTTCAAGGTGGGCCTGATCACCATCATGGGCCTGTCGGCCAAGAACGCGATCCTGATCATCGAGTTCGCCAAAGAGCTGCACGACAAGGGCATGGGCCTGATCGAGGCCACCTTGCAAGCTTGTCACCTGCGTTTCCGCCCGATCATCATGACCTCGCTGGCCTTCATCCTGGGCGTGCTGCCCCTGGTGCTGGCCAATGGCGCCGGCTCGGCCGCGCAACGCGCGATCGGCACGGGCGTGATGAGTGGCATGATCGCGGCCACGGTGCTGGCGGTGTTTTTCGTGCCGGTGTTTTTTGTGGTGGTGATGACGTGGCTCAACAAGGGCTCCAAACACCCCAAGACCCCCAACGCCTCCGAGGCAGAGGTCGTCCCTCATGACTAAATTCACTGCTGTCAAATCCACCCTGGCCCTGGCGGCCATCCTGGCCCTGGGCGCCTGCTCGCTGACGCCCGATTACCAACGCCCTGGTGCGCCGGTGGCCAGCGACTGGCCTCAGGCGCCCAGCCCGGCGGCATCGGCCGCCGCCAAGGCGACCGAACTGCCCTGGAGCACCTACTTCCCGGATGCCCGCTTGCAGGGCCTGATCCGCAAGTCGCTGGAGAACAACCGCGACTTGCGCTTGGCCGTGCTCAACATCGAGCAGGTTCGGGCCCAGTACCAGGTGACGCGCGCGGACCAGTTGCCCACGCTGAACGCCTCGATCACGGGCACACGCCAGCCATCGACGGTGGCGCCTTACCCGATCACCACGACGGCCCAGGGTGGGGTGACCATCACGGCCTTCGAGCTGGACCTGTTCGGCCGTTTGCGTGCACTCAGTGCCGCAGCCAGCGCGCAACTGTTCGCCACGGAAGAAGCCCGCAAGTCCGCGCACATCAGCCTGGTGGCTTCGGTCGCCAACACTTACTACGCCATCTGGGCCGACCGTTGGCAGCTGGCCCTGGCCGAGCAAACCTTGCAGGCGCGCCAAGGCTCGATGAAGCTGCAGCAGCTCAAGTTCGACAACGGCGTGCTCAACGAGCTGGATTTGCGTTCGACGCAATCGGTGCTGGAAGCCGCGCGCATCAGCCGTGCGCAGGCGCAGCGTCAACTGGCGCAAGACACCAATGCCCTCAACCTGCTGCTGGGTGAGACTGCGCCGGCCGACCTGCTGCCGCCTGCGCCTGTGCTGCCCACCGCCAGTGCCATGGAAGACCCGCAAGCCGTGTCCGCCCTGGTGCGCGATGCCTTGTGGCCCGGTTTGAGCGAGCTGCCCGTGGGCCTGCCGTCCGAGGCCTTGCTCAAGCGCCCCGACATCGCTCAGGCCGAGCAACAGCTCATCTCGGCCAACGCCAACATCGGCGCAGCCCGGGCCAACATGTTCCCGCGCATCAGCCTGACGGCCAGCGCCGGGGTGGTCAGCGATTCGCTGTCGGGCCTGTTCAGCGATGGCCGCAGTGCCTGGAGTTTCTCGCCCGGCGTGGTGCTGCCCATCTTTGACACGGGCCGCAACCTGGCCCTGATCGACAGCGCCAAGGTCAAGCGCGAGATTGCCGTGGCCCAGTACGAGAAAGCGCTGCAAAGCGCCTTCCGTGAAGTGGCCGATGCCCTGGTGGCACGCAGCAGTTTTGCCGACCAGGCCCAGGCTCAGCAAAACCAGACCGATGCCGAAGCGGCCCGCTTGCGCCTGGCCACCTTGCGCTACAGCAGCGGCGTGGCCAGCCAGCTGGATTTGCTGGACGCACAGCGCAGCCTCTTCGCCTCGCAGCAGGCCTTGATCTCGGCGCAGCTGGCGCGCCAGCAGGCCCACATCACGTTGTACAAGGCGCTGGGCGGCGGTTGGACGCCACCCGAGTCAACCTCAGTTCGTTAACTTCCTGATCAGGCGCGCGCCCAGCTTGTTGACGTTGTTCAATGACAGCAAATGGGCGTGGATCCAGCCCAGTGCGCCGTTGTTGAACAGCTCCTGCACGGTGTCTGGCGACAGCTTGTGCAGCTTGTCTTCGTCGACCACCTTGAAGCCGTTCAGCGTGATGTGCTGCTCGGCCAGCTTGAAGTCGATGTTGCGGTCCACCAGCAAGTCCAGCTCGACCAGACGCTTGGCAAACGCTGTGGTGCGCTGCATGTCGTTGTGAAAATCCAGCAAGAACTTCTGCAATTGCTGCAGGTAGGCCGTGTCCTTGCCTTCGGCGTCGAACAAGGCCTCGCCATCGGTGGCGTTCAGGCCGTCAAAGGCTTCGTCCACGCACACCGTCAGTTGCGTGCTGCCGGGTTGCTCGGCCAGCACAAAGGGGTAGCGGCGGATGAAGGCGGGCACGTAGCAGTGCGTGTCCCAGGCGCCGTGGTCGTCGACAAGCAGGTTTTCCTTGTCACGCAGGCCCACCACGGACACCAGGGTGTGCTGATCGCCCGTGGCCACGAACACGCAGGGAAAGTCCAGTGCAGCCAGCGGCAACTCGGTCACGGCCAGCAACACGGAATTGGTTTCGCGCGCAAAGTTCAGCTTCTTGTCGCTGGCCTTGACGCGCAGTTGGCGGTGTTGCTCGCGGTTGACCGGCACCAGCTTGTCGTACATCAACAAAGTTTTCATGGCACATCCCCTTCGGTGGGGCCAGGATCGGCCCGTGGCAGATTATGGTCAGTTTCAATGACGGCCCAGTGTCGCGATAATCCCATCCTGTGAACACCCCTGGTCTGCCCCTTCCCCGATCGCGCTGGTCGCTCTACCTGGACCTGATCCGCTGGAACCGCCCCCAGGGTTGGTTGCTGCTCTTGTGGCCCACTTTGGCCGCCTTGTGGCTGGCCGCAGGGGGCTTTCCGGGCTGGCACCTGCTGCTGGTGTTCACCTTGGGCACCATCCTGATGCGCAGCGCGGGCTGCGCCGTCAACGATGTGGCCGACCAGGATTTTGACCGCCACGTGCAACGCACCGCTCAGCGGCCGGTGACCAGCGGGCAGCTGTCGGTGAAAGAGGCTTTGGCCGTGGGGGCGGTGCTGGCCCTGGCCTCGTTCACCCTGGTGCTGACCACCAACGCGCTGACCATCGCGATGTCGTTCGCGGCGCTGGCCGTCACGGTGATCTACCCCTTCACCAAGCGTTTCGTGTCCATGCCGCAGGCGGTGCTGGGCGTGGCCTTCAGCTTTGGCATCCCCATGGCCTACGCGGCGGTGGGCGATCAGGTCCCCGCGCAGGCCTGGTGGTTGGTGCTGGGTAACCTGGGTTGGGTGCTGGCCTACGACACCGAGTACGCCATGGTCGATCGCAACGATGACCTCAAGATCGGCATTCGCACGTCGGCCATCACGCTGGGCCGCTTCGATGTCCTCGGGGTGATGGGGTTTTATGCGCTGTGCATTGTCTGCTGGGCCATGGTGGGCCATGAAGCAGGCCGTGGTGTCTGGTATTTCGCGGGCCTGGCGGTGGCGGGGCTGCAGGCTCTTTGGCACGGCTGGTTGATCCGCCAGCGTGACCGCGATGGTTGCTTCAAGGCTTTCCGGCTGAACCACTGGTTGGGTTTGAGCGTGTTCGTGGGGCTGGTGCTGGACACCGTGCTGGCGGGCTGAGTTCGAGGGCTTTGGCTGGGAGCGCGAGGCGGGGATGAGGCGGTGGCTGGCAGGGCTCCTATGGTGGCGGTCCACCGCTGCGCGGCGGACTGCTCTGCGGTGCTCGCCCGGGGCGGGGATCGTCCGAAACTCGCCTTCGGCTCAAACAACGGACGATCCTTTTTCCGCCCCAGGCTGCGCTCCTCGACGCCCCCGAAGTCGCCCTGCCAGCCACCGCCTCATCCCTGATCGCCTCGCTGGTGGCGTGGCACGATTTGGGCCGTTGCATGCCACCAGCGGGGCGAAACAAGGGCTGGGGCGGCATCCGGCGGGGCGCCTGCTTGGTGCTGAGACGCACAGCGCGGAGGTGGGCGCGCGATAGCGCGCATCGTCATCTGACTGGCCGTGGTTGTTTGAGCGCAGCGGCCAAAGGCCGCGCAGCGAGTTCCACGGCCCCACCTCGGCGCGAGCATCGCAAGGCAGTCTCGCTTGAAAAGCGGGACCACCAAGCTGAAGCCCTGACGGATGCTGACCCAGCCCTCGCCCCGCGCTGCACCGATCAAACGCTCACAACCTGGTGAGTCCGCCCACCCCTAGCGCCCGAACTCATCCCCCAACTCGCCCGCCCGCTGCTGCGCCGCGCGCATGGCCGCCACGAACGCCGCCTTGACGCCATTCGCTTCCAGGCTGCTCAGCGCCGCGTAGGTGGTCCCGCCCTTGGACGTGACCCGCTCGCGCAATACCGAGGGTGGTTCGGCCGACTGCGACGCCAAGGTCGTGGCACCCGCGAAGGTGGCCAGCGCCAAGGCGCGACTTTGCTCGGCATCCAAACCCATGTCCGCCGCCGCCTGCACCATCGCCTCGATGAAATAGAACACATAAGCCGGACCCGAGCCCGACAGCGCCGTCACCGCGTCCAGGTCGCTTTCCTGCTTCACCCACAGCCATTGGCCGGTGGGCGCCACCATGTCCTGCACGGCCTGCTTTTCAGCCTCGCTGACCTCGGGCCGGGCAAACAGCCCCGTGATGCCTTGTCCGACCAAAGCCGGGGTGTTGGGCATCGCGCGTACCACGCGCGGCGTGCCCAGCAGGCGGGCCATGTCGCTGGTGCGCAGACCGGCCATCACGCTGTAGTGCAAGGCTTGCGCCGTGTGCGCACCACAAGCGGCCGCCGCGTCCTTGAACTGCTGCGGCTTCACCGCCCAAACCACGGTGGACACGGTGGACAGTGCCCCGTCGGGCGAGGGCAGGGCAGTCACGCCCAGCGTTTGCTGGAGACGCTGGCGCTGGTCTTCGCTGGGGTCGATGACCAGGATGCTGCTGGCCGCGCGGCCTTGCCGCAACAGGCCGCCAATGATGGCGGTGGCCATGTTGCCGCCACCGATGAATGCGATGTCAAAAGATGAAGTGCTCATGGGCCGTGATCATGCCGCATCCAGGATGCGGATCAGCTCGCTGGGGTTCAGGGGTTTGCGCAGCAGCGTGACCCCCACGCTGGCCGCGCGCGATCCCAGGTCGGCGGTGGCGTCGGCCGTCAGCAGGAAGGCGGGCAGGTCTTCGCCAAACTCGTAGCGCAACTGGGCAATGGCTTCCAGGCCGGTGATGCTCAGGCCCAGGCGGTAGTCGCTGATCACGGCCACCGGCAGGTCGCCCAGGGGCATCTCGCCAGAGGTCTGAAGCGCGGCCACGGCTTCCACCGCGATCTCGGGCGTGTGTCCGGTGGCGGCCTGCCAGCCGTTCTGGCGCAGTACCAGCGCCATGCTTTCCAGCACTTGCGGTTCGTCGTCGATCACCACCACCACGCCGCGCTGATTCGGGTCTTTGGGCGCATCCTGGCTGACGCCCACGGAGTTGGGCGATGGTGCCGCGATCGCCTCGCGCAGCGGCAGCCGCAACGAGAAGCAGGAGCCACGCCCCAGCCTGGACCGCACGATGACCTGAACACGGCCCAGGCGCGCCAGGCGCCGCACCACCGCCAGCCCCAGCCCAAGGCCTTCGCCCGAGCGGCGCGCCGTGGTGTGTGCTTGAAAATAGTCGTCAAAAATGCGTTCGCGGTGCTCGGGGGCCACGCCCACCCCACTGTCCCACACTTGGCAGAGCACCCAGCGCCCCCGCACCCGGGCCCGCAAGCGCACCTGCCCCTGGTGGGTGTAGCGCACGGCGTTGTTGAGCAGGTTGCGCAAGATGCGCTCGGTGATGTGCGGATCGGCCTGCACCCAGGCGTCGGTGGCGTCCACCTGCCAGCTCAGGCCCTTGTTGGCACACAGCACCGCGAACTCGTGGTCCAGGCGCCGGTACAGGGTGGACAAGGCCAGGGCCTGGGGTTGGTGCTCCACCCGCTCGGCATCGATGCTGGCCACGTCGAACATGCGCTCGAACAAGGTGCTCAGCGAGCGCAGCGAGGTGCTGATCTTGGACAGCAAATCCTGCCCCTCGGCCTTGGGCACCCAGGGGGTGAGGGCGTTGGTCAGCAGCATCATCACGTGCAGGGGTTGGCGCAGGTCGTGGCTGGCGGCGGCGAAGAACTCGCTTTTTTGCCGGTCGGCGCCTTCGGCCAGGGCCTTGGCCAGCGTGACCTGGTTGATCTCGTGGCGCAATTGCAGCACCAACGCGGCGTTTTCGTGGCGCAGCAGGGCCCCTTCGCGCAAGCGCCGGCTGATGCCCGAGGAGATGAACATGCACGTGATCATGGACAGCATCAGCACCACGGCCAGGTAGACGGAGCTGTCCTCGTGGTCCACCAGCAGGCGCGCGCTGACCAGCAACAGGAGGGGAAAGCTGCCGAAGAACCCGACGATCCAGTCATGCACCAGCACCAGCATCAAGGTGTAGCCATACACCACCACCGCCGCCACCAGGCTCATCTTCCAGCTTGGTGTGGCCACGCTCAGCAAGGCCACGCCCATCAAGCCCCAGAACACGCTTTGCAGCAAATGCCAGCCCACCAGCGCGGCGCGCCAGGTCCGGTAGCCTGAGGCGGCAATGCCAAAGCGCTGAAAACGCCGGGTCATCAGGCCCACGATCGCCCACACGATCAGCAGGCCGATGGCGGGGGCGCCCCAATGCCAGCGCGGCAGGGGCGAATCCTTCACCATCCAAACCAGCAACAGCAGCGCGGGGATTTGCGACAGGACCGAGCTGGGCGTGACGCGCCAGCTGTCTTGAAGCAACTGCAGGTCGATGCGGGACTCGATGGGCGCGAGCCCCTGGATGGAGCCGCGCCACCAACTCACGGTAGCTGCTCCTCGACGGGCGCTTGGCGTGAGCACAAGAGGACCAGCTGCGTGCGGCTGTGCACCTTGTAGGCCCGGAAGATGGCGCTGACGTGCAGCTTCACGGTCTCGGGGCTGATGCCCAGAGCCGTGGCGATCACCGGGTTGGAGCAACCACGCGTGATCCAGGTCAGCACGTCTTTCTGGCGCGGCGTGAGCTTGATGCTGGGCAGCAGGTCGGGCGAATCGGGCATGGCGGCCGGGCTGGACAACAGGTCGGCCGGAAAATGCAGTCGGCCTTCAACCAGGGCCTGCAGCGCCGTCATGAAGCCGTCCAACTCACCCAGCTTGGGGATGAAGCAGGAGGCCCCGTGGTGGATGCACTCCAGCGCCAGTTGCGCGTCGGTGCTGCCGGTGATGATGCCGATGCGCTGCGTGGTGGCCATCTGGCGCACGTGCTTGAGGGTGTCCACGCCGCTGCTGTCGGGCAAGCCCAGGTCCAGCAGCACGGCGTCGATGGGGTCGGCGGCCGAGTTGGCCAGGTGCGACAGGGCACTGCGGCAGGTGTTGGCCTGCGAGAAGCGGGCCAGCGGCTGCAGGCTGCGGATGGCGTGCATCATCCCTTCGCGAATCAGGCTGTGATCATCAACTAACAGGTAATGCGGAGATTGGTGATCCATGGCGCCTTCTTCTGGGCGTGATCTTATCTGGGCCGTCAGCGTTGTCCAAAGATGGCAGCGCCAATTCGTACCATGGTTGACCCTTGTTCCACGGCCATTTCAAGGTCGGCGCTCATGCCCATCGACAAAGTATCCAGTGTTAACCCGTGATCACGCAGTTCATCAAACACTTCGCGTATCTTTTTCAGGGCCTGGTGTTGGGTGGATGCGTCGGTGCTGGGGGCTGGCAGCGCCATCACCCCCCTCAAGTGCAGGTGGGGCAGTTGGGCCACGGTCTGCGCCAGGGCCAGCGCCTCAGCCGGCTCGACCCCGCTTTTGCTGGCCTCGCCGCTGGTGTTGACCTGCACGCAGACCTGCAAGGGGGGCAGATGCGCAGGCCGCTGCTCGCTCAGTCGCTGGGCGATCTTCAGGCGGTCCACCGTGTGCACCCAGTCGAAGTTTTCGGCCACCACGCGGGTCTTGTTGCTCTGCAAAGGCCCGATCAAATGCCATTCGATCTGTGCGCGCAGGTCGGCCAGCTCGGCCATCTTGTCCACGGCCTCCTGCACGTAGTTTTCACCAAAGCGGTGCTGCCCGGCCTGAAAGGCCTCGCGCACATCGGCTGCGGAGAAGGTCTTGCTCACCGCCAGCAATGTGACACCATCGGCCGGACGGTCCACTTTTGAACAAGCCTGCTTTATTCGGCTTTGCACGAGTTGTAGCTTGGTGGTGATCGTCGCCATAATGGTCTGTCAAAGAAATCCCGGCCCCAATCATCCATGGATATCACCCAACTTCTCGCCTTCTCGGTCAAGAACAAAGCGTCTGACTTGCACTTGTCGGCGGGTTTGCCCCCCATGATCCGGGTGCACGGCGATGTGCGGCGCATCAACGTCGATGCGCTGGACCACAAACAGGTCCACGACATGGTGTACGACATCATGAACGACGCCCAGCGCAAGATGTACGAAGAAACGCTGGAGTGCGATTTTTCGTTCGAGATCCAGGGCTTGGCCCGTTTCCGCGTCAACGCCTTCAACCAGAACCGGGGCGCTGGCGCCGTGTTCCGGACGATTCCGTCCAAGATCCTGACGCTGGAGCAGCTCAACGCGCCCAAGATTTTTGCCGACTTGTCGCTCAAGCCACGTGGCCTGGTGCTGGTCACCGGCCCGACTGGTTCGGGCAAATCCACCACCCTGGCCGGCATGGTCAACCACCTGAACGAATCCGAATACGGCCACATCCTGACGGTGGAAGACCCGATCGAATTCGTGCACGAATCCAAAAAGTGCCTGATCAACCAGCGCGAGGTCGGGCCGCACACCATGAGCTTCTCGAACGCGCTGCGCTCGGCGCTTCGTGAGGATCCGGACTGCATCCTGGTGGGTGAAATGCGCGACCTGGAAACCATCCGCCTGGCTTTGACGGCCGCTGAAACCGGCCACTTGGTGTTTGGCACCTTGCACACCTCCAGCGCGGCCAAGACGATTGACCGCGTGGTCGACGTTTTCCCAGCGGCTGAAAAAGACATGGTCCGCGCCATGTTGTCCGAATCGTTGGTCGCGGTGATCTCGCAGTCGCTGTGCAAGCTCAAAGATGGTTCCGGCCGCGTGGCCGCCCACGAAATCATGATCGCCAACGCCGCCATTCGCAATTTGATCCGCGAAAACAAGATCGCCCAGATGTACTCGGCCATCCAGACCGGCAACAACGCGGGCATGCAGACGCTTGATCAGAACCTGTCCGACCTGGTCCGCCGCAACCTCATCTCGCCGGCCGAAGCACGCTCCAGGGCCAAGTCGCCTGAGAACTTCCCGGGCTGACATGAGACGTTTGCTGGATCGATTCAAAATCACGAGCCCTGGTGACACCCTCGTAGAGCGCGAAGCCGACGACGAAGGGTTCTTCTCCACCCAATTCATGGAACGCCCGGAGGCGTCCCGGGCCGCTTCGGCCTGGACCTCGCGCGCCCTGGCTGTCGGCGCTCAGAGCCTGGACCCTCAAGTGGGCGTCGCCCTGCTGCTCAAAGCCTGGTCCGACGACACCTTCACCAGCCTGATGGGCGAGGCCGAGTGCGACAAACTGCGCGCTCACCTCGAATTCGTCACGGTTCCCGCTGGAAGAGAGTTGATTGTTCAAGACGAAAAGGGCGACTATGCCTTGGTGATCCTCGAAGGCCTGGTGGCGGTCGACCGCGTCCAGCCCACCGGCGAGCGTGCCCGCCTGGCCGAATTGCGTGAAGGGGATGTCTTGGGTGAAATGTCATTGTTGGATGCCGGGGCGCGTTTCGCTTCCTGCCAGACGCTGAGCCGCTGCTCTCTGGTCATCATCACGCGCAGCGCGCTGGACGAGTTCGCCATCGAAGAGCCCCGCCTGGGCTTTGCCCTGATGGCCGGTGTGGCTCGCCGCCTGTCCCTGCGCATGCGCCAACTCAGCGCGCGTTTGGGCGCCCTGCTGACGGCCGGTTGATTTACAGTTCATACACCATCGTCGTCTAAAACATTCACCGGGATTCACGCCATGGAACGCGATCAGGCCTCCAAATTCATCAACGATCTGCTCAAGCTGATGGTCGCGCGCGGGGGCTCTGACTTGTTTCTCACGGCCGAATTCCCGCCCGCCATCAAGGTCGATGGCAAGGTCACCAAGGTGTCGCCCCAGCCTTTGACGGCGCAGCACACCATGGCCCTGGCCCGTTCGATCATGAACGACAAGCAGGCCGCCGAGTTCGAGCGCACCAAGGAGTGCAACTTCGCGATCTCGCCGGGCGGGGTGGGGCGCTTTCGGGTCAATGTGTTCGTGCAACAAAGCTTTGTCGGCATGGTCCTGCGGACCATTCCGCAGCAGCTGCCCAGCGTCGATGCCATGGGCCTGCCGCAGATCCTGAAAGAAGTGGCCATGAACAAGCGTGGCTTGGTCATCCTGGTGGGGGGCACGGGCTCGGGTAAATCGACCACGCTGGCGGCCATGGTGGACCACCGCAACGAGAACACCTACGGCCACATCATCACCATTGAAGACCCGGTGGAATTCGTGCACCCGCACAAGAACTGCATCGTGACCCAGCGTGAGGTCGGCATCGACACCGACGGCTGGGAGATGGCGCTGAAGAACACGCTGCGCCAGGCCCCTGACGTGATCCTGATGGGCGAAGTCCGTGATCGCGAGACCATGGAGCACGCCGTGGCGTTTGCTGAAACCGGCCACTTGTGCATGGCCACCCTGCACGCCAACAGCGCCAACCAGGCCCTGGACCGCATCATCAACTTCTTCCCGGAAGAGCGCCGCTCCCAGTTGCTGATGGACCTGTCGTTGAACCTGAAGGCCCTGGTCTCGCAACGCCTCTTGCCCCGCCAGGAAGGCAAGGGCCGCGCCGCCGCCGTCGAGATCCTGCTCAACACCCCCCTGATCAGCGACATGATCTTCAAGGGCGAGGTTGGCGAGATCAAGGAGATCATGAAGAAGTCGCGCGAGCTGGGCATGCAGACCTTTGACCAGGCCCTGTTCGACCTGTTCGAGAACAACGACATCACCTTTGAAGACGCGCTGCGCAACGCCGATTCGGTGAACGACCTGCGCCTGCAGATCAAGCTGCACAGCCAGCGCGCGCGCAGCCTTGACCTGGCCTCCGGCACCGAGCACTTCAAGATCGTCTGATGACCGTGAGCAAGACCTACGAGGCCGTGGCGCCGCACAAGGTGGCCTTCCTGGGCCTGGGCACCATGGGCGCGCCCATGGCCGCCCACCTGCTCAAGGCGGGCCACCAGGTCACCGTCTACAACCGCACGCAAGCCAAGGCCTTGGCCTGGGTCGCCGAGCACGGTGGCGCCTGGGCCGTGTCACCGCGCGAAGCGGTGCGCGATGCGCAAATTGTGTTCACCTGCGTGGGCAACGACGATGATTTGCGCAGCATCACCGTGGGGCCCGAGGGCGCCTTCGGTGCCATGCCGGATGGCAGCGTGCTGGTGGACCACACCACCACCTCGGCCGAAGTGGCCCGCGAACTCGCTCAAATCGCCCAGGATCAGGGCCTGCATTTCATCGATGCCCCTGTTTCAGGTGGCAACCTCGGCGCCATCAATGGCGTGCTGACCATCATGTGCGGTGGTGATGCCGACGCATTCAAGCGCGTTCAGCCCGTGTTGCAGGCCTATGCCCGCGCGGTCACCCACCTGGGCGCCAGCGGCTCGGGCCAATTGGCCAAAATGGTCAACCAGATCTGCGTGGCCGGGCTGCTGCAAGGCTTGTCGGAAGCCCTGGCTTTTGGCCAGACCGCAGGCCTGGACATGCAAGCCGTGCTCGGCGTCATCACCCAGGGCGCGGCCGGCAGCTGGCAAATGCAGAACCGTGGCCCCACCATGGTCAACGACCTGTTCGACTTCGGTTTTGCGGTCGATCTGATGCGCAAAGACCTGGGCCTGTGCCTGGACGAAGCCAAACGCCTGGGGGCCCGACTGCCCGCCACGGCCCTGATCGACCAGTTTTACGCTGACGTGCAGGGCATGGGTGGCGGCCGCTGGGACACGTCCAGCCTGATCCGCCGTTTGCGCTGACCCCGATTCGTCAGGGATTGGAGGCCGCTGGTGCCGCAGGCCGGGGTGGTGGCAGCTTGCGCGCCAACTCATCCTCGGTCATCAGCTGGAACACCTTGACCACCTTGGTCACGCCGCTCACGCCGGAGGCCAGCTCAGCTGCACGGTTGGCTTCGCGCTCGGTCACCAGGCCCATCAGGTAGACATCGCCCCGTTCGACCACGATCTTGAAGGCGTTGGAGAACATGTCGCGCGCATCCACGAAGCTCGCCTTGATCTTGCCCTTGATCAGCACGTCGCTGGAGCGTGACCCCAGCGAGCTGGCGCCCATCACGGCCAGTTCATTGACCACGGATTGGACGTTCTCGACCCGCGCCACGGCTTGTTCGACGGCGGTGCGGTCGGCCTCGGACGCCACTTCACCGGTCAACAAAACCAGGCGGTTGTAGGACGTCGCGTTGACGTGGCCGCTTTCGCCCACCGCTTCGCGGATGCGCGATGAGGCCTTGATCTCGATGCCCTGGTCTTCCAGCTGCGTGCCGGAGGTGCGGCGGTCCGAGGCCATGAAGGCCCCGCCAATCGCCGAGCCCAGCACCAGCGGCGCGCAACCTGCGGTCAGGTTCAAGGCCAGCGCCAGGGCCGTCCAACGGCCAAGGCGTCCCAGGTTCTGCAATGTGTTGGTTTTCTTCAAGCCACGTCTCCTAGCAAATGGGTGTCCACGGCCTCGCACAGACTGTGC
Source organism: uncultured Aquabacterium sp. (assembly GCA_964554655.1). Taxonomy (GTDB): domain Bacteria; phylum Pseudomonadota; class Gammaproteobacteria; order Burkholderiales; family Burkholderiaceae_C; genus Aquabacterium. The sequence continues at coordinate 1,951 of CAZKPN010000057.1, read as the reverse complement.
AGGGCCAGCCAGGCCACGGCAAAAAGCCGGGCCGCCTGGTGTCCGGGCAAAGGCACCCAGACATCGGTGTCCCTCAGCAGCGGGCCCAGCACCGAAGCGGCCTCGCCCGTGAAGAGCACCAAAGTCAAATCTTGCTCACGTGCGGCCTCGGTGGCCGCCACCAACGCGGGTTCATCGCGTTCCAGCGAGAACGCCAGCCAGATGTCGCCCGGGTGGCCCAAGGCGCGAACCTGCGCGACCAGGTTGTCGTCCTTGCCCGGCAGGGCCAGAGCGGCCAGCGGCGGGCGTTCGCGGTTCACACCCTTGACCAGCAGCGAGGCGGTCTGTTGCGCCAGCCATTCGGCCTCGGCCACGCCCGCGCACAGCACCTTGCCGCCCGCCGTCAGCGTGTGTGTGATGGCCTGGGCGGCGTAGTGCAGGTGCAGCGCCAAACGATCCGCCGATTGGTAAAGCACATCGGCGGTCTCCAGGAAGGGCTGCTGCGAGAAAGGTTGCTGAAATGGTGTGTCCGACATGAAGGTCGATGATAAGGGCTATGCCGAGGTGTCGAAGGCGGCCACGATCCATTCCAGAGCATCGCCGTCAATGGCCACCACGTCGAAGCGGCAAGGCGGCCAGGGATTCACCTGCATCAGGTAGTGCCGCGCGCCTCGGATGCAGCGCTGCTGCTTGCCTCGTCCGATGCTGGCGGCCGCGCCACCGTGGTCGGCGTCACTGCGCAGTCGCACTTCCACGAACACCAACGTGCCGTCCCGATCATCGCGCATGATCAGGTCCACCTCCGCGCCGCGTGCCGACGGGCCGCGCGCGACCCGATAATTGCGCTCCACCAGCTCCAGACCCTGCGCTTGCAAATAGGCCAGGGCGCGGCCCTCCGCTTCATCTCCCCGGGATTTCGTTGTGACCTTCGATGCCAATGTGCTGCTCCAGGCCGCTTCTCACGCGGCCGCCGGCCAGCAGTATCCCAAAGGGGCGCTCTACTTGGTCGCCACGCCCATCGGCAACCTCGCCGACATCACTTTGCGCGCCATCCAGGTGCTGGTCCTGGCCGACGTCGTGGCCTGCGAAGACACCCGCGTCACCGGGGGGCTGCTGCGGCACCTGGGCCTGGACAAACGCATGATGGCCGTGCACCAGCACAACGAGTCCAGCGCGGCCCACCAGGTCATCGAAGCCCTGCAGCAAGGCCAGCGCGTGGCCTACGTCAGCGATGCCGGCACACCCGCCGTGTCCGACCCCGGTGCGCAGTTGGTGGCCCGGGTTCAGGCCGCGGGCCTGCGCGCCGTGCCCATCCCGGGCGTGAGCAGCGTGACCACCGCGCTCAGCGTGGCCGGCGACACCGCCAGCACGGGCTTCCATTTCATGGGCTTTCTGCCTTCCAAGGGCGCCGCGCGTGCGACAGCCCTGGACGAAGCCCTGGCCTGGCCCGGCAGCTTGGTCCTGTTCGAAGCACCGCACCGCATCGACGACTTGGCCCGCGACCTGCAAATGCACGCTGCCCACCGCCAAGTCACCCTGTGCCGCGAGCTGACCAAGCAATTCGAAGAAATCGCCACCCTGGGCGTGGCCCAGTTGCCTGAGTGGATCAAGGCCCAGCCGCACCGCGACCGGGGCGAATTCGTCGTGGTGGTCCACGCCGCCGGTGCGGTCGCGGCCGCTGACGAGTTTTCCGCAGAGGTGCTGGCCTTGCTCCAGGCTCTGTCGTCACATCTGCCCATCAAGCAGGCCGCAGGCCTGGTGGCCGATGTCACCCGCTTGCCTCGCAAGGCCCTCTACGAGAAAGCCCTGAGTTGGCGCCAGGCTGACGAGCAGTCCTGACAGTCTTTCTTCCCTGAACACTGGTTTCGCGGGGCCGGACAAACCCCGGACTCAAGGGCTAACCCGAGCGACTTGCCAATTATTTAACGGAATACTCGCTCCATCGTTCATATAACGATTTGCGTCATAAATT
>CAZKPN010000056.1:0-25512 GCA_964554655.1 uncultured Aquabacterium sp. | reverse complement strand
TGACGCGATCATCGCGGGCCGGGTTGAAGCGGGGCCCAAGCAGGTTGTGATCGAGACTTTGAACGTGGTTTACGGGGCGGACGAGCTGCAATTGCGCTGAGGCTCGCCGATTGCCGTGACCTCATGGCCAGGACAAATCCAGAACCACCACCTTCAGGCGATGGCGTTCATCCACTGGAATCCGCTCAATCAATAGCCGCTCCATGTCTTTGGCATTCTTGGGCATGACACCTTCTGGGTTGGCTTTTGGCTTAATTCCAAACCAAATTGCCACATAAAGCCCGATGCCCTGGGATGCCGGATCAATGACATACAACCTGTCCAGCTGATCCCGCCATGCCAGCCAAACAGATTCTCGTCGCTTGTCTTGGTCAAATTTGACTTCGATGGGAACCGCTACCCGCTGCCCACGAACCAAAGCGACGGCTCGCAAATCCACCCGCTTATCCTGTGCCGCACGGGCTTCGGCAATCAAATCGACTTGATGCTTGAGCAATGGCTCCCGGAGCTTGTCCATCAGGATGTCGCGACAATCGTTCTCAATCTTTGGAGTCTCTTTGTCATCGCGGCGAAACAGCTTCAATCCATTGGTTTCATCGCCACGAATCTTGCCTTCAACGATGCGCAATTGATCCACCAACAGCGCCACCAAATCCAAAGCATTGGCCGGGCCCTGGTTGGCCAAGGTCAGGGCAACCTCTTGATCGCTGGCATGTGAAAAATGGGCTGCACGCGCCACTCGCGCATGCTCATACAAACTGGCATCCAACTCAACGAACCAATGCTTGAGCGCCGGGTTCGAGCGAAGGCGCTGCATAGCTTGGCCTGCCAGCGCATCCGGCAATGCCGCCAGTTGCTGGATTAATGGCCGTACCACATCACGACGGCGCTCTGAATCCGTCACCACGCTACCGCCGTCAAGGAACTCCGGTGAGGCATGAGGCGCCAATATTTCAATCAAGCGAGATGTCACTTCAATCGGCAAGCGCGCCCAATGCTGAGTTCGCCTGAACTGGTATTCAAGCGCATGCACCAAATGAGCGGCGCGGGACTGGCTGCGCCCAATGAACGTCAGCAATGCGCCTGAATCTGCGGTCAGATCAATGTGCGATGCGACAACCATCCACGTGATTCGCTGACCGGCATCCAGACTCTTGAGCGCCAATCGATCGGCCACGATGCCCTTGAAGACTTCGGGCTCCAGATGCTTTTCAGCTGCCAGCAGCAAGCTGCTCGTGAGTTCGCGCAGTTGGTCTCGCGTTGCACGCGCCGGAAAGCGGCGCAGCAAGCTGGGCAGTGTTTGGCGCGCCAAATCTCGATGGCTGTCCTCGTTAGCCAATGCCCACAACCCGCCGATGGGAAGAGCAGCGCGCTTAAGGATTCGCCCCTGAACATAAGGACCCATGACCTGCACCACCAGGTCAGGACGCTCTTCGACCAGAAGGCGGTACCAAGCCTGAACTTCACGAGTACCTTCGGTCAAGTAAAAGGCGGTCATCTGCAGTGAGAGCGCATCGCTCCACCGCACAGCCGCCCTGGGTTGCTCTAGCGTGACCAGTTCTGCGGCAAGCAAGCACACCGGCCGGATCCAGTGATGCTGCTGCTTCAGGTCCAGGTCGAGAATTTCTTCAACCGATGGCAAGTCGTCTCGCGACAGCACGAGCTTGATCCCCTCGATGGCCGCCAAGGCATCTTCGCTGCTGCCACCCAAGAAATTTTGCACTCGGGCCTCGGGTGTATCACCCTCGATGTCGGAGAACCGCTTCTCATAGGCCAGAGTGATCTTATGCATCAAGCCCGCTGGTGCAGTGCCTGCATTGATCGCATCTTGGTACGAGCACAATTCGGCATGCCGCTTTTGCTGCGCCATGATTTTGGCGGCATCTCGCTCGTGTCTGCGCTGGAACTGTGCGCCTTGCCAGTGGTCCATGGGGAACCACCAGACGTGACTCAACCAAGGGTCGTAAAGGTTGTCGTCTCCAGGCGTGGCCCATTGGTGGCGATACTTTTCAAGCCAGCCTTCAACGTCCTCCATGGAGATGTCATACGGGCTTGCAGGATTGATCGACTCCAAAGCTGCCTGAACAAGACAGTCCTGGGCAAAAACGGCATTGCCGGCGGTTTCCGCCTGCATCAACAACCATTTTGGCCAGTCACTTGGCCTGGCCGCGCCATAGAAGCGGGCTGAAGCGTTGTGAATGTGAAGCCGGCCCTGGCTTGGGTCCACGGGCATGGCGGAAACGGCGTGAAGGTACAAGCGCTTCTGCACATCAGGATGCTCACTCAGCCAATCACTGATTTTTGTCTGCTCATGCTGAGCAAGGTAGCTGGATTCATACTCGTCCAAGCCCGCGCTCAGCCATTGGTAAAGTCGTTGGGCGGGTTCACTTGCACCGGAATACTTTAATCCCCGCCAAACCAGTTCACCGATGAATCCATGGTGCTCATACTCACTTCGGACAGACTCCCAAGTAGAGACTTGGGCTGCCAAAGCATCCACCACCACGGGCAATTCATCGACTGGAATCTTGTCGATGAATGCGTTGGTCCAAAACGTTTGATAAATGTACCCATGGCCACTTATTTGGCGTAGATGCCGCAAGGCCTCCACCGCACTGAGGTGTGCCGGATAAAGCCATGCCAGCAATTGACCACACAGCTCAGCAGCAGGATCATCAATGGCACCTGCACGTATCTCATCCAGCAGCCCCACAGCTTTGGGGCCATCGCCCTTTGATTGACGCCACCATGCATCCAGGGCCGCACTTCGGACATCAGCCCGGTAGCTCGAATCCCGAACCATGCTGATGAGCGCATTGACCAGATCGGGCATGTCATCACCATGCTTCACGGCATCCAAAACGCAATCCAACAAGGACTGGTGGGCAGGATCACGACTGGGGCTGGCCAGCAAGGCCAGGAACGTAGCGGCCATGTCTTGGGTTCCCAGAGCCCCAAATGGATGTGAATCCCAATGACTTCCACGAAACCAGCGGAAGCGCAGGGCCTCGCGGTGCAGGCTGTCCAGCACCTGCCTCTTCTCCAGTGCATTGAACGAGCGCACATCTCCGTACAGAACCACCCCCAATGGATCCAGCTCACCCAGCAGTCGACGCGGATAGTCACGGCAGTGCACCGCCAGCCACGCATTGAGACCACGCAAGGGCTCCACAACACCCCCATCCAAGCTCATCAAGGACAGCACGCGGTTGATGGACAGCCCTTCATCCATCACACGTCTGGCGATCGACCGTGCAGCCAGGTATTCCGCAATGGTGCGATGGCGGGGATAGCGCTCATCCCCTTCGGTCACAAAAATCTGGCTGGCAAACACAGCAGCGGCATCCCGCACCCCCAGCTCCATGGGCAGGCGATCTACCCGCATGTTGTTGCCCGTCAGGCTCAAGGGATTGTCAGTGAAGGCATCGCCATTGGCCAAGAGTAAAACGGCACACAGCAGCCCCGCGTCGTCGAGCAGCACATCCACATTGACTTTCTTTCGCGAGGCTTTGCGATGAAAGTCATTCGCTTCGGTCGCCAAGTGCTCACAGGCCAGTTGATAGGTGTCGCGGCGTCCCTGGGGCCATTTCCCATCGCGCGCTTTCAGCGCCTTCACCATCAGCTGCAGCATCAAAGGGTTGCCCAGCAGCGGCAATGCCTGCTGCTGATCCGCCCTGCGCATGAACTCGTCAACATCTGAGACTTGATCAGGCCCATGGCGCAGCAGATCCTCGATGTCGGCACGCTCCAATGGTTCGAGACGCAAAACGGCGACCTCGCCACCAGGTGCCACGGCAGACAAAGCCTGGACATCAATCGCACCCAGCCAGTCCGCCTCGCGGCATGAAAGGCGAAACCGAGGTTGACCCAGCCCATCAAGACGGCGCCTGACGCCGTCGAAGCCATCTTGCTGGCCAGCGCTGACGCGCATTTCATCCAGGCCGTCAATGAACAGGGTCTTGCCATGCCAGTCCGGACGTGGACTCAAGGTCACGAAATCACGCGCCTTCAACAGCTTTAAGCCAACCGCATCGGGCAAGGCTTCCTGCTGGAACGCCCATGACTTTCCTGCTCCTGGCTCGGCCAACAAGACATAGGCATCCAGATGCGCCCAGTCAGCCAGCAACCGGCTTTCAGAAGAACCATTGCGGTCGTTCTGCAAAGTTGCCCGACGTGGGATGAAGTAACGGGAGGCTTCAACCATACAGGGCCCTAGTCCAGCCAATGCTCCGGTGAATGCCGAAGGAACTCACCGACAGGCAAGGCATCGCTGCCGACCACCCAGATCTGACATCCGGGATGACGACGGACAAATTCATCCAGTCCACGCCGTGCGCCAGCCAACTTTCCGCCCTTGACTTCTATGGCCGCCAGCCGTCCACGGTGCTCAATGACGAAATCCACTTCAAGCGATGCCTCACGCCAGTAGTGAATGCGGGTGTCACTGGCCGCGGTGTTGCACAAATGCGCGCCGATGGCGCTTTCAACCAAATGGCCCCAATGGCTTCGGTCGGCACGGGCTTCGTCGAAGCTGTGGCTGCCCTGCGCGCTGGTCAGCGCATTGTTCAGCGTCTGAAATTTTGGGGGCGAATTGCGGCGGCGCAAAGCCTTGTCCGAATGCTTTTGCAGCCCGGTTAGCAGCCCAGCTTCACCCAACAACTCCAGGTAGCGCGCGAGGGTTGTCACGTTGCCGGCATCGCTGAGCTGACCCAGCATCTTGTCGAGCGACACAATTTGCCCAGAGTAGTTGCAGCCCAACTCAAACAACTGCTTGAGCAGCGCAGGCTTGTCGATGCGGGTCATCTGCAGGATGTCGCGCTCAATGTTGGGTTGAATCAACCCCAGCGCCACATAGGCGCGCCAGCGCGGTTCATCAACGACGTACGGCGCACTGCCAGGAAAACCTCCGAAGTAGATGTACTGGTCAAGGCTGAACCCAAACGCGGCATTCATCTCCTCAAACGACCAATGCGCCATCCGCAACACCTCGAATCGGCCAGCCAAGCTCTCGGTGATGCCCTTGTGCATCAGCAAGGGTGAAGAGCCCAGTAAAACCACATGCATGGGCAGTTCATCGGCGACACCACGATCCCACAAACCTTTGACCACCTCCGACCATTGGGAGATTTTCTGGATCTCGTCGATCACCAGAACGAAAGGCACCTGGCTGTCAGGCTCTTTTCCTGAACGCTGCCAAGCCTGAGCGGATACCGCAGCTTGCTGCCACTTCTCAACCAGCCAAGCCCGATCAGGCAAGCGATTGCCGCCCCAGGCTACAGAACCGGAAGACGGGAGCGACCAATCGCCCCCGTCTTGAACAGGCTCGTCCGCAGACAAATACATGGCCGATTGAGCAGGCCTTTGCGCCAGTAACTGGCGCACCAGCGTGGTCTTGCCAATCTGGCGAGGACCGGCCAGGATCTGGATTCGCTTGGGCAGCTCAAGAAGCCGCTGCCTAACAACCTCGAAAATAGGACGATGGTACACAATGATGATTGTGAGTAAATTTACTCAATGATATCATTGGCACCAAAAATCAAGGCCTTGGCCGCATCGTTTACAATGGTCGGTGACGGGCCTCCCCGCATGGGGGCGCGGCCAACCGGGTCAGATTGGGAACGAAGCAGCCCTAACCGTTTGCCTCCAGTGCCGGGGTAAGGCTCGTCACCTTTTTCTTTTGATTGATGCCCCCTGCGTCGCGGCCGGGACCGCTGGGAACTCCACCCACTCTTGCGCGGGCTTGGGGCCCTTGTTGGGACCCTCAAGCGCTCATGGCATCGACCTCCTCCAGCTCGCCCCCCACCACCACGGTCGCCATCGACCTGGGTGACCGCAGCTACGACATCCTGATCGGCGAAGGCCTGCTCGGCCAGCCCGGCACCTACGCCGGCTTGCCCAAATCAGCCACGGCCCTGATCGTCACCAACACCACCGTGGGGCCGCTTTACACGGCCAAGCTGACGCAAGCCCTGCAAGCTCACCACAAGCGCGTGCTGTCGGTCGAGCTGCCCGATGGCGAGGAATTCAAGGACTGGCCTTCGCTGAACCAGGTGTTCACCACCCTGCTCGAACAAGCCTGCGACCGCAAAACGGTGCTCTATGCCCTGGGTGGCGGCGTGGTGGGCGACATGACGGGCTTTGCGGCCGCCTGCTACATGCGCGGCGTGCCCTTCGTACAGGTGCCCACCACCTTGCTGGCGCAGGTCGATTCCAGCGTGGGCGGCAAAACCGCCATCAACCACCCGGTCGGCAAGAACATGATCGGGGCGTTTTACCAGCCCCAGCGCGTGATCTGCGACATCGACACGCTCGACACCCTGGCGCAAAGCGAACTGCTGGCCGGCCTGGCCGAGGTCATCAAATACGGCCCGATCGCGGATGCCGAATTTTTGACCTGGCTGGAAGACAACCTGGACGCCCTGCTGGCCCGTGACCGCGCCGCCCTGCGCCACGCCATCCGCCGCTCGTGCGAGATCAAAGCCTGGGTGGTGGGCCAGGATGAGAAAGAAGCCGGCCTGCGCGCCATCCTCAATTTTGGCCACACCTTTGGTCATGCCATCGAAGCGGGCATGGGCTATGGCGAATGGCTGCACGGCGAAGCCGTGGGCTGCGGCATGGTGATGGCGGCGGACCTGTCGCACCGCCTGGGCTTGATCGACCAGGCCACCTCGTTGCGCATCAAAGACCTGATCGAACGCACCGGCTTGCCGGTCGTCGGCCCGGCCCTGGGCTTTGAGCGCTACCTGGAGCTGATGAGCGTGGACAAGAAGGCCGAAGACGGCGAGATCCGCTTCGTGGTGATTGACCAGTTGGGCAAAGCCAGCATGCGGCCTGCGCCCGAGGCCATCGTGCGCGAAGTCATTGCCGCGCACACGGCTTGAGCCCGCCATGTGGCTCGCCCCTTACGCCAGTGACCCGGCCCACACCAAAGGCCGCCTGCACGCCGAGCCGCCCGCGCCCACGCGCAACGATTTCCAGCGCGACCGCGACCGCATCGTGCACAGCACGGCCTTTCGGCGCCTGGTCTACAAGACCCAGGTCTTTCTGAACCACGAAGGCGACCTGTTCCGCACACGCCTGACGCATTCGTTGGAAGTGGCGCAACTGGGCCGCTCCATCGCGCGGGCCTTGGGCCTGAACGAAGACCTGGTCGAGGCCATCGCCCTGGCGCATGACTTGGGCCACACCCCCTTTGGCCACGCGGGCCAGGACACGCTCAACGAATGCATGAGCACCTACGGCGGCTTCGAGCACAACCTGCAATCGCTGCGAGTGATCGACGAACTGGAAGAGCGCTACCCCGCTTTCAACGGCCTGAACCTGAGCTTTGAAACCCGCGAAGGCGTGCTCAAACACTGCTCACGAAAGAACGCTGAACTGATGGAAGCGCGCGAGCCGAGCGGCGTGGGCCACCGCTTCCTGCAAGGCACGCAGCCCAGCCTGGAAGCCCAACTGTGCAACTTGGCCGACGAGATCGCCTACAACGCCCACGACATCGACGATGGCGTGCGCTCGGGCCTGATCACGATGGAACAACTGGAAGACGTGCCCCTGTTCACGCGTTTCCGGGACGAGACCTTGTCGGAGTTCCCGCAGGTGAAAGGACGGCGCTTGCTGTTCGACACCATCCGCCGCATGCTGTCGCAGCAGGTCTACGACGTGATCGACGCCACCCGCGATGCCATCACCGAGCACGGGCCCAGCTCCGCCGACGCGGTGCGCATGTGCCCGCCGCTGGTGCATTTCAGCCACCCGATGCGGGAAGCCAGCACGCAACTCAAGCGCTTTCTGTTCAAGGAGTTGTACCGCCATCCGCAGGTCAACGAGACGACGGTGCGGGCCAAACGGGTGATTGCCGAACTGTTCGCGGCCTATGTGGACACGCCCGGTGAAATGCCGCCGGAGCATGCCCAGCGCCAGGACAAACACCGCGCGGTGGCCGACTACATCGCCGGCATGACCGACCGCTTCGCCATCCGCGAGCACGAACGGCTCACGGGACAGCGCTTGTTCTGATCAGCGAGCTCAGCCCATCGCCACCTTGCGGTTGACGATGGCGCTGATGGCATGCAGGCGCTGTTGGTCTTCGGTCGCTTCCTTGGGATGGATGAAGCTGTTCACCCCGTGCTCCATCCCGTTGTAGAAATGACCATGCGTGTGAACAATGCGCTTGGGGTACTGCGACACAAACGCCTCGTCCTTGATGAACACACCGACAAAGTCATTCCAGGCATCGACCTCCTGGTAAGAAACATACGACTCCAGCAAGACGGTGTTGTACTCACACATGCGGGCCCACTTGGCCAAAGCAGCGCCGCTGTCGGGATAGAAGCGCCAGCAGTCCACAGGGTAGCGGTGGAATGGACCGTTCGACGGCACATTCATGTAAAAGAGGCCATTGGGTTTGAGCACCCGGATGATTTCGATGAACAGCAACCAGAACATTTCAGAGTGCTCAAACACACTGGAGCTGACGAAACAATCGACCGAGTTGTCCTCGAGCGGCAGCTTGTAGGGGTTCTTCAGCACCAGATCGACCCCCGGCCCTTCGACGAAGTCGATGCCGATGTAGTCGTTGCCAGCCGGGGCCACCGACCGAATGGAACCATTGACGTCCTGCGATCCGATTTCCACAATGACCTTGCCCTGGTAGTCAGGGCCCATGTAGGTCTTGAAGAAAATGTCGGCGTTTTTCATCGCAGTGGTATGCATGGGGCTTCCTCGCTTTTGAATGGGGTCAGGCTTCGTCGGGCAGGCAGAAGTCAGCCCGCATGACACGGGCGGTGGTGCGCTCCTTGAGAGTCGTCACGACCTTGGTGAGCACCACTCTCATGAAGGCGGCCTTGTCACGGCCACACTCCACCAGCTTGTCATCCAGGTAACCGAACTGCTCGACCGTGAAGCGGTGCTCGAACCAGCCCAGGTACCAGAACCAGTCGGTGTAGTACAGCCAGGATTTCTCGTTCAAGGCGCGCAGGTGGGTCGGGTCTTGCCAGGCGGTGGCGGCGTGCTCGTATGGCACTTCCAGCAAAAACTTGCCCCCGGTCTTGAGCAGCTTCAGACAATTGCCCATCAGCTCGGGCAGGTCGGGCACATGCTCCAGCACGTTGTTGGCATAGACCAAGTCCACGCTCCCTGCCTCCAGGCACAGCGGGCCGGCGTAGGGCGTTTGCGCCTGCACGGGCCAGGTCACGGGTCGGCCCAGGTCCAACACCAGGTCAGGCTGAGCGCGGTCGAGCACGTCGATGTTCAACCAGCCAGACTTGTAGTCCTTGCCCGACCCCAGGTTGATGCGGGTCGGTTGCCATGCCTCTTGCGGCCTGGTCTGCTGATGGGTTCGGCCATAGCCCGCGGCAAAGGCGAGCAGGTCCGCGTAAGCATCGATGGGATCGGCTTCCTGGAAGTTCACCAGGCCGCTGATGGCCTGCTCATAGAACGCAGGCTTGCCAAACTGCTCGGCAAAGAACGCTTCGAGTTCCGCCTCCTCCACCCACACCACGCTATTCTCAAACGCCGCATGGGGTTTGGCCAGGGGCGATCGCTCCGAGATCACGGGCGTGCCCAATGACAGGCAGTGCGACACGCGGGCCTGTTCAAAACGGCTGCTCGGGTAGAAGTGCGCATTGAACACCGCTTTGGACTGCACGATGAACTGGTCACGCTCGGGCCCGTACAAGGGGCTGTCGAAAAGGCTGACCTTCACGCCTTGCGCTTCGATGCGATTGATCATGGCGCGACGCCGCTCGTTCATGCTGCCGATGAACAGCAAATCGATGGGCCGGTCTTCCAGCGGCAGGAACTCCACCTGCGACAGATACGGCGCATACAGGAAGGGCACCAGGGGGACTTCGTCGGCGTTCGGTGAGTAGGCCGCCACGTTGTCGGCGTCGTAATCCACGACAGCGTTGCTGGCCAGCAATTGCAGGTAATCACGCGAGACCGCAGCGCCCCCTTGCCCCAGTTGCTCCAAGTTCACGAAGATGCAGCTGTAGCGCTGGCGCAGCGAGGCGTCAAAGCCCAGGTGCGCACCAAAGATGAAATTGACCGCGTCATGCCTCAGCCGATTTTTGGCCAGGCTCACCTGTGCGCCCATGCGGCGGAACTGGTGACGGAAATACTGCGCCTGGTCCAGGAATCCCAGCGAATGCACATAGCCACTCGGCTGCACGATGCACAGGTGGACGTGGGGGAGCTGGGTCATGATGATGTGGTTCCGTCAGTGAGGGAGATGTGATCGCAGGGCTGGCCTTGCGACCAACGCTCGGCCATGGCCCACAACAACTGACCAAAGTCTTTCGTGTAGCTGTGGCTGTCAAACAAGGGCGCTGTCTCGCGCGACTGAACCAGGTGGTCTCGAATCGCCTGACGCAGAGCCGGGTCGGTGGCGAGCTGCATCACCTTGGTCTCGTAGTCGGCCAGGTTGGTGGAGATCAACTCGGGCAAGCCCACGTCGTTCAACAGGCTGGCGGCCACGCGCGATGCGAAAGTCGTGCCGGCGTAAGTGACCAGGGGAACCCCGGCCCACAAAGCATCGCTGGCGGTGGTGTGCGCATTACAAGGCCAGGTGTCGATGAACACATCGGCCAGTGCAAGGCGGCTCATGTGCTCTTTGGCCCCCACCCGGGGCGCGAAGAACAGGCGGCTGGCATCCACACCACGGGCTTCAGCTTCGGCGCGCAGTTGCGCAGGCGACTGATCGTTCCACTGCAACAGCCAAAGCACCGAGCCAGGCAGCTGGCGCAGCATGCGGCACCAGACGTCAAACACCTCGGGCGACAACTTGAAAGGCTGATTGAAGCCGCACAACACCAAGGCATCCTGCGGCAAACCCACTTCTTCGCGCGTGCAGGGTTGGGGTTTTGCACGCTGACGATCGTTGGGCTGGTAGCAGCGCGGCATCAAAGCCAGCTTTTCGCTGTAGTTGCCCGCATGTTCCAAGGGCGACACGATGGCATCGCCGATGAAATAGTCCATGTAGTCGGCCCCCGTCGTACCGGGAAAGCCCAGGAAGCTGGCCTGAACCGGCGCCGCCCGATGACCAAAGATGCCCAGGCGGCTGCCTCGGGTGTGCCCCTTCAGGTCAACCAGCACCTCAATGCCATCGTCGCGGACCATCTGCGCAACCTGCATGTCGCTGAGCGCCTCGACCTTGACAAACTTGGCGCAAGCCGCTTTGAGCCGCTCACGCATGGGACTGCGGTCTTCCGGGCCATGCGAGTACATGGTGATTTCAAAGCGGGGATCAGCGTGCAACTGCTCGAACACCTCGGCCATCAAGATGGCGGTGGCATGCTGGTGAAAATCGGCAGACACAAAGCCAACGCGGAGACGTTGGCCCAGCGCACGGGGCGCCAAAGGCGCCAAAGGCTTGGCCAGGCGGGCCTGGAAGCGAGCGCAAGAGCGGGCTACGCGCAGATGTTCCTGGGCATCATCTGTGACCGTGACATGTGCGAACACCGAAGCCCAGGCCACGGAATTGGCTGGCAACCGGGCCGCCAAGTCACGCAAGATCGACAGATCGGCTTTGGCGTGCTGCCAGGAACAGATCTCTCTCTCGATGAAGGTCAACATGCCTTGCGCGGCCAGATCGCCCGGCCCCATGCCCAGGGCCAGCGCCGTGCGAAAGCACTCAATGGCTTGTTGCTTGAGCCCGAGCGCATTGAATGACAGCCCAAGGCGGTAGTGAGACAGGACGTGGCCAATGTCCAGCCCCAGGCCTTCGAACAAGGCACTGATGGCCGGCTCAAATTGCTCTGAGTTGAACAATGATTCACCCAGCAACTGGTAATACCGAGCCGTGCGCGTCACATGCCCAGGCAGCTGGTGCATCAACACCGTGCTCTCGGCATGGCGGTTCTGCAAATTCAGGCACTCGCAGGCGATCTCCAGGGCGATGATGTTGTCAGGCTCCAGGGCGATCACCTTGATTGCCGTGAGGTGCGCGTGCTTGATGTCGCCATTCTTCATCTGGGAACGGGCCAGGTTCAAGAGGTAAAGCGCATCCTGCGGTTGCCCCTTCACGGCCTTGTCGAAAGCGATTTGCGCCTTGGGCCAGTCGCCAGACTTGGCGTATTTCACACCCGATTCCCAATTCTGCTGAGCCGACCTCAAGACCTGGGCCTGAGCGCCGTTAAGAGTCTTGTTCGGAGTTTTGACGGGTTTCTGGTGAATAGCCATGAGGCTGCAGTCTAGAGAGATGGCCTGGGGCCCAGATTCGGAGTTGGCAGCCGCAAGGCGCTTTTTTCACCAGATCTAAAAGTCCCTAGACCCTTTCAAAAAAAAACTCAAGTCCCTGCAAGCACGTTCCGATAAGTAAACCAACGGCCTTCACATCATTAAGTAAGTGGGCACGTGGTCCGGTTAGCCGGCCGATGGTTCTGGTGGCCAAGCCACTTGGGCAATGCGGTTGACTAGCGTCGGGCAGGCGAGCTGCAGTAGCTGTATCGCTGCACCAATCTTGTTAGGCGCTTTCCGCCGTCTTTTTTTACCATTAGGAGTACACCATGGCTTCCATCATCAACACCAATCTGAACTCGCTGAACGCTCAGCGCAACACCTCGACATCGCAAATGTCGCTGGCCACTTCCATGCAGCGCCTGTCGTCTGGTCTGCGCGTCAACTCCGCCAAGGACGACGCCGCCGGTCTGGCCATCGCCGAACGCATGTCTGCTCAAATCAAGGGCATGAACGTCGCGGCGCGCAATGCCAATGACGGCATCTCGCTGGCTCAAACGGCTGAAGGCGCGCTGGGCAAGGTCGGCGAATCGCTGCAGCGCATGCGTGAACTGGCTGTTCAAGCTCGTAACGCCACTAACAGCGATGGCGACAAGGACTCGCTGGACAAGGAGTTCCAGCAACTGTCGAAGGAAATTCAACGCGTTTTGGGCGGCACCACCTTCAACGGCAAAGCCATCATCGGCAGCGATGCCGACACCCTGACCTTCCAGGTTGGCGCCAACACCACGGACGATGACATCATTGAGGTTACGACCACCGACATGACTGGAGACGCCAGCATCACCGCCGTGACCGACGCCACGGTGGTGATTGACAGCACGACCGACGTCGCGGGCCTGGCAACCGTGATCGACAACATCGACGATGCCATTGACCGCGTCAATACCGAGCGCGCTGTCTTCGGTGCCACACAAAACCGCTTTGACTCGGTGATCTCGAACCTGCAAGTCTCGGTTGAAAACCAGACTGCTGCCAAGAGCCGGATCATGGATGCCGACTTCGCCACGGAAACGGCCAACCTGTCTCGCGCCCAGATCCTGCAACAGGCTGGCAACGCGATGATTGCCCAGGCCAACCAGCTGCCCCAGCAGGTGTTGTCGCTGCTGCGCTGATCCCCAAAACGCCCCGGGCTCCAGCAGCCCGGACGGCCTCCAAGCCACCTTCGGGTGGCTTTTTCATTGGTTTGGATTAAGGCGGTTTTCACTCCTCACATCCGACGATTGCCGGCTAAAGAACTCTCGAACAATCGAGTCACAGGTCAAAGCTTTCAAACAGCACCTTTGGCCAGCTTTCTAGCAGGCCGGCGTGCGCGCCGGAAGTCACAGGATTTCTCAGGAGTGCCCCATGGCCCAAACGATCAACACCAATCTGAATTCGCTGAACGCTCAGCGGAATCTGAACATGTCGCAGACGTCCCTGTCCGTGGCCATGCAACGCCTGTCCTCTGGCTTGCGAGTCAACTCCGCCAAGGACGATGCCGCCGGTCTGGCCATCGCCGAGCGGATGAATTCCCAGATCAAGGGCATGAATGTCGCAGCGCGAAATGCGAACGACGGCATTTCCCTGGCGCAGACCGCTGAAGGTGCTCTTGGCAAGGTCAGTGATGCCTTGCAACGCATGCGGGAACTGACGGTTCAAGCGCGCAATGCCTCGAACAGCGACAGCGACCGCGACTCCCTGAACAAGGAATTCCAGCAGTTGTCCGCGGAAATCCTCCGCGTGACCGCCGGCACCACCTTCAACGGCAAGCCCATCCTGGCCACTGGCGCAGCACAGGACTTCCAGATCGGTGCCAACACCACGGCCAATGACATCATCACGATCACCACGACGGACATGACGGCCGATCCCAGCATCATGGCCGTCACGGACACCCTGACCGTGATCGACAGCACCTCGACCAGCGACACGCTTAAAACCGTGATCGACAGCATCGACGGCGCGCTGGACCGCATCAACAGCGAACGCGCTGTCTACGGTGCCACGCAAAGCCGTTTCGACGCGATCATCTCGAACCTGCAGGTGTCCGCCGAGAACCAGACCGCCGCCCGCAGCCGGATCATGGACGCCGACTTCGCCGCAGAAACCGCCGCCATGTCCCGCGCCCAGATCCTGCAACAGGCCGGCAATGCCATGGTCGCCCAGGCGAACGCCCTGCCCCAGCAGGTGCTCAAGCTGCTGCAAGGTTGATCGTTGAGGGCTCAAGTTCCCGGCTTGTGGTGCCGATACACCCTGTGTCGAGCCATGTCATGTGACGGGCAGAGACGTCTCGTGGGCTGAAGGAGCAACACATGGCGACCACCAGTAGCATCAGTTCCCTGGGCATCGGCAGCGGCCTGCAGGCAAACGACATCGTGACCAAACTGGTCGCGCTGGAAAGCCAGCCAATCGTCAACCTGCAAACCGCGTCCGACAAGCTGCAGACCAAGATTTCAGCCTACGGGCAGGTCCAGTCCGCCGTGTCGAGCGTGCGCGACGCCGCGCGAAAACTGACGTCGGCCGAGCTGTGGGGCGCCACGGCCGCCGCCTCCGCCGATGCCACCGCCGTGAACGCCACCACCTCGGCGGGCGCCCAGGTGGGCACCTACGCCGTGGACGTGACCGTCCTGGCCAAGACCCAATCGGTGGTGACCAAAACCTCGCTGGCTTCCGGGGCCAGCACCCTGGGTTCGGGCACCTTGACCATCGACCTGGGCACCTGGACCGGCACCAGCTTTGCCGCCAAATCAGGCACCACGCCCGTGGCGATCACCGTGGAAGCCACCGACACCCTGGCCAACATCCGCGACAAGATCAACGGCAGCAACTCAGGCGTCAAGGCCTCGATCATCACGGATTCATCGGGTTCGCGCCTGGTCATGCAATCGGCCGCCACCGGCGAGGCCAATGGCTTTCGCATCACCGCCGCCGACGCGGGCGATGGGAACAACATTGACGATGCTGGGCTGTCTGCCCTGGCCTATGACCCCGGCAGCACCACTGCCGGCACGAACTTGAGCCAGGCGGCGACTGATGCGGAAGCCACGATCAACAACGTCCCCATCAAATCGGCCACCAACACCTTGAGTGAGGTGATCTCAGGCCTGACCATGACCCTGAGCAAGGTCACCACCGGCCCGGGCATCACCACCGGCCCGATCAACATCACCGTCAGCCAGGACACGGCCGCCATCACCAAAGCGATCACCGACTTCGCCACGGCGTACTCGTCCATGGCGACCTTGCTGAAGACCAACACCAAGTACGACGAGAGCACCAAGACCGCCGGCAACTTGCAAGGCGACAGTGGCGCCCTGAGCGTTCAGAACCAGTTCCGATCCATCCTGGGCAGCAGCTCCGACGCGTCCAGTACCTTTGGCACCCTGTCGTCGATCGGCCTGGAAATCCAGACCGATGGCACTGTCAAGGTCAACAGCAGCAAGCTCACCAGTTCGCTGGGCAATTTGGCAGAAGTGAAAAAGCTGTTCTCGAACTCGGATTCGGTGGATGCCAACAAGGACGGCATCATGACCCGCTTGCGGGTATTGAGCGACAACCTGTTGAGCACCGACGGCATCTTGACCGTGCGCACCAGCGGCCTCAAACAGACGATCACCGACAACCAGGCTCGCCAGGAGTCCTTGCAGAACCGTGTTGACCTGTACGAAAAGCGCCTGAAGGCGCAGTACACCGCGCTCGACACCATCATGGCCGGGCTGAACAGCCAGGGCAACTACGTGACCCAGATGATCAATTCGCTGAACAACAACAGCAATTGATCAGGGCCTGCCACGGCAGGAATTCACGAGTGACTCACGATTGCACTCAAGACTGAGCAAAGCCTGCCGAAACCCATGGTGAATGGGTTTTTTGTGCAGGTTTTCAGCAGTACCGGGAGCAATATCATGGCTTCAATCTCCATCGCGGGGACGGGCAGTGGCATTGATGTCAGTTCGTTCGTCACACAGCAGCAACTGTCGGTTGAGAGACCGTCGGCTGATCCACCACGAGCGCTCCAGGCCGAACCTGCCCAGGCCAACCTGTCCCCCCAGGGCAAGTTGCAAAGCGCGCAATCAACCTATGTGAATGCCGCCCAAAAACTGGCCGACGACATGAGCTGGGCCAACACCGTCGCCAGCTCCAGCCAGCCATCGGCCGTGTCGGCCTCCAGCGACAGCACCGCCGCCGCCGGCAACTACAGCGTCGAAGTGAACTCATTGGCCACGGCTCAGGCCACCACGTCCGCATCGTTTTCCGGTGTCGGCACCGTCATCGGCCTGGGCACTCTGCACATTGAACTGGGCAGCATCAACAGCTCGCAAACGGCTTTTGCCACCAACCCCAACTGGCCCAAGTCGGACGTGCGCCTCGGGCCCCACGACAACTCGCTGGAAAAGATCAGAGACAAGATCAACGCCGCAGGTGTGGGCGTCGTGGCCTCGGTCATCAGCGATGCCACGGGCTCGCGCCTGGTGCTGCGCTCGACCAGCACCGGTGCCGACAACGGCTTCAAGGTGTCGGCCTCGGGTGAGGAGGGCAAGCCCCCCAGCCCCGACCTGGCGGCCCTGGGCTTCGACCCCATGCTCGCGCAGCAAAGCACCCAGCAGACGCAAGCAGCAAGCGACGCCAAGGCCAAGGTCAATGGCGTGGAGGTTCAATCGCCCACCAACACCGTGTCCGACGCCGTGCCAGGCGTCAGCTTCAAGCTGGGCAAGGTCACCGATGGCCCCGTCAACGTGTCGGTCGGCCAGGACCAGGATGCACTGAAGAAATCGATCAACGAATTCACCCAGTCGTACAACGAACTGAACGCCCAGGGACAGGCCCCCAAGGTGCCAGGCCAGCGCCTGGCCGACATCGGGATCGCCCGCGACACCGATGGCGCCTTGAAGATCGACAGCGACCGGCTGGACAAAGCCCTGGCCACCCAGCCCGAGAAGGTCCGGGACGTGTTCGCCGAGGCCCGGGACGAGGCGTTCACCGCCAAGGCCGACGATCAGCCGCCAGCACGTGGCTCAGACCAGCCTGCGGCCTCCTACGCCCAGAAGCTGCTGGACCAGTACAAGTCGCTGGAGTCCAGCGAAACCGCTGCACATTGATTTTTTCGTGTTGGGAAACAGGGGCCAAAACACCCTCTATTTCGTGCCATCAGGATGGCGTTTGAGGTTCAAGCTGATCAGGGAAGTGTCGATAAATAACTCAACGCTGATTGCAGCATCTTCCGAGAGTCATTTCAGATGTACGCCACCATCACAGCCTCCTCTGCCAACGTCTTTGGTCCCCGCACCTCAGGCAGCATGTACCGCCAGATCGGTCTTGAAACCGGTGTCAGTGGCGCGTCGCCGCATCAACTGATCGGCATGCTGCTCAATGGCGCGCTCGAAGCCATTGCACAAGCCCGCGGCGCCATCAAAGCCAAACAGATCGAAGTCAAATGCAAGGCCATCAGCAAGGCCGTGAGCATTGTGGACGAGGGCCTGAAAGCCAGTCTGGATTTGAAAACAGGAGGCGAACTGGCCGCCAACCTGAACGACCTGTACGCCTACGTGACCACACGCTTGACGCAGGCCAATCTGCACTCTAACGACGAGGCCCTGGAGGAATGCGCAAACCTCCTCGCCCAAGTGCGCGATGCCTGGAGCAGCATCGGCTCTGGCAACGTTGAACAAGCGCGCACCACCCACCTTGAAGGGGTTCAACCATGAACGCCCCAGAACTGATCACCGCCCCTGACGAAGACATCCAAGCAGGAAGCCTTTTGAGTTACTACGAAGCCATTGAAACCGCCAGCCACGACATGCTGGAAGCCGCCCGCACCGGCGATTGGGACACCGTGGTCCGCCTGGAAGGCGCTTGCGCCGTGCTGATCTCTCAGCTCAAGCACGCCGCCGACCAGTACCCGCTGGGCGCCGACGAACGCGCCCTCAAGAGCCGCATCATGCAGCGCATCCTGGTCAACGATGCCGAGATTCGCCACCTGGCCGAACCCTGGATCAACGACCTGAGCAAGATGATGGGCAGCAAGTCGGACCCTTCCCAAATGCATTGACCACAACGGCCCATGGACGACTACCGAATCACCTCGCCCGTTGAAGTCGATGACTTCCTCAAGCGCTTGCTCAATGCCAATGCCTTGATGACGTTGAGCGGCCCGGGCGGGACCAGCTACACCACCATGCTGTGGGCGGTTGACTCCACGCGCGGCATCGTGTGCTTCAGCGCAGAGACGGGTGACACCCGTTTGCAGGCCCTGCTGGAAACAGAAGAGGTGGTGGCCGTGGGCTACCTGGACAGCATCAAACTCCAGTTCGACCTGGACGGCGTGGTGCAGGTTCATGGCAATGGCACGGTCGCCCTCAATGCGCAATACCCGCGCACGCTGTACCGCTTTCAACGGCGCTCCAGCTTCCGGGTCAAACCCCTGGTCAGCAGCACGCCAGTGGCGCACATGCGCCACCCTGCCCTGCCCGACATGAAACTCGACCTGCGCGTGCTGGACATCAGCCTGGGCGGTGTGGCGCTGTTCTTGCCGCACAACGTGCCCATGGTGTCGCCCGGCGTCAAGATCGGCCAGTGCTTCCTGGACCTGGACTCCGACACGCGCCTGGAGATCGGCCTGATCATCCACCACGTCAGCGTGATCAACCCCGAATCCCAAGGCGCCCGCCTGGGCTGCGAGTTGGTCAACATGAACGGGGCCACCGAACGCGCCCTGCAGCAGTACGTCAACCAGACCGAAAAAAGGCGCCTGGCACTGGCCATGAGCCAGGACTGAGCCCGGCGGTATGCCACTGGCGCTCCGAGCGCTGATAGCATCGCCGGATGACTGCTCCTGACACGACCCCCTCGGCGTGGGTGATCGCCACCCGCGAAAGCCGCCTGGCCCTCTGGCAGGCCGAACACGTTCGCGACCTGCTCCACACCCGCTTCAACCGCCCCGTCACGCTGCTGGGCATGACCACCCGCGGCGACCAGATCCTGGACCGATCCCTCTCCAAAGTGGGCGGCAAGGGCTTGTTCGTGAAAGAACTCGAAGTGGCCCTGGAAGAAGGCCGCGCCGACCTGGCCGTGCATTCGCTCAAAGACGTGCCCATGGAGCTGCCCGAAGGCTTCGTGCTGGCCTGCGTGCTGGAGCGTGAAGACCCCCGCGACGCTTTCGTCTCCAATGACTTTGCCAGCCTGGACGCCCTGCCCCAAGGCGCCGTGGTGGGCACCTCCAGCCTGCGCCGCCTGACGCAATTGCGCGCCCTGCGCCCTGATCTGCAAATCGACCCCCTGCGCGGCAACCTGGACACCCGCCTGCGCAAGCTGGACGAAGGCCACTACGCCGCCATCATCCTGGCCGCCGCCGGCCTCAAACGCCTGGGCCTGGCCGAGCGCATTCGCCAAGTCATCGACACCGATGTGATGCTGCCCGCCGCCGGGCAAGGCGCCCTGGGCATCGAAGTCCGCCTGGACCACCCGGAGCTGGTGCCCTCGCTGGCCAAGCTCACGCACACCCCCACCTGGCTGGCCACGCTGGCCGAACGCGCCGTGTCACGCACCCTGGGTGGCAGTTGCTCCATGCCCTTGGCCGCTCACGCGCAATGGTCGTCCACCGAGGCCCAGGCGTCAGGCACCATGACGCTGCGCGCCCTGCTGGGCCACCCCGCGCAAAACGTGCAAGTGCGTGCTCAAACGCAAGGCTCACCTGCCACACCCGCCGAGGCCGAAGCCCTGGGCCAGCAAGTGGCGCGGCAGCTCCAGGCCCAAGCCGGCCCCGAGTGGCTGGCGGCGCTGGTGGCCTGAGCCCCGCATGAGGCTGCTGGTCACCCGGCCCGAACCCCAAGCCAGCGCCTGGGTTGAGCAACTGCGAGCCGTGGGCCTCGATGCCCAAGCATTGCCCTTGATCGACATCCAGGGCCCCGCCAACCCGGAGCCCGTGCACGCCTTGTGGCGCCAGCTGCACCAGGCCCGCCTGCTGATGTTTGTCAGCCCCAGCGCGGTCGAATGGTTCTTCCGCCTGCGCCCAGCTGCTTGCCTTTGGCCAGAGCACACCCTGGCGGCCGCGCCCGGCCCCGGCACGGCACGAGCCTTGGTGCAAACCGCCCTGGAAGCCGGGCTGATCCTGCCCCAGGTCATCTGCCCCGATGAGGATGCCGCCCAGTTCGACTCCGAAACCTTGTGGCCCCTGTTGCAATCACTCAATTGGCAAGACCAGGCCGTCTGGACCATCAGTGGCGGCGACCGCCAGGATGCCAAAGGCCGCGCCTGGCTCAGCGAGCAACTGCGTTCGCGCGGCGCCCAGGTCACCTCATTGCTGACCTACCAACGCAACGCGGCGCATTGGTCGCCCGAGCAACAGGCCCTGGCCCACGCCGCAGCGCAGAACCCGCCAGACCACTGTTGGTTGTTCAGCAGCTCGGAAGCCATCGACCACCTCACCGACACCCTGATGCCCGGTCAATCCTGGCAGGCCGCCACGGCGCTGGCCACTCACCCGCGCATCGCTGAGCGGGCCAGGCTGGCCGGCTTTGGCCAGGTCATCGCCACGCGCCCCACCCCCGAGGCAGTGGTGGCCACACTACGACCGGCAAAATCAGGCCCGGCCCACGTCGATACAATGAATCCATCGTGAGCGAAACCGACGTCATCCTTCCGCCTGAACCCGACTACCAACCCGTGGCCACCTCGGACTGGATGCGCTGGGCCGTCCTGGTCCTCAGCGCGTTCTGCGTGGGCGGGGCCTGGCTGGCCTGGACCACCCAGAAAAAAGTCGACACCCTGGAGCAGGAGCTGGTGCGCCGCCAGCAAGACAGCCAGGGCCAGGCGACCGAAGCACGCCTGCTGGCCAAACAAGCGCAAGAAATCTCGCGTGAAGCCGCGGCCCGCACCACTTTGCTTGAAACCCGGCTGAACGAAGTCACCTTGCAGCGCAGCCAGGTGGAAGACCTCATCAAGTCGATGTCCCTGTCGCGCGATGAAAACCTGGTGGTGGACATCGAAGCCGCACTGCGCGTGGCCGTGCAGCAATCGGCCCTGACCGGCAGCGCCGAGCCCCTGATCATGGCCATGAAATCGGCGGAAGACCGCCTGAGCCGCGCCAGACAACCGCGCCTGGACGGCGTGCGCCGCTCGCTGGCCAAAGACCTGGACCGCCTCAAATCGACCCGCGTGGCCGACCTGTCGTCCCTCACCATCCGCCTGGACGAGGCCATCCGCTTGGTCGATGAGTTGCCGCTGATCAGCCAACCCGTGGACCAATCCGGGCGCGCACTGGCACGGCCCACGGCACCAGTGCCCAAGATCAACAAGGCCGCGCAGCGCGCCAGGCAAGCCGCCAGCAGCGCTTCCACCGCCGACGCAGCGCCCCTGGATGCCCCGCTGAGCGATCAGTTCATGCAATGGGGCCAAAGCACCGCGCGCACGGCCTGGCAGGAAGCACAGGCGCTGGTGCGCATCACCCGCATCCGCCAGCCCGAGGCCATCCTGATCACGCCCGAGCAATCGTTCTTCCTGCGCGAGAACCTCAAGTTGCGCCTGCTGAACGCCCGTCTGGCCCTGCTGAGCCGGCAATCGGCCTCCGCCGTGGCCGACGTGAACGTGGCCCAGGCCGCCTTGACCAAATATTTCGACACCCAATCGCGCAAAACCCAGTTGCTGCAAAGCCTGCTGACCGACGTGGCCACGCAAAGCCCGCAGACCCTGGTGCCCCGCCCGGACGACACGCTGGCCACCCTGGCCGCCATCGCCGGCGGGCGCTGAAACCGCCGCTGAAAGACACCGCCCTCCATGCGCACCATCGTCTGGCTCCTGTTGCTCGCGGTCGTGGCGGTTGTCGCCGCCTCCGGCCTGGGCGGCAACGACGGCCTGGTCAGCATCTACTGGCTGGGCTGGCGCACCGACCTGTCCTTCAACCTGTTCGTGATCAGCATGGTGCTGCTGTTCCTGGCCATCTACTCCACGATCCGTGGTCTGGACTCCCTGATCGGCCTGCCCCAACGTGCCAAGCGTTGGCGCCTGATGCAACGTGACCGCGCCGCCCAGACGGCCCTGCGCGAAGCCCTGGCCCTGTACCTGGCCGCCCGCTACACCCGCGCCCACCGCGAAGCTCAGCGCGCCATCGCCATCCAGGCCGACACCCCCGACCTGGCCCTGGACGCCGAGTTCACCGCCTTGTCGCACCTGTTGTCCGCCGGCAGCCTGCACCGTTTGCAAGACCGCAAGCACCGAGACGAACACCTGCAGCGCGCGCTCGATCTGTCTCTGCTGACACGCCGGCCGCGCGCCACCGAAGAAGGCGCCCGCCTGCTGGCCGCTGAATGCGCCATCGACGACCGCGATCCCACCCGCGCCTTGCGCGACCTGGGCGAATTGGCCCCGGGCGTGGCCCGCCGCACGCAAGCCTTGCGCTTGAAGCTGCAGGCCGCCCGCCTGGCCCGCCAGCCCCTGGAGGCGCTTAAAACCGCGCGCCTGCTGGCCAAGCACCAAGGCTTCACCGAAGGCGCGGCCGAGGGCCTGTTGCGCACCCTGGCGACCGAAACGCTGGAAACCGCCCGCGACGCCGAACAACTGCGCAAGATCTGGCAGCAACTCGACCCTGCCGACCGACGCGATCCCATCGTGGTAGCTCGGGGCGCCACACGCATGTCCGATTTGGGCGCCCCCAAGGAAGCCCGTCAATGGCTGGCGCCCTTGTGGGACCAGATCAGCCGCCAAACACCGGAGGCCAGCGAAGCCCTTGCCCAGGCCTTGTCGAACAGCCTGCTGGGCCTGGAGCCCGAATGGCTGCCCCGCCTGGACGCCGCCACGCCAGCGGCCTTGCGCAGCGCGGGGCTGGCCCTGGCCGTGGGCTTGGCGCTGGCGGAGCGACAACTGTGGGGCAAGGCCCGCAGCCTGCTGCTGTCGGCCGCCAATGACCTGCAACTGGACAGCCACCGCCGCCGCCGGGCCTGGACACGCCTGGCCCAATTGGCCGAACAAGAGCATCGCCCCGACGAAGCCGCGCGCTTTTACCGCCTGGCGGCCTTGGCCGACGCCACGTGATTTCAAATATTTTGCGCCTGGCTTTACAAGGTGCCAAAATCAATGCTACATTATTGGTCTTGGCGGCTGTAGCTCAGTTGGATAGAGTACTTGGCTACGAACCAAGGGGTCGTGGGTTCGAATCCTGCCAGCCGCACCATGAATGACGAGGGTCAGCAAGTTAACTTGCTGACCCTTTTGTCATTTCGGGCGCATCACCTGTGCATGTCAAAATCAAAAGAACATGACACACAGGGATGAATCCGCATGAAGACGTGGGCAGTGAAACTCGCCAAGGCGGCCGTTTTGGCCACTACCGTGCTGGTCACCATGACCGCCATGGCCATCGGGTACTGGAATCGGGACACGCCCGAGCCCACACTGGCCGAAAAACAGCAAAGCTTTCGCCGAGCGGTGGCCTGGATGCGTGCCAACGAAGCACGCCTGCTACAGGATGGGAACTCAGCCTTGTGGTGGATGGTGCAAACCGCCGCAGAGCGCACGGGTGACGACTACCTGGAGTCCCTCGTCCACAGGGCGATGACGCTGGCTTACGGAGACACGACCTCGGCGGCACCGCCCTGGAAGCGCATCGTCTATCCACAAGCGGAAGTCACCCTCAACATGTTCTCCTTGCAAGGATTTGAACCCTACCAACGATTTTTTTACCACGCCGTCACCTGCCACCCAGTGGATCTGGACGATGGGGGCGATACCAGCGAATTCCTGGGCCCCGGTGTCTGCCATCCGATCGCCACCCAGGTCTACGCCAAGGATGCCGTTTGCTCTACCCACCAGTTGATGGGGGTGAAACTGCTGCAGCGCGTCGGTTGCCCCACCGAGGTGGACTTGACCAAGCTGCAATCGGATTTGCTGGCCGATATTGAACAGCAGATGCGTTGGGATGTACTGTTCAAGGATGCCTACATCCAGCGCGTCCTGATGTTGCAGTGGGTTGGCCAGCCCGGGCAGGTCAAACCGATCTGGCTGCACCGAGTCCTGGCAGCCCAGCAGAGCGACGGGGGCTGGGTGGGCAACCGGCATGTTCCGGAACTGCCCGACTGGCTGCAACCCTGGCGCCTGAAGGCTCAAGCCGCCCCAACCAATTTTCACGCCACAGCGCAGGGCTTGCTGATCACCGCCCTGGCCATCACCGAAAAGCACCGTTGAACTGGTCGCATTCAAGTGCCGCCTGACCTCTGCCGATAAAGACGCATCGAGTCTTTCGAACACGGCGCACATGAGGTCTAAACTTTTCCCGCTTCTGAGCTTCAGAACCCACATCGCGATTGTTTTCGGTGGGCTGGTCATCGTGCTGGCTGGCGCGCTTACTTTCGCCCTGGGCCAGATGCTGACGTCTCAGATCCAGCGGGACAAAGGCGGCTCACTGAACGTGGTGGCCAACAACGCATCCAAGATGCTGGCCGACGGCCTGTTTGACCGCAGCCGCGAAGTGCAGGTGCTGACCGAATCAGCCGCCGTGTGGTCCCAGGGTCTGGACTCCCCCGAAGTGGCCCAGAACCTGGCGCGCAGCCAAGCCATGCGGCCCAACAGCCTGTGGATTGGCGTGGCCGACACCGCCGGTGTGGTCCGCTCGGCCACTGGCGGCCTGTTGCTGGGCCAGAACGTGAAGAGCCGCCCCTGGTTCACCGCGGGCATCCAACGCAATTTCGTGGGCGATGTGCACCCGGCCAAGCTGCTGGCCTCCCTGCTGCCGCGCGCCAGCACCGAAGAGCCCCTGCGTTTCGTTGATTTTTCCGCCCCCATCCGCGTGGGGGGCAAAGTGGTCGGGGTGCTCGGCATCCACGGCAGTTGGGATTGGACGCGTGAGGTGGTGGAATCGCTGCACCCGGCCAATGCCAAAACCTTGCGCATGGAAGTCTTCATCTTTGACCGCACAGGCGCCGTCATCTATGCCCCCGACGGCAAGACCGATGTCCATGTCGCGGCTGGCCTGCGTTTGCCCGCCACCCTCTCGCCATCCTCCAGCCATGACAACCCCGCCCAAGCTGCCGCAGTCATTCAATGGCAGGACGGCAAGGACTATCTGACGGCCGCCGCCAAGCTCAAGGCCCTCAGCGTGGCCAGCGATCTGGGCTGGACCATCGTGGTTCGCGAGCCCGTCGAGATCGCCTTTGCCGACAGCCACGCCGCCATGGTGCAGGCGATGGGCATTGGCCTGCTGGCTGCTTGCTTTGCTGGCTTGATCGCCTGGTTCGCCGCCGGGCGCATCAGCGGTCACTTGTCCACCATTGCCACGGCCGCCCATGACGTTGAATCGGGCCTGCCCGG